>JBIIVH010000047.1:0-35705 GCA_044339525.1 Silvanigrellaceae bacterium | reverse complement strand
ATCCATATCCACGACTTCAAAGCTGAACCCAAAGGCATTAAAGTGATCAGACACCACCGGCACTCGACCCAAAGTGTGCAAAACGAATCCACCAAGAGTTTCGTATAGCCTCTCTTCTTCGTCGTTTGTAAAGGGAATCTGCAATCGATCTCTCACCTCATCTACATTTAGCCACGCTTCCACCAGCCAGGAGCCATCATCCCTTTGCACAATTTCCTGGCTCGTTTTTAGACCCAAAGTGGGTATATCACCCACAATGGCTTCCAAAATATCGTTAAGCGTTAGAATACCTTCTATCGCTCCAAACTCATCAATGACATAACCAATGTGAATCCCAGACCTTTTAAACTGCTCTAGAGCCTCTAGTGGATCTAAGGACTCAGGTATGAGTAAAGGTGGGGTCACCATTTCGTGAATTGATTTTTTATTTTCAGCTAAAATATTTTGACAGAGATCCTTTGTATGAAGCGTACCAAGTAGATGCTGTAGATCACCCGATGCCACTGGAAATTGGGAATGCCTTGATTCAAGCGCCTTTGGAATCTGACCCAAAATAGGTTGTTTTTCGTCTATCCAAATGATTTCATGGGTGGGGGTCATGATGGTGGTGATTCGTTTTTTGCTTAAATTCAAAAGACGTTTAACCATGGCACTTTCTTGGTTTTCAAAAATTCCCTCTTGCTCTCCCTGTGTCATCATGGCCTGAATCTCTTCATGGGTAACCGTGGGTTCAATATTTCGATTATTCAATCCAAAAAGTTTTAAAATGATCTCGGTGGAAGAACTCAATACCACCACTATGGGGTAAGAAATTTTGGTCAAAAAACTCATGGGAAAAGCCACAAAAAGGGCAATTTTTTCAGGAAATCTTAGGCCAATTCTCTTTGGTACAAGCTCTCCAATCACTACGGAAAAAAACGAAATCGTGCCAAAAACAATACCAGAGCCGAGGATCTGAGCGAAATCCGTAGAAATACCCAATCCTTCTTCAAATGTTTCAGCTAGAAAATCAGGCAATCTTGCGCCGCCAAATGCTCCTGAAAGGACCCCAACCAAAGTGATCCCTATCTGCACGGTAGACAGAAAAATAGAAGGTGATTCCGCCAGCTTAGTGGCCATCAAGGCGCTGGCATGACCTTCCTTTACCAACTGCTGCAGGCGTGCAGGTCTGGTAGATACGAGCGCCATCTCTGACAGCGACAACAATGCATTAAAAACCAACAACGCTCCAATAATAATAATTTCCGATAATATCTGGTCAGAGGTCACAAGGTTTTCCTAATCCTACATTTAAAAGTCATTTGTGAGACGACAAAGAATGCTCGAATTTAGAGATGAGTTCCCCTAACGCTTTCGCGTCAAACTGCCCTTTTACCAACCAAGCAGAAACTCCCACTTCCTTTGCCAACTTTTTAAGATCCAGTTCTGTCTCCGTGGTTACCATAAAAACCCTAAGAGCTTCGGAACCAGGTAACTCTTTAATTTTTTTACATGTTTCTATCCCATTCCATCCTGGCATGTTAAAGTCAAGCATCAAAAAATCTGTGTCCGGATTGGCTTGGTACAGTTCATAACCTAGTTTGCCGGACCCGGCTTCCAATGCTACATGCCCCATTTTCTCCAACATCATCTTTGTGGCTAAGCGAACCGTTCGAGAATCATCAATAATAAGAAACTTTGCCACTCGATCCACCTTTCAAGAAGTCAAAAACGCCAATTCGGGTCACTAATTGCAGTGACTTCCACCCTTAGATTAAGACACATTTTTCCCACTGTGAAGGTCTATTGCTATCAACTTACCAAACTTTGGCTTGAAGTTTCAAATTTTTGCAGAAAAACATTTAAAACACTCACTAAATGCGGAAGGCTATTTGTTATACTCCAATTACACTCATTATGCACTAAGGTAAACATTAAGAATCCTGCATTTGCTGGTTCGTTTTATACAATAAGCTAGCATCGTCCGTGTCCGGTTTTCTAAGTGACTACCTCACCTTCGTTTAAGACAATTTCAATAGGTGGCACAGTCTCAGTCACATCTCCAATCATGCCAGCTATTTTTAAATGACCAATATTGCCTATGTCGACACTAAAGAATTTTACATCCAATTTCCGGTTAAGTCCGAACCTGCTGTCTAATTCCAATGAGGAAGTCACCGTTTGACCCTGAGAGGCAAGCTCCAGCTCACGTAAAACCTTTTTTCGAAACGTTTTGTCTAAGAGGTCGAATAGTGAATTCCCCGATACATTTTCAATGTCTGTATCGAACCACTTTGCCAATTCCCGATTGCCCCGAACAATTCTACCTTCCATATCGATGAGAGCAAAAAACAAGGGTAGACCATCCAAGAGCCTTTCCAGAGTTTCTTTGCTCTTTTCCAGCAAAGTGGTGACCATAAATCCGGAATTAAGATGTTTCACTGCACTATATTTGTTAAATGGGATTAAATTGGAGCCATCAATAGATGCATTCATAACATTTCAATTCCTGAATTGGATGCGTTTCTCAATGCTTGATTTGCATGAAGTAATTTTGTTAAAGCCTCGAAGGTTAATTCATAATCCACAACCTCTAAACGCGAAGCCAAAAGTGCTTTATGACCACCATCATCAAATTGCCAGTGCATAAATTCAAACTCCTGATCCACTTTGTAAAGCAAGGTGTCAAAAGCTCTAGTACAGACTGGGTAACTACACGTAAGTGGCAGCCCAGCGTTTTGAAACTCCTGCTTAAGAGTCCCGGTACACCAATTAAGGAGTTCCTTTGCCAAGTCGATTGCTGTTTCCAAATCGCTCGAATTTTTTTCTTTAAGTAAAGAGCACAAAGCTGAACTTTTGAAGTAAAGCATAAAAAGAATCTGAAAACCTTGACCTAACACCAATTCCAAGCAAACCCAGTGACCCAATTGTTGTAACTGTATAGCACTTGGTTTGAGCTCGGTCATTTGCACTTCCCTGTTACGGCTTCGAAAATGTCCGAAGAAGGATTCCGACACATGAAAAAAGAGATCTTGACTCAATGCGTGTAAACCTTCATCTTGAGCTAGAGCATTCATAATTCTCCAAATGGGTTTTAATCATTCCAAACTGCAAAAATATTCAATCCATCAAACCGGGCGACTTGGAAATAGAATACATCTTTTGAAGTTGGCAAAAAAGGAAGGAGAATTGACGTGAAAAATTACAAAAACTCATTTAGGACAAAATGGATTTTTGACCCGATTTTTCCCAGTCATCAACAAAAGTCTGAATGCCTTTTTGAGTCAGAGGGTGTTGATACATCTGTGATAAAATTTTAAACGGTAAGGTAACAACATCAGCTCCGGCTTTTGCGCAACCCAAAACATGGACTGGGTTTCGAATGCTAGCGCCCAATATTTGAGTTTGAAAACCATAATTTCCATAAATCTGTTTAATATCACGAATTAAATCCAACCCTTCAGTGCCCACATCGTCCAATCGACCAATGAACGGTGAAATGTAGGTGGCACCCGCTTTAGCTGCCACTAAGGCTTGGAGCGGTTGAAAACAAAGAGTCACATTAGTTTTAATTCCTTTTAAAAACAGATCCTTACACACTCTCAATCCAACAGGGGTGAGGGGAAGCTTAATCACCACATTGGGATCTAATTCCGCTAAAACATGAGCTTCTTTCAACATGTCCGTGTAATCAAGTGAGATCACTTCCGCTGAAACTGGACCACGCACTAATTTGGCGATACTCTGGATGAGTACTTTGAAATCCTGCTGAGTGCCCGCCACAATAGATGGATTCGTAGTAACTCCATCACACATTCCCCATTCAAGAGCTTGGTGAATTTCCTTTAAATCTCCAGAATCTAAAAAAATTTTCATTCCTAACTCCTACTGAGCAAGTTCCGTGACACTCTCTCCATCAAACCTAAACACTTTATAACTGTTGTCGCTGTATGAAAAGGTGACAATATGTTGGCCAATGACAGCACTGGCCTGAAACCCGTTTCCTGGAATGGAAGTGATGCCGGTTTGATTCAATCCAGTCCCTTTTAAATACAAAAACCAAGCCTTTTCTAAACCAATTCCACCTGTTCTAAACTCCACTTTATGAACGAAAGGAAAACATCCTTTTGGCGTATTGATGTAAGAAAACTGGCTAATATAGGAAGCATTGCTAAATTCTGAACCCTCCTCAAAAACCTTTTTGACTCCCACCAATCGGGCAAAACTGTCTTTTAAAATGCGCTTTTCAATGGGAACGGAAAACAGCTCTTTGCCAGCGGTGTAAAGTTTTTGGATGCCACTAAACTGATAAACCTTGGAGTCCACATAGAATCCATCATCGCTATCCCCCAATTTTCTGGATTCCACGAGAAGAAACGAGTCTTTAGAAAAAGAAAAAGATTCCGGTTTCACATTTTTGGAGCATTCGGAATCCGGAATGTCTCCCGCGCTCCCCGCTGGAAGTCTCCACCTGGGCTGTATAGGGGAATCAGCTGGAGGGTAGGGTTCCGGGATTTGCCCATCGTCATTAAACGCATAAGGAGTTAAAAAGACGGCATCTGACACTGGACTGCCGGTGACCACTTTATTGAGATCCACTTGCCAAGAACTCACCAATTTAAAATCTTGCACTCCTTGGGGTTCCGTGGCTTCACCGGTCAAAAATCTCCTCACATCTGGAAAATAAACCTGCAATTCTCGTCCAGTTCCTAACTTTGGAAACAAATTCAAATATTCATTTTCTAAATCGATTTTGTATGCTCCCAAAGAAACAAAAAAGGGACTTTTTGAACCCAATAAAGCTTCTGGAAAACGGAGCCATTCACTAGCGATCCGTTGCTTCTTATCCACTTCATAAATGAGGGTCCGCGTAAATCGAGTCCTAGGGTCTAAATTAGCTGCAAGATATAGCAAATCTGGCTTTGCTTTCAGCTTAAAAAATCGGAGATTTTTAAAAGAACCGGTTCTTCCCAAATCGAGTTTAAAAGCCGTATCTTGAAGGATGCTCTGATCCGGGTTGAGATCAAAAAACGTAAAGGAAGCTGATTTCCCTTGTTCTGCCACCACCACCAAATCGCCATCAGGAGAAATGGCTAGATCAGAAGACAGCCTGGGCGTGCTAACCGACTGCTGCAGGGTCAATTTTCCCTCTGTACTTAGCTGATACCTCTGGAGATTTCCATCTTTAAACTCTCCTGTAAAGCTGGAATTCACAACAAAAACATTATTTTTATAAGACTTCACTGCAAAAGGACCAGATAATTTGTCTTTGATTTCGTCTTGCACCGGCACTCGACAGCCCAACAAAAACAGGAACATGCTTAGTCTTAGAAATAATGGCTTCATTGTTTTATTCTACCTCTTCTCCAGGGACCAATGTGGTTACAGGGGTATCATCAAATTCATTGGGACGACAAACACTTACCACTTTTTCACCATCCAAGATACGCATGATGCAAACCCCTTGCGTCAAGCGACCAATCACGTTGATACTAGCAACCGGTGTACGTAACACACGTCCTGTGTTGGTTGTGAGCATCACGTCGGAGTTGTCCGACACCGAAATCACTGCAACCACATTACCATTTCTTTCCGTGGTCCTTATGGAATTTACTCCCTTTCCGGCTCTGCCGGTAAGACGGTACTCATCTAAGGGGCTTCGCTTGCCATATCCAAATTCCGTCACAGACAGTATCTTTTCATTGGGATCACAAATCGTGGCATTCACAACCTTATCGTTGTCATCCAGATTAATCCCTGAAACGCCCCGAGCGCTACGTCCCATGGTTCGAACTTCGCTTTCTTCAAATCGGATGGCTTTACCTTTTTCCGTTGCCAAAATCACTTCCTGTTTTCCGTTCGTGATGATCGTTGCTATCAGCGAGTCATTTTCGTCCAAATTGACGGCTTTGAGACCAGAAGTCCTTATGTTTCCAAACGCACTCAGTTCCGTCTTTTTCACCGTGCCTTGCGCCGTCACCATGAAGATGCAAGAGGTATCATCAAAGTCCTTTGTTGTGAGCATGGTCGTAATTTCTTCCCCAGCATTCAACGTCAGAAGCTGGGCAATGGATTTACCTTTACCTGTAGCGTTGGATTCAGGAAGTTCAAAAACTTTGAAACAATAGACCTTTCCGTGATTACTAAACATCAATAAATGATCATGAGTGTGTGCTCTCATTGTGTATTTAATGGAATCGGTGTCTTTTAATCCAGCACCCGTTTTTCCCTTTCCAGCACGATTCTGCTGTCTAAACTCTTCCACCAGCACTCGCTTAATATACCCAGCTTGTGAGAATGTAACAAAAACATCCCCAGGAGGAATCAAGCTGGCTAAGTTAACATCGGAGGCGTCGGTGGTAATTTCCGTGCGCCGTGGATCGGCATGAGATGCCTTCAACTGGACAAACTCTTCCTTACAAATTGTGATCACTCTTGCGGGTTTAGCGAGAATATCTTTTAGATCTGAAATGGTCATTAAAGTTTCCCGATGCTCATTCACAATTTTATCTTGTTCAAGAGCGGTAAGCCTAGAAAGTCTCATTTCTAATATTGCACCAGACTGTTTCTCAGACAGGTTGAACCTTCCCATGAGTTGTTCTTTGGCAATATCAGGACTGGCAGCACCGCGAATGAGCTTTATGACTTCATCTATATTTTCAACCGCTATTCTTAAGCCATCCAAAATGTGAAGCCGCTCTTCAGCCTTTCGAAGTCTAAAGTTGGTTCGTCTTGTGATCACTTCAATTCGATGATCTTTGAAATTTTCCAGTGCTTCCTTTAAAGAAACAAGTCTTGGAATACCCCTTACAATACAAACCATATTCACCCCAAAGGAGTCTTGAAGTCTGGTCTTTTTGTAAAGATGATTCAATATAACTTCGCCATTTTCGCCTTTTTTAATTTCAATAACCACCCGAATTCCATCTTTATTAGATTCATCCCGGATATCTGAAATTCCTGTAAGCTCTTCCGCTTTTACCAAATCCGCTATTTTTTCGATCAACGTGGCTTTGTTTACCTGGTAAGGGATTTCGGTGATGATGATTTGCTCACGTCCCGATTTTAAAGTTTCTACCGTAGCACGCCCTCGCACCACGATACTTCCCCTACCGGTACGGTAAGCATCATGAATGCCTTTGATTCCACAAATCAAACCCGAAGTGGGAAAATCTGGACCTTTGACATAAGTCATCAACTCTTCACTAGTGGCTTCGGGACTATCCAGCAGGTGCATCAGCGCATCTAAAATTTCCCCTAGATTGTGAGGGGGGATGTTGGTGGCCATTCCCACGGCAATCCCACTTTGACCATTCACTAGTAAATGTGGAACTAAAGTAGGTAATACAGAGGGCTCTCTTTCTGAATTATCATAGTTTGGGACAAAATCTACGGTGTCTTCTTCCAGATTTGCCATGTAGCTTTCTGAAATTTTAGAAAGTCTTACCTCTGTATAACGCATGGCTGCAGGGGAATCGCCATCAATGGAACCGAAGTTTCCTTGTCCATCAACCAAAGGATAACGCATGGAAAAGTCTTGGGCTAAGCGAACAAGCGCCTCATAAACAGGAACGTCACCATGGGGGTGATACTTACCCAAAACATCCCCCACCACGCGGGCCGATTTTCGATAAGGCTTATTATGCACAATGTTTTGTTCAAACATCGAGAATAGCACTCGCCTATGAACAGGTTTCATCCCATCCCTCACGTCGGGAAGAGCACGGGATACAATCACGCTCATCGCATAATCTAGGTAAGCGTTTTTCATTTCTTCGTTGATATTTATAGGAACAATATTAAGTTTATGTGCGTTATTGTCAGTCATAAAATTCCTTCTGATAAATCTATAATATTGTACTAAAAGTCCAAATTTCTTACGCTTAGAGCATTCGTTTCAATAAACTCTTTTCTTGGAGGCACCTCATCTCCCATCAACATGGCAAAAAGATCATCTGCTGCTGCAGCATCATCAATCTCCACTTTCAAAAATTGTCTCGTTGAGGGATTCATGGTCGTGTCCCAAAGCTGCTCCGCATTCATTTCTCCCAAGCCTTTATAGCGCTGTATATAAGCTCCTTGTTTGCCTTCTTGCAAAAGCAAATCATAAAGCGTCACAAAGTTTTCTGTGGATTTGGATTTTTTATCTTGCACATATTTCAAAGGGAACTGATAACCCGTGGTCACCTGAGCCTTCAGCTTTTTCAACTCCGTAAGTTCGTGACTCTCTAAGAATGCGCTGTCTAGTCTAAATCTGAGTGGCTTACCGCTTATTTGAAGAACAATCTGCGCATAATAACGGTTATGTTCGATATCAAATTCCACTTTATAATCCATAAATGCATTGGCATTAATGTGGCCCTTAGCTTTTTCCAGAAAGTCGGTCAAGGCATTCTGATTAAAGAAAATATCTACCAAAAACTCTTCGGAATTCAGGCAATAATCCATAAAAAGAGCACTTCTTCTCCTTGATACAATGCTAAATAAACGCTTGTAGCGTTCCACACAAGTCAACATGTTTCGAACAATGAGAGGATCCACCGTTTTTTCCGACGCGTCTTTAATTTCAGACTCTTGCAAAGAGGAATCAAACAAGAACTTTTCCAACTCAGAATCGTCTTTTAGATATCTTTCATTTTTAGATCTTTTGTATTTATAAAGTGGTGGCTGAGCAATGTATAAATAACCTCGTTCTATGATTTCCTTCATTTGTCGATAGAAGAAGGTAAGTAACAAAGTTCTAATATGAGCTCCGTCCACATCCGCATCTGTCATGATCACAATTTTGTGATATCTGATCTTTGAAATATCAAAATCACTTCTACCCACGCCGGTTCCTAACGCTTGAACCAAAATTCGTATCTCTTGGTTAGACAACATTTTGTCGGCGCTAGCTTTTTCAACATTTAAGATTTTACCCTTTAATGGCAATACCGCCTGTGTTTTCCTATCTCGGCCCTGTTTTGCACTTCCCCCCGCAGAATCACCTTCCACGATATAAAGCTCGCACAAAGCTGGGTCTTTTTCTTGACAATCCGCAATTTTTCCAGGTAGCCCAGAAAAATCCAGGGCGCCTTTCCGACGTGTGAGTTCTTTTGCCTTTCTAGCAGCGATCCTAGCTCGAGCGGCATCTACAATTTTTGCTACAACCCTTTTAGCCACATCAGGATTTTCATGAAAAAACTCACTTAATTTTTCATTAAGAATGCTTTCTACTACCGTTCTTACCCTTGAATTACCCAACTTAGACTTAGTTTGTCCTTCAAACTGCGGATCTGGAATCTTTACATGTACTACAGCTGTAAGACCTTCTCTGATATCATCCGGATTAAGGCCTTCTTTTAGACTTTGGGCACCTTTATCTTCACTAGCTAGCCCATTTACCACTCTAGTAAGGGCTGCTCTAAATCCCGTTAAGTGGGTGCCCCCATCCACGGTATTGATGTTGTTGGCATAAGAATAGATACTCTCTGTATAAGTATCATTCCACTGCAAAGCCAGTTCCACCTCACAATTATCCCTAGAAAGAGTCACATAAACAGGATGGGGATGGATGGTGGTTTTGGATCGATTCAAAAACTCAACAAATGATTTTAAGCCACCTTGAAAACAAAACTCTGCTTTTTTATCATTTATTTCGTCAAATAACCTAATGATGATTCCTTTATTTAGGAAGGCCAACTCCCTCAACCTAGCCGCCAGAATATCAAAAGAATATTGGGTTGATTCAAATATGGTGGCATCGGGCCAAAATTGAGTGGAAGTGCCGCTGATGTCGGTCACACCTATTTCTGTAACTCCAGATAAGGGAACACCGCATTTATATTCTTGCAAATAAACACGACCAAGCCGCCTAACCTCCACTTTACAATGGGACGACAGCGCATTTACCACGCTTGCACCTACCCCATGCAATCCCCCCGAAACCTTGTAAACGTTGTTGTCAAATTTTCCACCGGCATGCAACACGGTCATCACAACTTCCAGTGCGGATCGTCCATCTGAATGCTTATCCACTGGTATGCCACGGGCGTTATCTGTAACGCTAACCGATCCGTCTACATGGAGTTTGATCTCAATGGTATTTCCAAACCCAGCTAAATACTCATCAATGGAATTGTCCACCAACTCATAAACAAGGTGATGTAGACCGTTAGACCCGGTGCCACCCACGTACATACCAGGTCTTTTTCGAACGGCTTCAAGCCCTTCTAAAATTTGAATCTGGCCAGCCCCATAGCTCTCGTCACCTGCGATACTCCCACCGTCGGAGGGCAAGCGAACTTCCTTCGAATCCGCAGTTGGTTCCGTAGTTGCAAAAAGAAAAGCTGGTTTTGAGAAAAAAATTCCAGGCATTGGCATCCTTTCAAGACATTTTTACTTCGATTATTAGATATTCCTAGGCAAGCTTAATAGCACAATTCATAGATTTCGGATAGGCACCAAGAGATAAAAACTGTCTCTTCCTGCTGTGGGCTCCCCCACGATTTTCACAGGTCTATCCGCATTCTCCCATTCGAAGGTGACCACTTCACCATTCAATTTAGACAAGACATTTACCAAATTCTGCCCATTATAATCCACCTGAAACAGTTGGTCGGTAGGGTTAAGTACGCCAACAAATTCTTGACCAGACCTTTGTCCACCAAACGGTCCATAAGAATCAATCGCCACCAAATCACCATCAAATTTCATGCTGATATGCTTTGATTTATCACAAAAAAACAAGACTCTTTTAGCGCTCTCCAAAAGCTCCGCTCTTTTCACAGATTTTATGAAGGTTGCATTTTTTGGAACGGCGGCAAGGTAATTGGGATATTTTCCTGCAATGCCTTTGATAAACATTTTATATTCAGCGGTTTCTAACGCGAAAAAAAGCGTACTTTGTTGCCATCTAACATTAAGGCGTTTGTTGGGGGGCTGTGAACTGGCGTATCTCAACACCTCATCCATTCCTGCCTTAGGCACTAAAACGGAAGATTGGTCGGCATCCAAGACTTGAATCCCACTAAAACATCGTGTTTTGGCTAACCTTACCGAATCACTAGCCACGGCAAACAAACTATCCACTCCTTGAACATTTTCCATCCAAACCAAAGCCCCGTTTGAAAAGAAACGCATATCTTCAACAGAGATAAAATCACTAAAAGAGGCTGCCCATTCCTTTAAAGCTTGAGCTTCTATGGAAATTTGGGCGCCTATTTGTGGAATTTCAAATTCTGTGGAAAGGGAATCAAAAACCAACTGAAACCTAGCAAAACTTCGGCCAGATCGAACGGTCACTTTCTCAGCCTCGGCCACCATTTGAATTTCAACAGGTGGCAGCTGTTTCATATACTCCAACAAAGATTTACCTGGTATTTTAAAGGAACCTTGCTGATCATGGGGAGAATGAAATCGACTTTGAATAAAAAAATTCTTAGCAAGAGAGCTTAAAATAATTAAATCACCCTCACACAATCTCACCTCTGCCCAAGCGGAGTCAGAAGCGGACTGTGCGGCTAATACGTCTGTAAGCGCTGTAATCATCAAATCTCTGGGAAATCGAAATTCTAATCTATTTTTCCCAGCGCCAGGGGTTTGGGAATAGGATGGACCTTTTTGTGTTTGTAGAGATGAAACGGTTTCCAATGGACCCTCCCTTATGCTGACTTGAACCATCTACATATCCTATCCAGAGAGGAGCCACAACCGGCCTTTGACTAACTCTCCTTTCTTTAAAAAATACGTTTTATTAAGGTAGTAGTAGTAGTAGGGGTATCAAAAAATTGTGGATAACTTTTTTATCGATTTTTAACCATTTGAAAAATAATGAATATATTTTCATTTTGGTTAAAATTGGGTTGTGGATAACCTGTGGATAACCTGTGGATATCCAAGCTGAGAATGTGGATATCTGAAAAGGGACTGTGGATAACTTTTTGACTGATTTTATAGCTTTTTTGGTTATCCACACTTTATCCACATCAAATACATCACTTATCCACATTCTTTCCACAGCCTCACTTACAGAGACTCTCTGGAATCGATGGGGAGGAGATGGTCACCTCCAATGTGGATAACCTGTGGATAACTTGTGGATAACTCTTTACTGTTAAAATTTTCGTTGGCTAAAAAACAGCTGATTTTGCTGATTTTATTAAGATATTTTGCTATTGTATTCAGCTCTTTGATTGGGTAAGTTAGGTGTGGATAAAATGGGGAAATGCTATGGCAACGCTCATCGGCAAAGTGGACAACCTGGAATCGAATCCCTCCGTTGGGCAATCAAAATCATGGTTGGAACATCTCAGATCGGGCGGACTGGTTGGGCTACCCACAGAAACGGTTTACGGCCTTGGCGCTTCATTGAAAAGCACCATTGGGATCCAGAAGATTTTTCAATACAAGGGTAGGCCGCAGAACAATCCTTTAATATTGCATGTTTCCAGTCTGAATATGGCACTGGAGTACGCTGATTTAAATGTGGAAGACGAGGCCATTTTTAAGACTCTAGCTGAGCATTTTTGGCCAGGACCGCTGACAATAGTGGTTCGGAGTCGGGATTGTGTTTCTGGATTGATCACCGCTGGCACAGGATTTGTTGGGCTACGTATGCCCAGGCATCCTATTGCGCTTAAACTCATCGATCAATTAGGTCATCCCATTTGCGCTCCTAGTGCAAATAAATCCGGTCATATCAGTCCTACCACTGCCATGCACGTCATGAACGAATTTCCCGATAATGAAGATATTTGGGTATTAGACGGAGGTCCTTGTCAAAAAGGCATCGAATCTTCCATTGTAAAGATTCACAACGCCCAGTTGGATTGGTTGAGACCTGGATCTGTTCTCCCTTCCGACCTTCGCTCTTGCCTGGCGGATTGTGCCGTTTGTTCTCCTTTGGAACCAAAGGAATTGCTCATGAATTCAAAAAATCCTTCGAGCCCGGGTCAGCTCCTTAAGCATTATGCGCCGCTAAAAGAGTGCTATCTTCTGAGTAAATATCAAGATTTCCCCCAATGGAACCATCCTTTGGCCCAATGTGCATTGCTTGATTTTAATGGAATCTGGAAACATTCTCAAAATCTCTGGCGTGTTTATTATAATTTGGAAGGTACTGCTGAAGATTTTGCTCGGCGCCTTTATGATGTTTTAAGAGTGCTTGAATGGAGTGATGGGGTCCAATCATTGATGGTGGTGAATCCATTAGACCTTGAAGAGAAAAACGCTCTGCATTTTGCTTTATACGATAGGCTCTTCCGGGCGTGTAGTGGAAGGTTGGTATCTTTGTCTTAACTCATTTAGATCTATTTTTCCTAACTTTGATTTAGGTAACTCAGAGCAGAAATAGATAAAATTAGGAAAGGGGAGATCCGATTTTTTTGTAAATCGAAACCTTAGCTCCGATACGGACAAGGGTTGAGATTCAATATATGCCACCAACAATCCACCCTTGGGAAGTCCTGCCATCTCTATAAAATCGCACACGACTTTGCTTTCGGGGAGTAACGAATTCAATGTATCACTTAACTTATCTAGACTTAGCCTAGTCGAGGCATACTTTACAATTCGGTCGCTTCTTCCAAACAGGACGAATTGATTCTTAGGTAAAAGTTGAATACGGTCGGCCATTTGTACGATGGGATTATCGTGGAAGGAGCTTTCAATTAAGGTATGATTTTCCTGGGGCAGCCCCTTTACACCCTCCAACCAGTGAAACGTTCTTGGTTCCATCTTTAAACAATTCCTAAATCCAATCGCTCCCGTTTCAGTGCTTCCCAGTACTTCATAAAAATTAGGGTACCGATTTTGAGCGTGACAAATGGCAGAAAAATCACTCTCCTTTTCCTCACCTAAAGGTGATCCAGACACCACAAAGTTCTTTATTTCACCTGAAAAAAGTTGCCTGGTGATCCGCCAAGTGGATGGAATGCTCACATACAATTCAATCTTTGCCTTTAGGATCCAGTCTTCAGCCTTGGCTTGATTTAGGATCCGAAAAGCACTTTTGGTAACCAGTGGAAGGATGACACCAAAAATCATTCCGTATAAGTGATTAAATCCAACGGAAGACAGTATCATTCCATGTTTTTCAATGTTTAATGTCCTCTCTAAAGCTTTGCCTTCCTCCAGGAGAGAGCCAAAGGAACGATATTGAATTTTTGGAGTTCCGGTGGAGCCAGATGTTAAAAAACCAATCTTGGCATGAGTGGCCGGCATTGGAAACAGGGAATCTCCCTTGTGAGTTTCGGTTGATTTGTGAATCGAACGAGCGATAAGGTCGGCATCCAAAACTTCAAAGCCCAAATTTTTTCCAGTTTCCCAGGTATTGCATAAGATCGGAAGATGATTTGCTTTTAACAAACAAAATACCAAAAGCAGTGTACTTTTAGGATCGTTGCCCACCACGACAAACGAGCTGGAAGGAATGGGTGTTGTAAGATGTAATGGGAGCCATTGCGAATAGTGGGCTAATTCCAGATTCAAGGATTCCCACGTCCAAAACTCAGAATCCTGTGGGTTTTGTGTTGCTTGGTCATTTTGTGGTGAAAAGCTAATTTGACCTGCGCTGCGCGATTCTAGGTTGTTTAACATTCCCAGCGTACTCATGTTTTTCCTAACTCTTTTTGATTTTAAAAAGGAAATATTGAATATCCTTAATGTCTTGATGCAGGGGGCGGTCTGCAATGATTGGTTTAAAAGTAGTAAAAACACTTTTAACAAAAAGGTCAAGAGCGGGAGAGAGCCAATATTTGGTGCTTGTTTTTTGAGACTTTAGATACACCGCCTGGAGCAAACAAATCGTATAAACGGAAATGGCCTCCTCAGCGAGTGATAAAATGTCTAACAATTGCCTTGCAGAAATCGTTCCTAAACTTACCACATCCTGGTTCAAACACTCCGTGGTTCTTGAGTGAACTGAAACGGGACCTGTCATAGAAAACATTTCTGCCGCAAGCGAACTGAGTGTGATCTGCATGGCCTTACACCCATGGTGCAAGGTGGCATCCATACCCAGATGGTTAATATCCACAAGGTTGTCTCTAAATTTTTGTCCATTAAGTCTGGAATCAATTAAAATACTCAGTTGTTTATCAAGCAGACCTATTGAGTTAGCAACGGCAACCTTGAGATGATCGCAAGCCGCAGCGATATGCCCTCCAAAAAAATGGCCGCCATTCAATACGAGTTCATTTTCATGGTCAAACAGAGGATTGTCGTTTGAGCTGTTGAGTTCTGTCTCAGTCCACTTAGAAGTGTAGTCGATGATATCCGCAAGCACTCCGAGGACATGAGGGGAACATCGAATGGAATAACTATCTTGGATGCGCTGATTTTGGGACGTTGTGTCCCGATGTAATCTAGAAGTTGGGTCTTTGAGTAGGGAATAAATTTTTTCGGCCACGGATCCTTGACCTTTATGGGGCTTAAGATCATGTAATTCTTTTATAAAAGGTGTAACCCTTCCCTCGAGAAGCTCGATAAGTAGGGCTGTTAAAGTTTGAGCCAAATCTAAGATCCGATTGCATTTCTGTAGACCCAATAGAGTCATTGCTGTCATAACGGAAGTTCCGTTCATGATCGCGAGAGCCTCCTTGGGCTTTAATGCATAGGGAGTGAGATTTTGAGCCTGAAAAACGGAGGTTGTATCCGAAATTTGACCTTTATAATAGCATTCACGTTCTCCCTGAAGTACGGCGGCAATGTAACTTAGGGGTGTGAGATCTCCACTGGCACCAACGCTTCCTCTGCAAGGGATGGCTGGTATGATCTCATGATTCCAAAGATTAACCAGCTGTGTCAAAAGTTCTGAGGATACAGCACTTTTACCCTTAGCCAAGCAATTGATTCGAACCAGAAGCACAGCCTTGCAAATTTCTTCAGATAAATAGGGACCTACTCCACATCCATGATATCTGGTTAAGTTTTTTTGGAGTTCAAAAGTTTTTTGGGTTGATATTTTGTGATTAGATGAGTTTCCAAATCCAGTGGTGGTTCCATATAAATCTGCACCTGTCTCCAAAAGTGAGTCCAGAAATTTGCGATTCTCTTTGATTAAATTTGTAAATTCAGGCAGAGCAGACATCTCAAGTTTTTGATCTAAAGCCTGCCAAGCTTGAGGCAAATCTAAGTGTTTGTGCGAAATAATGAAGGAACCTGATTCATGGTTTTCCATATCGTCCTTAGGATTTTGAAGCAGACAAGCTTCGAATGTATTTTGGAAAGCCTAAAGTTGTCTGCCAGTGGTTTAAAATGACTGATCCTCTCACTACGAGGAGGATAGTATACCTCAATGGGCGCTGAAAGAATGGGAGTCCCATTCCAGTTAGAACGAACTAAAATTTCGATCTCAAAATCATAGTGTTTTTGATGAAGATGATTCGGGATAAGGCAGGTAAGGGGATAGACTCTATACCCGCTTTGTGTGTCAGGGTGCCAGATTCCCGTTTCCAAAAAAACCCAAAAATTTGAAAAGCTTCTACCAAAATGACTAGAAAACGGGATATTTTCATTATTTCTTTCAAAGTTTCTCGCACCAATTACAATGGAATTAGGGTTTGATTTGGAAACATCAAGAAGACTTGGAATGTTTTTGGGATAATGCTGGCCATCAGCATCAATGGTTATACAATGGGTATAATTTTGATTGAGAGCACTATGCATACCGGATAAAATGGCGGCACCTTTACCCTGGTTTACCTTATGCTTTACGATCGTGAGACTTTTAGATATCGGGATCTGATGAAAAGAGCCGTCTGTGCATCCATCATCTACCGCGATGACTGAAAAACCCATCTCTATGATTTCTTTAAGTAAAATAGAGAAGGTTTTTTCATTGTTATACACGGGTATAACAACCACAGGACTCCATTTATTCATAGGTGAGCTTACCTCTTGAATAAACTTTTTGATCCGACTGGAATAACCATTCGGCTCCATTTTCCTGTTTTCTAATGTTAAGAGTTAGTTTTGTACCAGGGATAATTGGTTCCAAATATTTCGATCTTTCGATGCTTTTTAGTCTGGCGGGCGACTGGTTGCTATGTGCAATCAAATCCAAAACCAGTTCTACCTGAGCCACACCTGGTAACACCGCAAAACTTTCAAAATGACCAGCGAAATAGGGGTTAAGATAAGTGATTTCACCTTTTGCTTGAATTTGTGTTGAGTCGTTTTCTAATATCTCAAACGTGCCACCTTGTAAAACAATGAGTTGAGTATTATCCAAGAGTAAAACCCCTTTCTTGGAGAGTAGAATTAAAAAATTGATGTATCTGTTTACTAAATTTTCTGCAATCTTGATTTAGTGTAGCCTCGCAGTAGGTAGGAGGATAAAAGGTTTCCAGTTCCTCCATTTCAAAATGAGTGGGGCTTGAAATTTGCAGAAAATTCTTAAGAGAGACAAGGAACGGCTGATTACTTTTAAATGAAATACATCGCACTGGAACGTTACATTCCACGGAAAGTCTAAAAGCTCCCTTTTGAAAGGGGAGAAGTTTGTTAGTAGGAGACCTCGTGCCTTCCGGAAATACAACTAATCGCCCCCCATTTTTTAAAATTTCTTTTGCTTTGAGAAAACTTTCAGAAGCCTCCTGGGGATCATTTATATTTACTGAGATAAAGCCGGTTTTTGAAACAATGTGATGGACGATTTTTGATTTATATATGGATTCTTTAACAAACGTAAAGGTATCTGGAAAGGTGCCGATGATCAACAATACATCAATCAAACTAATGTGGTTGCATACAATGACTTCATTACGATTTTGAGTAGAATCGAGATCTTTTAACAGTCTTTTTATATAAATAATTCGATTGAATTCCCCAAAGTGAATTACAAAATTAAATGTCCACCTAACCAGCCTTCGGTAAATGGCATCCGCTGGAACGGTAGTAGTGAGGGTTATTATCCATATCAAAGGATGAATAAAAATGGTCAAAAAACACAAAAAGATAAATGCCAAAAAGGGAAGGTAAAACCTGATTTTAAAAGGAATCAATGATATCACTGTTGTTCACTGAATTTCTCTGGAATCAGCCAGATAGTATTTTAAAACCATGTTGTACACGTCTTGCATGGTTCTGATGAGTTTAACTTCCTCAACGGGAGGGTTTATTTTAAACTGCTTTTCAAAAGCAATAATGAGATCAATGGCATCCAAACTATCCAAGCCTAAATCTTGATAAAGATTTGTGTCAGCTAGTAATTGCTCTGGCTCGAGTTCAAAGAGGCTTACAAAGAGTTTATTAACGGTTTCAGCAATTTGCGACTGGGTTTCTAACATTTGTTTTACACCTTTTTAATGAGTAAAGAGGCATTAACGCCACCAAAGCCAAAACTATTTTTTAGTATCATATTTACGGAACGAGATTTAGGTTCACCTATTACATAATTCAAAGGAGCACACTGTGAATCAATATTTTTTAAATTTAAGGTATGAACGAGTCTATTGTCATGCATCATCTGTAAGCATGAAATGAGTTCTATGGCACCACAGGCACCCATAAGGTGTCCTAAGTGGCCTTTTAAACTACTTACATGCATATTCTCCGAAAAAATTCTGTAGATGGCTGCGGACTCGGCGATGTCACCCACTGGAGTGCCAGTTCCGTGTGCACTTACGTAGTCTACTTTGTCGGGAGTGATTTGAGCCGTGGATAACGCGCCTCTCATCACTCTTTCCATGCCATCGATACTAGGATTGGTCATATGATTACCATCCAAATTAGAATGATAGCCTATAACCTCTGCTAAGATGTTGGCGCCCCTATCCTTTGCGTGCTGAAATTCTTCCAAGATAAGAGTAGCAGCCCCTTCTCCAACCACCAACCCATCTCGGCTCTCATCAAAAGGCCTGGATGCTGTTTCCGGAATATGATTATATTTTCTGGATGTTGCCTTTAGAGTTTCAAACACTCCAATCATGAAGGGATGGAGCTCCTCTGCTCCTCCGCAAATCATTAGGTTGGCTTTACCTAGTTTGATCTGCTCATAGCCGATACCCACCGCCTGGAGACCACTGGCGCAGGCGGTGTTAGAGGCCAGGAGAGGGCCTTTAATTCCGAAATACAAGGCAATATTGGCTCCACAGGTATGGGGCATGATTTGTAAAAAAGTGGTAGAGGCTATTGGATCCGTTGATTGAGTGCTCAAATTTTTTAGGGCAAGTTCAAGAGCGGTCATTCCACCCATCGTGGAACCAAACGCCACTCCAGACATCTCCTGCTCAAGAAAGGTAGGATTTAAATTCGCATTTAAAATCGCATTTTCAGTGGACTGAACACTTAGCATGGCAACTCGTCCCATGCACCTTCTAAACTTTCTTGGGATCATCTTTTCATCAAACGTGCTTACCTCGGACACCAGTTTAGTCTGGAGAGAAAACGTGTCATTTGACCAATTTTCTTTTAAGGAAACTCCAGATTGACTGTTGTAGAGTTTACTCTGAAAATGATTAATGTCAGAGCCGAGCGGAGTAACAAGTCCAGCTCCGGTGATTACAACTCGTCTATTCATTTATGTATAGAATCCCCCGTTTACTCGAATTACTTCTCCGTTGATATAGCTAGCTTCATCTGACAAGAGAAATTTAATCACGTGAGCCACTTCCTCAGGTTTTCCATACCTACCAACAGGAATCAATCGGAGAATTTCGTCTTTGGGCAAATTTTGGGTCATCCCCGTTTCGATAATTCCTGGACTGACGGAATTGCAAAGGATGCCCTTTCCTGCCAGTTCACGAGCTAAAGACTTAGTAGCACTGATAACAGCTCCTTTTGCAGCCGCATAGTTGGTTTGACCCCTATTGCCACTCTCCCCTGCGATGCTAGCTAACGTCACAATTCTACCCCACCTTTGTCCTATCATGTGTCCGAGGCAGGCTTTATTTATATAGAAAAAACTATTTAGCGAAGTGTCTATAGGATCCCAAAATTTTTTTTCATCCAAGAAATAAAAAGGATCGTCGGCAGCCTTTCCGGCATTGTGAACGATGCCGTCGAAAGCTCCAAACCGTTCCATGGCAGAATGGAGTTTTCCAGTAATAGTTGACTTATCTAATAGATTGAGTTGAAAACAGTTTACCTTAAGCCCTCTATCCCTGAGTTTGTCACAAATCAGGACGGATTCTGTTTCCCGGGTCATGTAGGTAAATGTAATTTGGTTTCCCTGTTCTGCTAAAATTTCCACTGTGGCTTTACCAATGCCTTGAGAACCACCTGTCACTAGAAAATTTCTCATCTATTGATTATTCCCTGCTTGAAAAAAAGTTTTAAACACGCCTTTCGCAATTTTTGTAGAATCGAGCCAGGCGCAGGCCTCATACACACTTGATGGTGGGTAATGAAAAATGCGTTGAGCCTCCAAAATCAGTATGCTTCCTTCTTTCAATTTAAAGGTATCTTGCACTGAAAATTGATCAACCGCAACTAAAAAGCCAAAGCTGTTGGGGTTTGCTACTCCCTCTAAAACAACCTCTGTTCCAGCGGTTACTGCTATGGCTTGCGCTATGATTTCGATAAGCCAATGTGCTTTGAACCCATCTTTTGACATATAATGGGCGTCATTTTTTAGAACACAGGAACAAACACCACGTCCGGGTTCCCATTCCAGTCGTTCCTGGATTAAGAGCATCTTTCCGGAATGGGGAAGAGTGTACTCAAGAGGAGGCAGCTCATTTTTGAGCAGCGTCAGTGGAGGCAGCTTGTCTTTTGATACGAATTGAAGGCTCACATTATCGTCCAGATTGAAGTAAAAGTGGAATGCTGAGCGTGGCAAAAAACGGATCGAATCCTATTCCCCTTGTTAAAAGAGGAAATTTTAAGCAGTTCTTGCGCCGAAAGCATATACTCTGAGCAATTATCCATTACAATGTTGAAATCTTCAAGAACCATGCCTTTAGTCCGCAAGACTTCCGGCACCTGGCTTGGAGTAATGTTGGGTAATCTAAGACACTCTAGGTAATAAATAGATTTCTTATGTGGGTTCGAGAGTTCTGCGGTGATATAGGAAGGAGTATCCAAAAAAAGAAATTCCGTTTGTGCTTCCCTGAGATCATCACACCACTCGTCGGCCAAAATGAGTAAAATACGGTTAAATTGATTTTGGGCTAGCAGTTGGTAAATGTAATTTAATCCAGAATCATAAAGAGCACCAGAACCTGTTATGGTGCAAATTGGAGTCCCGACCTCAAAAATCTGGGTGAGATAAGAGGCTGCGCAATTATGAACGGAGTGCTGAAAGAGTTGGGGAGAAAGGGGAAACGCTTTTGATTTGGTTTGATGTAATAGATGGAGGGATGTGTTTCCCTCGCCATGTCGAGTAAGATAAAAAATGGATTCCGCATTTGATATAAAATTGGAAAAATCTGAAATATTTTCAGCGTGTTTTACCACACACTTTTGCAGATTTGAAAATCGCCTCCCCAGGGGGTGTTTAACACTGAGTGCAGGAGAGTCTTTTTTCCACTCCAAGTGCCCCAGAGATTGTACTCTAACGCTTTTCATCGTTGGGCCTCATGGTAAGAAAAGGTGAGACAAACATTATTTCCCCCAAATCCAAATGAGTTTGAAAGACCGTGCCAGATGGGCTTGCCTTCTAGTCGTTTGGGGTCAGTAGACGCCAAATCGCGCAGCATTTCAGGGGGATTTTTTAATCCCTCTAGTCTTTTATGGAGCCGAGCTAAAGTAACTAAGGCCTCTATGGCCCCTGCCGAACCCAAACAATGTCCGTGGAAGGATTTGCTGGCTTCTAAAACGGGAAAATGACTTAATGAACCAAATGTATCTTGTAGAGCGTTAAGCTCGGCGCTGTCATTGGCAGGGGTTCCCGTGCCATGGGTATTAATGTAATCAATACTATCAGCGCAAACTTTTGCTCTCTCCATAGAAGCCACCATAGCCCTTTTCATGCCCTTTCCGGACGGATCGGGTTGAGTGATGTGATAAGCATCGCTAGAGGCTCCCCAACCCGATAGAAAGAAAGAAGTAACGGGAGGAGCGGATGTGTTTTTTCCTAGTAGGAACAAGGCTGAAGCTTCACCAAGATTAATGCCGGCTCGACTTCGTTCAAAAGGCCTTGTGGGGTTGGGATCGAGTAACTGTAAGCATTCAAATCCTTTGATGGGAATGGCACTCAATACATCGACCCCTCCAGCTATGGCAAAATCAATTAATCCCGCTTCTATAGCCATACCTGCCTGAGCGATGGCCCAAGCGGAGGAGGAACAGGCCGTAGACACAACTTGATTTAAGCCAAAAGATCCCGAAAACCTATGGGAAAAGTAGTCATTTACTGCTTGGATCCCTACCTGGACTGCCTGGCCTGGGGATTGCCACTGGGAGATGTAATTTTTTGTGGCTTCCCAGTGTTCTTCCTTATTCTGAACGAACGAAGGGGAAATCTCTTCTAGGCCAAGTAGAGAACTTGTGCCCACAAAAATACCAATCCTCTCATTGGAAACCCTTTCCAAGGAGTGATGCGATCTTAAAGCGGCACCGTGTTTTGCAACAAGCCTAGAAAGCGCGCTGGAAGCACTGGGTAGATGATGCAGTACGGGAAATAAATTGGGATCCAAATTCCACTCTACGGTAGCCAGAGGAGACGAAGTTTCCAAATGGAACGCATGATTGGTTCGAAGGGCAACCTTGTAGAGAGCGAGAGCGGTCTGCAACTCGTCCCAATTGTTTCCAAGGGGTGTTTCAAACGAGCTTTCAATGATGGGAAGCATCTATTGGATTTCCTTTTATTGAGGAAACTTTTTTCTACATAAGTCGGTTAAGATGACCATGCACAGCTTGGCTGAGTTTGTTTACGCTTTCAAAAGCTTTGCGTCCTTCTTCATTGTTTTGAATTCTTAACCCAAATCTTTTTTCCAGATTTACGGCAATCTCAAGCATATCAATGGAATCCAAACCAAGCCCGCCCTTGAAGAGGGTTGTGTTTTCATCGATGTCTTCGGGTTTAATGTTTCCCAAATTAGACGACTCAATGATAAGGGTTTTGATTGAGTGGATAAGCGAGGATTCTGGGTTTACGCTCATAATCAGTTCCTTTGGTTGAATTGGAAAACTCAAACAAACAATCTAACAGAGTTGTGTGTCCCATACAACCAGACCTAAAATTTGACACTTGCAGTGATTGAATTAAAAAAGCGGACTTAAGCAGGAATCAGGATAGGACGAAAGAGGTATTAGTAGTGTTTTTGGGTGACTTTAGGTTTGCAACTTAGGAAATGGTAATGAGTAAAAATAGAATTTATTTTAATCACTTGGAAATGTCATTGGGTCGATTTTCTAAAGACAGCAAACAGCCTTCGCGGGACCCGGATGTGATTTGGCATTGCCGGGAGTATTGGAATGGAGATTCTAAGGATGGTCATCTCATAAATGGAGATGGATATCATTATTTTGAGATGAAAGGTAATGGTTATATACTTCGTGCTCTGGAGTTTTATGAAACAGAAGACGGAGAGGAAAAATCTACGGAACTTCCTGAACTTGTTGGATTAAATTGGTTTCAGTTTTTTGGATTTGAAGATGATGAAATTCTAGAAGGTATTGCCGCCCACGAGTTTTTTCATGTGGAGTCCCTTTTGAAAAAAACTTAGCATCGGTGGATTTCCAGCACAGTGCGCTTCGGCTCTAAAGATCAGCTCAGGGCCTTGATTTTCTTCTTTTCATGATTACCTTTGCACTCAAAGTGTTACGCCAGTATAGGCGCCTTACCCGTGTCGCTTTGGAGTGAAAATATGAAATTTTATGATGTGTTGGGGGTGCCAAAAGCAGCTACCACGGATCAAATTAAAAAGGCTTACCGAAAGCTAGCCATGGAACACCATCCCGACCGGAATCCTGGTAATAAGCAGGCTGAAGAAAAATTCAAAGAAATCACAGAAGCTTACGCTATTTTATCAGACGAAGGGAAAAGAGCCCAATACGATCAGACCGGTGATACTCCCTTTCAAGCACAGGGATTTAGGGAAGACATGTTCCGGGATGTGGACTATAGCTCCATTTTTGAAGAAATGGGTTTTGGTGCTGGTAACGATTTTAGCTCTTTTTTTGGAAACACGCGTTCAAAAAATGGGCGTAGACAAAATGGAAGACGTCCAGGAACGGGTGGGTTTGGTGCCAGGATGGATTATTCGCAGTTTGATATAGAGCATCCACTGGAGATTTCTTTTTTTGACGCCTACAATGGTTCTGAAAAACAAATTAATTTGAAATTGTCCAATGGTGAGCAAGTTAACGTTAGAGTGAAGATTCCCGTGGGCGTAGAAGAAAACACAAAACTCAGAGTAAAAGGATGTGGCGCACGTAGGCCAGATGGATTAAAAGGAGACCTCTATTTACAAATTAAGATTTTGCCCCATCCTAGTTTTGAGAGAAAAGGTTTAGATGTGGAATCCACTCAAATGGTTCCCTTAAGTCTTTTGATTTTGGGAGGATCGGCGGAAGTCCAGACTCCTCAGGGGATTCGGTCGGTGAAAATTAAAGAAAATTTGGGGATTGGAAAAAAATTGAGGCTTAAAGAACTGGGTTTTAGTAAAGAAAATACCAAAGGTGATTTTTACGTTACATTACAACCCAAAATTCCCGAAAAAGATGAGATGAGTCCGGAGGCCATCTCTTTGTTTCAGAATCTGAGAGACCTCGGTTTTTAGAATCCGCTTCGGGTGCCTGAGCTAAAAATCCAATTTTTTGTTTTTAAGAAAGTGTGTTTTTGCGTATGAGTCCCTTTCTGGGTTAATCTGATATCTTAAATTCCGGAATGATCCGAGGTAGTGATATGCTTGGATCTATAACAAAGAAGAGGTCTACAAGTGGCTTTGAATTGGGAAATACAGGAAACAGATTTGGAATTGTGCAAAACAAAGATTAATGAAGCGATTCAGTTGGCCGGATTGCCTGATTTTGCCAAGGTGGTTTGGGATAAAAACGAGATGTGCGTCAGAATCGAAAAAGCAGGAAAAAGTGAGTTTAGGCTTGCCTTAAAGTCAGAGTCTGGGAAAGTCAAACTGGTGGAAAGCAAACGAGATGTTTCCTTTATGCATAAACCTTTCGTGCCCAGAGTAGAGGGAGTCGTGGATAACGTTATGTCGAAAATTGGCGCCAAAAAAATATAAGACTTCTCTAGCTGGAGAATGGGACATGGCAGGAGCTGGGGGGCACCAATCAAGGGCTAATCATTTGTTTGTGGGCTTAGTGTGCCTAAGTGTGATAGGGTGTGTTTCAGCGCAGCGAGATGATTCAGGAAGCAAACTTCCCGTTTTAGGGGGTATGAAAAAGTCCTCAGAAGTGGAGATGGAGGAACCATCGTCCAGCTGGAATCACTTTTTGAGTTCCCAAGTCCCTATTGAATCTATCCATAAAATTAGAGATGATTTTTCACAGTCATATCCTGAACATCCTTTAACTCATACTCTACTTGTTAGGCACAACAAAAGCTGGCTTGGCCATTTGACACAGGTTTTAAAAACCAAAAATTTCAGCTCGATGAAAATTTCTAGCCACGAGTCTCCGTTTCTTTTGGGCTCGTTTTTGCTTGCTGATTCGGTTGCTCTAATCCGGAAAAATCAGTTAGAATTAGCGATGGTCCAATCCTTTTTACTTCTAAATGTGGATCAACTCCCCTCCCATATTTATTTAATGGGAATGCGTCTCTTTCTTTTGTTGGATTCGAAGCTGGGCACAGGCGAGCTATTGGTTGAAAATCAATCCAATGCATTAGCTTGGGAATCGGATATGTGTCGATTGTTTTGTGACACCGCGGCTTGGAGATCCGTTTCAGAAGACTACCCTCGACTCCTGACAGATCGATCGGCAATGGCTCGATTCGTAACAGATTATCAATTCATTCATCAGTTTAAATTGAATGCCTTTGATTCCATTGCAAAGCAGGAGAAGCCCAATCAGAAGTTATTGGAAGAGAGTTTGCCACCGACTCGTCCCATGGACTTAGTTACGTTGAAAAAACTGGTCCGGGAAAAAAAGTGGAATTTTTTAAGCAAAATAGAAATAGCCCCTAAAAAACCTGCCATGAGTTGTGATTCCACTTATTTGTATCAGTTTTTAGCACGGGGATACGCTTCCCGTTTTACTCAGAATAGAAAAGATTTTTTGTTCCAATTTGAAAAATTTTTTTCAGAGTTAAATAAATATCAGTGCCGATATTCGGACTTTTTGTTTAAAAACGAGACGGAATTTAACGAGTTTTTGCTTTCGGAAAATCTTTGGGTGGCTAGGCTTTATTGGGAGAATGGGGATTTAAAACGTTCGGAGAGTTTGGCTCGGATGCTCCTAGCGAGGGCGGAGCAATTGGGGAGTCCAGAGCTGATTTTAGAGGCATTTCAGTTGATTCTGGGAAGAATTCTACCGGAGAGATCCTCAAATTCTAAGATCTACGAGGAAGCCCATGAGCTCTTTCTGAAATGGACGGAAAAATTGGGACTTGATGGCAATATTTACGCTAGAAAAAAGCTAGGCCTAATTAGTTTTAGTTCCGGGTATTTTTCGAAGTCTTTGGAAGACTTTGATTGGGTGTTGGCCAATTCAAATTCAAACTCCGATAAAAGTTTTGCCACTTATTGGCGGGCTAGAGCATTGAGAGGGCTTAAAAAAGACACTCAAACGAAAGAGACCTTGCTGAAGTTAGCGGAATTGGAACCCCTGGGCTATTACGATTCTTTGAGCGGTCAGCTTTTAGGCAATCCTTCAGGAAAAGCAAGCACCCTCTCCACTTCTCCATTTCCAAACGGGTGGAAACAGGAATTGGATTTGTGGTGGCCATCTCGAAAGACACCCTCCTGGTTGATTTGGGAGGAATTTCCATGGGAGGCAGGGTTTAAGAAAAATCGGTGGGATAGAGTTCTAACCCGACAAACAGGAGGGGGCGAGCAAAATTTATGGGATTTGGATCTTGCATTTTGCCTCTTTCTAGTACGAGCGATTAGTGAAAGCGGTGGGGCAACAAGCCAAATGGAACTTGAAAAACTTTTGCTCGATCAGGAAAGTTTAGAGGGTTTTGTGTTTTCGGGATTGCTTAAAAGCATGATAAAAAAGGACGGCGCTAATCCGGCTGCCAGGCCATCCGATTTTTCTAAAATAGGGGCCTATGCTTGGCTCCAATACATTTCTGGAAACACCATCTACGCCATCCAGTATGTGGGGAGGTTCCAAGAGGAATTTATAAAAAATGGCTCCAAATACACCTTTCTTTTTTTTATGTATTACCCTCGTCCTTTTCTAGAGCAGTTTCAGCAAGCCTCTTCGGTTTGTAATGTGGATGTGGACTTACTTTATGCCATTTCCCGTCAAGAAAGTTTATTCCAGCCAGAGGTGGTGAGTGGGGCAGGGGCGGTTGGATTGATGCAATTGCTGCCTGCTACGGCTAAGAGAGTCTTGGCAAATTCTAACGTGGCTCTGGATTCAGCGTCCGATCTGAAAAAGGTGGAAACGAATTTGTTGGCCGGAGCGTGTTATTTAAGAGAGCTCATTGACCGGTATCAGGGGAACCTCTTTTTTGCAGTTGCAGCTTACAATGCCGGGGAGCTTCAAGTGGATAGATGGGTGGCCAACAGGCACCAGCTTAAAGATGTGCCCATGTTTATTGAACACATTCCATTTGGTGAAACTCAGGGTTATGTGAAGAAAGTGTTTAGAAACTACTACAATATGAAGTGGGTCTATTCTAACTAGCGAAGGAATTTAGATTTGGTGTGGATTTCCTGGGATGATTTCAGGAAGATTTAGAGTATCTTTTAAGGAACTCGATTTTTCAATTATCTTAGGTTTTGTGCTGAGTTCTGGAAGCTTCAGGTCCTTTAAAATTCCCAATAGATTTAGGGTTTTCACCATGATCCAAGTTTGGTCTACTTGCCACCAATGCCATCCATGTCGAGCAGTGCGCGGTTGGGCGTGGTGATTGTTGTGCCATCCTTCGCCAAAGGCGAGCAATCCCACCCACCAACAATTTTTAGAAAGATCACTGATGTTATTTGAGTTGTTTCCCCATTTGTGGGCTGCAGAATTCACAAACCAAGTGACGTTGTACACCAACATGAGGCGCACAAACACTCCCCAAATCACCCAACTAAAACCAGCACTGAAGCTAAGGCCCTGTGCATTTCCATGCACCAAGGCACCTATCAGCATGAGTGACAAACCGAACACAATTTGAATTAAAATCATGTTTTTTTCCAAAAACACAAAGAAAGGTCGGCTGGCCATGTGGGGCGCATAGTGTTTGTATTCATCAAAAATGTCTAAATCCTGTCTGCGATTAAAAAGCCAACCCGCGTGGCTCCACCAAAATCCTCTAGAAGCGTCGTGAGGATCGTTTGGAGTATCGGAATAGGCATGGTGTAATCGATGAGTGGCAATCCAGGAAACAGGGCCTCCTTGACAAGCTAAGGTTCCCGCGAGGGCAGCAAAGTTCTCCAACCAGACGGGCGCTTTAAAGGCGCGATGCGTTAGGAGTCTGTGAAATCCAAATGTAATTCCAACCATACCTGTTAAGTAGTAGAAAAAGACCATCAAAGCCAAGGCATCCCAGGAAAACGTGGGAATAGCGAAGGTTAGAGCCAAAACATGAATGCTTCCTATCCAAATGATATTGGGCCAAGATAGTTTGCTGATTTGAGCACTCTGACGCAGTTTCATAAACAAAATCCTTTAGTTTGGGTGGTTTGTCTCACCAGAGGGAGACTCGTGTTTGACCACAATTTCCTCTTCTTTTTTTCTATTCTTTTTTACGGAAGATTCACAGAAAAATTCTGTAAAAGAACTGTAAAGGCAGATTTGGTGGGGGAAGATGCCAATATGGCGGAGCGAGAGGGATTCGAACCCTCGGTAGAGTTTTAAGCCCTACGCGCCCTTAGCAAGGGCGTGGTTTTAGCCACTCACCCATCGCTCCGTATATTGAGGAACGGTCTTTTTGCCAAAGACCAAGTCGATTAATGGCGGAGAGAGAGGGATTCGAACCCCCGGAAGGTGTAACCCTTCAACGGTTTTCAAGACCGCCGCCTTAAGCCGCTCGGCCATCTCTCCTTCGCATTGCAACCAATGGAATAGCAGTCTTCTTTGCTAAAGGCAAGTGAGACCCCCACAATCTAAAGGAAGAGGTTTAGGATTTCTTCTTTTTAGAGCGAAAAAGATCAAAAAACTTGGTCACGGTTTCGTTAACGGAGCCTTCTAATTCATCTACAAGTTTGTCTTGGAATTCAGCAAAGATGGATTTAATTCTTGCCGTTCTCGTTAGACTTTGTTCCACGGGAATGGTCTCACTATAACGTCTTAACTCCGCCGCAGCCTTGGCACCCGCAAGCAGGGTTTCTAAAGCCTCCTTGGATTTTTCGTCTACTCGAGGTGATTTTAGTCCCCCGTTAAGCTCAGAAGGCTTCCCACTTGGTGAGGAGCTTGCCTTTGAGAAAGCAGGCGTGGTCTTGGGTGTGTGCAGTGATTCTAGGGGCTGAGTGGATTGGTGGTCGGTCTTGGCAGGTCGATCCTTGAAGGGCGACTTGGTAAAGGTTTCTGCAGCCAACGGAGGCGGCATGGACGCAGTGAAAGCGCTTTTGGGCTTTGCCTCAGGCGCAAGGGGTGATTCTACAGGTTTGAAAGCCTCTTTTCGGATGGGTTTTGCCCCGGCAGAACCGCCGCCAATCACTGAATTTGGCAAAGTAGGAATGGGTGCCGTAGGAATGACGGGCGACCCAATTCGATTAAGTCCAGGATCCATTCCCATAGAGGCTCCCGGAGCGGATTTAGCAACGGGAGGCACGAATGCGGGTGTAGTAGGACTGAGGGGAAGGGGTTGTTGGCCTCCCAGAGTGCTTAAAAAATGTTTGACTCTTCCTTGAGAATCAAGGGGGCTATCCGAAAGATCTTGAAATTGAAACAAGCTGGAATCTGGCGTCTGGTAGTTGAGTTTTTGGGTTGTGCTAGCTTCAATTTCCTTCATGTGAAAACCATAATCTTCACACACAAGTGTTACCGATTTTGGAACAGCCTGTCGAAATCCTTGATCTCTATTAATTCGGTAGAAATAGTTATCAACGATCTCAGGAACATCAAAATTAAACACCTTTTTGACATTGGGAAGTCCCAGATTTTTAGCGTATTTATCGGTAGCAACCACCACATCTACTTTATTGTTTTCGATGAGTTCCAAAAGTTTAGCTTTGTCCGGAGGAGACAGTTCATCGGTTAGCTGAGCCACCTTATAATCGTTTTTAACAAGTTTATAGCTAAGCCAATCACCCACTAACTTTGTATTTACAAAGACAACAGCCAAAAATGGGTTCTCTGATTTTAGAATTCCATGAAGAACCTGGAATTTTTCTTCGGCAGAAACCGACAAAATCAACTGGGGAATATGGGAAGTTGTCTGAGAATCCGTGGCAACATCATATAACCAAATGCGTCTTGGGGTCATAAAAACAAAATTTTGTACAAACTTTGAGTTCACCTCGGCCATCAATAGACAGGGGCTGCTTTGGATGGAATCAATCTCAAAGACTTCCTTAAAGTTTTGACCTTCTGGTTTAAGGGCTTCAATGCGGCAAAATTGGAAAAATACCGTGCTATTCCATTTTTTTCCGGAAAGAGTTTCTTTTTTTCCTAAAACATCTCGAAGGGTCTCAATTTGTATGATTTTTCGAAGTGAGGTTTTGGGATCTTTTAAAAATGCAGCTGAATCCAGTTTTTCCTGAAACAGGGTTTGAAGTTTTTCAGAAAAGTGATCGCATTTTTCCAAAAAAAGATCTTTATGATAGGGTTTAGAAACAATCACCAATACGCTTGGAGAAAGGTCTTCTTCTGTCACTTCCTCTAGCTTTTGGAACAAAATATTTAAAAGCACTGGAAACAAAAATTCATATTTTTGATCCAGAGATTTTAGCACAACACAAGCATCACCATCTCTAAAAATCTCTTTATAGGCGTCTTTGAGTTTGTCTGCAGGTTTAGGGGTGTTTAAATTACGCAATAAAAAAGAGGCTTTAGGGTGAATCCCTAATTCTCGAAATTGGTAAGACTGTAGCACTTCTTCTTGAATCTTCACCTCGAGAGGTTTTGAATCTTCCGTTCCCACCAAAGGCTCGAGAGTGGGAGAGTCGTCTTTTTTCACTTCCTTCAAATCCATGGATAAAGGAGAAACATCTGCGGGCCGAATCTTAGCCTGAGGCTGTGGATCTACCTTTTTGATCTCTGGTAGGACGGATGTTGAAACCATCTCCTGAATTTCTGGCTCTGCCTTTGCTGCGGAGAGGGGTCCTGTTGAGATGGGGGACTCAACAACCTCTTTGGAACCAACCTCGGATTTTTCTGAAGGTAGGTCCATTGGAGCTTGGTCAGAAATTTCTGGCTCCTGCCATTTGGGGGTGTCTTGTTTGGGCTTTGCCGCTTTGGCTTTTGCAGGCAATGATCTGGCCTTGGCCGACGAGGCTTCGGTGACCTTTCGGGCGGAACCGGCGCCGACAGCAGATTTGCTGGATGGTTTTGGGTTTGTGACCAATTCTTCGGTTTTAGTGTTTTTAGAGCGTTGAGTCGTCTCCTCGTTGGGGGCCGTTTGCACATTTGATTTTTTGGTGCTTGGAGACTTTTTTGGGGTCTTGGAGCTTAGGTTCATAGAATTTTCCTGAATTGAATAGTCACAGGCACGATCATAAACAAAGAAAGCTACCAGTTTTGCAAATTTCTGTCGAGATGTAGTTTTGTTTACAAAAAAAGCGAACAAAAGATGGTTCCCTCTGTAAAAATGGCAGTTGCAGGATGCTGGGAACAGTATTATGCCATTGGGATCGAGAGATAATCGTCTGTGCCTCGGGAGGCTTCATGTTTGCTGGCTTTTTAACCACCTTGCTTATCATCGACACGTTGGTTCTCATTGTCTTGGTAGTGGCCTTGCAACAAGGCAGCGAGGGAGGAATTGGAGCTGCATTCGGAAGTGGCAATTCTACCGGTTTTTTTGGAGCCAGTGGTGGGGTGGATTTTATTGTGCGTGGGACTTGGATAGCGGGCGCGCTTTTTCTAATTCTTTCTACTAGTTTGGCGTGGTACCGCACTCATGAGAAATTTGGGGTGGGCAGAGAACTTGATGAAAATATTGAGTTATTGGAGGGTGCTACCAAAAAATCGGATTCTCCCACATCAGACAACAGCGCCTCACCCGGTTCGGTCGGGACACCTGCCACCGAGTCCTTAACGCCAGTGGCTTCGCCCGCTGACGCCACACCGGTTCCCACAGCCGCCACTCCCTCGCCCTAGTAGTTAATTAAGATTCCTCCTCGAACGAAGGAGCTGGGTTTGGTGTTTCGGGATTCCTTGAGACTGGAATCCTCGTGACTGAGCTTTTGTACTAAATTGAGACCCCACCCGATTTCCACATTGAGTTTCTCAAATGATTTTACCCCCGCTGAGATCCCCCAACGTGCGTTGGTGAATTTCACCCAGCGATCTTTTAAGCTTACCTCTTTAGGCAAGTGAAACCACTCGCTCACAATGAGATATTGGGTTTGAAAATAAATTTCTGGAAACAGAAAAAATTTCAATTGAGCCTGTGCCGGCAACCAAGCCTCGATCCTAAGTTCAGGGGTCGGTGTCCAGGCAAACGGTATGATGGGCAAGACGCTCACCTCTTGATCGGGAAAATGACTCGCATGCATTCCAATTCCCAAACCAAAGTCGCTATGAAACTCCTGAATCAATAGCTGGGAAAACTGGTGGGAGGTCCAATCTCCCCCTTTGTGTTTGGGAGTTCTATGTTTACTCACATAGTTACTGGAAATATAAAGTGTTTTTGGATTCACTGCATAAATTACGGGGATGCTAAGGGTGATTTTTTGAAAACTTAAAGAGGAAGGAAGCCCAGAATCGGGGTTGGATTGTAAAGATAGGGTGTAGTCATTTTTTTCAGGAGTGATGCCTGTAACTAGGTTTTGGGTAAAAGGGTAAATGATTTGAACGGTGACTTGCGAAATGTGGCTTGCAATAGGAGCCTCTTCACTGGGTCTTTGCAGGTCCGTTGCCACCACGTATCGGGAATTTCCAAATTTGGGTATAAATTTGAACACTTTAGGCTTTTCCCAAGTGGAAAGATCCACCTGTGCCAAGCTGAGTTGGCTAAAGAAGGCACTCAGTACCAATGGGACCAAGAAAATCCACAATCTAGGCTACCCGATCTTTGTTGATGTGTGTAATGAGATCTCCGATGCGCGCCTCCACGAAGATTTTAAAAAGATATTTATCCAGTTTACCTTCTTTCACTTCACTTTCCAGTATCGATAAGGCCCTTTCAGCCGGGATAGCCTTTTTATAGGGTCTGTCCATGGCCACCAGCGCATCGTAAATATCCGTAATGGCCATAATTCGTGCCTGAATTGGGATTTCTGCCTCTCGGGCCCGATTGGGGTATCCTGAACCATCCAACCGTTCATGGTGAGCGTGTACGATGTCTGGGATATTGGCAAGATCCTGAGTCCAAGGGATTTGAATCAAAAATCGGTAGGAGTGGGTCACATGACTTTCAATTTCCATGCGTTCTTCAGGGGAAAGACTTCCTCTTCGAATGCTGAGCTTGGCCACTTCATGAGATTCCAAAAGCTCCATTTGATCGGCTCCCACCGCGATCTTTACGGCGGCAATGTCTATGATTTTTTGGAAGTTTTCTTGGTTTACCACATGTGGCTCATTGGCTTCTACTATGGCCTGCCAAAAGGAGCTGAGACCTTCACTCACCCGTCGCACTTCCACATGAATTTTATCGATATCTTCTATGGTGGGTGGAAGCCCTTTTTTCATTAATCCTTCCAGATAGCTTTCTAAGCATTTCAGGTGAAGCTGCTTTTCAACCGCTAAAAATCGTTCTCGGATGAGAGTGAGCTCCTGAGGGAAAAGCTTTCTTTCCTTGCGTAATACATCTTCCCTAACCCCAATCTTACCAAAGTCATGTAATAATGAGGCGTATTTTAGCTCATATAATTGGGCTGGTGTGAAGGTAATGTTGCCGTAAGGCCCAATATCGGTTCGGTTTACGGCCTCTGCTAGCCCAACCGTGAGTATCCCAACACGTTCGCTGTGACCTTTAGTGGAAGGGTCTCTGGACTCAATGGCCACCACACTGGCTTGCACAAAACTTTCAAATACTTTTTTGAGATCTTTGATCAACCGGGTGTGGTCAATGGAGACTCCCGCCTGATTGGCAAGAGCTTCTAACAAATTAAGATCGTTCTGAGAAAAGGAGGTAACATTGTTTTCAATGTCTTCCAAGGTATCTAAGAAGGCCGAAGGACTCGTTCTTCGATTGAGTAGGAGCAAATACCCCACCACTTCCTCTGATGGCGTGCGTAGGGGAAAGGCACAAAAGGATTGGATGCCGTAGGTTCTAGAATCGAAACCAATTTCTGGAAACGGAATTTGACTAAACTCAGAGATGGAAAAACCACGCTGTTTGATCACCTGGCCGCCGTCTTTATTCCAGGCAACTCCGCACGCTCGGTTCACAATGAAAGAAGTGAATGGGCTTCTTTGAGGGTCAAACAACTCCGTTCGAATGCGTAGATTTTGGCTTTTGCAAACTTTGGTTTTTTGAATGAATTTGTTACTCGTGTTTCGAAGAAGTTTCACGTTATTTGAAATTTCTGAAGGGAATTCATTTAAAATGTTTTCTTTTAATAACATAAAACCGGCATCTGCTGTTGATAATTCAACTGCTTTTTCTAATATCAGTCGGGTTAGCTCATCAATGGTGGCATGACTGGTCATGGCCTGGCCCACATCATTTATGGCCTTTGATTCCACTTCTCGAATGGAAACAACAGATTGCAAAAGATTTTGGTTGGCATGTAGGATGAGGTTTTGGGCACATCTAAAAACATGTTGCATGAGCTCGTTTAGTGAGTAGGGTAACTTGAGATCGCCAAGGCACCAATCTGGGAATCCGTCGGAAAAAAGTTTCTTTCTTAGCTTGATGGTGGTGGGGGATCGGGGATTTTCAATGAGGCAAAAACCCATATGAAAGATCTTTTGGCCTTTATCGTAAAGCCTGTGGAGCTTTGAAAGGTGTGTCTGCATTTGAAAGGGTGTAAGAACAAAAAGATAAAGAACTTTTTTTTGTTCTTTGGCTTCCCAAACGGTATCAATGGTGCCTTCGGAAACGTGGATTTGCAATCCCGCAATGGAGCGTTTGCCTAACAGAATTTGATCTGGCTTATGCAGATAGACAATTTCTAGATATTCAAACGCAGAAACCTGCACTCAAGCCGCCTTTCAAATCACATCTTCTGGATCGATTTCAAAGGACGCTTTCGGTAAAATTCCTGGAAAATCAACTACGGATGGGAGTCAGATTCCTGACTTTTTGAGCCAATGGAGAAACTGGTCTCTAGGTAAGGCGCCGGATTGCCTGATGATTTCCTTTCCTTCGTTAAAAATCAGGAGTGTGGGAATGCTGCGAATGTTAAGTTGTCCTGCCAATTGTTGGTGGGTTTGGGTGTCTAACTTTAAAAACAACGCCTGCCTGGCTTTTTCAATGGCCACGGAACTAAAAGTGGGGGCGAAGGCTTTGCAGGGTTGACACCAGTCCGCCCAGCAGTCCACCACTAGGGGAATAGGCGAGTGTTGAATCAGGTTGGCAAAAGCTACGGGAGTTACGTCCACTGCCCCCCCGGTGTAAGGAGCCAGGGACTCTTTGCAATGGCCGCACTTTGCGGTTTTTCCCTCAGGTACGGGATCGGGGATGGAATTGA
>JBIIVH010000046.1:0-36000 GCA_044339525.1 Silvanigrellaceae bacterium | reverse complement strand
TTCGAAAGTCCACTCTCGTTGTTGGCTGCTTCAAAACCTCCGCTATTTCCTGCTCGCTCAGAGACAAAGCATCTGCCAGCGCGAAAAAATTTTTTAAAGTCGGCTTGGATTCACCACTCAACCAATGTCCAAATGCTGCGGGGCTCACGCCGGTTAAGTCTGCAGCTTTATTTTGCTTTATTTTTTTAACTTGCAAAATTTCTGATAATTTAGATTGGTCTATGTCAAGTGACTGTATAGGCATTAGTATTTCCTCAAATCCTTGTACATCATTCCTATCGGAAAGTAAATCAAAAACTGTATTTTTAGTTTATTTTTTCTCAGATTTTTTTTTCTGATTGCCATCGTGGACGTCCAACCCACTGAAGGGACTTGGCTTATCTCAGGCACAGATGGCTTTATTCGATTAAGCGGGACCCTGGGAGGTCAGGCTAAAAAACAAAAAAACAGGGTTCCCAATCAAGAGGTTTTGGCCTACTTTGTGGACGGAAATTTGGCGCTCAACTGGGGCTTAAACAACCCACAAGCCACAGCGCGTCAGTACAATGCCCTTTCCAACGATAACGGAGTGGTGAGCATTCCCCTTCTCATTGGCAGTAAAATGGGCTCTGGAAAGCTCGTTATCAAAGCCATCACCATGAGCAAAGTTTCTTCCGATTCTGGCTCCAGTGCATCCTTTTGGTCCGAAACCACCTTGCAAACGGACAGCACTGGTACCGCCAATTTCCGCTGGACCGGAACCACAAAAGCCGGAACGTACCTATTTAAGTTGGCTGGTATTAATCCCTCATTAAGCATTCCTGTGGCCGTTACCGTCTTACCTGGGGAATCTAAATCATTTAATGTGATTTCAGGAGGATCCCAAATGGCAGCTCCTGGCGCCACCTTGGGTCAAGCTGTTGTATTGCAAGTGTCTGACACTTACGGAAACGCTGTGGCGTCTTCAGAAATAGAAGCCACGGTTACACAAGGCAGCATCGGATTAGATGCACCAGGTCAGCTCATGACCGTTAAAGCCCTAACTGATGCCAACGGACGGGTTAACTTCTATTGGCAATTAGGCACAACCAATGGCAAGCAAATCCTGACCCTCAAAAATGCGGGTGGGGCGAGTTTGAACGTTTCTGCAGAGGCCAAATAAGTCAAAATGGAAATGTTTGAAATCTAAGCAATCAAAAAATCAACCAAAAAAATGAGATGGTTTTTGAGATTTAAGAAAAACCAATGCTGGTCCGATGGACTTTTACATAAGTTGTTTCATTACAATTAAAAAAGGGAGAATGCATGAGGAATGCATGGTTAAGTTACTCTATTCCCGTTATGTACTTTGTTACTATAACTTGCGGAAGAGAAAAATCTCAAGGTGGGACCCAAATCAAACTCTTGCCTGACCAAAAAAAAACCATAAGCACTCCTGCCCCTGAAAAATCCGTGGCACCCAGTTCCAATGACATTACGGTCAACAAAACGCTGTCCGTTTCCTTAAGTGAGGGCCCTCAAAACCCTTCCGCCGACGCTTCCCTCAACGCCATTGTAGGAGGAGAAGGGGTTGCCGAATACCAATTTGCTTTAAACGCTGGAGAGAGCTGTGAAGGAGTGGAGTTTTCCAACTTTCATCCCGTATCTCAAAGGTTAGTGGCCTTAATTGGAGTGGATGGGCCCAAAATCCTGTGCATTAAGGGTCGGGACTCTTCAAAACAAAAAATGACTAGCGTTTTTTCGTATAAATGGGTTAAGGATACCGTCTCCCCGATTGCCGCGATGGCTAATGTTCCCTTTAATCCTTCTAAAGAATCCAGTGTTAAAGTTTTAGTGGCGGGCGAGAAAGTGACCCACTATCAGTTTGCACTCATCGAAAACGACAAGTGCGCCGAGGCGAGTTACTCTGCATTTGTTCCCGTTGCCACCAGAATTGTCCAAACTCTTTCCAAAGATGGGACCTTTACCCTTTGCGTTAAAGGCAAAGACGCCTTGGGAAACACTCAGTCTATCGCCAGCACTTACACGTGGGTACGGGATACCGTTGCTCCCATTGCAGCACTCTCCGATAGGCCCAGCAATCCATCTAATTCCACTAGCTTAAACGTGCTGGTGGGTGGTGATGCCATCGCCCAGTACCAATGGTCCCTCAGGGACGCGTTAAATTGCGACGGAGCAGTGTATTCGGCTTTTGTTTCAGTAGGAACCAGAATCACCTCCCCCATGGGAGCCGACGGCAACAAAACTCTTTGCGTCAAAGGGAAAGATGGCGCGGGCAACATTCAACAAAATCCCACCAGCCATTCTTGGGTTCAAGACACTATGTCACCCATGGCTTCTTTGCTGGAAATACCAGCCAAAGCCTCAAAAGCACTGAAGCTCAACGTATTAGTTGGGGGTGAAGGTGTGGTTCAATATCAGTACGACCTTCTCAATTCCAACAATTGCGCAGGGGCAATCTACTCTGACTTTCTACCTGTTTCCGTTCGTATCACAGAAGACATTCTTGAGGATGGAGCCAAGGTACTTTGTGTCAAAGCGAAAGATAGATCCGGAAATGCTCAACAAACCCCAACCCTGTATTCTTGGATTAAGGATACCCTCCACCCTACCGCTCAGCTTACAGACACACCTAGTAATCCTTCCAATCAACGGAATCTGAACGTGAAGGTGGGGGGAGAAGGAGTGGTTTCGTATAAGTTTAGTCTCCAGACCAGCCTCCCATGTCTTCAAACCTTCCGAGACACCAACGCGATAAATGTAAATCAACGGATTATGGTCAGTGATTTAGGGTCAGATGGCAACAAAGTACTTTGCGTAGTGGGTATTGATCAAGCCGGAAATGAACAGCCTACCACCACTTTCTACGAATGGACATTTGACACCATTAGACCCCAGGCAACTCTGGACAACCTGCCTCTTAACCCTTCTTCCAATGCGCGCTTAAATGTTGGGGTTAGTCCGACGGAAGGCACCACTTACCAATATGCTTTCCGAAATGCTTCCAGCTGCCAAGGGGCCACCTTTTCTGCATTTTTTCCCCCAAGCCAAAGGATCACGGACGAAATCAAAGGAGATGGTCCTAAAATTTTATGCGTCAAAATGAAAGATAACGCTGGCAATTTACAGGAACAACCAACCCAACATTCTTGGGTACAAGACACCACCGCACCCGAAGTAAGAATAGATGGAGTTTTTCCCTTTAACCCATCCAACGACAAAGCTCTAAACTTAACCGTTTCAGGTACAGGTGTGACAAAATATAAATTTGCGCTCCTGAATGGTAATTCATGTGATTCCGCCACTTATTCCGCTGATTTACCGGTGAGCCAAAAAATCACCTCCGAAATTGGAATAGATGGGGTGAAGGTTTTGTGTGTAAAAGGCATCGACGCCGCCAGTAACATCCAACCATCACCATTCAAATATGTATGGACTAAAGATACAGTTTCACCCTTGGCCGCCTTTGATAAGCCTCCCTCCAATGGTTCCACAACCAGCCAGATTGTGGTGCAAGTGGTTAAAGGTGGCACAGAGAATCCCAGTTCGTATCAGTTCTCCTTTTCCAATGGTACCAATTGTGCGAGTGCTGTTTACTCTGATTTCAAACCCATCTCAGAACCCATTCGGGTTTTTGCAGGAGCCAGCGGAGATAAAGTTCTTTGTGCAAAAGCAAAAGATTTTGCTGGAAACATTCAAGTTACACCAACGGTACACACCTGGAAATATGTGGAAATCGCGCCAGTGGCCATTCTCACTGCCACTGTGCCCAATCGAACTGCCACAAACGCAACCAGCATCGAAATTAAGGTGGGCGGAACGGATATTAAACACTACAGCTTCATTACCTCCTTGGTGGGATGCTCCCCTCCTCCCGGTACCATACTGAACTATAGTGCTTTCTTCCCCGTTTCGGAAAGCATACAAATTGATTCCACTTCCACCAATCACACGATGGTAAAGGTTTGTGTCAAGGGAAAATCAGCCGCAGGAACCATCCAGGCCTCAGCATCTGTTTTTGAATACGTCTTCGACAACAAACCCCCAACCGGCAGCCTGGTAAATATAGCTGTCACAGGGACAAATGTGAACGCCATGGTCACGGTAACGGACGACAATTATCTCGTACCACCCTCAACTTTTACGGCACCTAAAGACCTCATATCAGGGTGCGGTTACAAATTCCGATTCGCTAGCGTTGCGGGAACGAGCTGCGCCGGAGCTAACTACGGCAGCTTCTTTCCCACCAGCTCTCCTCTTTCCGTTCCCAATACCTCTGGACGTCTTTGTGTTCAAGCACAGGATTGCGCTGGCAACATTTCGGCCCCCTTTGGAATAGCCCTGCCTAAACCTTAAAAACAGAACCCTACCTTCAATTGTGCTTTTCCTTAAAAATAAGCCACTTAAAAGAATAACCTCCCCAACCTGGAACTGATGACTTCTTTGGTCCGTTCCTTTTGCTAATCTTTTCAGACCTCTAAAGGACAAAAAGCACAATGGATGGGGTCAGTTTTTAAACTCATCAAAGCCCCTGCGCCGCCAGCTGTTGAATGATGCGCTCCGTACCCGTGGGGTTGGTTAAAAACCCTAACCCTGCCAGCTGTTGGTAAGCCTGAGTGGGCTGATGCTGCAAGAGCATACAAACAGATTTCAAAACCGCGGTGGTCTGATCTCTGGGCTGGAGCTTTTGGGCCTGTTCCAACTCCTCCAGAGCCGATGCCACTCTTCTATCTTTCAGATAAAACAAGGCCAATTTATGGTGCACCTGCGCACAAGGGAACTGTTGTTTGGCTAATGTAAGGCAATCTAAAACCTCTTTCCACATTCCTGCATTCCAGTAAAGCTCCGCCCTTTGCATGGTGTTTTCATATAATTTCTTAGTAAATGTGACGCTTTCAGAAACCAAAACAGGGTTAAAAGGAATCAGATTTTGATTGGCCACAAATGTCACAGAATCAAGCTCACTCGCCGCTTGGTACCTTATTTTTGCCTCTTCATAAAAACCCAGATCGGAAAGCAAAACGCTTGTGATATATAGTAACTCCGGCTGAAGTGGATCTTGACTGATCAATTCATCTAGGATCTGCAAAGCTTCCGAGCCAAATCCCTGAACCCAAAGAGTCAGAGCTTCTTTAAATCTCCACTTTGGATCCGGCAGCACGTCTTGAACCTCACAAGCTAAGGCGTGCGCTTTTGAATACTGAGCTTGGTGCATGTACAGTTGAAACTGATACTCTTTTGGGTCCAAGTTTCCAGAAGGTTTCTCCCCCGGGTTCGCACCCGTCGTTTCGCCGGGCCCTGAATTCCATTCCATGCCACCTTCCCCCCAGTCATCTTTTCTTGCAGTTTACCCTATTTTCATAAAAAGGCACCAAGAGTTCAAGAGGAAGAGTGAGGTTTTACCTAACAGTGCCTTTATCCCCTAGACGAAAAGAACGTTTTGCAATAGGACCATGGTCTGGGAGATATGGCTTCTCTTCTAATTCATTTAGGGAATAATATGTCACAGATCACCAGCTCGATGTCGTCGCATATTCTAGATTCGCTTTCCTTGGGAAAAATTGTCGTGATTCGGGACGTTCTGGTGCAGCAGGAGCGTCAGGGGAAAAAGGTGTTCCGTTTTGAAAGCGGTGACCCGAATTTTAGCGTTCAACCTCACATTTTAGAAGCCATTCAAGAAGCTGGAAAAAAGGGCAAAACCCACTACATTCCCAATGCGGGGATTCCGGAACTTCGGCAGGCCCTCCTTCAAAAAATGAGACAACACAACAAAATAGAATGCCCGGATCCTCAAGGAATTTTTGTAACCAACGGGGCGATGCACGCCTTATTTATTGCGTTTCAAAGTCTGCTTCAGCCTGGGGATGAGGTGCTGGTGCCCGATCCCATGTGGACGGAGGTGGTGGAAAACATCAAATTTGCCCGCGGTGTTCCCGTGGGAGTTCCCCTAAATAAAGATAATAAGTTCAAATATTTAGCCTCTCAACTGGAAGCTAAAATCACCCCTGCCACCAAAGCCATATTTGTAAACACCCCCCACAATCCCACTGGGGCCATGTTAACCGCATCTGAACTCCATGATATCGCTAAGCTTGCTCAAAAGCATAATCTTTGGCTCATCAGCGATGAAGCTTATGAAGACGTTACGTTTGATTCGGTGAATCATGAGAGCATTGGATCCACACTTCCTGAGTACCACGAAAAGATCATTTCGATTTTTAGCTTTTCAAAAAGCTTTTCCATGAGCGGACTAAGAGTCGGTTATTTTTATTGTGGCAACAAACTCATCCAAGAAAGAATTCAAAAATCCCTTCGCTGCTCCATTAACGGCGTGAATAGTTTAGCCCAGTGGGGTGCCCTTGCCGCCATTCAAGGTCCAAGGGGAGATTTACCCGCCATGCGCCAGGAGTATCAACACCGCCGTGATCTCTTTTGTCAGACCTTTGCTAAAATTCCAGGCACCGAGCTCTTGGCTCCCCCGGGAGGATTTTTTGCATGGGTTACTTTAGATCCCCGTTACTATGCTCAGTGGGGAGTTCATGATGCGGATGGTTTGTGCCTAAAATTGGCCGAAAAAGGAGTGGGTTCCGCTCCCGGTGACGCTTTTGGAACCCATCCCGATTCCCTTCACGCCCTGCGATTTAGCTTTAGTTGCGACACAAACATGGTAAAAGAAGGTTTGGAAATGCTCAAACAAATTTTAGGCGCTCCCTAATGGCTAAACTTTATTTTAGATATGGAACCGTAGGATGTGGTAAGACATTTGTTTTACTTTCAGTGGCACACACCTACCAAATTCAAGGAAAGTCAGCGTTTTTAATCAAGCCCACTTGCGACACTCGATTTGGAGCTAGCTCCATACGATCTCGCAGTGGAGTGACTCGGGAGGCGGATCTTTTGGTGGACACACAGTCCATTCTTCCCATCCAACAAATGGCATTGCATCAATGTATTTTAGTGGATGAAGCCCAATTTTTATCTGTAGAAATGGTGAATCAACTCAAACGATTTTCGGTGCTCCAAAACATACCTGTGATTTGTTATGGCTTAAGAACGGATTTTAGATCCCAAAGCTTCCCTGGATCTCAGCGCCTTTTAGAGATTGCAGATAGTCTGGAAGAAATCAAAACTACATGCATGTATTGCAATCACAAAGCTATTTTTAATCTAAAAATCCCCATCCCCACTTCAGCCCTGGAATGGAAGTCTTTTTTTGAGGGTACAGCCATAGACCTGGGCTGTGAAGAAAAGTACCACCCTGTGTGTTCGTCTTGTTACCTGGAGACCCACGCGAGCGTGTTTCCAGTACCTTCCATCCCTTCCCCTTCAGACGTCCATGATAACCCCACCCCTTCCCATTAATTTGCCCTACCCAAAAGAAGTTCTTGGACGGCTTTAAACACATTCTCCACAGGTAGATCTAACAAGCATTCACGGGTGCCAATGGCACACACATTTTTATCGCAGGCCACGCATCCTTCCCTTCTGGTTACCGCCATGTGGCGAGAGGGATCCGGGAATGTCCAATGATAAGAAACCGTTGGTCCATGGATTTGTACCGATTTAGCCCCACCCGCCACACAAATGTGAGCCAATCCATTGGAACCACCCACAAACCCCAAGGAAAAGGGACATAGTGCCGCAATCTCTGCCAGACTTAACAGTGGGGGAAAAAGGGAACGGTGCTGAAACGAAGACGCCTGGGCTCGGAATTCCCGGTGCATTTCAAAAACCTCGGCTTCCTCCCCTGGCCCCCAAAGCCACACCACATGCACATCGGGAGTTTCTTTTAAGATACGTAACGCTAAGCTAAGGTAGTGGAACCTGGGCCACTTGCGGTTCTCTCGCCGACTCGTGATAGAAAGCATTACAAATGTTTTACATTTTGTGACTTTTCTCCACTCCAATACAAGCTCATGGGCTCTCTGACGCGGGGCGGACTTGGGGATAAATTGGGGCTTCAAACTTTCCAGATTGGGAAGAAAGGGCACTCCCAAAGGCTCTAAAAATCTCATGCGATCCGCTCCCACAAAACCCTGTTTGAGTTGATCGATGGGGATTTTATGGTGGTAAAAATGGGACCTCAGGTTTTTTTTGTGGATCCCCACGCGATGCTCCGAATGGGAACAAAGTGCCCAGAGAAGAGAATGGGGTGTAGACATAATATCCAAAACCCCAAAAAACTTGTGTTGTGACCTTAATTTTTGACAAAATGAGATTTCATCTACAACGTAGTTCCAAACATCGCGAAACCACTTAAAAGGATTTCCTTTCCATCTAGGAGCCACAGGATGGTACCAAATTTCGTCGATTTGGCTTGCATTTTCCAAAATCTGTTTGGCCATGGGATGTGCCAACCAAATCACCTGGCTCACATTGGTGTATTGCTTGATGAGCACGGGCAAGTTTGTAGACACCAACACATCACCCAATTGCCTAGGAAGAATGATTAAAACACTTTTTGTAAAACTTGTTACCTTGGATGCGGGCCGCTTAAACCACATGGATAGGAGTCTTTCTTTGATAGGTGCAAATGGTAAAGCCGGCTGGAAAAGGCTGGGTAGAAGCGCACTCAAATTCACCCTCAAAAGGTGGCATAAACGTGTCTCCCTCCCAATTTCCATCCACTAAGGTAACAATCAAGGTCTGGCACTCTGGAAGGAAACGTTTATAAATCCCCGCCCCACCGGCCACAAAAACCCGTTCATGTTTTGCTATTGCCGTGCTCATCAGCAAATCGGCATCCTCAAACCAATTCACAGAATCGGGAATCACCTGATTTAACTTTTGCTTGCCCAGCACATACAAAGTTCGCCCCGGAAGGGTGGTTCCGGGCAGGGACTCATAGGTTTTACGGCCAAAAATCACGGCATGCCCCATGGTGGTGGCTTTAAAGTGTTTGAGGTCTCCAGGAAGATGCCAGGGTAATTGACCTTGATTTCCGATGACGCGATTTCGAGCCATGGCCACGATTAATGTCACATGATTCATGGCGTTCTCCATCAAACCGCAACAGGCGCGCTGATGGCGGGGTGGGACTGGTAATTCAAAATTTCGATATCATCGAACTGAAACTGAAACAAATCAGTTACATTAGGATTGAGCTTTAAGGTAGGGAGCGGTAAGGGCTCTCTTTGAAGCTGGGCTTGGGCCTGTTCCACATGATTTAGGTACAAATGGGCGTCATTGATCGTGTGCACCAAGCGACCCACTTTGAAATCACACACCTGAGCCACCATATGGGTAAAGATACTGTAAAAAGCGATGTTAAAAGGAATTCCTAAAAACACATCCCCAGACCTCTGCAGCAAATGACACGATAATTCCCTTTGGGCACTTACATAAAATTGAAAAAAACAGTGGCACGGGGGAAGCTTCATTTGGGGCAGATCCACCGGATTCCAGGCACTCACGATATGCCTCCTAGAAAAGGGATCCTTTTTTAATTGGGAGATTAATTGGGAAAGCTGGTCCACGCCTTCAAAGGGATTTCCATCTGATTTTTGAAGACCGTTGCCGTTTTTCGTGGCACCAAAAGCCCTCCACTGAGCCCCATAAATGGGCCCTAGGGAGCCATCGGCATCGGCCCATTCATTCCAGATGCTTACCCCCTGCTTGGCGAGGGTATGGGCGTTGGTGTCGCCTGAAATCATCCATAAAAGTTCACGAATGACGCTTTTCAGGTGTAGCTTTTTCGTGGTTACCAGGGGGAGTCCCTGTTTTAAATCAAAATCCATGGTATAAACAAATAAGCTCAAGGTGCCCACGCCCGTGCGATCGGGTCTTTTTTCGCCATGTTCAAGCAATGTGGACAACAATTTTAAGTAACTTTGCATAGAAATGGAACTCCCCTATGACATCCGACTTCGGCCCATGGTACTCAAAGCCCACCCCATCAGCAAGGCTCTCTCCCAAAGACGTGGCCCAAGCCCAGGTGGTGCGGGCCTGCCCCCTCACCGCCCAGTGGATTACCAAGGCCCAAGTGGAGATGGCCTGGGAAACGGAAAAGATCAAACTGGATGCGGATGTTGTGCACAAAGGCGTTTTATCCATGATGCAATCCCCCGACCAAGGCTTTTATTATGTGGCTGTGGTGGAAGGCTTTCTATTGGGGTGCTGCCTCATCTTGAAGGAATGGAGTGACTGGCGATGTCAAAATGTGTGGTGGTTGCACAGTGTTTATGTGTTGCCCGAATATCGAAAACAAGAAGTATTCACTAAAATCCTTAAAGCAGTGGAGACGGACGCCAAAAGTCAAGACGCCGCAGGGATTAGATTATATGTTGACAAAACCAACACCAATGCCATAGAAGTTTATCAAAAAACCGGGTTTGACGGGGAGCATTATCGGCTTTTTGAAAAAATGTTTCCTAAAGTAACCTAAATTTATCCAAAAGTATCAGGAAACAAATGGGAAGCTTTGTAACTGCTTCGCACCAAAGGCCCAGAGGCCACGGCCTTAAATCCCAACTGCAAAGCCACTTCTTTCCAATGATCAAACTCACTAGGGTGCACAAAACGCTTGATACTCAAGTGTTTTTTAGAGGGCTGAAGGTACTGGCCAATGGTTAAAATATCCACATGATGCTGCCGCAAATCCACCAAAGACTGGTGAATCTCAGCAGATTCTTCCCCCAATCCCAACATCAAAGCACTTTTGGTGAAAATTTTAGGCTGTAAGGCTTTCACCGCAGCCAAAACCTCCAAGCTTCTTCCGTAAGTGGCCCGGGCGTCTCGGACGCGAGGGGTAAGTCTTTTGACGGTTTCGATATTATGGGCAAATACATCCAACGGACGCTTAGCCCAAAGAACCTTTTGAACGTGATCCGCATTGCCCCGAAAATCCCCCGCCAGAAGCTCCACCTTCAGCTGGGGATTCTTTTGCTGCACCGCCGCCAATACGGCCTGAATGTGCTGACTTCCAAAATCAGGCAAATCATCCCTGTCTACCATGGTGATCACCGCGTATTGCAAAGACATCTGCGAGATTTGATTGGCCACTTTTTCTGGCTCATGGGGGTCCAACCACCCCCCAGGATTTCCTGTTTTTACAGCACAAAACCGACACCCTCTCGTGCACACTTCTCCCAAAATCATGAAGGTGGCCGTGCCCGCGTTCCAACATTCCGAAATATTAGGACACCTAGCCTCTTCGCACACCGTAAAAAGCTGGTCGTTCCTCAGACCCCGTTTGATTTGATAAAGGGTGTCTCCGCTGACTTTAGGAACTTTGAGCCAATCGGGCTTGAGGGGCAAACCCGTGCGGGGATTGAGCTCTGGAATCACACTTAAGGACTCAAAAGCCAAAGAAGGGGGGGTAGCAGAAGTGGGAGATTGGGTGTCCACAGGGCTCTCCTTTGCGTTTACACACCATTGGCATTAGGCTCTAGCAGATGTTGAATGCACACTCAACATTTAAGATGAGAGCGGGGAGGGAATAGCCCAAGCATGCCACGAATTTTAAGTTTAGATGGTCAGATGGATTCCCTGAACATCACCCTGCGGAATATGTGCGATCGGGTGATGCTGGGGCTAGAAACTCTGCTGAGTCATTTTCAAAAACCCGATGACAAAAGCTTGATTAAAGCCATTGTGCTGGATGATGAAGTAGACGCCATGGAATCCCTTTTGGATGAAACCATCCTTACCATCTTAGCCACCCAAACCCCCCTGGCCTCCGAATTGAGAAGGGTTATGGCTTGCGCTAAGATCGCAGGATATGTGGAGCGCATTGGAGACTCCGTGAAAAGTCTCGCCCGGCAATTGGTGGGAAGGTCGGGCGCTCCCTACCAAGACCGCCTCGGGAAAATGCTGGAAATCACTTTAGATCTTTATCAACGCACCTATAAAGCTATGTTTTATGGCGATTCAAGCCTCATTGCCGATATCTTTGTGATGGATGATGCCGTGGATTCCTTCCAAAAGGAGATCTTGCAGTGTTCTCGCAATATGCTCGCCAACACCCCCAGCAAAAGGGAAATAGACTATGCCTTGCAAATTGGAAACATTGCCAATAAACTGGAAAAAATAGCGGATTTATGCTGCAGCTGGGCAAAACAGATCGATTTTGCCGATCATGGAAACGTACGAAAAAAGTTTACCAAACCTAAGCACCGCGTGCTCATCTTGGACAACGACCACGGCGTTTTGGCCGGAATTGTGGCCAACTTCATCCAAAAAGAAAGCAGTGAAGTCTGCAGTTGCGGGGTGGTCACCAAATCCCATTTGGGAATGGAAAATAAGGACACCTTTTTAAATTACGTGCCCTTGCTGTCTAGGCTAGGGATCGTCCCCGAAATCTTTCCCACGGTGCCACTAGCAAACGCCACCTGGAACCGGGTTTTGTTACTCATCACCCTGGGAAACGTGGAATTAAGTCCATCCGACTTGGAGGCCATCTCGTTTAAAGTTGCCAAATTGCACTGGCCTGAAATACACTCCCCCCATGCTGTTCTGGAGACTTCCATGGTGGAACTCATTCAGAATCGATGCCAAGATATATCGCACCTCATGGCGAGGTCGGGAGTGGCCTATGCCAACGAAAATCGCGTCTCAAATCGTTTACCATCCCCCTTTCCCACTGCATCTAGTTAACCTTTAATAATAATTAGTCATAGGAGAACCCCATCGTGAATCCAGCGAATCCTTTATTGCAAAACCTAGAGCTCCCTGCCTATGCCCTCATTGAAGCCACACATGTGCCAGAAGCCATAAAATTTTTAGAAGAAAAACACAATGAATTCATCAACAAATGCCAAAGCTTTAATCTTCATTTCACCAAAAGCTGGGATTCCTTTGTAATGCCCATGATGGAACTAGAAGAACTCACGCGGAAGGTTTTTTCTCCTGTTGGGCATCTCAACATGGTGAGAAATTCAGATTCCTTGCGCAAAGTCTACGAAGACGCTTTACCCATTCTTACAAAGATGGGTTTAGAAATGGGTCAAAATCGCGTAATTTACGATACCTTATGTTACATTAAAGACCACGAAAAACCCCTTTCCTCGGCGCAAATGAGAACCCTAGAAGGATCCATCCAAAGCGCCAGACTATCGGGAATCGATCTAGATGAAACTAAAAAGGCACGATTCAACGAAATTCAAATGAAATTGGCCCAGCTGAGCAATCAGTTTAGCAATTCTAAGCTTGATGCCATTAAATCATTTAAACACATCGTTAAAGACAAAAAAGAACTAAACGGAATGCCCCGATGGTTTTTTGATCTCACCAGTGAAACCTATAACAGACATTTTACGGATGTTGTGTCCAATGCGGAATATGGACCCTGGTGCGTTACTTTAGACGCTCCCGTTTATTTACCGATCATGGAAGATTGCAAAAATCGAAATTTAAGAGAGTATTTATTAAAGGAAAGCCGCAAAGTAGGATCGCAAGATCCTTTTAATAACAACAACGTTGTTTTAGAAATATTAGCCTTGAAAGAAGAACAAGCTCATCTTTTGGGTTTTGAAAACTACGCCGCCCTCAGCTTAGCCCGAAAAATGGCGCCTAATGTGGCCGAAATTTTTAAACTACAGGATGACATTGCCTTCCATGCCACACCCAAAGCGAAAGAAGAGCTCACCAGCATGCTCAAGCTGGCCAAAGAGTCTGGGGAAACCAGGACGGAAATGAAACCGTGGGACGTGGCCTTTTGGTCCAAACGCAGAAAAGAAATTCTGTTGAATTTGGATGAGGAAGTGCTCAAGCCCTATTTTCCTTTAGAAAAAGTGCTGGAAGGGTTGTTTTACACGCTCAAAGTTCTCTTTGACCTCAACATTTCACCCACGGAATCAGACGTCTCCGTTTGGGACCCTTCCGTTCGATTTTATGATGTTAAAGATTCAAGTGGCACAAAGATTGCCGGATTCTATTTGGATCCTTACTCTAGACCTCAAAATAAACAAGCCGGGGCCTGGATGGACGAAGTCACCGTTCGGTCCAAAAAACAAGGAAAAATTCAGACGCCTGTGGCACATATGGTGTGTAACTTTACCCCTCCCATAGGAAACGAACCCTCACTCCTCACTTTAGACCAAATCGAAACCCTTTTTCATGAGATGGGACACGCTCTTCAACACATGCTCACACAAGTGGACATCCCATCAGTGGCCGGAATCAACGGGATCGAGTGGGACGCCGTGGAACTGCCTAGCCAGTTTATGGAATTTTGGTTGTATCAAGATTTCGTTTTGGACCGCATTGGATCCCATTATCAAACTCAAGAAAAACTGCCCGTAGAGCTCAAAAACAAGATCAAATCCACTTTGTCTTTTGGGAAAGGATTACACATCTTGCGCCAAATCATTTTTGGAAGAGTGGATTTGGATTTACATTCCCTACCTCCGCCTTCCACCTCCCAGGAATTACACAATCGTTACCTTAGCACCTGGAATCATTTTTACCCGGTACCCACTTTTGAGCAAGACTACATGCTTTGTTCCTTTGCCCATATCTTTGCGGGAGGGTATTCTGCGGGCTATTACAGTTACCTTTGGGCCGACCTCTTGAGCAATGACGCCTTCGGAGCCTTTGAGGAGGCGGGGTTAAACGATATTTCTGCCCTTAAAAAAGTGGGAAGTCGTTTTAAAGACACGGTATTGGGCTTGGGGGGAAGTGTCCACCCCATGGAGGTTTTTGAGATGTTCCGAGGGAGAAAGCCTCAGATCGAGCCACTGCTAAAACACAATGGATTTATTCACTAAAGGGTGCACGACCTAAAAGAATCCCTCACTCAAGGGCTCCTAATTTAACGGTTCCTTAGGGGGCGCCCTAAACATCACAAGCATGTGTTGGGGTACGTGCCTCAGGGAGTGGGGCAAATTCTGTTGAAGCCGAGCCGCACTTCTCCCCGATGTCAATACATCATCCACAAAAAGTAAGGCTGAAGGTTCAAAGTCCGTGAGATTCTGTTTCCATCGGATTAAGCTCTCACTTTTTTGACCTTCCCAATAAGTGGGGTCTGTTTTTTTTAAGGAAACATTGGATTCATCCCAGTTAAAAGTCATAGGAGTCAATCTTGAAACCTTTAATTTATGTTTTGTTTCCCAAGCCTCTATTGCTCTCAGAATCCAAAACGTGGGATGCCAAAATCCCATGGTTTGTTTTCTGATTTTACAAATAGGCAATACAACTGTAATGCATTTTTCCTGATTGAGTCTTCTTTCCAATCTAAACTGAAACTCTTCAAAGCACACTAAAGTGAGTTGCGCGATGGTCACTGGGTTCTGAGTGTGTTTGGCCTCTACCAATTTTTGAGAAATCCAGTTGTTATAGGTCCATATGCACTCTACGGAGGTCCACTCTTTCATCTGGCCACAAAAGCCCTGGCAACTCCACTTTGAGCACCTGGCACATCCTAAAAAATAGTTTAAAGGTGACGTCATAATCATGTCCTGAAAAAGAGAGTCTCTCAGAATCCAATCTTAAAACTAGACTCTGATTGTTACCTTAAACAGAAATGATTTTTGAGTCTACAGACATTTATCACGCAAATAATTCTATACTATCAGGAATTTAAGATTATTTGGAGCCATTTGCACTGGAATTTTCCGAAGACGCAGGGCTATTAATGGCAGGCACTTCTTCAGAAGCAGCTGCATTCGCCGCCGCTGGATCCGCCTCCACCGTAGAATTTAAGCCAGACGAAGTGGCCGTATTTAACGAAACAGGAGACTCAGAAGCCTCCGCCATAATGTCCCCATTGGCTTGATTCACCTGAGGAGAATCATCATTTAGAATCCTAGGAGTGACCATGATCAGTAGCTCGGTTTTTTTCGTGAGTTCATCATTCAGCCGAAACATCCAACCAATGAGCGGCAAGCTTCCTAAGATAGGAATCTGCCCCTTACTTTTGAGTCGGGACGTTTGATAAAGACCGCTGATCACGGTGGTCTCTCCGTTTTTTAGAAAAACTTTCGTATTAGCCGACCTCGACACCGTACCAGAGGCACTACTGGAGTTGGGAGAAGTGGGAGAAGTCCGGGAAACCTGAATTTCGAGCTGCACCACATTTTCCCCCGCCAATTGGGGCTTCACATTCAAACTCAGACTCGAAGAAATGGAGGCGCTCCCCCCGGCTCCGTTTACAAATGTAAACCGGCTGGACGATTGAGACTCGTTAAGAGTGGCACTTTCCTGGTCTTGCACCACGATTCTGGGTTCTGCGATGAGTTGTGCCAAGCTTTCCGTTTCATAGGCCTTTAGAATCATGTCTAAATTAATGAGATTATTTATGCTCGATAAACTCACGGCCAGCTCCCCATTTTGAACTGGACCATTGGCCACTCCTGCCCCGGGGGAAGCCTGACCTAAAGCGCCCGCCCCACCTAGACCTGTAACGAGTGAATTTGGAAAGGGAAGACCCACTCCATATCCACGGGCGCTATCCAGCGCCAAGCGCGTGCCCAGGCTGGTTTGCAGGGTTTTGGCTACCTCTGTGGCAGCCTCCACCACCCGTGCTTGAATCTGGATCTGCCGTTTGGGTTTATCCAATTCCGTGAGCACGGTTTTGGCTCTCTGAAGGGCTTGTTTATTGCCAGTTATGATCAGTTTATTGGTGCGTTTATCGGCCTCAATCTGGAACCGTTGATCGATGATCTTAATGTCTTCTGTTAACTTAGTGAGGCTGGGCAAAATTTCGTCAGCTTTGGCAAAGGCCACCTGCCAAACCATGGTGCGTTGAGGTTCGGTTCTAATTTCGTTGGTCTTAGTGATTTCTTTAAGCTGCCTTTCCACTTCAAAGCTAGCCACAGTATCAATGCGCAAAATGCCGTTTTCGAGAATGCTCGAAAGCCCAAACATTTTTAAGACGGTCCTTAGGCCTACCTCATAGGTAACGTTTCTTAATCTCACGTTTACCATATTGCTACTTTGCACCACAGAAGGAGCTATCACCACATTGATCCTTGCGGAATCCGCAATGGAGTTGATCACATCCACCAAAGGCGCGTTTCGAAACTCTAGCGTGACGCTCTTTTTTAAATTATTATCATCTGCCGCTTTTAGATGAGAAAAATTCAAAAGACAAAAAGTCAAGAAAAAAGCATAAAAGTGGCCAATCTTTAGATTAAGAAACAAGTGTGCTCTCACGGATTTACTCCCAATCTAATCAATTAGAAAAAACAGGATTTTTGATATTCTATTTTATACTAAAATCTTGAACTGGTTCCTTTTGCAAGGAAGCAAAAAAGAAATGGCAAGTTATCACTTTTTTTCCCACTTACCTTTCAAGTTTTTTTCCTTTAAGATGTTACCTATAAAGACTTTGCTTCCCATACCCCCCTCAAACCCCTATCATCAGGAGCCAGGTCCATGGAAGATCGGTCCATAATGGGACGGCCACCACCAAGCCCATCCCTCAAATTTTTTTTTCTAGGTGTGATTTCGGCGAGCATCTGCTTTATTTTTTATTGGACTCAAACAAAAGGACATGAATCATCTGAATTCAGCACCCTTGATCACATGAAAAGGTGTATCTTTAAGAGTGAAGGGGAAACCAAGCCTTTACTCCTATCCAGCCCGGAAACTCCCGTTCCACCCCTAACTGAGGAGGAGTCATTAGGCGTTTACTCCAAGCACACTCTTTTTTTTGTGAATCAAATCCATCTTGCCAAAAATCACAACCTTCGAGCTCAGATACAGAGACAATCTAAATCCAAAAGCGATTTTTTGTTACCTTTTCAACAATTGGTTCCGGAACTAAATGTCCCTCAAGAGGAAGTAGAACAGTCCGTGAAACAAATCCACTCTAAACTTCCGCCCGAAGAACTTTCCAAAGCGTTTCCCGCCATTAGAAAACACTTAGAAGACCAGAAAAAAAGAGCTTACGAAAAAACACAGAATATTTCATGGAAAGAGATATTAGCTAGCAGCGCTATTTCCTTTCCTTGTTACTCTAACCAAATCAAAAATACATTAGCGTTAGAGCAAATCTACCCCCATCAAGGGAGTTCAGAGGCGAAATCGAAACTCAATATGTTTGTTGACTATAAGTCCGCTCCTTCTCGGGTTTTTGCGGCTCGGCTGGGAAGACTCGATCCCAATTCGAAATCCCAATATCAAATTCGTTTCATCCCAGTTCTCACGGAAGAATCAAAAACCATTTTAGAGATTTTGACCTGTTCTCTCCAGATTGGCACGGATGAGTATTGGAAAACACATCAGACCCTATTAGAGAATGGAGATGGCATCCAAAGCACTCTGTCTCCCCAAATGAAAACGTGTCTGGAATCCCAAAAAACTCAGGACGCTTCACTACGCTCTTTAGATTGGGATCCTGTCACAGGATTGGAAGCCAACGTGGGATGGAATGGCGTCATCTCCTTAAATGGCAAATGGATTGCGGATCACTTTGATTTTCCCATTGAGACTCTGCTCGAGGCCATAGCCACCTCCCCTTCTCCTTAAGCCTACTAAAACTGATACCTTAGTGAAAGTAGAAATTGAAATATACTCGTTTCAAGGGTGGGATTTGTATAAGAAATAGAGTAGTTTAAATATCTCAAATTGGTCAATAAACCATATCCACCTTGCTCTTCAAAGCGCACTTTTTTGTGAAACCAAGACTCCAATGGAAAATAGACTCCTCCCCCAACAAATCCACCAAAAGACTGAGCAGTTACCTTTGTAAGTAAACCATCCCGATTTCTCACCGTTGCATTATAGGAAGACACACCCAGAGCTAGCTCGTAATTCCAGTGAAAAGTCGCATAGGATCCAATACTTACTATAGAACTCTGAGGATTACCAGAGATAGGCGTTTGAATCCAACGCAAACCCACCGACCAAACTGAAAACTCCACCTGCTGCTGGGAAGGTGAATAACTAAACATATTTTCCAGAATGAAACGAAGCTGTTGAGTCCCCGTCTCCAATCCAAACTGCGCCATCGTTGGAAAAAATAGGGATTCTGTGCGAGAGGCTCTTCCGGAACTTTGGCTTGTGGCCTGACCAGAAGCGAGGGCATATCCCATGCTAGCTTCCCAGGTTAATCCATAAGCTCCCTTGCTCACCAAAGAGATTGCAACCCAAAATATCTTTCTCAAGGATATTGCTTTCATAAAGAAATGGTTTTGATTAAAGTTTGAGCCTCTATATCTTCCGGAAACAGACTAACCGCCTGCTTAAAATCGGCCAACGCCTCATTGGATTTTCCCGTAAGCATGTGAAGTTTTCCTCGCAAGGTAAATGCTGTGGATGGCAAAAACTCCTGGGGGATTTTAAAAAGTTCTTGGATGGAAGACTGGGCCGAGGGTATGTCTCCAGCGCTCAAAAAACGTTGGGTTTGGGTGAGCCACTTTCCCACCAAATTTTGATGTTTTTTTAGGGAATTGGCCGTTTCTTCCCTTTCACTTAAAATTTTAGTCAAGGTACGAATCTGGGACTCGGCCTGGGCTATCTTACTCTCTGGGGAGGAGAGTGGTTTTTGTAAGGTGATCTCGATTTGTGTTTTAGGATCGTTTGGTCCAAAAAACAGATAAGCCGCATCATACCCAGGAGCCGTAATTTTATAGAGCTTACTTTCCAGCTGTTTTCCAGTTAAAGTAACATTACCTACACCTTGTAAGTTTGGACTGGCCTTGGCATCTTTAAAGTCCACAGAGAAGATTTCTGCGGTTTTTGGAGTGGCATTCAAATTAAGGTTACTGGCACAGCCCACAAGCCACAGCCCCATCCCTAAATTTAAATTGAATTTTTTAGCAATGATAATCCAATATTTCCATGTCATGTTTTGTTTTCCGACTTTGTATGAGTATCTCCCATCCCCCATGATTTTGCAAAAAAAAAGGAAGAGTCACTGACACTGGAACGAATAAGTCAATTTTTTTACCTTTGAAATTTTTAAAAATTGTTAACTTAACAAAAAATGTACCGATAATCCCAGAAGTATTAGAGGCTAATCAAAGATGACACGGTTTATCCAAATGCGAACACTCTTTTTTAAAATATTTAAGAGACCTGTCCAAACACTATTTTTTCCCTATGTTCTGACGGTTGTCACTTCATTACCTTACAAGGCTATAGCACAGCAACCCAAGCCCAACCCTTCCTCCGGCCAAGCCAGTGCAACCCAAGCTAAATGGATAAAAGAAAAACTACAACAGGCTCTGGAACAACGAGCGAAATACTTATTAACTCAAAATGCAGATGGCTATTTTTCTAAAAGACTGGAAAAACACCAATACCTAATTGATGTGGATATTGGACTTGAAGAAAAAAAGCTAAAGTCCACCCTAGCCATCATCGGGGGCACAGACTATGAAGTTTATATTAGATCCATAGATAACTGGAATTATGAGCAAATCAGATCTTATTTACAAGAAGCCAAAATCACCCTATCCTTTGGATCGGGGGTCAAAGCGGAAGACGTAACAGAGCTTGTGACCCACTTTAAAAAAACCCTGGCCGTAGGCGACAACTCCCCTGAAACCGTGGTGTCACGGTCCATAAATCTTCCACCCAGCTCCAAGGAAGTCCAAATCAAAAAGGAACTGGAGGAACGGGAAAAAGCAGAAGCCAGAATCAAGCAGCTAGAGCATAAGTTAAGACTTTCCGCCCTGGAGAAAGAATACGAGCTCCGGAATAAATCCTTACCTCAAATTCAAAAAACCGCAGCTCCGTCCGTTGCCACTCCAGGGGTCAAAGAAAGTAACACACCCACAGCTGAGGTCACTGCAGCCCCCACGGCGGCACAAGCCACCCCTAATCCCCAAACCCCTGCATCCCCAACCGAAAAGAAAAACGCCAGTGATTCAAAATCAGATCTGACCCAGTGGGCTTTGGCGGCGGCCATTCTGCTTGGACCACTTTTAGCCTCTTTGGTGATGTCGTGGGGGCTCAAAAACATGATGAAGCAGTTTTCCACGGCAGCGGAGGGACTTACAAAATCATTAACGGGAAGTTCCAACTCCACTTCAGGCCCAAGTGCATCAAACAAGGATGAGGAAGAAGATGAATCGGACAATTCATCACCCACCAGCAAAACGGAAAGCCCATCCGAGGTGGGTGAATCTAAAAATGTAATCACCACAGATTTAATCGAAGCCGTAACGCAAATCCAAAAGGAAATTCAGTCAGTTGTCACCTTGCAACCCATTGTAGCAGCTAGCATTTTCGCAAGAATGTTAGACGTAGGTAATACAGAAACCGTGTTTGCCATCATTCAATTGACTGGAAAAGAGTCCATTCAACAAATTTGTCAGTTTATGTCACCCATCTACATTCGTTTATTACAAAGATACTTTGTGTCGGACACTTTAAAGGTGTTTTCTTTAAATGAATTTTACCACGCTGGTCAGGCATTTAGAGATTTGATGCTCACTTCAGATGCCTTAATGAAATCCGAAGCGGAATCTAAAATCAGCATCATACTGATGTCTAGCAAGGATCGCGAGATCGCAGAAGCCCTTCAGTCTCTGAATGAAAGGGACGCCGCTCAGTTTCTTTCCCATGTCACGCCCGAGCGTTTTTTAAAGATTATCAGATATGCGGAAACAGAACATCGCTTGAGATGGCTCCGAGAATTACCCAACGTGTTTAACCAAAGATCCACCCTTACCGTGGATAAAATAAAATCCTTACAGACCTTATTATCGGACCCTAGTCAAAAGGAATTTGAAGAGAGTAAAACCTATTTTGAATCCCTATTACTGATGGGCAATGATGAAGAGGTGGAAACTTTATTTTTGGCCTTGGAACAAGATCCCAAGCTGGCGCTTGCGGTTTCTGGAAACAAAGCCACCATGGGAGATCTTTGGGAACAGTCCCACGCCATAATGGAAGTCCTATTTGGCTCCTTTGAACTGGAGCAGGTGGCTGTGATTCTTTACGACGCTCCACCTCATGTGAAACAAAACTACTTAAACACCCTTCCCGAAAGACGAAGAGTGATGTTGGAAGACTCCCTTACGGGACTAGCCTCCAACGACAAACACCTTCAAAAAATGCAAGAAAGCATGGTGGCTCATCGAAGGGACATGCTCGTGCAGTTAGCCACACTTGCCAAACACGGGAAAACCGAATTGCCTTCCCACAACCGATTGAAGGCCAAATTAGAAGAGCTGGAAAAACAGCCCGCGCCGCAAAAACTGGCCTCTTGAAGTGTTTTACAAATGTAATGCAATTTAAAAGGAAGTGGAAACCTCTCCCCGTAGGCCAAAAGCCGGAGAGGGCTTACCCGAACCTTTTTTTCTCCAAGCCTGCCCCACAAACCAAGCCCCACCTTCTAATCCAAAATTCACTCGGTCTTGTGTTTGGTAGGAATACTTCAAATCCAGCTCAACTCCCAAATTTCGCGACTTAAAACCGTAAACTTTGTCTTGTTCAGAGGCTGGAGCAGATTTGGAATTCATGCGATCCAAACGCCCCCAAACCACGGAGGGAGAAAACATCCCATAGGAAGGGGTTTCAAACGTGTATTCTAGCTTGGCAAAGCTCATGTTTTGAATGTTTCCTCCAGGCATGCCAGATACCTGGGTCGTGTTTTCCGAGTTCATCAAAAACCCTGCTTTCACGTTGGAATGCATTCCCGCAAGCGTGATTTTTCGATCTTGTGATTCATAAGGCACTCCATCATAGGCGTCCGAATCTCCTTTAGAATATCCCAAGGTAAGCCCAAGAATGTGACTTTCTCTTCGTTGGGCCGTAGGAAGATTAAGCCTAGAAACCTCATAGGAGCTGAGCCAATCTTGCTCCTGGGAGGGGGCTGTACCCGACACCAACCAGTTCCACTTCATAAGGGCCGCCAAACCCTCAATAGAATAGGAATCACAAGCTATGGGTTCCACTTCCTTACTTCCAGGAATAGGGCAACCCACTTTTGGACCCCCTTGGCGCGCAAAACCCAAACCCTTTGTTCCCCCTTCGTTGGGATAAAGCACCTCTAAATCCAGTCCAAGGGGACCGGTGCGCAAACTGGCAAAAAGATCCAAAATCCGTAATTTCGTACTAGTGGCCTTGTGATCGTAAGTGCTATATGCCAGTCCAAATTTTTTAGAAATGGTGGAAGAGGAGGGATCCGTGAGATCATCTGCCACCATCAGTTCAATGGAGAGTCCATCGGCATCATCCGTAAGAGCGGAGGGTGAGCCCTCATTGTATTTGTCCCAAGAAATGGTACTGGTGAATGTGGAGGTGAAATCCATGGAAATGGCTAATGAATCCGTGGTGGTGATCCCTCCTCCCGAACTGGCAGGCTGAGCATTACGCCAAAGACCCAAACCCCAATGCCGGGGCATGCGTCCTGCCCGAACTAATCCGATATCCGAAGCGTACTGGAGGTAAGCATATCCCACTTGAACTTTATCTTGTAAGGACACCGTTCCATCCCTACCCGAAAAAGGTGTAGCCACTTCTTTTGAGGTGGCGTTGTCTGCTGTGTTTCCCAGATATCGGGCGGAGGCAGGATAAGCATTTCGACCGTAATCTAAATTTAAAAACAAAGAAAAAGACGGTGCGGCTTTGGCTTCCAGGGTAAGGCTTAAAGGCACTCGCCATCCCTGAAGGGAAGTGGACTGGCTAGGATGATTGGAAAGGTATTCGCCCACAATCGCTCCGCTACCGTGCAGTTGGGCCACGGACGCCTGCAATGTGGTAGGGGCAATGGATCCCGAAAGTACGATCCAAAATCCGTGAAAGTTCCAAGCGGGAGAGCGGTGCTTTTTAAGGGGGTGAGCAAAAAAAAGCCGTGAAAGTGAAGAAGCCAACATGCGTATTTTTTCCTTATCCAAGTCACATAAAGAGCCAGAGCATAGCTGCGAAATCCCCGTCGCGCAACCCATGCTATTACCCCCAATCTACTCACACCTTGATGCCTCGCCTTTTAACTCGCTTCAATCTGGTATAAGTTGAAGGCGTAAGACACACGCAGGAGAATTTTCATATGGAAAACCCCGATCCAAAACCGCTCCCCATCAAAGCCATCGCCTTTTCTCTGGCAGGACTTCTAGGAGCAGGAACTCTTTTATTTCTGGTACTTCCCGCCTTTTTTGACATTCATATTGGAGCCAAATATTTTCATAACGACGCTCCTCCTTGGGCTGGAGACGCGGTAAAAGCAGAACTCACAAAGGCTCAAAGCAACGGAAAAGATCATTTTCAAGCCAACTGTGCCTCCTGCCATGGACCCACGGGCAAAGGAAACGGACCCAGCAGCGTTTCCTTAAGGAAAAGGCCGCCAAGCTTTGTAGACCCAAATGCAAAGTTTATAAATGGATATACAAAAGATGGTCTAGAGATGACGATCCGTGGTGGCGTGAATGGCACCGAAATGCCTGCCTTTGGTCATTTAAACGACCAAGTTGTTGGTGATTTAGTAGCCTATTTGTTGTGGATTAAGGAAAATGCCAGCCTGCTTTAAAAAAAGAGGGACAGCGTCTAAGCCACGCCACCAAAATTGGACTTGGGGGCTTGCTGATACTGACCGGCAGGCGCTTGCTGACTCTGCTCTTGCAAGGCATTTAGAGGATTTTTGTGCTCGTCAAAGGGAGTTAAGGATTCTGGAATCACATTATCCGTGCTTTTGTTCCAGAGAATATCCAAGCTATTTTCTAGCTTAACCACAGAATCCACAAATGACTTTTCAGGGTTTAATAACGCATTCCAGAGGGAAAGAGCCACACTAAAGATGATTCCCACGATGGAGGTACCCATGGAGAATGCCACGTCCACAAGAAAAGAGTCCATGATTTTTTTGGACTGTTCCACGTCCTCCAAATTCATCGTAGATAACCTAGGTAACGCGCTCATGATTCCCAAAAAGGTTCCAAAAATACCTCCCACAATAAAAAGCCCAGGCATCATATTTAAAATGTCATTCACTAAAGATCCCGGCACCACTCCCATGACTTTGTTGAAGCAAGGATTGTTTTCAAGCACATTCTTTGAAAGGGCAAGCATCTTAGGATGACCATTGGAGTGTTTTAAATGCCGCACTTGTTTGAGAGTATCCCGTACAACCATGGCGCAACCCTTTTGGACCAAAAAGAGTCGGTCGCCGATGCTTGTGATATAATCAGGTTTGCGGCGCATCATGATGCCACGTAATTCAAACACTTCGTAGTACGTCCTTTCAATGATTCTCTTGGTCATCACGAAAAAAGACGTAATGGGAGCGCTTGCCGGATCCTCTATAAAACGATCCACACGCTTTGCAAACTCTTTAATAAACCATTGTTCCCGATCCACGATATAATACACCATGACACGAAACACGATGGCAAAAAGAAAACAAACAAGCATCACAGGCATCAAAGGAGTTGACAAGGTTTTTACAATAAACTCGATCGCCTTATTTATGACATCATTAATTCCAAAATCCATATAATCTCCTACTATTAAACTTAGTTTTTAACTTCAAATCGAATGATTACTTTTTGTGATTTTTTACAGTCATATTTGGCACAGAATTCCTCATGATTTAATCCAGATTTTAAATCTCTACCCTTCACATTATCTGATAAATAACTTCTTCCTGTTACTTTTAGTAGGGGTAATAAATCTTGCTGATATTGAAACGTAAACTTTTGTTTATTAGTGATGTGTTGAAAGATGGATCGAGCCCTGCGATAACTCAAATCCAAGTTATAGTTCACTGCCGTTCTGTCTCCTTCCGATAAACTTTGCGGATCCACAAACTTGCCACGGTAGGTGGGAGAGGAGAACCCAATGATCTCTACGGAATGAATTTGATCTGAGTAGTCTTTGCTTCCCAACAGAGACTTTGCATAGGCGGGAAAGAATTTTTCCAAAGTGGTGATCATTCCCGGCTTAAGATTGGATTTATCTGTGTCAAAGTATTCATTGCCGAAGTTTATGATAACATCCCCATTTTTAGGGTCCACTTGGCTATCTACTCCCGCTTTATTCAAAGCGTTTTTGATGCGATTTGCCAATGTACGTTTGGCTTCTAGAGCCTCTTTTGCCCTACCCAAGTCGCGGCTCAGATCCGATTTTTCCCGTTCCAAAGTGTGCACGTATTCTTTGTATTTTGTGGCTTCTTGTTCCACATTTCTCAGCTTTCCTTCGATGGCTTTGGCTTGTCCTTTAGTGCTTTCCAATTCATTTTTTAGGCTGCCCAGCATTCCTTTTGCTTTACCCAGTTCCCCAGCGGCCTTACCCAGCTCACCCTTCACTTGGCCCAACTCTCCTTTGACCTGGCCCAATTCTCCCTGCACACTTCCCAACTGACTTTTTGCGGATCCTAAAGCCTGTTCCAGACCTCCTAACTCGGATTTGGTGCGGGCCAACTCTTGTTCCGCTTGGGCATTCTGAGCATTGAGAGCAGCCACCTTGGTGGCCGTCTGTGCTTTCAGATTAGAAATCATCTGGTTTAACTGAGAATTGTTGGATTCTTTTTCACGCAAAAGCTTGATATTTTGCTCTAATTCCCTTTGATTTTTAGCAATTTCATTATTAATATTGCTAATTTCGTTACTCTTATTTACGACTTCCGATTGAAGCTGTTCTACCTGCTGGTTTCGTTCCGAAAGCTCTGAAGTGCGCTGTTGTAAGGTTTGTTCGGTCTGCGCCAGTTGCACCTTTTTCTCTTCAATTTTTGCATCACGCTTTTTGATACCTGCTTTGGCCAAAACGTTGGCATTAATGATGTTGCGGATGATTTGCTGATACTGATTTAAGGCTTCTGCTTTTTCTTCATTTTCTTGAGCTTGTTCCATGAGTTTTCTTTTTTCAGCTTTTGCATCTTCCTGCAATAAGTCCAATTTAGCCATGAGCTTTTCATAGGTTTTGCGCTCATCTTCACTGGCATTTTTTTCTAAATATCGTTCCTTTAATGTAGAATAAACGCGTGTTTGCTCTTTCAAATCTTGATTTTCGATTTGCATTTTCTTCATATCAACAAAGTTTTTAATGGCTGAAGACGTATTTCGGAGTGCCGTGTTTACATAAAGTAACAAAAATACGACGCTGAGCATCATAAAAAGGTCGGAATACGAAGTCCACCAGTTTTCTTCTTTCTTTTTCTGTAAGGCATCAAAGTCCCATCCCATACCCGCTCCAAATCCGTCCATGAGGTCCGGAGCTGATATCGGATCCTGACATCTAAAATTGAGTCAAAGGGATGTCAGGGGGTAGGAAACTTTTCTAAAACCTTTGAAACTGGCCATGAAGATGGGGCATTTTTTCGCTAATGCTCTGTTCATACAAGGACTGCAATTTCGTCCACGCTCCTTGAAAAGGAACGGGCTGGCGATTCCACATGATGTCGGGTCCGTTGTCGGATATCCATTCTCCACCTATGATTTCATCTTTGGAATTTAACTCTAGATAATATTCAAGGGGTTTCCATTCGCCGGAAGGATTCGTGGCCGAACGGGCTCTTCCGTATTCCCTCACAAAAAGCTGCTTTCCGTTTTGATAATAGGTGTCAATGGGATTCCAAGCAGGAAATCCCTCCTCTCGTAATTTCAAAGTCATCTCCATTTGGATGATTTTTTCGGTGCCAGGAGCCGCTACATAACCGTTACCTTGTGGGTAGGTTTTTCCGATCTCTCTAATCACCTTTGATTGATAGTTAAATATGGGAAAATTCCAAACTTCCCAATACTTGTCCATATCTGCCAAAACAGGCTTTTTCTGTAACCCAATGACGTTGGAGATCACCAAATGAAAGGAACCCGCATTGTTACCTAGGCATTCTTTGTCGGTTTGAAATGGTTTCTTTGCACCCGATTCATTGGGGTTTCTGCACATTTTTCCAACGGATTTAAACACATTATTGTTTTCAACCAGCGGCTTATTGGGAATCACCAACCCCGGTTGAAACACAACCACTTCATAATAATGTGACATGAGAGCTTTGATATCTGCAGATCCAAATGGCACTTTGATTTCAAGATCCTTATCCTTGACTTGACTATTCATGGCTATTACCGGGTAAGGTTCCCTAAACTGGGTGGACGCAAAGGCCCAGCCCGCACACAGGCCAAGCCATTCTGGAATTTCCGTGAGATAAAGCTTCACCATCTTGTCTTCAATGGGATTAATGGATTTTTCTCGAAGCTTTTCTACCCGACTTTTTAAGTGCCAATAATGCATGTTTGCCACTCGAGCTAATTCGAGCTGCACCATGGGGTAGGTGTCCACATTTCCCAATAGAATGTCAAATTTTTCAGCGGGAGAAAGAGCTGCCAGTTCATAAAGCATCTGTTGCTCGGGAAGCTGCTTTAAGGCCAATAAATCTTTTTTCCGAAGTAATTTGGATTCATAAGTCAGTTTAACTAAATTTCTAGGATTCTCTTTTGGATTTTGTTTTAACATCTGCTCCAAGGCTTCGTTCCATTGCTCTGGAGTGGGGTTGGGATTGTTTTTCAAGACAGCAGGCACCATGAGCTCCATACTCACCGGCAAGGTCTGCCTTTTTTGTGGGTCATAAAGCATGGATTGATTCCAACGATAGGCCACTCCCCCTAAAAAGTCAGGCCAATAGGAGTCCGAATAAGGGTAATGATCCGCAGAAACCTCTCCACTTAAAGGCAAGGCGGAAGTGCCTCCTGAAGCGGAAAACTTGCGAACAAACTTAGAATCCTTGTCCACCAAAATTTCCGGATTTTCATTGGGATTCCAGGCATTTTGAGTCTCATCACCCCAGTTGGGTTTACAGGAAGAAAGCAATAGTGATCCTAGACACAAAGCTCGTCCAACCCACCGAAACGCGCACCTATAAAACTGATTTTGCATAGAACGTGGTTCCTTTTGACGACTGGCATCATGTCAGTGTAGCTATAGACACATCAATTTGGAAGGACCCTCCCATGACGACCTCAATCACCCATTCTTCAGATTCCTCTCCAGACACCTCCCATCTCCTCTCCCAAAGCGTGCGTTGGACACTACCAAAGGAGCAAGAGCCGGAAACGAATCTTGTGAAGTTTGCTTCCCATTTGGGATTTGATTCTGTGGAGAAGCTTTACGACGCATCCATTGCAGATGTGGGCCCATTCTGGGACAGTTACCTTGGCTATTTGGGCGTTCACTTTGCCAAACCTTACCACACCATCTTAGACACTTCCGTGGGTCCTGAGTTTAGCAAGTGGTGCGTGGGTGGGGAGCTCAATATTGTAGATTCATGCGTCACGAAATGGGCCAAAACCAAACCCACAGCCTTAGCTGTTTTAGCCGCAGATGAAAATGGGAATGAAGTTAAACTCACCTACTCGGAACTTGAAAAGGAGGTGAATGCCATCGGCTGGTTTCTATCCGAACAAGGCGTCCAAAAAGGGGATCGCGTTGCCATAAGTATGCCACAATCCGCTGAAATGGTATGCACCTTTTTAGCCATAATCAAATTAGGCGCCATCTGTGTTCCTTTATTTACCGGGTATGGCGTTTCTGCCATCTTGGCTCGTTTAGATTCGTGTCAAAGCCGATTCGTGGTATGCACTCCCGTCGTTTGGAGAAGAGGCAAAGAAACCGATATTTTAGATGCCATTGTAAAAGCCAACGATTTTTGCACGGCCGTTCACAAAATCCTATGTGTGGGACTCGCCAAACCAAATGATACCCAAGCTAGCCAAAAACCAGTCGTCCACTATGATTCCAGGCTTTACAAAGATAGGGCCATCACACCAAGCGTTACGTTACCTTCTGAAACCCCGCTGATGATCATTTACACCAGCGGCACCACAGGAGCCCCAAAAGGGGCAGTGCACACCCATGTGGGATTTCCCATAAAAGCGGCTTGTGACATGCAACTCTGCATGGATCTCAAAAGCCACGATACCCTTTCCTGGATTTCGGATATTGGTTGGATGATGGGACCATGGGCGATTTTAGGGACCTTGCTTTGTGGAGCCACTCTCGCGCTATTAGATGGTGCTCCTGACTTTCCCAAACGCTACCGCCTCTGGGATTTTGTGGATAAACACCAAATTTCACACTTGGGAATTTCGCCAGTGCTCATGCGAAGTTTGATGCATCAGTATCGAAAGGAGGAATTCCCTTACAAACTTCCAAGTTTAAGGGTACTCGGATCCACGGGGAGCCCCTGGGATCTGGAAAGCTGGAAATTCACCTTTGAAAAGATCTTGGGAGGGACTCGCCCCATTCTAAACTATTCCGGAGGGACGGAAATCAGTGGTGGCATTTTGTGTGGAAATCTCTTAACCGGTCTAAAGCCTTGTGGTTTTTCTGGGCCCGTGGTGGGGATGGATGTGGAAATCTTTGATTCTAATGGAAAGGCCGTGACGGATCAAGGAGTAGGGGAGTTGGTGATTCGAAAGCCCTGGATTGGCATGACCCGAGGCTTCTGGCAAGCCCCGGAAAAATATGTGGAAACCTACTGGACCAAACACCCGGGGGTATGGACCCATGGGGATTTTGCCGCCAAAGACCAAGAAGGGACATGGTATTTACTGGGTCGCAGCGACGATACGCTGAAAATAGCCGGAAAACGGGTGGGTCCTGCCGAGGTGGAATCCATCCTCCTCTCCCATCCTTCCGTTAGGGAAGCTGCCGTGATAGGCGTTCCTCATCCTCTTAAAGACCAAGAAATTGTGGCTTATTGTGTGTACCAGGACGCCCTCCATGACACCCTTGATGCCAGCGGTGAAAGCGTTGGGGACGTGCTTTCCAAATTACGTAAAGACTTGATGGACCTAATTGCCTCAGAATTAGGCAAACCCCTAAAGCCAAGGGATGTGGTTTTGGTGGACTCTCTCCCTAAGACTCGAAATGGCAAGGTGATGCACCGTCTCATTCGGAATGCTTACTTAAATCAGCCCATTGGAGACGTTTCCAGCTGCGAAAATCCAGAATGGTTCCAAAAGTACCAAAAATCCATCTAAAATGCGGTCCTTATTTTTATTTCAAGTGCGCAAAAAATAACTCTTGCTTTTTACTTTGATAGAAAATATTTAGCTAACGCACTTTGTTTTAAATACGAATAAGGATTTTTTATGAAAAAATCAATTTTTTGGCTCCCCCTGGGGATGGCTTTAGCCACCTCCGCCTTTTTTGCCACCACGTTTCAAAGCTGTGATCAAAACGACTCTCAAGGTCCTGAAAAGGACCAAGGTACCGTAGACGAAGCCTGGAACCGCCAAAATGATCCCATGCAAATGGGACAAGGCTACCAAACGCAGCCCGAAGCCCTTCCCTCCCAAGGCCAACTCTCCCTCACCCCTTGGACGGATACCTATTGGCCTTCCAATCAAGGTGGCATCTCCGCTCGCTGGAACAACCCAAATCCTCAACCTTTTGGATATGAACCACCCAACCAACAGCAAGTGGCCCAGATGAGTTTGGACCAACTCAAACGACTTTCCCCAGCCGAAAAGTACGACATCTTCATGGGAAGATTTGACTACCCCACCGTGCGATCCGAGCGCCAAAGAACACAGCCCCACAATGCGGATTGGGAAGGACTCTGCCATGGGTGGGCTGCGGCCGCTTATTTGTATCAGGAACCCAAACCTGTGTTACTGCGCAATGGTTATGGTCAGGAAGTTCCCTTTGGGTCCTCAGACATCAAGGCCTTGTTAACTTATTATCAAGGGCAAGTAGGACAATCCACCACCCAATTTTTGGGAAGCCGTTGTAATCTTGATTTAGGAAGAAATCCCGGCGGCGCCAACACCATTGAGTGCCGAGACACCAACGCCGGTGCCTTTCACGTGGTGCTCACCAATCAGATTGGACTTCGCAAAGAACCCTTTATTGCCGACGTCACCAGAGATCTACAAGTATGGAACCAACCAATCTATTCTTACAACACCAGAGTATTGAATCAAAGAAACGGCGCCTCTGCTGGAGCGGCGCAGGGCACGGTTAAAGAAACTACCTTCCGCACCAACATCACCTACACCGTGGAAGTTCCCCCCAACTGGAATGCTCTTAATGGCACCCCCGGGTTTAGATCCTTTACAGAAACTTACGAATACCGAGTGGAAATCAACGCTCAAAATCAAATCGTGGGCGGCGAATGGCTCACGGCCAACCGTCCTGACTTCCTTTGGAAACAAAGCAAGGCTAACTTGAGTGGCTACTGGGCTAATGTACAACAAATCTATAACTCTTCCGTGGGCGGATCCAATCCCCTTCCCACCCCTCTGCCCACCCAAATTCCCACGGCCTTGCCCACGTATTTCCCCAGTCCAGCGCCTACGTTTGGCCCTGTGCCCACGTTTGGTCCTAATCCCACTCAAGGACCAGCGCCCACACCCACTAAAGTACCTTGGCCTGTTCCCACCTTTAAGCCAGATCCTAAACCCGTTCCGTTCCCCACGCCTTATAAAAAAGGTTCATGGAACTCCCAAACTCAAGCCGTGTTGGAAAAAGATGGCATGCTTTCCTGTCAGTGGCCTTATCCTCGCCGGCACTATTTAGGTAAACTGGGTCAACAAACCTGTATGAATGATAAAGGTCAAATCACGGCACCTGTAACGAAACAGATGAAGCAGGCGTGTCAAAAGCAAGGTGTTCAAAACTGCCAAGCCGATCAGTGGTACGTGGAAGTTTACGAGTATTTTTACCAGCAAGATGAAGACAAATCCAAGCCCCTCCCCGACCAGCATTGCCCTCAAGGCGCCCAGTATGACGCCGAAATGCAGCGATGTGTGGATAAATCGGACGATTCAAAGGTATTGGGACCATTCTTTCGCGACCAAATTGAATCCTGTCATCAAAAGTCCCAGGGTCAAGATTGCACCCAACAAAAATGGCCGTTACCTGTGTATCAACAGAATCAAAAGCCGCAGCAGTATTAAATTGTTGGTGGAAGGAAAGCCTCTCTGCAGAGCTCATTTCTTTGGTCTGTCCATCTCGCTCAAACCCCTGATAAACCAAACACGTTGCACCACCAGCACCTGTGCGCTAATGGCTTCATTGGCTGTAAATCGAACCTGTTGGGAATTTCTAGTGGATTCTAGGTTATGCGATCGGCAGGCGGGACATGGGCACCCTGGCCCAAATCCCACTCCCAAAAGCAGTTGTAACCTTATGGCATTCTGGAAATCATGTTTAATAAGACTAAAATGAGAAGCTCCTCTTCGCTAAAATCAGTTTCCCCAAACTTCCCAATTAAAAGCTCAAACTCCCGAAATTAAAATAGCGCACGAAGCCGGAATTTCCTAAGATCCTCACTATACTATTTTCTGTCGAATTTTTATCCAAGATTGTTAAAAGGATCATTATCTTTCTTTGAAAAAGGAAATTCAACAAAATGAACGGTTCTAACGCCATAGGCTGGATAGTGTCCTAACTTAATTTCTGCCACGAATTGATCCCTTCTTAAGACTTGTGAGGTATTGAAGTCATAGAAGTACTCATTAGGCCACCATTTCATTTGGTTTTCCCCGTTTCCCTAAAGATAATTAAATACGACCAGAATGCAACCAGGAAAGCTATCCAACCCATAATACTGAGAGGAAATCCTAATATTGAAGGCGAGACTAGGAGAGAGGGCAGTAATAAAAGACAAACTAATTTCTTGTGGCGAAATCCCCACTGTGTGGTAGATAGCCATAAGCCGATCGTAAAAAACAAAAACGCTCTTGGAAGCACCATCAGCATTATCTTAAAAGTATATGGGTTGTAACCTTCCGACCGAGTCCCAAATACAAACCACTCATGGGTCAGATAAATGCAAAAAAATCTGGCAACCCAAACATGCATCATTTTGAAATCAATAGCTTGTAACGCTGCTCTATTTATTTTTACTGGATATTGAATCATCAACGCGCTCGATTATTTTAATCACTATCATCGGACTACGGTTTTTTTAAAGTAGCCCTTCTTAAGGCGCCAGCTCTACCACAAGACGCATTTTCGGTCTAGATTACTTGAAATTCAACGCAAACGACCCAGCAAGCACCTGAAAAATCAGGAAAGATGATACATCATCCATCGCACTCCCTATTTGGCGGGAAAATGCGGAATACAGCACCCAATCTCTCTTTTTAAGGTCTCAAATTTTTGATTCCCGACGTCAAGCAAAGTGGTGGCGTTTAGATCAAATTAGGTCGCGGCGTTGGGATCTAAACGGTCACCTTTCGTCCGTTTTTCCACTGATCACACCTTGTGATCAGGTTTGGTTCGGATCCCCTGCCTCCCAAACTCCACTTTTTTGGCGCAAAGTGGGACGAAGACGGCACGCCTTCTGATATCCTTGTCATCGACAACATTGATTTGGACGTGTAAAAAACTTTTTCCCCTTTGAGGAGGCTTTTTTGATATGAGTTTCACTCATGGCACCCTTCGAGACTCTTCCGAAAAGCCACCACCTCCCCCTGATGTTCTGGATTATTTTGACTACCGCAAATTTATTATGGATAGAATCGATTACATCGTGTGCAAAAATCCAGCACTTTCCCAACGTGGACTTGCCATTAAGGCTGGGTTTAAATCGCCCCACCTTTTGGGAATGATCCTTTCTGGTCAAAGGAGGCTCAACGAAGAGCACTTAAATAAACTTGGACTCGCCTTAAAGTGTTCCAGCTCCGAGATAAACTATCTCAGAATCTTGATTCAAATTGAATCCGCCAAAACGGAACCCCAACGAAAGCAACTGTACCAACAAATTCAAACGGAATTTTTTAGCGGCTTTTTCCGGGAAATTCACTCATCGGGAAGCCGAGTGATCCGATCTTGGATTCACCTCGCCATGCGGGAATGCGTTACCTTAAAAGACTTCTCCCCTCAGCCCAATTGGATGGCAAAGAAACTGGGAATCACCACCACCCAGGCTAAGGAAATACTGGAAGAGCTTGTGGAACTGCAATTTCTCACTCTAGAAGACGGAAAATACAAGAAAACAGACCCCAGCATTCACAACTTTGGAAAACTACCTCCCAGTCTGGTGGCCAGCTACAACAGCCAAATCTTGCATCTTGCAAACAGATCACTTAGTCGCTCCAAGGAAAAAAAATACATGGAAACTTTGAATATTGCCCTTCCCACCAGGCTGATTCCCGTCTTAAAAAATCACATCAAAAAGTTCTGCCGCGAGATGGATGTGCTTGTGGAGTCCCATGAAAACCGAGAGGAGGTTTGGAGGCTCAGTACCCCTATGACTGGATCGTGGAAGGTATTTCAGACCGAACCAAAATTCAGATGGATTCCCATTTGTCATCCTGCCTGGATCTCAAATCCAAACTTAAAGAGGCCATTACGTGCGAAGAGGCCTATTTTCACAACACACAAAGCCCTGTCTCCTCTGTAAAAATTTTATTTGTGTTCTCTCCCCAAATGGAAAGTCAGGAGAGCTTGTTGGACGCTGCCAAAAGATGGTCGCCCCAAGTCATAGAGTGGATTCCGAATGAGAGAACCGCCTATTCGGTGGGTTTTACCTCCAAGATGGTAACAGGAGGAACCCCGGGAAAGTTTCTTTTTAAAGATATTTACTTCCCCAGCAAAGGACTTGGTGTGTTTATTTCAGGTGTCGGATATGATTCCCACAATGGATTATATGGCGTTAATTTTATTAGAGATTCTATCTCCCGGATTGGGGAAGATCTCACGCTCAAGTCATTTAGACCTGAAAAACTTGAGATAGAAGCAGGGGATTGGATCTGTTACTTTTTCACGATTGCGAGTAGAAGAAAATCAACCCAGTCCCCTCAGATCAGTCGTTTCGAGTTCGGTTGGGACCCAGCCCCCGTAACGCGCACCGTGCGGGTCACCAAAGTTTCTCCAGGGTCTGAAGAAACTCAGTTTCAAGCCTGCTCCTCCACTTCACCTCGCATGCACCCATCCGGAGCAGATGCCGTGTCCATTGACTTTCTTTCGGACTCGGGAAGTGAGCTGCTGTGTAAGTCGCGCCCCCGCCATCAGTCCAGCCCTAGTCAAGACGAACTGGTTTGCTCCCATTCCAAGGATGCATTGTGGTCTGGGATGACCAACGATCCAAGCAAGGTGGTTTCCGGAAAATTCGCAAAGATCCTCAATTCCTCTCCTCAAAATACAGGCCCCGTAATAGATTCCCTGACTTTAACGCAAGACAAATCCGAAATCATACTAAAAGCCTCCTCCCCTTTAGGTTTGGGATCGGTGCACGCAAACCTAAAG
>JBIIVH010000094.1:0-7678 GCA_044339525.1 Silvanigrellaceae bacterium | reverse complement strand
GTCCGTGGCAAAAACACCTTCCGAATTGGCAACACAAATCTTTTGAAAATGGGAAGTTAATCCGAGTGAGGTTTTGATTTTATGAGGTGTTTTTTGATGTAAATCAAGGGAAAGAACATGTATTTCATCTGATAAATTTATAAACTGATTCTTTTTTGAGTCAGATCCCATCTTGGAATACAATCGGGAGTAGTTTACCACTGGACCTAAATGAATCACGTTGCTCTTTTGGGATTTTTTGGGTTCGCTTAAGCCAACGCTAGCCAGACACTGGGACAATGCCCAAAAAATGCTTTTGGGTTGAAAAGATGCCGTGCAGGCAAATCCCACTTGAGAGCCTCTCACCACCCGAACACTACATCCTCCCCAAATGCTTGTGGATGTGGCATCTTGAGCCCCATTCAAGTACCGCATGGACTCCGACAAACTGTCTTCCAAAAAAATTTCACAAAAGGATGCTCCTGCTGTGATCGCCTTACTGATTATGGATTCAAAAATGGATCTAAATGATTCGGGATTGTCTAAATTTTCACTGAGCTCCCAGTCCAGTAGCTCCTGTTTGACAACAGGATTATGACCTTGCAAAAACATAATTGAAACCTTTCCATCAAACGATGAACTCCCTGCAAAGGTGTTGCATTTCTCATTTAAACTTATTACGTTTTACTCTTTTACACAACGTGAATAGGACAATTGCCATGACGCTAAAACGAACCCATCACTGCGGAGCTTTAACCGAAGCAAATTTGGAACAGGAAGTTGTGCTTATGGGATGGGCACAGTCGGTTCGTCATTTGGGTGGGGTGCTCTTTTTGGACATTCGCGATTTTGAAGGGATCACCCAAGTGGTGGTGGCCCCCCAGAATCCTTTTTTTGCCCTGGCAGAAAGCATAAGACAAGAAAGCGTGGTTTGGGTTCAGGGTGCGGTGAAGAGAAGAGAAGGCGCACAAAATCCGAAGCTTCTAACGGGTAGCATTGAGGTGGTGGCAAAAACGTTAGGGATAGAGTCAGCCTCCCAAATATTACCTTTCCCCGTGACTCACAACACGAAAGTGGAAAGCGAAGACACAAGGCTTAAATATCGCTTTTTAGACCTGAGAACCGCAAAAATGCAAGGCAATGTTTTGTTTTATAACAAAGTCATCGCCTCTCTGCGCAAAACCATGTGGGGCTTGGGTTTCAATGAGTTTCAAACCCCAATACTCACTTCTTCCTCCCCTGAGGGCGCTAGAGATTTTCTGGTTCCAAGTAGGCTTCACCCCGGCAAATTTTATGCCTTACCTCAAGCCCCTCAGCAGTTTAAACAGCTTTTAATGTGTTCCGGTTTTGACAAGTATTTTCAGATAGCACCCTGTTTTCGCGATGAAGACCCAAGGGCTGATAGGGCGCCTGGAGAATTTTACCAATTGGATTTGGAGATGGCGTTTGTGGATCAGGAAGATCTGTTTGCACATGGAGAGCAAATCATGCGCTCCGTGTTTACTCAATGTGCCCCTCATAAAAAACTACCTGAGGGTCGTTTTTTAAGACTCACTTGGCGCCAAGCAATGGAAGAATATGGATCAGACAAGCCTGATTTACGATTTGATTTAAAGATGAATAACGTAAATTCAATGTTTAAAGAAACAGGTTTTGTTGTATTTAAAAATGCTCTGGAAAAGGGCTTAAATATTAAAGCAATGAAATTACCTAATGCAGCTAATCAGTCTCGGAAATTTTTCGATGAACTGGATCTGTTTTCTAAGGAATTAGGCTTTGGGGGCTTGCCTTGGCTGGGACTGGTGGGAACGGAGTGGAAAGGAAGTTGTGCAAAAGCCCTTGGTGATCAGGAAAAATCAGCGTTAAAAGAGGCTTTAAAATTAGAAGCTGGCGACGCTGCTATTTTTGTGTTAACGGGAACTTCTCTAAAGGAACTTAATGCCTCCGGAAAATTGAGAAATCACTTGGGTCAGAAATTGGCCTTAAAAGACGACTCCGCTTGGAGTTTTTTATGGGTAACGGATTTTCCCTTCTATGAATGGAATGAAGAAGAAAACAAACTGGATTTTTCCCATAATCCCTTTTCCATGCCCAAAGGTGGAATGGATGCACTACTCAATCAAAATCCCCTAGAAATTAATGCTTTCCAATATGATATGGTTTGCAACGGTTATGAAATCGCATCGGGAGCCATTCGTAATCATAAGTCCGATGTCATGGTAAAGGCATTTGAATTGGCTGGATACACGGAAGACATCGTGAAAGAAAGATTTGGTGCTTTGTGGGAGGCCTTTCAATATGGGGCTCCTCCCCATGGAGGCATGGCATTTGGACTCGCCCGAATTGTGATGATTATGTTGGACGAACCCAACATCAGAGAAGTTTTAGCTTTTCCTATGAATGGAAAGGCCGTTGACTTACTGATGGGGGCGCCCAGTCTGGTTAATCCATCTCAATTGGATTCCATTCACATTCAGTTAAAACCCAATCCACTATTGACCCATTAAACTGAGGGTTTGCCAGGCGTTTTTAAACCAAAAACCAGAAGTGGGAATGTCGTTTAAGGTCCGTTTTTCGAGCTTGGTGGTGGCACCAATCGTAACTTCTTGGTAGGCATTCAGCAACACGGCAGAGACGCTTTCTTGAGTCACATCAATCACTCTAGCTCTAGCTGCCTGTATTTTGGGGTATTCGGACGTTTCCTCAAAAAACATCATTCCCCCCGAATTCATGTGCAGTAAAATATCATCCCCAATCTGAATTCCAGTTACCTTTTTCAGATGTACCACCTGATAAGTACCGGCCATCAAATAGGGTCCATCTTGGACGCCCACCACGGTTGTATCCACGTTTTTGGCTTCGTTGGTTTTGCTGAAATCCACCATCACTTCTGTTTTACGAAAGGGAATGATCAAATCGCCTGGGGAAATTCCTTCGGTGGCCTGCTCCACATACACTTGAGTTACGTTGTTTTCGTAAGTATTTAAAACTCCAATCTGGCCAGTGATGGAGTATATTTTGTAACCATTTTCTTTTCCATCTGGACCAGCCGATTCGATGGCCGAAGGACGAATGGTCAGAAATGTTTGACCAGGTTTGGGTTTATCTACAAACTGAGCGTAAGTTAGATTTCCCATGTTAGACAAAAGTGGTACAAAAAGCTCTTCCAGAATTTTTCCTTTATATTCAGGTTCTTCTGTACTAGCAAATCCAGGAATGGTAAACATCACCGCTGTGGGAGACGCGGCTTCAGGATTACCATAAGTAAAATATTCTTTTTCGACCTCCACCTCCTCAATGGGAATAAAGGTATTGTTTAGAATGTCCTTGCTGGAGTCTTTGAGTTTCTCACCTCCCAGCTTATGGTACATAGCAAAGGAAATGGGCACCACAGACTCCAAATCATCCCGCACCACTAAATTTGGAATCCTATTTCCCTTGGGATAGAATTGAAGCTTCATTCCTGGCTCTAAAGATTCGGGAGACTCCAGCTGGGGATTTAAAACCCAAAGTCTGGGCCACCACTGAGCGTCATCCAAGAGCTGGTCGGCGATGTCGTAAAGCGTGTCTCCGGGCTGGACGATGTATTCCTCAGGAGATTCTCCTGGCGCCAGATCTCGATATCCTAATCCCTCTTGCCTGATTTTTTCGAGTTCACGCGGAGATAGGGATTGGTATACGATCGGAGAATTCAGTCTCAACTCTTCCTTCTCACGGAATTTTTGCTCGGCGGGTGAGATGTTTTCCGTTGATTGGGCTTTAAGTTCGTGGTTAAATAGGACGATAAAAAGCACAATGATGAATAACGGATAATGCTTTATCATTTTGAAACCTGCCTGAGTTTAGTAGTCTTTGATTTCTTCTAAGGATTTCATGGCCCGTTTTGCGATGTCTGAGCTTCCATTTTCCCGCATGGATTCACGTAGCGCTCTTCTTGCGTTGGTGATTTGCCCCAAAGAGATAAAAACTTTTCCTTGATAGTAAAGAGCTTCTTGTCTATTAGGTGAGTTTGTGCGGAGAGTAAAAAAACGAGTGAGAGTCTCCAGAGCCATCATGTCGTTTTCATCTGCGTGGTAACTTTTGGCTAGTAAAAGCAGAAAACTTTCCGATTCGGCGCTGTTAGGATATTGTGTCTGGAATGTTTTTAATAATGAAATCGCCTTGGAGTATTGCTTTTGGGTGTAAAAATACTTGGCCTTTTCTAGAGAGGCAAGGGCTTTTTTAGGGAAAGATTCCCTCTCTTCAAAGGTTTCGGATGGGAGAGTGTCCGCGGGTTCCTTGTGGGCTTCCATCGCCGGCTTATGAGGTTGTTTTTGTTTACTTGTGGCATGAACGCCATGGGATTCTATGTCTGATAAGGCGGTTTCATCTTTGGAGGGTAAATCCATAGGGATTTGAAGATCCCGGTATTTTTTCTTGGCTTGAAGAACACTCACCAATTGTTTGAGTTTGTGGACTTCATTTTCGGCTTCAACCAATCGGGATTCTAGCATTGAAAACTTTTTTTGGAGCTCTTGGGCCTGGGTGGCGTTGTCTTCAGCTGAAAGTGCCTGAGAAGGGCCACCTTTTTGGGTTTCCGAGTGGGTATGATCTGCCGGGTTTGAAGTGGTTTCGGAATTTGACTTGTCTGGAGACTGGAGATTGTTTAGGGATGGCAATGAAGCACAGCCGCTGAGGTAGCCTAGTCCCACGCACCAAATCCACTTCATAATTGTGGCTCCATCTTGACATCACAACCCGTTTGCTCCCACATTAACACTAAAATAAGGCTCAGGATGGGGCATTATTTTCTCCTCTCAACGTTGGAGACTTCTGATTTTAGGCAATATCTTTCAAATAAAGGTGACCCTATGCATGCTATCGTGAAACCTCACACCCTTCTCATTTCCGGAACTCAAACAGGCTTTGGAGTTTATCTCAAACAGGAATTTGAAAGGCATTTTAATGTGGTGGGACTGGTTCGAAACTTAAAGGATCCTTCCAAAGAAATCTCCTGGGATTTTTCATTGCCTTTTCGCCAGCAGCTGGAGTCCTGGAGGAAAATAGAGGCCCTCTTAGATTCTCAGAGTGTGATAGGGTTGATTCATAATGCAGGGGTGCTAGGAGCGGCTGCCTGCTCCGATGAACAAAAGCTTCAGAAAGAATACTGGGACGATTTTGATCGGGCTTTTCTCATCAATTTCCGAAATCCGGTGGAGCTTTTGGAACACCTATTAGCAAAATTTAGATTGAATAAAATCGATTCTGTGCAGAGATTTTTGGTGCACATTAGTACTGGTGCGGCTAGTGCTCCCTACATTGGACTAGACGCTTATTGTTCCTCCAAGGCAGCCATGATGATGCAAACTAAAGTGTGGAGTTTGCAGCAAGATCCTACTGAACTTTTGACATTTGGTTTTGCCCCAGGTGTATTGAACACGGCTATGAATCAGAGTATTTTGGCTTTTAATCCGGAGCACTTCCCAAACCATTCTAAGTTTATAGAAATAAAAGACAAAAATTTGTATCAGAATTCTGGAGATTCTGCAAAAAAACTACTGTCGATTCTTCTTCAGCCGCCGTTGGAAAATTCTGCCTATCATGGAGAATTGGTGGATGTGAGAAAGTTGACATAAAAAAAGAGCGGATGAATCCGCCCTTTCTAATGAAACCAAGAGAAGAAGTAACCGAACCTCACAAAAGCCAGAAATCATTTAGAATTCAGCTTTTGTTTCTCAATATGACAGTAGCTGCGGAATGCGAAAAGCTCGATTCTGAGTCTGTCTATTGAATTTTTAAAAACCCTTCCTTTGAATTTATTAGCATTTTTAATGCCTTACCCGAACCTTCTTCGCTCGGATAAGGCTTTTATATGTTACCTTAATTGAGAATTCAACCATTATTTTAAGGAAAATAAAAGAATTTAAAATTTTATAATGAATTCATATGGTAACATAGCAGGGCTTCTAAGGCGGTTGCGTCTACCAAATCCCTATGTGTTTGAATCGAGGCACGGAGGTGTTGTTCCATTCAAATATGGCGGACTGCGGGAAAAGCAAGAGGCGGCGTTGGACATAGGCTTGAAATTGTGTCAGATGAGTTGCTGGCGAAAATGGGATCATTTATGACGGTGCTGTGATATTTTTGGGGTTGCTCCGCCAATGGTAGCTACACTATGAAGGGAAATCGCTATTTAAGGACGAAAAAGAATGTCACAACGCTTAAGAATCTTACATAGGGCGCTATTGATTATTGTGGCTTCCTACCCAGCAGCTTGGTTGTTGGCAGTATTTTTATTTACCTTGCGGGCCTCGTTGTTTCTTGGATATTGGCCGGAACCCTCTCATCCGGACCCGAAATCTCTACCGTTTGAACTCTCTCATTACCTGCTTTTCGTGGGTTTTTTGATGTTAATTCCAAGCATGGTCGTTTTTTTGCTGGTGTTCTGGGGGAGCAGATGTGAAAATCGTGAGTCAGCCAAAAGAGTGTATATCTGCGGGTGGATAGGCATAGCGGTGTTTTTGTTGCTTCCCAAATTCAATTTTGTGACTTGGTTTCTGGATTAGAGCAATTAAATTTGAATTATAGGAGAATATCTGAGGCACAATTGGTAAATAAGCGAATAAAATTAGTGTGAGTTGAACTGGTGCGGACGGAGAGACTCGAACTCTCACACCTAGGGCGGCGGCTTCTAAGACCGCTGCGTCTACCAATTTCGCCACGTCCGCAAGTCAGGTGTTCAAGCTATAAACCACATTGTCAAAAACATCAAGAAAGGATAATTTTTCCGTAACACTTTGATTTTTTACCTATTTTTCTAACCACATCATCGAGTTTAAAAAGGACAACGACTTCCGTTCGCTTTTGAGGTTCAAGGGTTACCAGAAATGCTGACATTCTGTGCAATATCATGTAGAGTCCAATGCCTGCCCCGCGACCAACCGTACTCACCTTGATTGAGTCGGGTTTTACGGGTTTGTATAAAAAGGTCTGATACTCCTCAATTTTTTTGGGCTTAAAGGATCCAAACGAATCTTGAACTGAAATTCCCAAAAAGGGGGGTTCAAAGATCCACTCTACCTTTACATATTCCTCAGGTCGAAGTTGAACTGGAACCTTGCGATCGGTTTTGGCCCGCTCCGGGTTAGAATCCCAAATGGCATTCATGAGCAGCTCTTCTTGAACCTCACCTGCAATATTTGCCCAGGAATCTAGACTCCTGCCAATTTGGGGACTGAGCCCCCGTACAAAAGCCACGAGCGTTTCCCTAAACCAAAGCCTCTGACCGGACCCGGACAGAGTAAACCGGTGAATTTGGGACTGTTGTCCAAAGAATCTCTCCACGCCCCAATTCGCCTCTCCCAAGAGATTGCAGCAGATTTCGGTCAAAAATGGGTTGAGGCTTTGAGCCAATTCCCATGGGACGATGACCCCCACTTTTCCCATATCTGGGAAATTCAAGTGATTGGCATCAATTTGGCATGAAATGATTAAAATGGTTCGTAAATTCGGATATTTGGCCGCTAGTTGACACATCATTTGGGGGTGGTCCCCCAAAACGAGAATTTTGGTGGAGGCTTCGGAAGCGAAACTCCTCTCAATCGTTTCCAGGAGCAACTGGGAGTCTTGCAATCGCGTCCGGTCGGGAAGCAAAGGGCACATTTGGGTGTTACGACGGAAAATTTCTTCTAGTTCGGCGTACTTTTCTGCCGAGGCATAT
>JBIIVH010000045.1:0-36667 GCA_044339525.1 Silvanigrellaceae bacterium | reverse complement strand
CCTGCGTTGGTTCTGCTTGGTAACAAAATCTTCGCATATTCAGGTAACCTCCATTCAGCACAACGGAAACTTATTTCCTCCCCCGTTAAATCGTCGGTCACGGTAACAGTTATAATGGCTTGACTCGACTCGCCTTAAATTCAAACCTAGCGATCTCATTAAATGGGAAGGACCTCAGTTAAGTTTTTTTGGAAGTTTGCCGATTTTAGATCGGTTCTAGGTGTATGAGGTTGGGAGTGTAGCCCGTTATGAACAGAATTGTTTGGACATCTGTTATATTGCTTGGGATTACATTTTGTAAAAATGCTAAAAAAATACAGAAGTTAGATTTTACGTCATCCCAAAAAGAATCCAAAAAGGGCGATCAGACGACTTCGTTTGAGGAATCCATAGGAGTGCTCCCTGTGGCAAAGTTGGAGATTGCGGCGGAAGGAAAGACCTATCACTGCATGGCTGCCTATTTGCAGCCCCAAAGGCTTGTGACGGCTGCTCACTGCCTGAGACCCTTAGAAACTTTGGACTGCTCGCAAAAGGTCAAGGTCCAGTTTTTTGAAAAAACGGACACAGGAGTCAAACTAGGACAGGCTATGCCCTTGTGTCAGAAAATCCATGTGGCTCCCAAGGACGACGAATCCAGAGACTTGGTGAATCAGGATTTGGGCCATATGGACATTTCAAAATCGGGAAAATTTCCATCTAAACCTATGGATTTTCATAAAATTTCATCAGCTGAATGGAGCCAACAAAAGTTGTTCTATTTTAGAATTAAGGGGGATTCTGTGGTGCGCCTGTCCTCCCAGGTTTTGGAGGTGGGAGACGATGGTTTTTTTATTAGTGACATGCGCCATGAACCAGGACTGAGTGGAAGTCCACTCTTGTTTTTGCATAGCACGGATGGAGAAAAGGATTCTATGGCATGGATGCTCGGGCTTCATTTGGGTCAGGTGGCTGGTTTTGCAAGAGCTGCTACACTGGAGACAGTGAAGGCCTATCTGGGAGGGATCAAATGAGTGGAAAGCTTTGGTTTTGGTTAGTGATTTTCATCGAGCTTTTTGCAAGTTGTAAGGCAAAGGATAAGTCTTGCGGCGCTAAAACAGCATCCCTTTCCCAAGGTGCCAAAGATCTTTTTTCCCAAAAAGTAGGAGTTGTGGGAGGGTTTTTAGAGTATTTCGAGTACGCAGCCGATCAGTCTCTGGCCACCACCCCCTGGGACCAGCTTAAGCCTGAAAAAATTTCTCGATGTTCTGCCCATTTTAGATTTAGCGAACCTTCGCCGGGCCAATTTCGTGTGCTGGTGGGTACCTCTGCTCATTGCATCCGAAAGATCCAAAGCATAGGGACGGAACCTCGAATTCGGGTTTTTGTAGCGGATCCTAATTTAGGATATGGCTTTGAATTGGTTGAGATCGAAGATCTGGAATTGTTGAAGCGCAATCGTGCATTCAGTCAGTTGGGTGAGGTGGATCCTAAAATTAAAGAAACGATCCATAAAAACTGGCTCTTTGATTCCAATACGAATCTTTTCTATAATGCCTTTAATACCTTGGAAAAAGCTCAGCGAGCCTGTGTAAATCCCCTCACTCCGGAACAAATGTCCACACGTGTCTACCCGGAAGCCTTGATTCCAGAGCCTTCCACTTGTCCGTGGTTTTTGGAAACCTTTCATCGATCCTATGCCGTAAAACTCCCTGCAAATGCCAACGAAATGGTGAGTTTATTGAAGTATCTCAGCGGCTTAGAGGTCCAGAGGATCAAAAGTCAAGCCATTCTTGCAGAAACAGGAGATCTCACCAAAAAATGGGATGCTATCACGAGCTCCTTTTGGGACCAAGTGAAGTTGATTCAAGAGTTAAAAACGATGCAGGCGGTGGCTCAAACCTGTTTGTCTTCTAATGATGCCGCTTGTTACTCCAAAATGGAGTCTGGATTGCGAGTGTTTTGGGGGGCAGTGAAGCAAAATATTTACCTTGATGTTAATTTTGATAAAAAAATAGTGGGAGTGAATAAAAACACGATTCAGGATCTTTTGTTTACTTTGTCTAGCGCTCTTCAAAAGGCAGAAACTAAACTACAGCGGCTGGCATTGGAGTTTGGAACCTTGCAATCTCAGTGGAACAGCACTCTCTTTGGAAATCAGATTAAGGTCCAAATAGGAGGAATTTTTCTGGATCCGGAAGGCACGAATCCCACTTCCTCTACCGTGGGGTTTAGTGTGGTTCCGGCTAGACCAGACACTCCTCCCCATGCCTTGATGAAAGGCATTGAATTTAATTTCATTGGGGCTCGCATGAATTTTGTGGCGCTTTCAAAGGTGACAAAAAACTTTTCTCAGCCTTGGAGCCAGGGAACGGGAATTTACTATAATTTGCAGCCAGTGCTTTATTTTTCGCCAATTACAGAGGAGTCAGGTGGCACGAATGTCATGGAGTTACCTCCCAGGAGGCAGAAAATTGACGAGTCCGCTACTAAAAGTAACAAAGAATCTGCCGGTGGAAAAAAAGAAAACTCCAAAGATGGCTGCTGATTTTTTTATGAATTTTTATAAAAAAATTAGTTTTTTTGGGATTTTAAATTTCGGCCTGATTTTTATCTCTAGATTATTTTCAATTTAGTCACCTTAATTTTTATTGTAAATTTGACTTAACGGCTACCGTCTTTTATTGTATTGGAAAATACTATGAAAGGATGTTGCTATGCGTCTAGCATTACTAGCTCTGTTTTCCGGTGGTATATTTTTCCAAGCACACGCTTTATCAGAAACTTTTGCCACTGAAGGATTGAATGAATCTATTGGCGCTCAAGAGATGGTTAATCTAGAGGAATTTCTTGCAGGGCAAAAAGAAGAGAACATTCAGGAATTTGCAAAGTGTGTTGCTAAGCAGATCAATCTTGAACCGGTTGTTTACATAAAGTGTGCTTCTGAGCTTGTGTCTGCAGCAGGTAAATGCTCCAGTGGAGATACCATAGGATGTGTGCTTAAAGTTCCAAGCGTTGTTGAAAAATGTTACGCCCCTGTGACTCAAACATTTAACGCTTTTGTTACGTGTGCAAAAATAAAAGATGTTCCTCCAACTCAAGAATTAAAAATTAGATTGCCGGAGATTAAGGAAGATCAGGATTTAAGTGTTCTCGTTTTTGGTGACTCAGGAAAAGGAACTCCTGAACAGTTTTCAAACGCTAATGGTATGAAGATCTTCTGTAAGCAAAACAAATGTAATATGGGCTTAATGCTGGGTGACAATTTTTACCCCAATGGAGTAACAAGTGTAAATGACAAGAAATTTCAGACACTTTTTGAAGTTCCTTACGCTCCTCTGAACATTCCCTTTTATGTGGCCTTGGGAAACCATGACTACCAAATTGGTGGGAATGCACAGGCACAAGTAAACTACACCCAAAAATCTCAAATTTGGAATATGCCGGCAAAATATTATCAGTTTAAAATTAAAGAAACTGAATTTTTTGTGATGGATACCAATAAAATCCTGAATGACAAAAATCAGCAAACATGGCTAGCCGCTTCATTAGCTCGCTCTACGGCAAAGTGGAAGGTGGTGACGGGCCACCATCCCATTTATTCGGGTGGAAAACACGGCACAGATCCCAAGATGGTGGACACGATTTTACCCATGCTGTGCCAAGCTAACGTAGACTTTTATTTGAGCGGACATGATCACCATTTGGAGGTTTCCAAATCAGGATGTAAAACCCAGCTCGTCATATCCGGAGCCGCAGCAAGCATTCGAGATGTGAATCCCACTCCTCAAACCGTTTTTGCCAAAGACGTTATTGGATTTAGCCATATGCTGATTGGAAATGATAAAATCACACTTAGAATGGTGGAACAAGATAATTCCGAGCTTTTTACTACTGAGTTTGTGAAATAAGAAATCTATTTCTCTCTGGCGTATTCCCTAACTAATCCAGTGTCGTATTCCACTCCTAAATTTCCTCCCTTGGGGTTGGAGAGTACGTGAAGTTTTAGATGAGTGATTGATTTGGCTTCCAAAACATCTCCCGGAATGCCATAGGTGCTGGGCCTGCCTGCGGAGGAAGTGAATTGGGCCCCTGAGGTATCTACCGCAATGGAGGCAGAGTTTCCAAAGACTCCAAACACGAGTTTGTCGGTCCCTCTCTCTCTTTCAAACCATAGGTCGGATTTGCCAAACAGCAAAAACCCCCAGTGGCCCGGACGTTCGGAAAGGCCTTGAAACAAGCTCTCATCTTTGTTGGACCGAAGACTTAAAGTGGTTCCGGCTGCGTCCACATCTTCGTTCCCACCGGTGTTGGTTATGGCCAAAACCTGGGGAATGCCGCCTGATTTTGGGGAAGATTTAAATCCATATTTTTCCGGTGCAATTTTGACATTTTCCGCTAGGGGCACTGGGGATTCCGCCTCTGGGTGACCCCTTGAAATCAAGTCATCGTGTTTGGTATCTCCTCTAATGGAGGAAGGTCCTGAGATTTTTACATTTTGAGAGTTTCGTTTCGGTGAATTGTTATAAGAATGACCTCCCGAAGGGATTTCCTCCGTGACCACCACTCCTTGCTTCAGGTCAAATTTCCAACCCTTGGTGAGTCTATGGGCGTCTATATTGGTGAACAGCAATGGTCTTTGTTTTTCCCGTTTCCACTTGGTATTTTTAGTGGTTTTGAGAAACCAAACCGCGCCTTTTCCTTGGATGGTGCCTATGCCGTTTTGAATCACCACGGCAGTGGCTCGATCGATCCCAATGGCTAAAACGTCGGGTTTCTTATTTTCATCCACCACTTTAGCCATGATTCCCAAAAGTCGGCCCAATCTTCCTCTTTCGGTGAAATGGGTATCTACTACGGTATTGGGAACGGTGGAAAGGAAATCCGTTTTGATGGAGGTAACCCCTTCTCCTTCAGAAGCGTCATCTAAATTGGGAGACATGGAATCCACCATGACATCTTCTGAAATGAGATCTTTGCCCCCCGCAAACGCAAATCCGGCCTGTGACATGGAACCCGCACTGGTGCCTAAAACCGCAGCCCCTTTTGTAATGGCCGTTCGAAGAGCCTGTTCCACCGAAGTATTATTCCAAAGATCGTAGTATTCCCCCTGGTCTCCCCCTTTGAAAAACACCGCATCGGAACTGGAAAGGAAGTCGAGCATTTTGGTGTCATTGGTGCTTTCTTTAGATACAAATCGCAGGGTTTTAGCCTCACATTTTGGTTTGCCTGGGAGCGTGGAGGCGATCCAGGGAAAGTAAGATTCGAAAAAATCCTCAGTGGGCGCCACTTCTTTGGGATCGAGGGGTTCTGTGGTTAAAACAGCTACCCTGATTAATCCATCCTGATTCACATCGCCATTTTCAATAATGGGCTTAAATGATTCATAGGACCATGAGGTTACATCGCCCACATCCCCTTCTCTGCCTCCGCCCGCTAGCACCACCACTTTAGGCGTGGGGAGTGGGTCCTTTTGGGTGGTGGACTCTGGTTCCACTCTAGAGGATTTTGATTGGATCGTCGAGGTTGTTCTGAATTTACAGTTAGATGCAGCAAAAACACCCATGCAGGCTAAAAGAAATGGTTGCACTCTCTTTTTCACGATATGACTCCTATTTTTGTTAGGATAAGAATCGCAAAAGAATGATTTTAGGGTTGGAAAAGTTTGACTAGGAGCGTCAATTTAGTTGAATAACATAACAAACTACCCACAGTTCCATTTCACCGAGCACTCTTTTCCTCCGCCGAATTTTTTACAGATGGTAAATTGCTCTGTATTACAAGTGTTTGTCTTGCCCCCACCCACTGGCTCCGGTGTCACATTTTTATACCGGTCACAGGTGAATTTATTGTTTCGATAGCCATACCATGCACGGAACCCTTGGGCGCGATAAACCCGATAGGCGCAGGCTGTGTTGATGTATTCGTTATACATGTCTCCCATTCCGTAACAGAGTTCTCTGGGTCTTAAATGGACGTCATTGATTTGAAAAAGTCCCTTATCCCAAGTTTCGTTGGAGCGATTGTAGTTATTAGAATCTGTAGCTTGTGAGGATTCAAATTTGGAAATGCAAACCATTGTGTTGATGGTGTGGGCTGGGAAACCTGCATTTTTTAGCAAACCGGCAATCCTGCCTTCGCTGAGTTTGCGCCGGCCAATGGTGAGAGTGTCGGATTGGCCTGGTTCTTGGGTTTCGTCCCGGCCGCAGGAAATGAAGGTAAAAAAACACACTAAAAATAAGGTAAAATTCTTTAAAAAAAAGACAAAGTTCACGAAAAATTCTCCTTCAAAAATAGCTGTCATCCCATGGGAAACTCTTTCCTCACGGCCAATGACATCACTCTTTTCGGCGATGACCTAGGAGAATTTTAAGGACATTTCAGGGACGGGTTCCTTTGGATTGAGCCGAGGGACTTGCAACCGGGGCAGGGCTCGGATCGGGCAGGGGACTTGCAACCGGTGTAGGGCTTGGATCGGGCAGGGGACTTGCAACCGGAGTAGGGCTCGGATCGGGCAGGGGACTTGCAACCGGTGTAGGGCTCGGATCGGGCAGGGGACTTGCAACCGGGGTAGGGCTTGGTACGGTACTGGGTTCGGGTATGGGAGTGAGTGTGGCTGTGGGGGCAAAGAGAATGTAAGTTTTCACCACCGCAAGTTGCTCTTTGGAAAGGGCGTTCTTGCCTTGTGGCATTTTTTTAATTGGGTAATCAACGGGCAGATTTGGGTAATTCACGCTGTCCCAGAAAGGGCTTCCATCGGTAACTCCAGGTTTAAAATTTTTCCAGCCCAAAAGAGAAGGTTCATCTTTGAGATACCTGGCGTGACACGGCCGACAAGCGGGCACCAAAACCTCTTTTTTGAGAACTTCAAAACTCACTGGAGTCACCTCGGGTTCCGGAGTGGGAGAATTTGAGGGCTCTAAGGTAGGATTTGAGGTGGGCTCCAGCGTGGGATTTACCGTGGGCTCCACTGTGATCTGATCATCCGGCTTCGCCGTGGCATTTGGCTTTTTGATCCCAATGGGGGTTTTCAAAATATAAGATTTAACGACGGCAAGTTGCCATTCGTCCAAGGGTGGGAGTCCCATGGGCATGGACTGGGAAATGGCCACTGTGTCCCAAAGATGACTTTGTTCTAAAGATCCCTCTTGAATCTGATTCCACTCTTTTAGGCTTTTTTCGGATGAAGTTTGGGCAGCGTGGCATTGGACGCAGTTGGCGGGTTCCAAAACCTCCTGATTTAATAAAGCAAAATCAGAAATGATCACGGTTGGATCGTCTGGAAGAACCACGGGTGGTGCTTTCGTTTCGGAAAGATCTGCTCTTTTGCCTTGGGGAACTTTGGGAGGGATCACCTTGGAACGGTCCCCTCCCCAGCCGCAGCTACCCACTATGGAAACGAGAATCCCGGAAAAGAGGAACGGTAACACATAGACTTTCACAAACTCCCCCTAACTAAACCATTTATGTTCAGAAGGGGATTTATAACTGATCGGAAGTCTAAAATAAAGGGGTTTTCAAATAAATCTACCTGGAGGCAGGTACAACTTCGGATTCCAAGTCGGAAACGGGGGTTGTAGACTCAAACTGGGATTGAAGTTTTTTCCACAGCCCCACCGTTTCGGTGTCTTCCTGCACGGATTTGAGATCATTATCTGATTTTGCCAGCTCCCAAAGGGCTTTATTGCGATCAAATGCGTGTTCCAGATTCTTAATGGCTTCTTGTTTTCGCCCAAGCAACGCCAGCATACAGGCTTTGTTGTAGTAGTGATTGGCCAGGCTGGGCTCTAAGGCAATGGCTCGATCAAACTCTTTAAGTGCCTGAGAATAATCTTTTAATTTGTAATGGGCATGCCCCTGTGCGGAAAATAACTCGGCGGCTCCCGGCTTTAAGACCACAGCATTTTTGAAATAACTTAAAGATTCAATGTAGTTACCATCCTCATAAGCTAAACGACCTAAAGTATTGTGTACAATAGCCAGCGTGGGTGTGGTTTCCACCAGTTTGTGGAGCAGGGGAATGACTTTGCGGGCTGGGGCTTGGGTCAAGTAAAGCTCCAAAAACCCTGATAAAAAAGAATCCTGGGTGGAAGCCACATCCACTAGAAGACTGGCATATTTTTGGGATTTTTCCCAGTTGCCCGTGGAGGCTTCTACCAACGCTAAGTGACCGTAAGACATGGCAAAGAGAGGATGTTTCCAGCCACCTTCCCTTCGCAACCGATTGGCCACCTTTAAAAACTCGATTTTGGCCAGTTCCGGTTGGTTTTCGAGACGGTAAAGAATGGTTCCCAGCTGAAAGGGGGCTTCTAAGTGGTTACCTAAGGCTTCCGCCACTTTCAAAGCTCTTTTGGCTTGGTCTAGTCTTCCCTCTTCTAAAAACAAAATTCCAGCCTTATAAGTGAGCCACCGGTCGGGATACACCTTGGCGAAATTCCAAAACACTTCGGAACGGGTCAAAGACGTGGGGATTTTAGATAAAGCAGTGGAGATAGCTGATGAAATGGAGTCAAGCTCCACCCCTTTGGCCAACGCCTCTTGTGCCAGACGCAAGGCCATTTCCGGATCGGAAATGCTCTTGATCCTGATATCAAACACCAATAAATCAGGGTTTCCTGGATACTTTTGACGGATGTCGGTCATCATATATTGAGCCAGTGGCATTTGACCAAGTGAAAGCAGGCATTCAGCCATCACAAGGCTCCCAAAAGGGGAGTTGTGTTTTTCGCTGAGAAACATGGATTGCCGTGCAATTTGAATGGTACTGGCTAAGGTGGAAGGATCGGCTTTGCCCGTTACCGCTAACCACAGTTGAAATCGAGCTAATTCCCCGTGAGCTCTAAAGTTTTTAGGTTCTGCTCGAATCACATCCTGAAAAATAGAGTTTATGGTATCGATTTGGCTTGAATCTCCATCCACAATGAGCCGGATGGCTTTTTGAAGCTGTTTATCCGCCCAAGTTGTATTCGAAGATGGTAGTAAGAGATCTTCTTGGGTTATCGGACTTTGGCTTCCTCCAGAATCCCATCCTTTGGCCGTTTGAGTTTTTATTGTCAGTAATAACAACCATATGAGGGATCTCTTGGATTCCATTGTATTCCTCTCGAGAAAGGTGACCTATGCCAAGAGTCCCGATTCGACTTCCCGGACGCGTACCCTCTATTGGCATTTATCGACGGATGTGGAAAAATACTTAGTTTGGCTACGTGTGGTTGTGGACAAAACTCAAGAAAGTTTGGATAAATGGGTCGAACGCTTTTACACTATTTGGTTTATCTTTATTATCTATTGGTGTTAAAAACCTGTCGATTTAAGCTGGAAAATGACATCCCTTTTGCTTTTAGGGACGACGATTTTTTTGTGGTTCCCCATATGGGCTTGGTTTTGGCCTCCCTCCTTGTGGATGGTAGGCCTTTTGTGTTGTTGGCCAGTAGCTCCAAAGATGGAGAAATCATCTCTGGAATTTTAGAAAAACGAAGGTTTAAGGTGGTGCGGGGTTCCAGTTCCCGAAGGGGGGCTGCGGCACTCATTAGTTTGCAGAAATGGGCGATGCAGGGAATGGGGCTCGGATTAACTCCCGATGGCCCAAAGGGTCCACCTTTGATTTGCAAGCCAGGTCTGGGACTTTTGGCGCAAAAAATAAGCGGTTCCGGAAGACGCCTTGTGATTCTTCAGTTTTCCCCCACACCCGCCCGATCATGGGGGAGGTGGCGGGAGTGTTGGCAGCTTAACACTTGGGATAAGATGTTTCTGCCTAAGCCTTTCCAGACATTTTGTTATCACACACAAGCCATAGAACTGGGGGAGGAGTCCACAAATCCCCCGGAGAAATTGTTAGACCGGGTGAATTCCTATTTTCAGACACACTATCAAAAGTTTCGTTAAAGCAAATTTTCGCATTTTCTAATGGATTCTTCTATATCATTTCTCTAGATTTTTTTGGGGGTTGCAAACACAGCCACCCATCTGCTGGTGGAGTCCCCTTTGGGATCCGAAGAATCCCAGCATCTGGCCAAACCGATGCGTGTTACCTTTAAGGAGAGGAGATTGGAGAGATGCCCTGGGCTTACTTTCCACTGAGAGAGTACTTGAACACCAGTGGTCTGCCCCAGAGCCAGGTTTTCAGCCAGCACCATAAAAGCAAATCCCACTTCAGCCACCCTCTGGCTTACGGTACCTCCATCAGGAGAAACATGACTGAAGTAACTTCTAGTTACCATGTCTTGGCCGTGGTTTAAAGCAGATTGGGAAAGTCTTTCATCAGCCGTAAGTGGTGGTGCCTCTTGTTTTCCTCGAAGGATATTGATTTGTGAAAATAAAGAAGCAATTTCGGATTCTTGGCTAGATTTGCCAAGTTCTTCACAAAAAGTGGGTCGTTCTACACTGAGGGCCTGTCCTTCATTGGAATCCGACTCCGAAACAGTAGTTACATTAGTTTCCGATTTTTTTGGGATGGCCATATCGTTGGGTTTTGTGGTTGCTGGGTTTTCTGGGTTGCTTTGAGCCAGCGGAGGTTCGGAAGAGGGATTTGGCTCATGCCTTCCACACCCTAGTCCCAAACTAAGTAAACTCAAGTATTTAGAGCTATTCATGGCAGATTTCCTCCAACTGCGCTCACCCTAAACTAGTTTCCTTAGCTTGCCAACCAAAATTTTTTAACCTTCCGCCCAAAGGGGTTAATTCGAGTTAGACTTAGCACAAGGTTTATCGGGAAATCCCCACCTTTTTTCCAAACATGGATTTTTAGGTGCGATTTTATGGCCGGCAGCATCTCTTGCAACATTGTCAATGGGACCTGACTCGATGTCTTCCACTAGTTTGGTCCCAGGACTTTGCTTTTCTCCCTTAGGAATGCTCTCTCCATTATTCTTCTCTTCGGGAGCGCTTTCCAGTTGTTTATCTTTTGTTTTTTGATCAAGCCAATTAGCGATCTGGAACACCGCTAGAACTCCCAATGCCTGCCTTGGGCAAATGGGGCTTACGCTATCCCACGATGGCTGGGTGGGGACGATGATGCCTTTCCAATTTAATTCAGGTTCATTGTGTTCCCATAAGGCTCTTCCTGCAAAACATCCCTCCTCTGACCAGTCCTTAAGTTCACCTGATTCGGTGTTTTTATAACTCAAACTATCTACCAGTGTGTTTGGTTCAATGGGTTTCCCCGGGAGGGTAACTCCAAGCCTCCAAAGATTTAACTGGTCTAATGGTGTTTTGGATTGGAGTGCAGCCTGCCAGAGAGACGATGGAGGTAAAGTCCTGGGATTCATTGGTCCTTCCATTTTGAGCAACGAAATTTCAAATTGCGGATGTCGATCCCAGGTTTGAATCTGATAAGGAAGGTTAAAAGAATCTATGCCTAAAGAGATGGCTAAGGATTGTTTGATGTGATCTAAAGGAAGTAAAGTTTGATTGGATTTATCTGTAAAACAAAAGTTGGGCACCACAACCCAAGACTGCCCTAGGTAGATTCCCTCACAAACAGGGGTATTGAATTGAGTCCCCTGTGTTCTATTGGTGATTTTGGCCTGAGCATTAAGAATTTTTTTTGTATATTTTTCTTTATCGAAAGGAAGAGATTGTGGGAATTTGGAATCGGTAGTTTTTTTTTCTTCACTTGGATTTAGGGAAAGACCTTTTTGTTTAACACAACCAAAAGTAACTCCCATGATAATTCCACACCAGATAACTCTGCCTAGCTTTATCACAAACTGATCCCTTTTAGAAGTGGTCTTGAGGGATATTTTTATCGCTTTTTGTTAAATAGATCAAGCTCAGTTTAGTTGACTAATGTTTGGATACTTCGAAAGTTCCCAATTTATCCAGCAGAATGGTGGGTGAAGGCAGCCCTGGGGTTACCTCCTCATGGGACAAAGTAAACGCGATGCGAAACTTAGGACCCACGGAAAAGAATTCACCTTGCAGTGGTTTAAATGTTACTGTTTTTGAACTAAAATTAAGAGACGTTCCTTTATTGGGATCTGAAGAGCTTTGAAATCCGGAATAATCCAGGTCTAACTCCACTTTCGCCAACTCATCACCTGATTTCAGGGGAGAAGAATGAATGCTTTCAGGCTGAAACTCGGTTTGATTTCCAAAACCAAACATGGGCTCATCTGTATACACAAAATTAGTAGCTATGATTTCAGCTCCTCGCTTTATATAAAAAGTAGAACTTTTCATTTTGATGGCCACAGGATTTTCTGCGGATTGATCCAAAATTTGAAAGTTAAACTTAAGCGGCACGGTGGCTTCCGGCAGTACATTAGAATAACTGGTTCCTTGGGTGTTTTTGCCAGGTCCGTTGCTCACAGGATTGCCCACATCCACAGACTTGTCCGGATTTTTGCTTTCGGCGCTAGGTCCAGAATCCAATGAACGACTTTTGGTGTGATTTACCTGACCATTGTCTGAAGAACATTGAATCAGAAACGAACCCGCTAGTATGGCTAAGCCACTTTGAAGCCAAAGCAAGACTTGTTCCGGCTTATAGTTTTTCGTTTTTTGGTTCGTCATAAATTCCACCTTTTCCCAGATTCCTTTCCTGGATGTTATTTAGATAACGGAAACATTTGAATGTTTAACTGGATCACGGACTTTTTGGAATGCCCCTCTTCGTTCAGGCCGTACTTGTGGCTCAGATCTGCAATTTGGGCTCTAAATTCGTTGATTTTCATTTTTAACTCCGCCACCATTTCTTCTGGAACAGAAAACGTCAATGCGCTGATATCCCTTTGTTCATAATGGATTTTTTCTAAAGCTTCCATTCCCAACTCAATCATCTTCTGATGATATCTAAACACACCTAATCCCTGAATTTCGCTTCCAAACCTCATCTTCTCCTCTGTTCTCACATATCGGTCGGTGTCACCAACCCTCTGAATTAAACTCATATCTTCTAGTAGTTTCAAAGACTTAACGATTAATTTAGGGGATGCATTGACCCTTAAATGACGTTGTAACCATTCTAAGTTAACGCCTTCTCCTGGGCCGGTTCCGATGAGTTCAAAAACTGCGGAATTGATCCAATGATTTAAAAAGGCGAGATTATCTCTCTCCTTACCAGATCTAAGTTGGCCATTTTTTAAACGTGTCAATTTTTCCAAGATGAGATTTTTTTGGGGGCCGTTTTTTAAGTTTACAAAACGAACCAGTAGAGCGAAATACTTCCGCTCTCGCCCACCCAAGCCTAAAGCAATGATCACTCTATCTCGGTTTAATTTGGTGAGTTTTCTTTTTCCGTTTATAATGAGATGACTGTTGTTGGTTTTTCCAAAACCTAAGTCCTCGGAAAATTGATAATAAGAATACCGAAACCGAGAGGTTTTACGTTCAAAAAAAACATCTTTTAAAAAAGGTTTATAATCTAAGTAGTTTAAAACACTTAGATTGGTTTTGCGTGTAGGCGATGTCCTATTGATTTCAAGAACTTTTGCAGCAGTCAAGCCCTGTACCTCAAGCTTTCCGTATCTGTGACACCTCTTTTACTAACGGTAAAGTCCGGACCTTACTTTAATAACCTTCCCTCTTCACAAGTTCCGAATGCCAGGGATCCTGCTAACTTGACTGGAATTATGGCAAATGTTAGGCGTTGTGTGTAAATTGGTTCCTCGTAGTTGTCAGCAGCAGAGCTCAGAAAGGCCATATGAATCCGAAAACGCCAAAGGATGTTCCTTGGAAACCCTTCCAAACGCTTCAAGAAAATGGTTCGGCCTTTTTTGATCGGGCCATCACTGAGGACCCGGCGTCCTTTCAGTGCAAGAAAGGTTGTCAGCGGTGTTGTTTTGTTTCCTTTTCTATTTTTACAGGAGAAGCCGCTCAAATTAGGGATTGGTTTACGGGTCAAGAGGATTCAGTAAAGGAAACCTTACGAGAGGCGTGGAAAAAGAATCGAGAGGCACCCCACTGCGTCTTTTTAGTGGAAGGCTCGTGTAGTGTTTATTCCGTGAGGCCATTGATTTGCCGCACACAAGGATTGATGTTGCGCACAAAGTCCGAAGAGGAAGGTCATTTCCAGGAAAGCTGTTGTCCGCTCAATTATGTGGGCAGGGAAGCACTCCCCTCCCATGTGCTGGATCTTGATAGATTAAATGTCTTGGCTAGTGTATCACAAAAGTATTACATTTCACAAACGAAGTCGGAAAATTCCGGTTCAGAGGAAAGAGTTTCACTTTCCCAGCTTGCGGGTACTCTTTAGTGATCTTTCTACTGGTTTTTTTAGACTTTCTCAAATGCTTTTGAGCCAAACCCCACTCATTAGCCAGTGGGCCACGCTTCGAACGCCATAGGCGCTGGATCCTTTGGTAGACATGTAGCCATTCTCTTTTCCGTGGTAGGCAACGCTTGCAATATCTAAATGAATCCAGGGGGTATTGTCGGGAACGAACTCCTGCAAAAAAGCAGCGGCGTGCATGGAACCGGCACTGGCCGACCACTTGTGATGCATGTTGCAGTAATCTGCCACTTGACTCTTCATGTTTTCTATGACATCCGGCAAAATTTCTAAAGAAACAAAAGGCTCTGCATAAGAATGGGCAAAAGGCTTATAGCTTTCAAATAATGTGGCTTGGTTTGTAAAGGCTACTCCAGCATAGGAGCCTGCAATGGCATTCGTTCCAGAAGTCAAAGTGGCAATATCGATGATGAGATCAGGATCATAGGTTTTGGAAAAACTAAGAGTATCTGCGAGCAAGAGTCGGCCTTCCGCGTCTGTATTCAACACTTCAATGCTCTTGCCATTCCATGCTTTGTAAACATCTCCAGGTCTTAAGGCGTTGGGACCTATGGCGTTTTCCGCGCATGGCAACAACCCAACCACACGGTGGGGGAATTTTTCTTGTGCTAGAATTTCTAAAATTCCAATCACATTAGCGGCTCCGCACATGTCAAACTTCATTTCGTTATGGTAGGCCTTTCCTTTAATGGAGTAGCCTCCAGTGTCGAAAGTAACACCCTTTCCCACCAATACGACGGTTTTGGTGGCGGCAGGGGGGTGGTAATCAAGAATCCCCAAGCAGGGCTTATGAATGCTTCCTTTTCCTACGGCCACAATGCCTCCAAATCCCTGGGCATCTAGTGTGGCTGCGTCTAAAATATTGCTTTTGATTTCGTAGTCCTTAAGTCTTAAGCTTCCCGCTTGGGCAAGACCTTCGGGCACCAATTCGTTTCCTGGAGTTTCGCTTAAGTACCTGGCAAAGTTACAGACATCGGCCCAAAATAAACCTTTTTCCACATGGCGTTGGGTGTCTGCTAAGGGTACGGTTTTGGGGAGTCGCACGCAAAAGTTCTGAATGCTTTGGGTGGATTTGGAGGGTTTTTGGCTGATTTGTGACCAATCTTTGTAGCTATAATAATAGAGCCCCACCGTTTCTGCCACCAACTGCAGGATTCTTTCGAGCCGATTTTTTTTGGTTTCCATGAGCTGGAGGTTTAAGGATTTGAGTTTCTTTTGGCCGGCTTCCTGTAGAATAATGCCTAAAGATCTTCTGATTCCATTTTCCGATAGGTCTGATGACTTTTCCTGTAAACAAGGAAACAATTCTAATACTCCCGACTGATGCCAGAACGTGAGTCTCGTTTTCTGAAAGTCTTCAGAATTGAGGGTTCCATGAGAGGAACCTTCATTGTCGGTTAGATTGGTAAAGTGGGTGCTCAATGCCTCTGGGTCCGTGAGTAAGGCGTAACAAGCTCCTTTTATATTTTCTTCAAAGGCAAAAACCTTAATTTCGGGTCTACTTTGCATTGGTCAAACCTCTCCCCATCTTGGATCCACTTTCATTATACTAATCTAAATATGGGGGAAACTGTGATTTACCATAGGGGAGCGTCAACGTTTTAGCTAACTTCAGTAAGACCCTTCCTAACGTGATATTGTACCATTATGTTGGAGTGGTGATTAAATGGAAATCAGAATCGAAAAAGATATTGTGTTTTTTGACGGTATTTTAAACGAAACGGTCACAGAAAAAAAACTAATTGATGTTTTTGAGCGTCCTAATAGTGCCTCTTCCCCCATTTTTTTGGATTTTAGTAACACAAAGCGTTCTAATTCATCGGGGATTGCGGTTTTGTTGCGTGCTTTGAAACGCACTCAACCCCATGTCCTTTTTTCACACTGCCCTGTGTGGTTGGTGGATCAGCTTAATCAAATCAGTGAATTTTTTACCGTGCCCATCAAGGTCCATTCTGTTTTTTTGCCTTATGAGTGTGAGAATCCCAAAGAGGAAGACCCTGATTCGCTGATGAAAATCTTAGAGGTGGGTCCGCACATGCTGGATCCTGATTTTTTAAGGTCATTAGATGAGTTTGTAAGTCCTGCGGGAAGCATCTATACGGCGGAGTTTGAGCCACGAGAATACCTTGGATTTTACCGATTTCAAGCCCAAAGTGAGGGCACTAAGGCACCGACTTAAGCTCATATTTTCCATTGGCAGGGTATCCAGGACAATTGCTATTAAATTGAGTAGATAGAGCCGCAAAAAGTGATGGATTTTGAGGCTGTTTGCTAAACACAAACTGAACCATGCCAGAACACTCAGCATCCGAAAATCTTCCGGTAACTACGGCCTTTTGAGCGTTGTTTTGGCCACATTTGTCTACCTTTGCTTTTCCATCGATTCTTTCACCGGTTTCTACATTTTGCAAAACGTAGTTGATGGCAATGGATCCATCCACGGTTAACGAACCGCAGGGATTATTTACCACATCATCTTTCGTGCGCATCGTGCCCACAAGTGACTCCCCTTTTGCATTTTGGCTACTCCCCTCAAAGGTGGCCGCCATGGAAACCTGACCCACCATTCCCACGCCTAATGCCAGTCCAAGTTGGTTAAGCCATCCACTCTTGAGTTTAGTTTTCATACGCCCTCCTCATTTATTTTTACTTTATGGCACTTCTAAGTCTAATACATAAAATGAAAAATTCAATCCTTCATCCGATTAATATCGAGCTAGGTCAGGAGCAACTTGTGTGGCAAATTGGTCGATTCCTCCCCTAAGTGATACAGCGCCTGAAATCCCGTGTTCTCTCAAGAAAAGGGCTGCCTGTCTAGAACGAATGCCATGATGGCAATACACCACCACATAGGCACATTCCTTGGCCTTGTCTAACACGGCTGAAAAACGACCTTCATCCAAAACCTCGCTCCCTGGAATTTGGGCGATTTTTTGCTCCCATGGTTCGCGCACATCGATGAGGCACAGTCGTGAAGCGGAAGAGTTAATGAGGCTTCTCAGTTCTTCTGGATCGATTTCAATCTGAGATTGGTGGGATAAAAAAGTATTAAGGAGCATCAATATATCTAGAGATTCTTTTTGATGATGGGAAGCCACGTCTTCAATCGTTTGATGGGGTTCGTATCCACATTTTTGGCATCCCCCTAAGTGAAAATGTTTTTGCAGCAAGACTTTGGCATAAGGCAAAGTGGCGATGACATCCTTCATAGTGGAGTGGGGGGTAAACATGGCACAGACCTTTCCCTGGGAAAAAAAGACACGAGCGGGCTAAAAACTTGAATCCCTCAGATTCAGCGGATACAATGAAACCGCAGAGCTAGGCAAGCTAGAAATTCATTTTTTTTCTCATCATCCCCGATATTTTGTAGGTAGCATTAATGGAGATTCAATCGAATTTAGGCTGGTTAGAGCGGTTCTCAGAGTGTTTTGAACCATTGGGAGTGGCCCAGACCAATCAATTTCTTCTCCCTCCCCCGTTGCGTCGGGTTGCCAAGGGGATGGCTTTTCATGTTCCTGTGGGTTCCGGAGTGTCCAGAGGCCTGCTTCTCTATCCTAAAAATCGGGAGCCCTCTCAGCTTGTGGTGTTTTCTCATACTTTGTTTCAGCCTTTAACTTTTCCTAACTGGATGTTTTTTAAGTCCTTATTGGCGGGAGGAAGTGCCGTTTTTGCCGTAGAGCTAGATGGCCATGGCACTTCAGATGCCGGGCATTTTGATTTTCAGCAGGCCTCCAGGTCTTTGCCCCTGGTGCTTTCTAAGTTGTACAGTCGGTTGCCCAATCTTCCTTTCATTCTTTGTGGCCAGTCTGTAGGGGCGATTTATAGTCTCTTGTATGCAGCTCGCCAGGAAGCGCCAGGGTTGATCAAGGCACTCGTGGTGCTCTCTCCAGCCCTCACCGCCCAAAATTTTAAGTCCGTTCAAAAAAAATCGGCATTAGCCTACCTCCACCCAAGCTCGGTGAGGTATTTTTGGAGTCAGGCACCCTATTATGGCTGGAAAGTGGCTTTGAATCTGTTTCGCAATCAATTTAGCCCCCGCACGCCCGTAAGACTTCATTTGCAGCTCCACCCCTTTGAACAGCTCAATGCGTTCACTCAAGAGTTTTTGGCTCAGCGACAGATTTTGGCTCAAATTAAAATACCGACCCTTTGGATCCACGGAAGGAAGGATATGTTTGTCCCTTTCGAGATGGCAGAGAGATACATGCGGCAGATCCAAGCTCCCTTGTTTTGTCATGTGGAAAGCAATAAAGATCATCTCGATGTTTTGGTTTCGCAAAGAGTGTCGGATTATGTTTGCTCTTTTTTGCAGAACTTTTCTAGATCCTTGGAACGGACAAACCTGCAGTAACACTTTTGAGTTTTGCGATTCAAGTGGTTAAAAATTTTTTATTTTTAGAGGTAAATTTTAATGAATAGCATTAAGGGTTTAGTTTGTTTATCATTTGTATTATCTGCTGTGGGTATGACGTCTGTGAGTTTTGCTCAGGAATACAGCCCTGAAACCCCTTCCCCCAGCACCTATCAACCTCCCACGGGTGAGCAGCCCGTATTTGGAAAAAAATACTACCCTGGCGCACCCAAAGCAGACCTTATATTTGAAATCAATCCAGCGATACTGATTTATCGGGGGCTTGGTTTTGACTTTGAGAAAAAATGGGAAGACAAGCCCTTCACCTTAGGGGGTTCACTCGAATATCGAAAAGCCAAACTCCTGGACGAAAGTGGGTATTCTGTTACGTCAGAGACTCTGAGTCTTGCCCCTAAAATCCGCTTGTACCCCGTTGAAACCTTGGGCAGCATGTTTGTAGGATTCAAGCTAAAGCTGGGACAAGTGAATGCCACCTTTGAAGGAGCCGGTGAAAGTACGAGCAAGTCTTTTACTCTGTTGGCCCCCGTGGTTCATGTAGGATATCGATTTTTGGGAAACAAGGGGTTTACTTTAGCACTCTATGCCGGAGGAGGGCTTTCCCTTTCTAAATTGGAGGTGAAAGAGGGCGACTTAAATAAGACGTCTCGAGAAAAAAATCCAGAGTTGGCCAGCAAGTCCCGAAAGAAGTTTAATGATTCACAAGGTGTTTTTGTGCCAGATATTGGGATCAGTTTGGGTGTTGGGATTTAGGTTTCTTAGAGCTGGGGAATCAAGAACCCACGCTAATTTGAACCACCTTTTTTAGTTTTGAGCTCGCGTTGGCTTTTGCCTCCTATGGATTCTAAAGAAAGAACGGAAATGGGAATCATTAATTTTTTGGCATAGCTTAAAAGTTCCTGTTCCGATTTTTCTAATAGATAAGGATTGGAAATGGGTTTAAAATCTCCGGAGATCACGAATTTTTCTGGTGTGGTTCCAGAATTCTGAGTCGAGATTTTGGTCAATCTGGGTTGGTTTGGGGCTGTTCGCTGCTCTGCTATTTTCAGAGCCATCGCAAAGGTATTATCCCTGGTGATTTTTAAAAAAATTTCAAATACAGGTGCCATGGGTCTGGTGCAAGACACTAAATCAAGTGCGCATTTATGAGCAAAGCCATCCTCAAGTAGTTTTTCAAGTGCCTGACTGGCATTTTGGGCGATAAATCGATTATTTGCATCGTAATGCTCTTTGAAATTTTCCCTCAAATAGTTTATTCGAGAATCTTTGTTCTGATAAGGAGAGTCTACCCAGAGGTCATCATAATAAGGCAACATTGATAAACCCTGCCCCATGTTCAATGTGAGGTAGATGACTATGGTACCCAAAGTTGTCCTTAGGGAATCCCACGATCTCATTTGCTTTTGAAGCTCACACCACTTTCCACTCAGATCCACATCTAAAACCTGTGATTGGCTGCACGCCACGGTCATGGCCACCAGGCTTCTCGTCATGGTGTCGGCCAGAGCGTCCATAAGTATTTGATTGAGTGGGTCTTTTGAATGCATGGGAGAATTGGGATTGCAGCGGGCTTCATCTCTCAGCTTGGTGATTTTTGAGTAAATCACAAGGTAACTGAAATCGATTCTAGCCTCATCGGAAGAATTTTCAACCGCTTCCTTGATGTACTTCTGAAGTTCAGCGTGTGTCCAAAACCGTCCTGGTTCAGACTTTAGGGAAGGATCGATGGAAGGATTTGCCATAGTTTGGCAAAAAGGGATGGGGCCAGAAAAAACGCCTGCCAAATTGTCGGTACCACTTTTAATCTGAGAGGATCGGCTTTTGCAGGTGCTGCTAAATAAACAGATTATGCTCAGAAAATAAATAGATTTAGAAAAGATAAAACAAGGATTACTTCTGAGCATTTGAAGCCTTTCTGGTGGTTGGCATGACTCATTTTATAGTTTTGAAAAATGGATTCTTTTTAGATGTTAACAGGACTTATGACGGATCGCCAGCCATTAAATCTATTTTGCATGAAACATCGAAATTTAAAATAAAAAATGTTGTATTTGAAAACGATTAGCTTGGTTTCAGCAATGGTAATGCGTTTAGGTAACTTCGTCTTGTTAAGTAAGCCGATCCCAACATGTGTTCGATGACGGTTCCTCCCAAATGGGTGCTGTTAAGCTGCTGCCCTGAGGCACTCACCTGGCCTGTCTGCATATCAATTTCTTGAGCCAATAGCCCTTCGTTGTCGGTGGCCCCAATGGCCCGGCCTCCCGCCACTCCTCCCCCAATCCACAGGGCACCTCCCACGGGCCAGTGGTCCCTTCCGTTGTTGCGATTGATTTTTGGGGTTCTGCCAAAATCAGATGTGACCACAATGATCGTTTGGGAAAGCTTTTGGATTTTTTTAAGCTCATCTATAAAAATGGCTAGTGCCAGGTCAAATCCGATCAAGTTGGGGCCAAGGGAACGCTCTTGGTTAGAGTGTGTGTCAAACCCTCCCACGCCAATGTTGATGCAAGTTACCAAATCATTTTGCAGAAGTTTTAAGGCCAACGCAAAACTATCGGTGTTGCGTAAAGCGGCGTTGGAACGGGAGGAAAAAGGTTTTTTGTCTTCCTCGGTGAGAGTGAGTTTGGAAGCCACATTTAAGTTAAGTTGTTCTTGGATCTTGATTTGTGATGCTGCGATGGCTCTCAGTTTATCGCTGTCCCCTTGGGTGTCTCTCACCTTGGTCATGCTTTCACTCAGATACTTCATAATGGCATCTTTTCTTTGTTTCTCTAGGTCATTGGCGGGATACATGGAACGATACAATTCTAAGTTTTCGGCCCGCACCACAGACACTCCCCGGGGTAAACCGCGGTCTACCTTGGGGGTTAACCCTCCTGAAAGCTGGATGATGGGAATGGTGGCAGCGCTTTCCGAGGCAACAATGGCGCTCACACTCGCCGCGTTCACAGTTCCATTGTTACTTAAAATGCCGGTGTCCATATAGGTGGTGCCTGCGTCGTGGGAGGTGGTGCCCATGGCCAAGCCTCTGATGACGGTCACATCTTGGCCCCGTTTGGCCAGTTCTGTGAGCCATCTGCCCACCTTTACGTCGTTACTTCCGGCTAGAGTAGGGACGCTACCCCAGTCATAAGGCACGTCTATTTTTGAGGTGCTGTTTTGCTTTGGATCGGTGGTTTCTAAGATATCCCAACCCCCATTCATGTGAATCCAGACTAGTTTTTTGGTTGGAGAGGTCTGCGCTAATCCTATTTTACTCCCTCCTAAAAGAGAGGATAAGCCCACGTGGGCCACGATGCTGGTTCCAAATTCCAACAACTGTCTGCGCGTTACAGAACCTATCTCGCTGGGATGAAGGATGAGAGGTTGATTGGTAAAAAGATCGTCTTTTTTGGGTCGTTTAGAATTTGTCATGGGTTTTGCTCCAGCCAACATCTCAATGATTCTTTAAACTCCCAGAGTGGACCTGAAGTTGGGGATCCGGTTTGGCCCGGGGGCATGTTTCCGCTAGAAATAAGTCCTACACTTGTACTACCTAACCTCTTCCAATCAGCCTCTGTTTCTAGACTCTGTCTGCCAGAATTGGAAGAGTTGTGGCAGGTGGTGCATTGGGAAATTTTGGGAGCGATCTCTGATTGAAAGTTGATGTCTGGTTTGCACTCTTGTTTGTTATCTTGTTCTGGAACCTTACCGATGGCTGGTTGTTCAAGAGGGTCTGTCACTGTGGCATCCGCACGCCTGGGATCCATAAAGGTGGGATGACTGGCCACAGCATAAACCAGTTCCTTAAAGCTAAACTGAGTCTGACCAAAATAGTTTGTAAGGGCATTGCGGATGTTTTCCTCGCTTTTGTAAAAATCTCTACCCACCAGCCATTTCCACACATTCTGAACGGCACAGGTGGCAAAAGCATTATCTGCCACCACAATTTCCGATAAATCCTTCAAACCTGTGCCTGTTTTTCCTATGAAAGTGCCTGGCACACCATTGGCATTGTTGTATAATTCTCCACCCTCACCCCATACGGAAAAGAAATCCGCCAGGGGATCGAGCGTGGCATGACACCCGCTACATCCCGGGGCGGTGCGCAGATTCCCGGGGTCTTGGGGAAACACCTTGGGAGGTTCACTGGTAAATTTTCGACACATTAGCCTTTCATACATTTGGTTGGCTCTGGTGCGATTTTTTTCATATCTTCGTAGGTAGCCAAATGTGGATAGCACCCCGGCATGACTAGAAGACTCTCCTGTGTAGAGGAGGTGAAAGCGAGTGTCTTTAAACTGGGCTCCTTTTACGGCGGAAAGTAACTCTTTTGAAACATGCATTTTACTGAGATCAAAATGATGCTCTTGATTGAGCAAATGGACGATAGCAGAGTCCACCGCGTGCACACCCGACTTTAAGATCGTAGTGTAGGGATAGTTTTGAGTTACCACCGCCGCCGCAAGTCCAGCGGCTTGCTTGGACAGTGATTTGGTAACGGTGAGTCTTGTGTCAAAGGCTTCGCTGGTGCCTAATTCTGAGTTCCTGGCTTCGTCTGGATCGGCAAAGGTAATAAAACATCGACTCAAATCCGCCCCGCAACTCTGAGTGATGGAAGGACACACCCAGAGCCGAAGATCCGTTTTCCAAAAAGGAACAACGGGTTCCATCCAGGTGGAAGGACATTGTCCATTTTGTGGCAATGATTTTCTTTCTCCTGGCTGCCATACACAGTTGAATTTTCCACTTTTTCTGGAGCAGTGTAACCTAGCGATTTTTAGTTTTTTGTCGTCAAATTCTTCCCTTTGTAGCTCTTCCAGGTAGGTTTCGGGAAGGCCAACCCCTAGGAGTTTTTCGTGATAACGTAACATAGCATCGTAAAATCCATTGGAATCAAGAAAAGACCGAAGTGAGTTTTTATATGCTGATAAATCGGCGCTTTGCTGGCGTATCAAGCTGGGATCTGGAAAGGAGCCGGTTAAAAGGTAACTTGCCCGTCTGAGGGCAAAGTCCAGGTTTCCTTCCGTTTTGGAGGTCCCAGGAAAAAAGAGGGCTTGGAGCGCCAAACCAAGCCCAATGATTTTGATATATTTTAAATTCATAGGAGTAAACTTTCGGTGTCTGATAAAATGGCCACGCAAACACCTGTGTAGCTGGCGTCCGTCATTTTTCCATTCGTGGTTTCCATTTCTAGAATGGCTTGAAGCTGAGCCGATTTATCTGCGGTGAGATCGGATTCTGGTTTTCCCGTGAGTCGGGTGAATAAAGAAACAATATTTTTTTGCTTATCATGGGCTCCAAATTCTAAAATGCTTCCCCACCCGGGCTGGGCCCATGCCGTGGGTGCCACAAGTGCCTGGCATAGGATTTCGCTGACTCTTTGGATGGCCAAAATGCTTGTGGCATCATAAGATTCCTGGGGTGCCACTCGAAAATCAATGCTGGCTCCTCCTAATAGAGACTTGTAGTCTTCGATGCTGGAAATGGCTCTGGATAATGTGGAATCTTCAGTGCGAAATTGCCGCAATAATCTTCTTCCAAAAAGGTCTGGATCAGGCCTTACGGGTGCTGCGGGGATATTGCTGGTCAGGGCATGTACGCCATCTAAAAGGTCGGATTTGTATCCTCCGGCCCGTTCAAATGGCAGAGAGTCAAATTGGGAATAGGAGCTTAGACTTGATTTTTTTCCCTTAAATCCGAAAAATCGGCAGGAATTTAGAGTAAAAAAGAGAATTACAACAGTGAACACGCAAGATAGTTTCACGTAAGTTGGCTTCATGTTACCTCCCCCGTTTGTTAGGGTGGATTTTCCACTAGTGCTCCCTTGGGGTTAAATTTTAGATCGGCAAGAAATAAGTAAAATTAAGAGAGCCAGCCAGATATCCATACTCAATGTTGAGTTCGCTAGAAGCGTGCTCGTCTTTACCGGTGATTAGGGCTGCGCCTGCTTTCCAGGGGCCGCCCTGGGGTCCTGATTGGAATGCGATGGACCATGTGGGGATGGTTTGGAATGAGGTAAAATTGGCTTCACTATAGGATTCTGTTCGGTAACCAACCTGAATCTCATACAGAAATCTAGAATCCTGCAATTGAAAGCCTGTAAACAGGTGAAAATGATCTTTTCGCACCTTCATGCCAGACGGTGCGGCGTCTGACGAATCTCCGGAAAACAGAAGTGTTCCCGAAAACAACCACTCAGCGAACCCAAAATCCACTAGCCCAAAAAGACTCAGTTGAGGGGCTTCAAAGGCCAGAACCGATCCCCCATTGCCGGGGGAATTTGGACTCGTGAACTTTCTTTTTTTCTCTCCTAGAGTAACATAATGAAGTCCGGTCATCCATTTGGCACCTGATTTGGCAATGCCTAATCCCCAGTTGCAGAAGTATCCTCCTGCTTTTTTCCCTTCAAACGTTTCCATTCCGCTGGTGGTGGAGAGTTCTTTGGAAGAGCTGGTGGGAAAGAGGTAGTGGCAGCGAGGGCCAACCCCGACTTGCACCTCAGGAATCACGTGGAAAGCGGCAAAAGAAACGGTCGAATTCAGCACATCTCGATCTTTTTTGCGATTCGTGGTTTGGGAAGAATCGTAACTTCGTGTTTCTCTAAAGGTTGTTTTATTGTGAAAGCTCAACTCAAATTGGGGACTGATTTTTTTTCGGGCCTGCGCCACGAAATGGGACTCAATGGAGCCTTCAAAACTATCCACCTGTGTGTTTTTATTTTTAAGATCTCCTTCGCCATAAAGAATTTCGACCTGACCTGTAAGTCCTTCTTTTGAATTGAAAAAAGGCCGTGTTTGATGGGAATAGATCAAAATCTCCTGGGCCTCGGCACCCTTTGGGATCCCACTTCCCCAGGTGGCAAGAATCAGGGGCCAAACCGGAGGATAGCGCCTTATACCTAATGGAGGCATTCGAGTTTGATGGAAAAAAAAGGTTCCCATGAATCCCTTTTGTATGAGTAGGAGTTAAGGAGGAGAATTTGGGGATGATGAAGATATTTTAAAATAGGGGTGCCTAAGAATCAAGTTTTCCGTTATACAAAAGATTGGGCACCGGTAAAAAATGTGGAAGAAAGGATTTGAGCATGCGTCAGGCCAGTAAAGTTATCGCTTTAGCCTTCAACGGGCTGCTTTTTGGGGGAATATTAAGCATTGTTTCCGGATGCCAGAAGGAGCATTCTAAAAAATCCGTTTCCGTGTCCCAGAAATTGGACCGGGCGGAAAACCTGGAAAAGGATAAACCATCCAATGAGTTGACCACCTATGTGGCTCGATTTACCTCTCCAGAGGAAGCTTTGGCTCACCATGAAGAGGTGATTCGCGCCGGTGGTACCACTCAGAAAGTGGATGGTTCACAAACCATTTTAGAAGTAAATGTTCCTGAGGCGACCCTTTCTCAGATCTTGGTGCCAGAAGAAAGTCTATTGGCTGGCAATACTTCCTGGAGAAGCGCAGAAAGAAGCCCGGTTTCCCGTGAGGTGGACTCGGCTGCTTTGGCTCAGAGTTTGCTTTCCGCCCGTGATGTGACAGGGGTTCGAGAGCTTCAAGCTCGATTTCCGGAAGCGGATGGTCGAAACACCACGGTGGCTATTATAGACACTGGAATTGATTTTGGCCTAAAAGGGATTTCCACTTTTGCCGATGGCAGCGCCAAAGTTCAAGGGTATTTTGATTTTACGGAATTTGGAAAGGTCGCTGTAAATCCAGCGCCTGAAATCAAAAACAATGAAATCACCATTCACTCCGATTCTTATTTATTGGAAAAAAGTGATCGCCTGTTAAAAGTAACAGGAATAGGTATGTTAAGCGAAGAATCTTTGGCTCAAATCATGAAAGAGCCCGCAGGGGTAGATATCAATTCTAACGACAGCGCCAGCGATTCCTTTGCCTTTCTTACTGTGGAGCTAACAGATGGCAAAAAAGGGATTTGGTTTGATGCAAACCAAGACAAAACATTTTCGGCCAAAAATGAAATCATTCGGGATTTTAATGAAACGAAAGACTTTATAGAGACCAACTTTACCTCAAAAAGGGGTGGTGGAGCCATTGCGGTGTCCCTTCCAGCGGATGGAGGAGTGCAATTCCACACGATTTTAGGGGGGCATGGAACTTCATGTGCCTCCATTGTTTCCGGTGAAAACTATCTAGGGGGAAAAGTGAATGGAATGGCGCCTAAAAGCAAGCTCCTTTCCTATGCCTTGGATGCAACAGGTAGAGATGTTTATAGCAGCTCTACTCTCCTAAAGTATTTTCTCCATGCTAAATCTCAGAAGGCCGACGCCCTGAGTGTTTCCTGGGGATTTGCGGCAGCGGATGCTAAATCGGCGCAACAATTGGCTCAAATTTTGGATGCGGAGCTGGGCCAAAGCGGAATTTTGGTGGGCATTGCGGCGGGAAATGAGGGTCCTTCCACCTTTAGCGCCGCACCCGATGATTACATCCCAAGGCTTGGGTTTGGTTTAGGAGCCGCTGTTACCCAGGATCAGGCCCGTAACGTCTATAAATGGTTGGACGTTAAAGGAGATCATGTGGTGCACTACAGCAGTTCGGGCCCCACCCGGCTGGGACGTGCCATGCCCGATTTGATTGCCCCCTTGATGAGTATGGTGCGCGACGAAAACAACGGCACAGGCAATTCGTTTATTCCCTTTGGGGGAACGAGTTCTGCCACTCCTGCTTTTGTGGGAGCGGCCACCACCCTACTTTCTGTTTTGAAAGCACAGTCCTATCCCATAGACATGAACCTTCTAAAATCCGCTCTTTTGAGCTCTGCTAGACCCCTGGAGGGCGTGCCTTCCATTCGTCAAGGTGCAGGCATGGTAAACGTAAATAAAGCCTATGACATTTACCTATCTTTGCTGCCAGAAAAAAACTCTGGTCATGTGGCACGGGATAAAACATTAGTCGCTAAAGTGACGTTGCCTTCCGGAAAAACCATGGAAGGCATGGTGAGTCAGGGTTATGTCTCCCATGCGGATGTGACTTTATCCTTTCTGGATTTCCCTTCCTCTAGAGACCCTTTAGCGGTGGATTACATTGAGGTTTTGACTCTTAAGTCCACTCAACCTTGGCTTGTTGCCCCTGAAGTGGTCACCCTCCAAGAAGGAGGAGCCAGTTTTCCCGTAAAAGTGGACCCCGCTGTGGCCAAAAAACCTGGTGTTTACACGGATGAAATCACTTTGGTGGATGCTCAAGGGATGATTAGGCACCGCATTCCCGTGGTGATCCATATCAGTTCCCTTGCCAATGAAAATCAGAGCTTTTTCCAGTGGAAAGGCAATCTGGAGCCCTTTTCCATCCAAAAATTTAGTATAAAAGTAGATCAGGAGAAATCATTGAACTTGACGGGTATGGTTCAACTTCCCAGCCCTGCCTTTGTTTCTGGAAGTTTGGTTCTGCGATTAACGGATCTTTTGGGTCATATTGTGGCCCAACAAAGGCTTTCCCTTTCTGGAAATGGTGCGGCCATCAGTTGGCAAGTCCCTGCTTTGAGTGAGGGTGTTTATGAACTCCAGGTGTATCAGCAGACTGGAAAAAGTGCTTTACCCATCTATGTGGCTTTAGGGGCGGAATCCGTTCCCTTTTCTCTGGTGCAAGATCAGTTGGGTGGTGAGACGAGTTGGCTCATCAAAAATGAGTTACGAAGGCCACTGACCAAAGTAGAAGTCGTCGCCTTGGGGCGCCAAATTGAGATTCCATTGATTTGGAAGGAATCTAATCCTATCCCTGCTTTTGAAGGGGTGTTTGAATTTAAGGAAGAGGAGAGCTGGAGCGATTTTGAGTTGGGGATTTTTCAAAGAAACACGGACCGTGTTTTAGACCCTTGGTTGTCTTTGGCAACAGCCATTAAAAATGGAATGATGGGAACCACTTTGGATTGGAGATGGATGCCGGTTTCATCCCACTCAAAACCCTTATATCAAGAAGTTTCCTTGGAAAACGAGGGAAGTCAGCTCTCGATTGAAAGCTATCCAAATGTGGGTGAATACAGCAAAATGCGCCTTTCCAAAATATTCGCGTCCCTTAAAACAAAGCTCAAAAATCCAGTTTCCTTTACTTTGGAAAGAAAGGAAGACACGCAGTCGGACTGGCTGTTGGAAGTCCCTTCCTCCCTTGGAAATGGTGATTTATGGGTGGGAGAGCTAAGACTTTGGAATGGTGATCAACCGCTCACTCGGATTCAAATTTCTAAAAACTAGGCTCCACAACCATTTCGGCAACCCGTTGGATTTGGAAATCCTCCTCCCTCGGGTGGAAGCACTTGACCTTCCCCGCTTCCACTGCCACTTGGTCGATCGAAATCTAAGATGGTGGAAGTATCTCCTGTTTGACCAAGGATGGTGGTTTTGATAGAGCGTGGTTGAACATCCACAAAGACGCGAAGGGTGCGGCCGGGATTTTGGCCTTGATTAAGTCCAAAAACTTCCCTAAAAACGACGATACCAGATGTGTTTGAGATCTTTTCATAGGATTCCACTACCGCCCACATGCGGGAAAAGGATCGTCTTTTAGAATTGTAGTTGTAGTAGATGTTCGATAGAACCATTCCATTAGAAAGTTCATTGGTAGATAAGTTTATGATGCCAAGAATATCTTCAGTAACCGGCGTTTGCCAAGCCTCTTTATAGTCATACTGTAAAAATACACCAAATGGTATCACAGAGGGAGGTGCTGACTCCGTAAGAAGATCTTGTGGCTCTTGAGAATCACTGAAAGCAGGAGACACCACACCAACGGACAAAAATAGGGATAAAAGAAATGACTTCATATAAAACTCCTGGAACGTAAAAAGATTTCCCACCAACCATTGGAGAGTAGCCTTAGTTTGAACCGGAGGTGCATTCGAAATGAATGGGTCCTAGGTTACAAAAGAAACGTTATTTGCACTTCAAAAGTTTTCATACCCCTATTTGCACTGGCTCTCTAGACAAATCTTCCTTCTCCTGCGAAATTGCCGTCTAGCCATCATCGGCCAGACAAATTACAGGGGAGGAATGGGGTGCAAAGTAAGTTAGGTTGGGTCAAACAATGGCAAAGTCCAAAATTAAGTAGTCTTAGCATTTCTGCTTTATGGAAACGAATTGAAAAATTACCTAGTTCCCTATCTTTGTTGTCCTTTTTTGTGGGACGATTCGTGCCTTACACGGGTACCATGGGAGCCAAAGTCATCAAAATCCAAGAAACTTCCGTGGTGGTGCTTTTGCCCGATCGTAGGAGAGTGCGAAATCACCTAAATAGCATCCACGCCATCGCTTTAGCGAATCTGGGAGAGTTGGCAACAGGACTCGCTTTACATCTTCCGCTTTCGGAAAATCATCGGGGAATTTTAAAGTCCATTGAGGTGGTTTACTTAAAAAAAGCACGGGGTGATATTGAGGCACATGCACAAATGGATCCTCAAAAGATTCCTAAAGTAGGTAGTGCCACAATAGCGATCCAGGCGGAATTGCGAGATCGGGCGAAGGATGTGGTGGCTCAGGTAACAGCTCATTGGCTTGTGAGTCCAAAGAGTTCCACTTAAGGAGAGGCAATGAATCGAAATCAATTTACCACACAAGTGGGTGTGGAACTTCCAGTGGTGTGTGGTCCCATGTACCCTTGTAGCAACCCTGAATTGGTGGCAGCGGTGAGCCAGTGGGGTGGAATGGGGGTGATTCAGCCCCTTTCATTAGTCTATGTGCATGGGTATGAATTTAGGGAAGGACTGAACCTGATTAAGAAACTCACCCAAAAGCCGGTTGGTTTAAATATTATAACAGAAAAATCATCCAAGATCTATCAAGACCGCATGAAGCGATGGCTGGATATATCGCTGGAACTAGGGGTGAGGTTCTTTGTGACCTCCTTGGGGAATCCTTCGTGGGTGGTGGAGCGGGTGAAATCCGTGGGAGGGGTGGTCTATCATGATGTAACCCGTCGTAAATGGGCGGAAAAAGCCCTTGAGGCCGGTGTGCATGGGCTGATTGCAGTGAATGATCGTGCGGGAGGCCATGCCGGAGATCTGGGGCTTGAGAAACTTTGGAACGAGCTGGGTCATTTTGGGGTGCCTGTTTTGGCCGCTGGAGGCATGAGCACGCCGGAACAGGTGGTGCAGACCTTAAAGATGGGATATCAGGGAGTGCAGCTGGGAACGCGTTTTATCGCCACCCCGGAATGTACAGCACATATGGATTACAAGAACGCCATTTTGAAGGCCACTTCGAAAGACATCGTGCTTACGGAAAAAATCAGCGGTGTTCCCGTATCCGTGATCCAGACGGAATACATCAAAAGATTAGGCACCAAAGCCTCTCCGGTGGCAAGGTGGGCTTTGAATCATCCCAAACTTAAGCATTACATGCGTATGGTGTATACCTTGCAGTCCCTATTTAAGTTAAAAAAATCATCAACGAAGGGTTCACGTTACTTAGATTATTTTCAGGCTGGGAAAAGTGTAGATGGAATTCACTCCATAGAATCGGTTGAAACTTTAATGAAAGCCTACCAGAAAGCTTGGGAGACTTAAGAGGGAATAGCAAGAAAGACTCCATAAGAAAAGAATTCACTTAGGCTAAATTCAACCGACTTTTTTTTGGGAAGATCCATTCGAGAAAAGATGATTCTATCTGAAGTTACTGATGCAGTCCAACGTCTTTGGATGGGTTGGGCGGAACCACCACCGATTGGATTAGAGGAGAACAACGCAAAGTTTTTTCCATTACTTCGAGCCGACCAAAACAAAAAAGTATCAATTCCACGCCTTTTCAAGCAAGAGCCAATCTTTTGTGTTTCGGAATAAGAATCAACAGAGGTAAGATTTTTTCGAAATTCATCAAAATTTTTGGAGGTTAAATCTAGTCCATTTGATGAACAAACTTTAACATCAAAAACCCTTTGTTACAGGATGAAATGTTCCTTTCGAGGCCTGAAAGAAACGCAGTTGATAGTATGCGGTTTCGGCGAGTGCTGTTTCTTCTTCAAGGGAACCATAGAGCATGCCGGGTTGACTTTTCGTCCCAAATCTCGATCCCCACTTCGCGGGAAAGTGTCGAAATGGTGTTGCCATTAGGTAGTGTAAGTGAAGACAATTTTCAGGTATCGATGGTGTTAGCACCTCAATTTCTTGTTCAAGTATTTCTTGTTCTATAGAGGTATCTACCAAGTTCATGGTCACAAAATCGCCCTGATCCTCAACACACCTGAAGCCAGAGAAATCCAGCTTAGCAAACTCAGATTTTTCCACGCATTGCATCGAACTTGTGATTTTTTACGGTAAGAGCTAGAATTGGATTCATTCCACCATAGAAATGAGAGTAACTGAGCTCAAAAAACAGGGTTTTCTTAAATCTCCAGGTGGCGTTAGGAGTGTTTGGTTAAGAAATGATTTAGAGCCGATTAAAAAGAGACTGGGTGCATTAGAACGTCAATCAGCATAAAAAAGGATTAATTTTCACTAAAGCACAACTTAGAGCGATGGAAAAAGCTAAGGAAGAGAAGGCAGCTCATGGAGAACTCGAAACACAAACACCCTGGGTATTTAGGCGCTCAGGACACCTGTTTTGTGGGAACACCATGAATATCAGCTGTATCTGGGTCTTGAGGACATTGTCCATACTAAGACAAAAGCTCGAAGCCCACAAACAAATTGAATTTATGAGCATTTTTCACAGGACAAAAGGTGATGATTTTTAAAGTGTTGCTTTCAAAAAAACGCTTTACAAGAGTATAGATGATCTGCAAAAGGATCTTGTAAATCAAAAAAATTGGGATGTGTGCAAAACCGATGAAAGCAACATTGAGAGGGGAGCAGGTTTCTGGACTCAAAAAACTGCTAGACTTGATGTTACAGATATGAGATAAAAACTGTAATCTTGTTACCCAGTGTCAGATTAAGTCCTGACTAATACACGTGAATCGATGGGCAGCCTGGGTGGTTGGGCTAGACGCCCCTTGTGGGGTTTTTTCAGTTGACGTCAGTCTTTTTTCATCACAATCGTTGTGTTATTGATGCTGGCGAATGGAGTGAGAGATGAGCTTCTGGGACGTTCATGGGGTATGGTTCATCGTCTTTATGTTTTTTTTTCCCAGGCTGACGCTCCTGTTCTCCAGCGTTTCCTTTGGTGGTTTTCTCTGGTGGCTGGGGTGGTTGATCGCTCCCCGCTTGCTCGTGGCGATTCTCGCGACTAGCGTCTATTGGCACACCAATACGATTCTCGTGGTTCTGACGTGGATCTGGGCACTGGCGCTGGAAAGTTGCGAAAAGCAGGCTGTGCGCAAGGCGTAGCCTCTCCACCAAAAAGGACGGGGAGGACGGCAAGTTCTGGGGCAGGGAGGCCGATCAGAGGAAAATATATGTCGAATTTGTCGAAACTGTTTCTAAAGTTGGTTGATGCTCCAGTCAGTGATATTGGGGAGTACATTTCTCAGGTGAAACCATTGGTGGACGCATCTACCGCGACCTTACAGGCCATGGCAGGTGATTACTGGAAGTCTGTCGATGAACTGGCAAGTGTCATCTATCATGAAGCTCGTTCCCACGCTTTCCTGAAACAAATGCGCGCTGCAGGAATCGACGATGACGATGATGCTGGCATGTTTTTGAACGACCAAATATACGGACTCCAAACCTATTTTAATACAAATGAAAAGTTTAAGAGTGCCGCCAAGAATTTATCTAGGTATCGGATATCGGTTCAGCTGCAATCATTTACCCTACTTTGTGTCGGTCATCAAGCCATACGAAACGAGTGGATAATGCACGGGGTACAACTTTGCAAGGTAAAGAAGGGCAGGATGATTGGCGGAGAATGCCTTCGGGATTGGATCTGGCACGGAAGAAATCAAGCTGCTCATGCAGAAAACTTAAATGAAAGCACAAGAACTGCGTGTGAGAAGTTAGTTCAAGCGGCTGTAAAACATACTATACAGAAGAGTCATCCGATTACGAAAGACATAATTTTATGGAGATATAATCTCGATCGAAAGGAAAGTTTGGCTGACGAGTTTGTCAGGATTCTGAATTGGACATCCACAGATGCAGTAGTCTCCGACTTGAAGAGTTTGGGACGGTAGTATTTGAATCGAATCGCTTAACTTGGTAGGGGAAATCCTGTCTATGAAAACGACTATTTATAATGTCGTTACTTTAATTGGCAGTCCAGTAGTAACAGCGTTTTTAGCGTTTCTTTCAAAAGAAAAGATAAAGTCATATTTTTTTGTTGACGCTCAAAATTCAATCAACTCACACAAGCAGGAGATTGACAACTACACTGAGGCAATGTTGAATGGACTTCAACGCGAAATAAGTTTACAATCTATCCGAAAATGTATGCTCGATTGATAAAGGCTCACTGCAAACTCTCTGGGCTATACGGGCTTCGACACGATCTAGATAGAAGCAAGTTTACCGCTGAAGATGTTCGGGAGGCACTAGAGTCTCGAAACGTTATCAAAGGCGAAATCGACAGAATCATAGCTGCTTATGAGGCTGATGCATCTCAGGGGATAAAGAAACTTGAGGAAATGCTCCGAGAAATTGAATTCAGCGACGCGCAATCATCCTTCATTCAGGCCAAGAACTTCCTTTTCCTAAATGAGTTATTTATGTCACAGGCCATGGTTAGGAAAATTGATGGAATTCTTGAAAAAATTAACCAATTGAGTGCAACTGCGAATACCGTTCATAGGTCCAGAGGCATAGTCGAACGTTGGTTTGAGAAGTTCAATGCCCAGGAAAAGGAAATCCCTCCATTGCTGGAAGACCCTAGAAACGCTATGAGAAATGAACTTAATCCTATAAATAAATAGAATTCCATCCTGAGCACTCAATCTTTTCTAATGAAAGTTAGAAACTATCATACAAAGGAAAACACATGCTCTATATGCCCGCAATAGAATCACGCTTTCGATGCAAAATAAAATATGCAGATGATCTGTCGATGGATCAACTTTGTCGGACAATCCACGCCTCGGCTTTCCATGTTTGGGATGATGTGTTCGGCGATGATCATCAGCCTGGCTCAAATATGTTCTGCTCTTCTTTTTTAGTTGATCAATTGACCGAACGGGACCAAGCCTTCTTTCTCTTGGATTTTTTGTCAAGACTCGCGTCTGGAGCACTTGCTGCAAAGAGAGAAAAAATAACTTCCATAAAAATTGGCCAAACTCTTTATAGTGATGATAGCATCGCTGAAATAATGTGGGACAAGGATTTTGATATTGTGGGAATCTTTGAAGTGTTGAATTTGGAACCAATAATAAATGGTTCTTACGAATTGGATTGGCTGATAGGCAAGGCTATTGATGATTTTCGCAAAGGTGACATGAAGTTAACCCAAGTCTTGATTGATCTTTCCAATTTAGATCAACAAAGTGTATATGTGACAGGATACAAGATCTACGAAGCTATCGGAAATCAATGGTACCCAGCTGACTTTTGCGATAGGTTGAAAAAAACTGCAAATAATCCAATAATGTCTGGATTTGCTAGCAGACATGGATGGAATGCGAGGCAATCAACTCTTGATCCTGCAAAGAAACTCGTTTTGCCTAATGAGGTGATAAATGAGACCCTGATAGCGGCACGTAAATATTTAATCAATCAAGCATCATCGTTAATACCAGAGGTCAATTTGAATAAATTAATGTTTTTTACGTTGTTCCTTTTTTTATTACCTACGCATTGGTAAAACATGATTATCCTAGACTTAGATTATTTTATTTTTGAAAGTCTTTTGATATTCAATTTAAAATTGGGAGGACCCGGACTCCATGATTAGCTCATCCATTTAAAATGGATTGAATCTTGGCGAGAACACCCTCTAAAAATCCCATAAGAAACGCCTCGATGAACTCTGCCTTGCGAGCCTTCCCATCGAGAGACTTGAGATGATTCGAAAGTACTACTCCCATACTTCAAGTTCTGCTCACGTTAGAGCTCGCAGAAAGCTGGTCCAAAGACCGTTTGGCTTATCTGATTAGGGACCCCAAAGGATCCCTAAAGATCCCTTTTATTCGGATTTTTCAAGTCTTTTGATGATCAATGTAAACTTAGAGATCAATCCTTTGACTTGGATTACGGTAGCATCTACGTTTTTAGCGACGGCTTCATAGGAACTGGATGGCACGCCTGCCACGTTGTAATTGGCTAGCTCAGAAAGATCCGATTTGGTGAGTCCTAAAGCCAATAACTTGGATTTATCGCCTTCCGCAGCCAGTGCCATGGCTTCCAGTACATTCTTCACCGCAACCACACTCATACGGTAGGAATAGGCCACTTCATTGGCATCCACGTTTCGAAGAGCCTCGGCTAAGGGTCGTGGTTTGTTCAGTTCTTCAAAAGCTTTATCCGCTTGGATGGAAAAAGCGGGGTCTAATTTTTCAAAGATTTGGGTGCATTCCGTTACTTCGTAGCATTCTCCAGTGGTGCCCCCAAAACCATCTCTGCTCTTGCAAATGGTTTTTTTGGTTACAACGGAATTTCCATTGCCACAATACTGATAGCTAGCTTCTTTGCGTCGAACACAGGACCAGTCTGTGTCTTCGTAGCAGCCACCAAGTGAGCACTGAGTGGTGGTGCAAGCGCTCACGGCAAGGTCATAATTGGAAACATACCCGTCAAAGCAACCGGTTAAAAGAAACACCGACATGGGGCCAAAAAATTTCAATATGTTTGATTTCATTTTACTCTCTCCAATCAAATTAAGTCGAAATGCATAAGAGGCCCCAAATGCACCCGCATACTAACTCAATTTTTAGGAGAGTCAAGGGAACGAAAATTTTTTTGGGGTCCACAAGGTTAGTGGAAAATCCCCAAATCATAAGGAGCTAAGATCTCCAGGTTTTGTGAGGTTATTTTTGAGCGTTGTCGGCCGCTATAGCTTCTTTAGCGGAATTTCGTTGGGCCAGATTTTGCATAAAATTCTGAATATTGGCATAGTTGGTTAGTTCTAACTTGACCATGGGAGCCCAGCGTAACACGGTGAAAAGGTAAATATCCGCAACGGTGAACATGTTCCCCATGAGGTAACCACCTTTTGCCAAAGTGTTGTTCACAAATTCTAGCTTTTGATGGATTCTCTGCATGGTTTCCGCTCTGAAATCCGTGGGCAAGTCTCCAAATAAAACTCCTAC
>JBIIVH010000044.1:0-36668 GCA_044339525.1 Silvanigrellaceae bacterium | reverse complement strand
GTGCGCAGATCTTGGAGGCGGTAGGTGGGACTGTTGGTTTGTTCCGAGAATCCTTTCTGGCAATCATAACAATAGCCTCGGGGCACAAGCCTTTTGTCGCTAGGACGGCGGTAAGTGCCCTTGCGGATGGTGTGGTGAGATTGTGGATTTTGGTCCCCATTGGGACCCCTTGCCAAAGGGCAAGGCATCATCTTTTTCATGGTGAGTGTATAAATCAGGATTTTTGAAAAGGCGTGGACTATTTTTGCTTTTGGTGGAATCTTTTTTGCCAATTTTCTAATTTCAAAAAAGTTTACAAGAGATGATCGGGGTTAGTTAAGTAAAATCAGTTATTTAAGATATAAAAAGAACAACAGATGGATGCAGTTTTAGATAGTTATTGGAAATTCATTCCAATTCTGCTAGGTTTTCGCAGTCGGACTTCAAGTACGAAAGACGAGAGGATCTACCCCTTGAAAAAAATTACTAAATCCCTATTGTTTTTATTTGACTTTAAATGGATGAATTTGCTGAGTCAGATTGGAATTTTGGGGTGGCTCCTGGCATGTGACCCAAGTAAAAGCAGCACAGAGCTTGTCACCTTGTGTGGGGAAAAGGGGACTCAGTTCCCAGGAGAAGCTTTCAACCATACCCTCTTTTTTCTAACTGGAAACCCTAAGGATGGTGGTGCCTTGTGTGGTTATGAATCCCAAAAAGACACTTGGTACACCTATCAAATTTATAGCCCGGGCTCTTTTGATCCACTGTTGTTTTCCAACCCTAGAGATCAGACTCTATTTCTCGTGGAAAGATTTAGCTTTGAGAGAGAACCTTCCAGAATCACAAGATTTTCTTCAGCAGAGCCTAATGGAGGCGAGGGCGTTCCAAAATCAGGGTTTCCCAAAAATATTTACGATTTAGCGCTGTTATCCAAAGGACTGCTGTGGACTTTGGGCTATGATGAATCCGAAACAGCGGTGGTTTCTGACCGTTTTGACGCCCTATCTCCCTGGAATCAAAGCCCATCACCTTTGAAAGGCTCACGTCGTGATCTGGAGTGGCCAAAGGAGATCCGGCCTATTTTTGCATTGTCCAATTCAACTTCAGTCTTTTATGTTTCCCAGGGTTTTGAAGGGGGAAATCCCACCCAAGCTAAATTGTTAAGAGCCTCGCGACAGAGTCCAAACCAAATCGAAGAGGTGATCTCCCTAAAGGACGGTTTTAAGGCAAGTGTTAGTTGCCATAACGCCTTTCAGTGGCAACACAAAAGTGCCTCTCAAGTGATGGTTTCCTGCAATCCACAGTACTTGGGACCGCAGCCTGGCCAGCAGGTTTCCCTTTTTTGGATTGATGTCTCCCAGGATCCCATATCGATAAAGTCTTTGGTTGAAGCAGATGGCCAAGATCTACAGCTCATTCAAATCACTGGTTGGAATGGCGACAGCACCCAAGCGCTTGTTGAAGAACGAAACACCACACCTACGGACTACAAAGGCACCATTAAAAACCGATACTGGATTTCCCCATTAAATGGCGACAAATCTCCTGAAAATGCGGCGGGAGGAAACCTAGGGTTGGTGCAAAACGGAAAAAAACTGATTTTTACTTGTGTGGGGGCGCCCGGACAGCCTTGTTTGGAAAAAAAATGGGGGATTCGAGATGCCAATGCCAGTCCGGGCTCACCTGTTACCTTAATTGACACCAAAATCCTGGGGGATTTTCTGCAGTTTGCCTCTCCAATTCAGACCCACGATTTTTGACTCGTTTTTGATTTTGTTTAATGATTCTTTGTGTGAGTGCCATCAAAATGGAGTTATTAAAAAGGAAAAGATTGGTTTTTGGTGTCCTTTCTTTGGTTGTACATGGCATGTTTTGGAATTTGCTTCCCATGCAGCAAAAGGTTTCTCGAAAGGAAAGATCTTATTCATCCATAAAAATCAATTTGGTGCAACCAGCTAATCTCAATGGACCCACAATTTCTCGCCAAATCATCAACCCTAGCAAAGAAAAATGGCCTTCCCTATCGAAGCCTAGCCTGCTCAACCAAAAATCCCTGCCTAAATCCACGATTTCCCGAGCCACCGTACCCATGGCTCCACAGCCCACTTTCCCAAACATCAGACCTCTTGGAATGAAAAACGAAAACGATTTTGACCGGCAAACCGATTTTCATTCACCTGCTCATTTAGAAACTAACCACGAAATTGAAAAATCTCTTTCAAATGAAAAAGTTAGCCCCATAAAATATGATGAACTTTGTCAAGAGTGGCAAATGCCCTCCCACCTGATCCCCAGTCAGGAAACCTCCCGAACCTACCAAATTCAACTGGAAAAAAAAGACCAAAAATGGAATATAACTCAGTTTGAACCAAATCAAAAATTGGATTTTGTGGACAAAAAGATCAGACTAATGTTTGCAAGTTGTTTGAACAAAGATCCTAGTTGGCTTTTAGAGAAAAATGTGGCTTCGATTTCCTTTCATTTAAAGGTGGAGTTTTATCGGTAACGTGCATTCTTCCCCAACAGAAAAATTCATAAAACCCACTTTTCCTGTGTTAGAACTCGCTTTTCCTTCGCAAAATTGTGAGAAAATATTTGAAATTTCATCGAAATACTTGCAGTCTTTTATCTCCATCTTCGATTGATCTTGACACTCCACGGTACTATTTTTCCATAACTCCACGGGTTTACCCTCTTCCATTTTAGCCTCCAATTTGGTGGAGGAAGATTCTTGGTATGTGTCTGGGAGACTCACTGTCAATTTGTAGTCTTTGGAGTTGGAAAAAGTGGTGTTAGACTTTTCGGTCCGTCCTTCAAAGATTCCGTCGGAAATGATTTTGGTTTGATATAAATCGGAATCATAACCAAAAATTTCTGCTTTTCCCCCCTGTGACAAAACCAGTTTTACGGATTCAATAGGAATGGAAGCCAGCTCCGCAGAAATTTCAAAAGAAAGGATATTATTTTCACCAGAACTATCTTTTCCGGCGGACCGCACGTACAATACTTTTGGTGTGTCATAATCCAGCCTCACTTCTTTGGAATTCGTAAAACGGACGATTAGACTTTCTACAGAAACCCTAATTTTAGAAAAGTTTAGGCTAGTTCCTTTGTCGAAATGCAGATCAACCAGCTGTAAATTGCTGCCGCCACCGGGTGGATTATGGGAGGAGTTTCCTCCCGTTGTGCCTGGATTTCGAATCTCCACCACAGCACTAGCGTCATTCACATAAGTATCTTTTTTTCTTTCACTTCGAGTGTTTTGGGAACAACTCAAAACAGCGGTAAAGATTGAAATGAGTGAGAAAAAAAAGCTTGATTTCATGCCTATTTATCCTTATTTGAAATGACCTGACTCACCGGAAACAATATCAAGCTCGCTTGAAAGGTGACTTGTTCCGTTGTGCAAGGGTTTTGACTTGCCAAACTTCGTATCTCTTTAGAAAAAGCATCCATAAGGGAACCGAATTTATCCTTCACGTGTGCAGGAAGAGTGATGGTTAAAGTCTGCATCAATCTTTCTTCGGGCGAATCTGACATTAATGATCGACTGGCGCCTTCCAATATTTCATTATAAAAATGGGCTACGCTCGCACTGTGCACCGTATTTTCAGACAACACATCAGAAACGGGGGCCGCCCTATAGGTTTCGTTTTCCTGGTAACAAAGCCCAAGTTCCATCAGAATATCAAGACTTTGTTTTATTTTTGTGATAGATTCATTGTGTTTAAGTGTATGACGAATATCTGACAGAGTCCAATTTTGATCCTTGCTTTTGAGAATTTCAAAGACTATGCCGTTAAGCCAGGAGCTCAAAAACTTGTCTAGCTGAGAGTCTTTGATTAATTTCCTTCTTTGTCTTAAATGGACGAGTTTGTCCAGCCACTCCTGTTTTTTTTGAGTATCATTTTCCTTACAATAACACACCAACATCTCTAAGAATTTTTCTTGCGCTTGTGTGAAACTCAAATTTCTGGCCATGATTTGGGCCTGTGGAAGGGTCAATCCCCTATGACCCTTAAGTATCAGAAAAAAATGGTTTTCTGCCTTAAACCCCAAAAGAATGGATAGTTTAGCATAGGAGAGAGGTTTACCCGTGGCTTGACCTCTTTGACCCGCGTTTTGAGAGTTTTTGTATAAATCTTCTAAAAAGAGCCGGTAATCGAGGTACTGAGTGATATCGAGCCCTTGCATGGCTCGAAGGAGCTGGGCGTGGTTTGTGGATCCTTGATTCGAAGCAGACATAAGATTTCACCATCCAATGTTACTATTAACGGAAAGTGGATATCCATTCTTTAGATTAATCTTAATTTAATGATATTATTTTATATTTATATTACTCCAAAAATTCATATGGCGTCAACAAAGACTAACCACTATTTATGTTAACGTATTTTTCCAATATAATCATGTATATAATCAGGTTATTTAGAAAATAAAAAAATTGTCCGTTAATAATTGTAGGAAGTGTGTTCTTTCCTACTACTCAGGGAGGTCCTGGTAGTCTAAAAAATGTAGGGGTTTTAAAATGAAGACTAAATTAACTTTAGCGGCCATGTTAAGTGTGGGTTGCGGATCTAATAATGGCTTGGATTTTGGGGGCCAGTCCCGAAACTCTGAAAAAAATGACAAGGTAGAGGTGGGATTGGATTCCGGAGGCAACAAAAAGGAATCCTCTACTTCTGCGGATGTTTCTGCACAAAATGTGGACTCTCTCGAAGATGCGTTTACGCCTCCTGGAGTGGCCGCCGGTACACCTCATTACACGGAAATTGCGGCCAGCGGGTCCTTTGTAGCTGTCACCGTGATTTGCGGCACAGGAGAAAACGCTGAAAAGAAATATGTGGAGTTGACTTCACCCCTAGCAACGGAAGCCCTTTTGCTGGCTTTCGCAAGAACTCAATGCAGCGCGGCAAAGCCCTTTCAGGAACATTATGGCCACAGAGCCGTTCCCCCCATTACCATTTATAATTGGATGTATGTCAAATGCAATCCCGCACGTAACAGTGGGTATCTCATCAGACCAGCCAATGTTCAAGATCCTAATTGGGTATGGTTGGCAGGAGAACAAAAATGCCGCACAGGTGTGCCCGCTGGAGAAAAGGCGAGTCCGGAGTATTTCAGTGAAAGGGCTCAGTAAAAATTTAAAACTGCATCCATCAATTGTGCTTTTCCTTAAAAATAAGTCACTTAGACCATTGTTGAGTCAACCGAGTTAATTGACAACGGTCCCGGTTGATTATTTTTCTATTAATAACAGGTACCTAGCTTCAAAAAAGCACAATTGCTAAAAGCAGTTTTAAGAATTTAACGGAAGCTGTGTCACTAGCCTACCCTCCAGCGCTAAAATAGCACTGGCTACCGCTGGAGCGATGGGAGGTACACCTGGCTCACCTACCCCGGAAGGGGGGTTGTCGGAAGCTACAATATGAACTTCGATCTGGGGCATTTGGTTCATTCTTAGGACCTTATAATCATGAAAATTAGACTCCAATACCTTCCCTTCCTGAATGTGAATTTCTCCTGCCAAAAAAGCCCCCAACCCAAACCCAATGCCCCCTTCCATTTGAGCGCGCACCACCTCCGGGTTTATGGCAAGACCACAATCCACAGCACAGTGCACCTGGGTCACCACATATTCACCCTCTTTTTTTCGCACCGTTGCCACTTGAGCCACCACAGAACCAAAAGACTCATGCAGAGCCAACCCTCTTGCTGTGTTCTCTGGTGATTTTTCAATAAACCAATTGGATTTCTCTAACACGAGGTTTAGTACATTCAATAATCTGGGGTGCTTTGAGAGTAGCTTCTGGCGCAATTTGGCAGGATCTTGTTTCGTCTGGCGGGCGAATTCATTGATCATCAGTTCCGTGGAATACGCGTTGTGGGAATTTCCCACGGATCTCCACCAAAGCACAGGAACATTCTGAGTGGTGGTGGTGAGTTCCACATTTAGGTTTGGAATCTCATAAGGTAACGTACTGGCCCCTTCTATTGAGGTTTGGTCAATTCCATTTTTAACCATCATTTTTTCCAAGGAGGTGCCTTTCATGATGGATTGACCTACAATATGATGATCCCAATGGGTCAAATTTTGATCACCGTCCCAACCCATTCTGATTTTGTGAACATAAAAGGGACGGTACATTCCTCCTTGAATATCATCCTCACGGGTCCATACAAGACGAATGGGCGCCTTGATCCCTTTGGCGGCCTTCAAGATTTCTGCGGCTTCCGTGGATAGGTCGGCACTAGGAGAAGCCCTGCGTCCAAAGCTTCCCCCTGCCGGCAAAATGTGAATGTGAATGTTTTCCGGTTTCATCCCCAACCTGGCGGCCAAATTATAATGATCTGCGGTGGGTGATTGGACCCCAGAGTAATAATGAACTTGCTGTTTAGCTCCTGAGCCTTTGCGATGGATGATGCAATTAAGGGGCTCCATAGGGGCATGGGCCAAATAGGGAAAAACAAATGTGGATTCCATCGAATGGACGGGTTGGGAATCCACCCCACCCTCTTTTCGCACCATTTCACCCTTTTTCTTAACGAGATCTAGGTAATGGGTCTTTAATTTCTCAGTGTCCACCATTTGAGATGCTGGCGGAAGTTCCCATTGAATTTCCAGAGCATCCCTAGCCTTTTTTGCGGTCCAGAAGTCTTTAGCCAAAACCACAACTCCTTGGGGAATGATAAAAACTCCCTTCACTCCAGCCATCTTTTTGGGTTGGCCAACCCTCTTTGCCATGGCACCAAATTGGGGAGGCCTAGCAATGATGGCCGTCAGTTGCCCCGGCAGACTTTGGTCTAGGGAGTATTTTAAACTCCCATCCAGTTTTTCAGACGTTAATTTTCTGGGTATTTTCTTACCAATGTATTTGAAATTTTCCCTAGACTTGAGAACTGGATTTTGAGGAGGAGTGAGGGTGCTGGCTTCCTTTAAAAAAGCACTATAAGGGGCCCGATTCTGGGTTGCTGCATGAATGAGCTCTCCATCTCGTGTCGTGATATCTGCGGGATCCACTTTCCATTTGAGGGCAGCGGCTTGAATAAAAAGAGCCCGGGTGGCAGCTCCGGCGTGACGCAGCTGCAGATAGGAATTGGCGGTAGAAGTGCTTCCCCCAGTGGCTTGAAACTTACCGAAAAAAAGATGATAATAAAGATTGGGATCCGAGGGAGCATGTTCCACCTTTATTTTTTCCCAGGGATAATCCAGTTCTTCTGCAATCAATGTGGGCAGACCTGTAAACACCCCTTGTCCCATTTCCAGATGCTTGACGAATAAGGTAACTTGGTTCTGATCGTTAATTTGAATGAAGGGATTGATCTTTTTTGAAAAACCGGAATCTGCTAATGCCTGTGATGGCACATTTAATGGTGTTCCCTCCAAAATCCCTTCATCATTGGCCACGATAGCTAACAGAAAAGCAGTGGCGCTGCCCGACACTGTTAAAAAGCCCCGCCTTGAAGTGAGGCATACTTCGCTGTTGGAATTGGTGTGAATCATTTGGCGGCTCCTAAATGGGAAGCGGCCAACTTGATGCCATCTTTGATCCTGTTGTAAGTAGCACATCTGCATAGGTTTCCATTCATGGCTTCATCGATGTCTAGATCGGACGGGTTCTTTTTCTGGGATAGGAGGTGGGATGCAGTCATAAGTTGACCACTTTGACAATACCCACACTGAGCCACCTCCAACTCCACCCACGCTTTTCTCAAGGCGGTGATTTCAGGCCCAGCCAAAGCTTCTATGGTGGTTACTTTTTTGGATGTTGCTGCCGAAACCGGAGTGACGCATGCCCTGACAGGAACGCCATCCAGGTGAATCGTGCAGGCACCACATTGAGCCATCCCACAGCCAAATTTGGTGCCCGTGTATCCAAGTTCCTCTCGCAAAACCCACAACAAAGGGGTTGTAGGGTCTGATTCAATTTTAATTAATTTTCCATTGACTTCTAACTTCACTCTGGACTCCTAGTCTTGGATTTGTGAAGACTAAGTTAACAGAGAGACCAGCCAAAGTAAAATCAGACCGACTCCAAAACTAGTTCAAGTCTAGATTACAACTCAGTTTAGAAACCTCCACAAAATTCTTTGGACCATCTTTTAACACGGTTCCGGCTCCGATGGTGGGAATGAAACCACCCAGATAAAGGTTCACTTTAGTGGCATTGGAGGAAGCGCCGTCATGGCAAGAATAGAGAGTGGCACCGTCGGCTGTACCTTCAGGAGGAGGTGTTACTTTACAATGTGAAAGTGATTTAAAGGGAGTAGGTCCAATGATGCTTTGATTGGAAATGAGCATCTCAATCTCGCCTTCGGAGCTACTAAGCACCTTAACGGTGAATCCGTAATCCGCAAAATTTTCAGTGCTTTTACAAAGCGCAAATTCTTTTTTGGGTAGCTTGGCTTTGGATTCATGGGCAGAAACAGCAGAGGAAGAACCGCCACAAGCAAGAAGCATTTGGGAGAGGCACAGCGCCGTTAGGGAAACAAATGATTTCATATTAAACCTCAGGTATTCAGAAAACTCCAGATCATTCTGGTGAGAGTTAACCTAAAACAACTTTGGTTTTATTTAAATAGAAATCAATGCTGGCCAGATGGCTTAGGCTTTAAAATTGAAGACTCAAAGGTATGCGAAAAAGGTTCGAGCTCAAATACCAGTCTTCCTGAGACCCACAGAATTTGCTCCCAGAAACTACCAAGCCCCTTCAGATTCCTGCCTAGGAGCCTCATTTTGCTGGCTTGGACAGTATTGCACTCCATTGGAATTAAATTGAATATCTTCTACTCTACAAGGAGGTTCACCAGGCTCTGGGTACCTTTGAGACCCAGGAGCATTGGGATCACTGGAAGGATGGACCTGGGATGGCTCTGCACTCCTAAAACAACTTTTAAATTCGTCTTGAGAGATTCGATGCCTATACCTCAGTTCTTTTCCATCTCGGCCGGTACCTTTTTTCAAGAGAAAGCACTCCCACTCCGTCGCGCCAGAGTATTCTTCCCCTGGGGGAGGCGACCTTGTAAGGTAACATCCTTCTAATTTTTCAGGATGGGCGGGACAATGTGTTAATTTGTCTTTTCGTGCGATGTTGAAGTGGATTTTTCCCCTTGCCGCTTCCATGGCATCATTTTCCGATCGGCCGCTGAAGCCAGCATGTTGAGTGTGAGCAGCGGTGTCTTCTTTTTTTTGGCAGGCCATGCTTACCAATAACATACTAACTAATAAATAATTTTTCAAATTCCATCCCTTTGTGCGAACTAAATTCTTGTACGACATCGGAATAAATTGACCGCCACTTAAGTAAAACCTAAAAAATCAATCATAATAGATTTTTAACCCATGGGTGCCAAAGGAACTTTACTGAGGATTCGCCACCTGAAAGCACTTTTCAAATTCATCGGGAGAGATTCGGTACTCGGCGCATTCATATTCAGTGGCACGGGATAACTCCCCCCCAGGAGGGGGAACTGAGGATTTGGAGCAATTGGAAAGTGTTTTTGGATGTCTGGAGCAGGGGCTTTCTGGTTTATCAAAAAATAGATTGGCATAAACCCTTTCTTTAGCCGCCGATGCATCTAGAGACCCGGAGGAGGTCGAGGGTTGGGTAGGATCAGAGTGTTCCTTTTTTTTGGCACATTGGAAAAGGTACAAAAGCATGGAGGCGTAAATAAAAATTTTCAATGTTATACCCTCAACGATTGGGTTCACTTTGGGCATCGGAGGCACCAGGACTTAAGTTTAGTTTCGGGATCGATTCTATAACTACTTACCCGCTGTAAGATTTTGAAAAAAGAGTGACCCTTCTTTCAACACCACGTTGATTTTACCGCCATCTCCCCATTTCCCAAAAAGCAATTCCCGAGCCAAGGGCTCTTTCACAAACTTAGCCACAGCTCTCTCCATGGGCCGAGCACCCATACTGGAATTAAACCCTTGCTCTAATAAAAAATTTAGAGCTTCGTCTGTCCAAATGAGTTCCACATTCTTGGATTTAAGCTGTTGGGAAAGCATTGTAATGCATTTGTCCAACACCAACCTTGCGCCTTCCTTTTGAAGTGGATTAAACGTGTAAACGCCATCGAGTCGATTCATAAATTCCGGGGTAAAACCCTCTTTAATCGCGCTTAACCCGCCCAAAGAAACGGCCGCCGGGGCAAACCCAAAACCCCCGCCAGCGAGCTCTCGGGCTCCCAAATTTGAGGTAAGCACCAAAATACACTGCCTAAAGTCCGCTTCTTTTCCCTGAGAATCTGTGAGTTTACCATAATCCATGACTTGGAGTAAAATGTGATGGATATCCGGATGGGCCTTTTCGATTTCGTCAAATAAAAACACGCAATGGGGGTTTTTGGCTGCGGCTTCCGTAAGGAGTCCACCTTCGGCATAACCAATGTACCCAGGGGGAGCCCCTGTAAATCTCGAAACCGCGTGTTTTTCCATATATTCACTCATGTCAAACCGCAACAGTCGAGCGGAAAGTTTCAGAGACAGTTGTTTCGTTAACTCGGTTTTGCCCACTCCGGTGGGTCCGCAAAACAAAAAGCTGCCCCAGGGTTTGGATTCATTTCCGAGTCCAGAGCGGGCTACGATGAGATGTTGCACCACGGATTCAATCACATGATCTTGGCCAAAGATTTCAGAGCGGAGCTTTTCGGAAAGTGTTTTTAGAATTTCTTTGTCTTCTTTTTTTACGGTGGTGGTGGGAACGCCTGCGGACTTCGCCACTAGGGCCTCCGCTTGGGCAACGGTGAGTTCGATGGCTTCGTCTTGGGGAGATGGGGATTGATTGGATTGAAGTCTGGCACTGGCACCCATTTCATCCATGATATCGATAGACTTATCGGGTTGATGTTTACCGGTTAAAAATCGATTACTTAATTGCACGATGGATTCTAAAACGGCAACGGAATACGTTACCTTGTGGAACTCTTCGTATTTGCCCTTTAGTCCCATTAAAATTTCAATGCATTGTTCGGAAGTGGGTTCAGACACTTCCACCTTTTGAAATCGCCGTGCCAGGGCTTTATCCTTTTCAAAGATTTGCCTAAACTCCTTTTGAGTGGTGCTACCCAGGCAGCACAATCCCCCTTCCTGCAGAGCCGGTTTAATGAGATTGGCTGCGTCTAGGGAACTGGCACCTGTGGCTCCAGCTCCTATGATGGTGTGGATTTCGTCGATAAATAAAACAGTTCCGGGCATCTTTTGGGTGGCTCCCATCACAGCCTTGAGTCTATCTTCAAACTCTCCCCGGTATTTTGCCCCAGCGAGCAAGGCTCCCACATCCAGACTCAAAACGGTGTGGAACCGCTGTCCTGCTTGAGGCTTGGCTAAACTTTGGGCCAGGGCATGGGCGATGACGGTTTTCCCCACACCGGGCTCGCCCACTAAAATCGGATTGTTTTTGGTGCGGCGATGAATGATTTCGAGCAGTCGATGCACCTCTTTCTCACGGCCCACCACGGGGTCCAATTTTCCCAGACGAGCCAGCTCCGATAGATTGGTGGTGTATCGATTCAACACGGATTCCTGGGTGGATTTTTTGGAATCCATTTTTTTGGCTTCATTTTCGGAGGAAGTGGGTTCTTCAGGTGGCAAATCATGGGCATTGGAAGAGTCTGATTCTTTTATCCCATATTGTTCTTGGGAAAAGTAACGTATTACAGCAATTTTTTTAAGACCCTGTTTCCTTAAATAAAAAGAACCATGGGATTTTGTTTCTCCCAGGATTTCAATGATCAAATGGGCGGGAAGAATTTGGGAGATACTAGAATGTTCTGCCCTAACTTCCAGATTGTATAATAGCTGTTGTACACCTATCGTGGCCTGGGGAGCCCCCGTGGCTTCAGCACCCGCAGCCCTTCCCAGTGTTTCTTTGTGCTTATCTAAAAACTGTAAAAGTTGTTTTTTTATGGTATTAAGATCTCCTCCAAAATCATCCACCAATTTTTGAATCCAGGGATCTTCCATACTGGCTAACGTCAAATGTTCAATGCTGTAGAAAGGCTCTTTGCGGGTTTGGGCCAGTTCTTGAGCCCGTTTTAAAATGGACTCTAATTCTTTTGACATCATAGGGCTGGCTCGCATAAAGTAACAAGTGGAAATTGATTCTCTTCGGCGGCCAGTAGGGCCAACGCCACCTTCGTTTGGGCCATGTCATAGGGGTACTCCCCCACCTTTGCTTTACCTTGTGTGTGAATTTGAAGCATAATAGGGAAAGCTTCCTCTTCTTTTTTTTGAAAGATCTCCATCAGTATCCCCACCACAAAATCCATGGGAGTGTAATCATCGTTTAACATAATCACCTGAAATAACGGCGGTTCTTCCACCTCAATGAACTCTTCTTCTGCCACCTCCGATTCCCAAGGTGTGCTGGGAGTCGGACTACTCCCGTGGGAAGATTGAAAGGATGGCTCCTTATTTGACATGATTCGTTCTCCTGCTTCCATTTCCACCAACAGGTGTGCCCCTGATTCTAAGCAATTAAAGGAGCACCCGCCAATATTTGGGGTCAGAAATGATTTTTTTTTTATTGATTTAGGATTAATACTTGATTTGTGCCGCTTCTGGGTCCCAATGTCCCCCCATGGCTTTTGCCATGTCTTGGCACCAATTTTGCCAATCTTCCCGGTTGGAAAACACAGGCTGAGTTTCCCTCAACCATCTCTTAGAAAAGGATTCTAAGGCAGGACCCGCCAAAACCTGGGACGTGGCGTGGCGGATTCCCTCCCAGTCCAGAGATTTTGCGCCCGGCGAAAACGCCCACTGAAAGGGCTCGAATTTCAAGTATCGAAGAAAAGGCTTATTCAAGGAATCCAGAGTAGTCCCTTGTGCCAAAAAAAGTTCTCTAAGCCACTGGAGTAGCACCAAAACGCTGTCTTTTGAGTCTAACTTGGAGTCACTTTGAATGGCAAGGGACAGATCCAATGCAAATGCAGCTCCATATTGATAGGCCCATCCTGGGTTTTGCTTAGACAATTCTGGCAAAGCCAATCCCACGGCCCTTTCCATTCCCTCAAAGGTTTGGGACCAATGGGAGGTTTGACTTGTTTTGTCGCCATAGGGACTTTGTGCTGTGAGAAGCTGGCTTAGCCCTTCCGTTACCCCCTCATATAAAAAAGCATATTCCAAACGAGAAGAATTAAATTCCTGCCATAGAACCTGGCCGCTATTGCCCGGAGCGATCCATTTGCCCAGCCACGTGTGCAAGATTTCATGGGTGAGTAGGCCAAAAAAATCTCCTAGACTTGAACTTTTAGGGCAATCCAGATCATCGGAAATTAGGGTGCCCTCAAAGTGTTCTAAACCCTGCTGAAGACACCGACGATTGGCCACGAGATGTATCAAATAATTCGAGCCGTCTTGAGGATCAAAGGCTTTTTCTTTAAGCTGACCTCGCAGTCCATCTAAGGTATCCCAAAACGCCGTATCTTGAAACCGAGCTTTCCACGCATCCGAGCCCCATGTGCCAGCACCTAAGGTAACCGTGAAATTTTTTTTGGTGAGCACGGCTTCTTCTCTGCCCTGAGGAAGCCAGGTCACAGGGGAATCCATAAAATGGGCTACGTTCTCAAATTCAACACAGTCAAGCCCACAAGATTTTCCGCGACTTCGGGGGGAATATCCGGGTACGATCCAATGCACAGGAGTTTGGGTTTCCTTCCAAGTCCAACTCAAGAAGGCCTGGGGGGTGAGTGTGGCGAGCCTATCATTTTTTTGCCCGGTGACCGCGGGCCACCGATGATCTTGTAGGGAAGAATCCAAGCTCATTTGAAATTTTAGGGCGGTGCCTGGAGGCAAAACCTCTGGAACAGGCTTCCAAACCATCCATTTGCCTTGGGTAGCAGACCATTTAAAAATCTTGGGAAAATCAGCCACCCAGGGCCAGTGAAACCCCGGTACCACTTGACCCACTTGCGGATGAAAGCTCAATTCCTTTTGGGACACTTGCATTTCTATGGATTGCTGGGGCGAGTCCATGCCATGGATCACAAAAAAAATCCCTTCCTTTGCTTCAGGCAGGAGCGTGGGAGGGTTGCTGTGCCAAGAATCCTCTGCTTCACCGGAAGTGGAGTTTTTTTTAGTCTTTCCACATGCCATCCATCCGCAAAAGATCAGGATTGCAAAGATGTGGGAAAAAGTGGAGTTTAGCTGCATTGTGGCATGAGATTCACATAAGTATTGCTGTTGGGATCTTTAAGACCAGGGCAGTTTTTGGCATGAAAATAATGTGTTCTCACATCCCATTTTCCCACCATACTTGGGTCTTGGTTGGTCCCTTGGGTTCGGGCTAAGGCAAAGGTAATGGCCCAGATCACCGATTCTTCTCGGTAGATGGGAAAGGCACACACCATTCCCCCCACCGTTGAAGTCTCAAACCGATCCGGAATGTTTGTGATTTTAGGTGGCTGGCCCAAGTTAAAATCAGCTCCCGCAATCACACTAAAAGTTCCGGAGGTGGTGTTGTAAAAGCCACGCCTTTCCACTTGAATAATGGGGCGTGATCCCGCAGCGCAGGCGGGAGCGCAATGCCTAAAGGCGTTTGTTTCGGGGTTCGTGGTGATGTCCACAATATTATTAGGCACCACTAAATTTTTGATTCGAGTCCAAGGGGCCACGGCCGTGTTCACCACCTCGCAGGTGTTCCCAAAACGCACTTGTTCATTTGGACGCGTGGGATTGCCAAAAACCACAGCGGTGGTGCGGTAGTTTGCGGCGGAAAAGGCCAGGGACTCATCATAAGCGGGCTCCCGATTCAAGATTCCACCTGATCTATCAAATTGGGTTTTAAGGAAATTGGAAAGCTGAACATTGTCTATTTTGAAGTCCATTTGTTCTTCCACAAACTTTGCCCTAAGCTCCATGTTTGACATTAGTCTTACAGCCGCAATGGCACCGAAACTACCCAATCCCATGGAAATCATGAGTTCAATCAGCGTAAATCCACCTTGAAACTTTTTATTTCTCGGCCATTTCAGTCGATTCATAATTCACACCCTGCGATGGTAGAAGAGATGGGAGCGGTGGTAAAACTGGTGGCAACGTCGGCGGAAGGTGCATTTCCACACACAAAGAGATGCAGCGGATCCGATAAATTTCCGGGAGACCACACATTGCAATTTACCGCTGGTTTTGCCAAATAGGGCACCATAAATTGACTGGTTTGCGAGGCAATTTGAACGGCATTGGGACCCTGCCTATGCCCTTCCACATGAAAGGAAGTGAGGCTAACCTTGGCGGCCCTTCCCAAAGTCGTATCAAAGTAGGGTGCTCCCCCGCCCAAAGCCGAATGCTTGCAGGGGACGTCCGGGTCCAAAGTCCCTGTGGAAGCGGAATCCACCAAAATGACATCGGCCACAAATAAAGTAAATTCCCCATACAAGTTGCCATTGGGATTGGAATTGGGAGTGGGAATATTGGTGGAAGGGGTGCCCTTGGCTGCAAAATATCCGGTGCGGTTTAGGAAATAGCTGGCCTGAGCATCACTTAAAACTCGGGTAGATCCAGATAAATCCATCAAAAAACACTGATAAAATCGAGATCCACTGAAATCTAATGTGGCATTGGCGGAATGACCCAGGTTTACATAGGTGGTGGCGGGCGTTCCCGTGGTGAAAGACGCTGCCTTACATTTGTTATGCGCCGTCATAAAGGCGTTGGTTTGTCCTAAACTGACATAATTGAGATAATGGTCGAATCCGGGAGCCAGAGGAGGGGTGGGCGTAACATCTCTCACGGGCCACACCACCCGCTCATTTACCATGGGAGGAGGCGTGGCCCCTGCCACCAAGGGGGGGGTCGCGATGGTGATGCTGGTGGTCACTCCGAAAGGGGCTAAAAACGCCCAATCCACGCTGTTGTCCCAAGGTTGAGGCAAGGTTTTGCATGAAATGCCATTGAGCAGCCTAGTGGCTTTTTTACAGGCATAGGGGAGTCCCGAAAACCAATGGATGGCGTTTTGATAATAGACGTAAAGTTTGGCTTCCATGAGGGCTTGGGCCGCCCCCAGGGAAGAATTGGCCTTTTGGGCCCTTAAGGTTTTACTATTGGTGCTAAATTGGGTGACGGCCGTTGCCATAGCAATGGACAAAACGAGGCTTGCCACCATCACCGTCGCGATGCTCTCTCCCTTTTGCCTTCCTGGGGAATGGAAACCTTTGGGATGGTTCATTTTGCCGAATTTGGATTTGGGCGGAACTTCCAAGAGGGAATCCTTTGCTCTGGGCCTAAAAAAAGGCTTTAGAATCCGTATCGATGGAAGTGTTAAATTCTTTAGGGCGTGCTCTCCAAACCCATTAGTCACAAGAGATTTACAAAATGGTAACGGGAATGTAGCCTAACTTGGCCTAAAATTCCTTGACAGATGGGAGGCAACCTAAGACAACCAGGCTGGCAAGCTTCTTGTTTTGGGACGGCGAATCACATGGCTTGGACACAGCGGGTTTGAATGTTTCTTGTTTGGAGGACTTTTTGTGGCACAACCTTCTAGATTGTTGATAGTGGAAGACGATCGTGACCTAAATAGTTTGCTTAAATTTACCTTTGAAAACGGAAAAGAACCTTTTGAATGTTTATCTTTATTTGATGGAAATCAGGTGTTGGAGGCTGTGGATTCCTTTCACCCTAATTTGGTGTTGCTGGATGTGATGCTTCCTGGGGTATCTGGACTGGATGTGTTAAAAAAGATCAAGAGCCACCCTGTTTATCACAGTTTACCCGTGGTGCTGCTCACGGCTAGGTCCCATGAAAATGATCGGGTGGAAGGGTTTGAATTAGGAGCGGATGATTATGTCACCAAACCCTTCTCCCCCAAAGAACTGGTGTTGCGTGTAAACGCCAGACTTCGACTTCCACAAACGCCCTTGAGTTCCCAGCCCAAGTCGGAGGCGCCCATTTCCTCTCCCCCGATCAAGATGACCACACCCATGCACCAAATTCAGGTGGGTCCCATTTTGATCACCCCAGAGGAGTATCGAGTGACTTTGGAGGGTGTGCATCTAAACCTCACCCAGACGGAATATCAGTTGCTTTTATTTTTATGTGAAAGACCCGGAAAAATCCAAAGTCGGGAAGCGCTCTTGCAAAAGGTTTGGGGTTATGAAGGATTTATTCACACCCGCACGGTAGACACCCATGTGAAACGCCTCAGGCAAAAGCTAGGAACGTGGGGGCATCTCATCGAGACGGTCCATGGATTTGGTTATCAGCTACTTTGGAATCCCACTACCCCCAGTGAAATCTGATGGATTGGGAAAGCCCCAGCCCCTATTTCCCGGGTAACACACCCCAAGCTTGGCAAGATCCCGAGTACCAGCTTCCACTTGCCATGGGTTGTCCCGCTGGCACCCAGTAGCTATAGGATTGAGAAGAGTGGTCGCAGCAACTTTTCCAGGAGGGAAAATAGGCGTCGCCCGATCGGAGAACTCTGCAAATTTCTCCCACTTTCGTCCCAACGTCGGAAAAGGGAACTACTCTGTGGATTTTGATCTTGATTTCAGGAGCGATTTTCATCAAGGTGACGTTAATTGTGAGATCGGATCTAAACACTCCCCGATCTAAAACCGCAGATTTTGAGTACGTTTTTACCAATCCTTCATAGGGTTTGTGAATCACCAAAACCCACTTCACATAAAGGCCATTGCCTCCCGGAATGCCAGTACCTATTTTATCATTTTGATAAACTCTCCAGTCGGTGGTTCCATTCCCATTCCAGAAGCGCTTGAGATGTCCCACATGGGGCTGGCCAGGAGCGCTGGGAACATAAAACACGCCCACAAACGGATGTGTGCCCACATCTACGGGTTTTGATTTTAAGGAGTTGATGAATTCCGTACAAAACCCCTTCAAAACGTCCAAATTTTTTGGCACCTGATTCGCAAATTTATCCACACAATGGTCCACACTAGGATAATCCGAAGATGGATATTTATCCCCATCTGTTACGTCTAGAGCTTGCTCAGGGGTTGAAATCTCCGAACTCAATCCCAAATCCTTTTGTTCTGGAGTCAGGCTTTCCATGGACGGTGACTCTCGATCTTGGCTCAGGTCACGGGACGAGGTGGTTTGAGAACAGGAATTCAAGACAAATAGTGACAATATCAAACGGATCTTTATAGAAAACATGCTGTCATTTCCCATTTTAAGCAGCCAGAGAATTCCGACTGTTAAAAACCTATTCGGTTTTATTTATAAATTAATTAAATTTTACGGTTTTTTATCTTTATTTTTCTTGCATTTAACTTCTTTTTTCCTATTCGAATTAAGGTTTCAATTGGAAGGGAGTACGGGTTTTCTGCATAGCGCCAAGATTTTTACCCCCCTCCCCCATCCGGGGTGATCCAAATGAGCTCACTTTAGACCCCAAGCAGGAAAACCAAGGACATTTTTTTAGTCCAAGTGCCTCATTTTTTTTGCTTCCTTCACATTTCTTCCCCATTTGTCCCTACGGAAGGAGTAGCAGACCTCCGAAGGGTATTAGGTGAACGACTTTTAACCCAATCATTGCTGTAAAAAAGAGGGATTCATGAAATCAATGGCTACCTTTCCAAAGAAGTTCCTTTCTGGCGCCACCCCTTTGTTGGCGATTTCTCTCCTCCTAATGGCCTGTGGTGACCCCAAAACAGGCTCAACGGAAGGCTCTCCAGTAGCGGCACGGCATCACCATTCCCAGGAAAAGGTTTCAGTGGAGCCAGATGAAATTCCATCAAAAACGGATGAACAAAATCTCGAACCCGACCGTTGCCAGCGGCAAAAGCTACAAATTTGCCTCGACTATAAAGGCGGGGAAAGTTGCTTTGCCAAATTCCATTGTAGTAAAGAAACACTCGCTCAGCCTCTCTCTTCCGCAGAACCCCCAGAGGAAGATCCCTTTGGGACTTGGTACAGTCAAAATTATCAATCCGTTTTAGATGAAGTGAGAACGTTTCACCAAGGAGCCTATGGCTGTGCGGCCTTTGCCTCAACGGCGTTAAAGATGTTTGGATTTTCCGTGACCCCAAAAAAGGTAACAAATGAGCTGGAAATTCAGCTCATCCGCCAAGGCTGGATTAAAATCTCTGATATGGAGGCCCTGGAACAGGGAGATGTGGTTTTTACCGATAAGGCCACGTCTAACCTGCAAGGAACCTATTCCCATGTGTATATTTTTCAAAATTACGAAGGCAAGGGGTATGGCCGGATCACAGACAATAAGGGAAATCGGATCCTTAGAAATATAGGTCCAGGCCCCAGATCTCGAAGTGTCATCGCTTACCGAGCCCCTAGGTAGAGCCTTTGGCCCCTTTAGGAAAGGCTTGCTACCACACAGATGTCATTTCCTGAAACAAAATCATTGCCTATCCGGCTGATTTATCTCACCTATCCAAATCATTTCCCTTGTCAACCCCCCTCCCCCACCACGGGGTGGTCAAAATGAGCTCACTTCACACCCCAAGTGGACAAAAATAGATCACCTATTTGTTTATGTATTGACGAGTCAATTGTGAATGTTTATCAGGTATTGGGCTGTGTGTCGCTGCAGAACACGTGGTTCGTTTTTTATAATTTGTATTCCAAAGATTCGTGCTGAAAGGTGATTGGATTATGGCTGCTTTGTCTCTAATATCCCTGGCCCAAATCAAACAACATCAGGCGCGGGTGCTGGCCCGTGTTGGTGCAAAAACAATAACCCCCTCAGAGAATGGAACAGAGTGAACCATGAGTGCTTTTTTAAGAAAAAAACTTCGTTTGATTGGATGGGGTCTTTTGGTCAGCACGGCCAGCTTGAGCTGTGATGCCCCCTCCCGGCCTCAGAAACCATCCCCAGAGAAACCCCATGCCAATGGCCATCAGAATCCCGATCCAAACCAAGATCCCAAGCCCTCCCTAGAGGGAGACAAGGATCCTGTTCCTCTCATTCCCGAAGAAGGAGCCTTGATGGAATTTGCCGTTCCGGGCCTGCAGGGAATGGTTTCTGCCCGGGTGTTTGCAGAGGGACGCATGGAGCTGGTAAAAAGGCCGTTGCATTTTGAGACCAAAATCCTTGTGGATACTCAAAATAGCGCCAGATTAGATGATGATTTTTGTGAAGAGATTCGAACAAAACAGATTCCTCACTATTTAATTATCAAGAATTACCCACCTCCTTTGAACGGATATAGGTATAATATTATTCGTGACTACTACAAATTCATCCTTGAAACACCGCTGGATCCGTTTTTCTCCACTGATTTTTCGACAGCCGCGATAGAAGCCGCACGGTTAAAGTGGCCACAAATCCAGGAATTTTATTTAAAACAAACCCTTAAAATCTCCAAAGTGAGGCCAAAGTTGGTCTTGGCGGAGGATGCCCTCTCCCATACTTTTGGGAAGTTAGGAGAGCTGGAAGAAATGTTTGGTGGGCACAATGTGTATCCAAACAGGGGAATTTGGAAGGGAACCACTTGGGCATCCGATCTGGTTTGCGATTTGAGAAGTGGAAAGGCTAAGGTGGAATTTGAGCTAGAAATGAATGGATTCCGATTCACCACAACGGTCAAAGGTGTGGGAGAAAAACAATGAAATCCTACCTCTTTTTAGTAAGTTGCCTTTTTTTAGGGGGAACTTTTGGGGAACGGGCTTTGGGTCAAGAGGGGACTCCCCACCCCGCACCACTTCCTGACTATGAAAATCTCAAGCAACGATTGCTCCAGTTGCAAACGCAGTTTTTGGAATTTCAAAAGAGCCCAAGTTGGAAATGGGACGCCCAACGCCGCTTTCACGTGCAAAGCGAACCGGAGGTGATTCCCCTCGTGGACGGTGCCACCCTATTGAACTGCGAACAGGTTCAACGCAGAAGAGAATTGGCCCAGAAAAAATGGGACACGATCCTAATGCTTTCCAAACGGGTTTTAAGCAGGATTGAATCCATTAAATCTGATGTGGTTCCACCCAATTTAAAACAATTAGCTTTGGAAATTGAATCTGATGTGGACGCCATCACTTCCACTCAAGGGGAACTGGAAGAGATCTATCCCACGGCCCAATTTCAGCAGTTGGATCGAATCATTCGATACACATGGACGTTGCTTCCCAAAAGTATAGGAATGGAAACAGGTAAAGGGTATGAATATAAAGTCGTAGATGGTTCATTTAAAACACAGATTTTGTCCATTCCTGGCTACATTTGGGATGGAGCCGGAACGGTTTCAGAGCTCGCAACCATCCCAGAGGAGCCCTTCGTATCTGGAAATCGCATCATCTTTGAAAGGGTGGCCTCGCCCGCCAGTGCATGCATTTCTAAAGACCCCGTTTGGCTACAAGGGTCGTTGAGGGTGAAAGTGAAAAGCACTCCTTTTGTTCCAACCGCTTTTTGTAGCTTGGACAAAGGAGATTGTCCCAAGGATGAAGCCAAATCCATCACGGAAGAAAACGTTTATTCGGCCATTTTGTTTGGCCACTTGCAGTCTCATTTGACGCTACCGAAAACGCCTACATTGCCAGGTGCGCCGGTCTGTCCTCCCCAGCCAGGGAAAAGTTTAGACCGTAAGCCTCCAATCTATTGCCCGGTTAGTGCAAATGGGTCGGAACCCTAAAAATTCTTCAGTCACTCCAGAAAGGGAAAAAAAAATGAGAACTCGTTTTGAAAAAAAGATTTTGAAAATAGCGCTTTTAGGAATTTTGGCCCAAGGGTCTGTGTCCTGTGGGAAAAAGTCAAGCAGAAAGGCCCCCACGGCTCCCCAGGAGGTGAATCAAAACGCCCCCACACCCGGAGCAGAAGTGAATGGCACGCCCTCTCCCGGTGGGGTTGCCAACCCAGCGGCCGATGGAAAGGTTCCCTTTGAGTTTGCCTTTCCGGGTATCGAAGGTCAGGTGACTGGGCGAGTTTCCTTAGATGGAAACGTGGAAATAGTTGATTGGCCCACACAGTTCAAAACCAAAGTGCAAGTGGCTCCCAATTCCGTGGCGGAGGTGGATGATTCCCTGTGTAAAGACGTGGCACGAAGGGTATCGGATTTAAAAGATAGCCCTCAAGATTATATTGATTATAAGTACAAATTGGTTAGAAATTCTATTCCATTTGAGCTGCAAATCGTGATAGATCCCACTCTCTCTAATGAGTTTAAAGCCGCTGCGATGGGGGCAGCAGAAGCCAAACGGCCTGGACTTTCTTCTTACACGTTGGAGAGTAAGGCTCCCATTTCGGCCTTAAAACAGCGGCTTGTCTTTGCCCCCGATGCTCTAAGTCAGGAGCTGGGAAATTTGGCCGAGCTAGAACAAATCTTTGACCAAAGCCAGGTGGACACCGGGCTTGGCATTTGGAAAGGCAGCACAAAGGCTTCCGATTTGATTTGTGATTTTCGAAGTGGTAAAGCATGGTTGGAGTACGAAATAGAAGAAAATGGTTTTCGTGCCTTTACCAAAGTCACTGAGATTTGAAGCCTTTTTTTAAAGGCGTGAAGGAACAGAGTCAACAAGTGTGATACAACAAAGTGAGGATGTCTACGTATGCAACAGTCTCTTAAAAAAATTTGGAAAATTCAGATGGGTTTGCTTGGAATGGTGGGAGTTTTGGCCAATGTATCTGTAGCTTGTGGAAAAAAATCCACCCACCACCCCGCTCCAGAAAAGCAAACGGAAGAAGAAATGGGGAATGAAGAGGAAGCCCAAGGGAATTCGGAAGGTGAATTTCATAATGACCCCAACGGGAATCCCAACGCCCCAGCGGGCTCTGGAGGCTCCTCCAAGGGAAATCCAGCCACTGTGACCCTGCCCGGCCTGATGGAGCCCCTTTCTCTTTGGGTGCAGTCCAATGGGTTTACCCGTATTCAGGCCTATCCCACCCAATGGGAGGGCACCGGGGAGGTTTTTAGCATGATGAGCGTTTATGGCACCCGGCTGAATGAGGAAACCTGTGGTAAGGTGCAGGATGCCCTGGGTGTGGGGGAGGATGCCTCCACACGGGCAACGAGAGTGGCGTTGGCCACCAACTGGGTGCGTCAATCCACGATTTCCGTTAAACTCTATTCCATTCCCTTTTTGCCCACCCAGCTTTTTAAGCGCGCCCTGATGGACAAACTGAACGAACAAAACCTACGCGTTAGCCACGTGGACATCACCAATCCCCTGGTGTTAGAAAATCACCAGGTGAAGCTCAAACTGGAAGACGACGCCTGGACTAAAATCATTGGACAGGAAAAGGAGTTAGAAAATAAATTACAACGGCTTTTTGCGAGCACCACACACCTCACGGGAGAAAGTTCAGGAGAGATTTCCGCCATTGATTTAGCCTGCGATCTGGCCTTTGGTAGGGCACAAATAGAGCTCACTTTAAATGGGCAGGTGGTCCCCCTGCAAGGTGAGGCCACCGCATACCAGGGAACCTCTTTCATTACGGTGGTGGATAATCGCTAGACCCGTAACCCCTAAATCCGTTTGGGCCTCAAAATAGGAGCTTAAACCTTTCCACACTCCTCGGCACACTTTTGGCAATCTTGGTAACAAGCCTTACATTCCGCATGGTGATCTAGGTGTGGTTTGCAAACATCAGCGCATGCCTTACAGGCCTCTTTACAGATCTTAGCCTGAGCGGGAGTTAATTCGGAACCGTAATTGGCTAAGGTGCGAAGAGCCTCACACACAGGAAGCAGCTCCAAACACTTTTTAAAGCAGTCTGCCATCATGGTTTCTCCAGCAGCCATTTGGCTCCTGCAAAACTCGATGCAAACCTCGCAGGAATCAATGCATTCCGACAACGATTCCGCCAGCTTTTCATAGGGCTTTCTTTTGCCCGCTGCCTTTGCTTTTGGACTGGCTTGGGCAAAGGCTCCTGCCGATCCTCCGGCCACCACCACTCCACCTAAAGCCAACGCCGCATTTCTCATGGCCATTCTTCTTTCCATCACACACTCCCTTGATGGTTTCCCTTTGCATCAGTACAAAGGGTTAACCCATTGCCCTTATGTACGAGGCTAGGGGGGAGATTGTGACTGGAAGAATGGGTAGGATAGATGGGCTGCCGAACTCATCCCCCAAGTTTGTCCTGGATATGGTCGTATCTGCCCATAAAGTATCGGCATTTTTTAACAATTAACCTTTTGAGGTTCATTTTACGATGGTAAATTTAGGTGTTTCATTTCACCAGGGAGATCGGGAACAATGAAGGTGTTTTTAAGTCTAGGATGGATGGTTTGGGTGGTAAGTGCTTGCTCTAGTGGTGCCCTCCAAAGTAAGAGAGGAAGCAAGGCTCCAGCGTCTGGGGTTTCCAACGACAGTCAGTCCTTGGCCCAACAAGGAGATACCACAAGTGGGTGCAAGATCACCATTCAAGGTTGTCCTTCAGGAACCCTGGGAAGTGCTGCAGTGACTTCCACCACGGAATACTTTGACACGTACGAGGGATCAAATACCAATAAACAACGCTGCTTGCAACGTGTTTTAGATCAAAAAATCTGGTGCCAAAGTAACAATGTCTCTGCCCAGTTTCTTCAGTCCGGCAAAACGATTGGCAAACTACAGGACACGCGAAAGGTTCGAGTGTTAGCCAGCGGAACCCATGAAGCTACCAACGTAACAGACGAAATTCTTTTGGGCCAAGGGGAAGACAAGACCATATTGGTGCCTTCCGCATCTGTGAATGTGGCAAACATCAAAAATTCTTATGTGAGTGGATTAACCTATCGAGGCATGGGAAGCCTAACTTCAACCTCTCATTACTCAGGCGGGGTAGTATTAAATCAAAATGCAATGCTTCAGTACGTCACAGTAGAAAAATCCAAAAACATTGGAATCCAAATTTTAGGAAATGACGTTACGTTAAAGTATGTTACTTCCCAAGATAATCTAAACGGCATCAGCGCTGGTACTTGGTTCAATGCGGATCAGCCTATTGGGTGGTACACGGAAAGACTCACGCTGGAAAATTGTGTGATTCGCCGGAACAACAGGGGAATCACGAACCCCTCTTGGTGGAATAGCCCCAACGACAAATACAAATACGCAGGTAGTGATGGAAAATGGTATGTGGACCCCATATGGTTTGGGGGTGGTGGAAAGTTTTCATTCACCAAAACCGTTCGAATTAAAAACCTCCAGTCTTATGAAAATAGGGGTCCTGGTCTGTGGTTTGACACACATAACGAAGATGTGGAAGTGCGGGATAGCTACGCCTGGAGCAACACCGGGCATCAAGATAACCCCAATCAACCCAACGACGCCGCCACCGCTGGGGGCATTGGATTTGTTTCCGAAATTAACTTTGGACCGGTTCTATTTATAAATAATCGAGTTTCTGGCAATAGCCAAGCAGGAATTTCGGTTTGGGAAAGTGGAAATGTGACTCTCAAAAACAATGAATTTATTGGTAATCCCATGGAATTTCGAAAGATGGACCGGGGAAGTGCAAATGGAGCTCCAGCTTTTTCACTTTATAACGTTACTATCACAGGCAACAAACTACAAAGTGGCTCATCCATCATAGGCTACGACCATCTCAATGGCGCTGGACTTCTCACGCTTTCTAGAGCCAATCAGTCCACTTTTTTGTCCACCTTTGGCATCATTTCCTATAGCCCGTAGTGTCCCCATTTCAGGGCGCAAAGCTGGGTCCGGCCATCAAAACTCCCAGTTTTTGAATTCGTTCTTGAGGAGAATCTGGGGAGATGTGAAACACACTCTCATAAAAGAAAAAGGCGAACCCAGCGAGTCCTTTACTTCTCACGAATTTTGCTTGAGATTCTAAAGTGGTAACGGGAATTTTTTTGTCGGAACGCCCAGAGTACAGTCCTATGGACACCGGAATTTTTTGTTTGGCTTCCTGAAGTTCTGGGGAAGCAATTTCGTTATTTAAAGCTTCCTCGCTATCTCGGTAAAGCTGCACCACCAATTCATCCACCAAACCTTCCCTCACCCAAGTGGCCCAGTCCTGTTGCGAAGTGCGAAAGGCAAAACCATGGGGATTGGGAGAATGGGAGATTTTAATGCCGGGCCTGGCAGCACGCACCGCCTGAACCACTTCCCTAAAAAGAGATGTTACTTTATTTGCCCTAAACTTCACCCATTCTGGGTTATCGGGCGGGGGAGCGGCCGTTCCTCCGGCTTGGTTTTTAAATTCCAAAAGCCAATCGGATTGATACCCAAATTCCTTACCAATGGCAAAATGGTCATCAAATTGGATGGAAGACACTTCATACTTTTTGACACATTCCACCGCCAAATCCACAATGAATTTTTTCACTTGGGGGTGAGAGGGGTTCATGATTTGAAATTCGGTGTTGTGAGTGAATTCAATCAAGCTCCCATCTTGTTTCTTTAAAAACCAATCCGGGTTTCTCTGAGCCAGCGGGGATTCTTTGAGTGTTTTTAAACCATATTCAAACCAAGGCACGATCTCCAGTTGAGAGCTCTTGGTTTCTTGAATCATTTCAGCCAAAAGATCCCGACCCTCTAACCCCTGCCCGGGAAAAAATTTTTGTCCGGTGGCTTTTTGAGCCACGTCACTGGGATAAAGGGTGTAACCCTTGTTCCAAACGACCACATATGCGGTATTAAATCCCGCTTTTTGGATTTTTTGGAGGGCTTCCTTGGTATTTGCGGCACTGGAAAGAGCCTGACTACCAGTGTTGGTCATCCAGAGGGCTCGAAGCTCTTTGGTGCCTGTTTTAGGTTTTGTGGCTTGAGCCACCACGCCGGGGGATTCTTTGGGCTTAGGATCTGGAGTTGGGACGGGGGTTTTGGGGATGGAACCTGCAATCGTCTGCTTACACTGTGACATGCCACAAAAAAACAAAGCAAAATACAAGATCAGCTGACTTTTGCGGCTTCCCATGACCATCAAATTCTCGTACCAATGAAAGGTTCGGCCTCCCGTCCACTTTGACGGGTTGCCACAACTTATATCGAATTTTTACTAATAAACCTGAAGGTTTGTCAATACATCCTATATCGCTGCGGCAAAGAATGTAACTATCCATAAAGTAAAGAATAATAAATCTAGTAACAAATAAATTGTGTTTCTAATTTTTTTGATGTATTAATGATTTGGTATTGCACCCAGTACCAAACAACAGGAGGCCCCCCATGAATACTATGAAGCTTAAGTTAGGTACCGCATTAGGACTAATGTTGTCTTTGTCCAGCCAACTCGGTAGGGCGGCAGACCGCAGTTTTCCCATTGGTCCCAAAGAAGAGATTTTGTGCAGCGAAAGAACCACCGACCAAGGTCATTTTGTTAACTTGCGAAAGAGCTTGGATGGAAGAAGTCCCTATTTGGTTGACATTGATGGTCCTATCTATGTGGACTACCATGCCCCAGCCTATCAGCAAAAATTAACAGCCAACGAATTGGCGGTTATGGTTGATACTTATTATGGTTTTGGACGGTTAACGTTGAAGGCACTACCCAATAGCCGTCGTTTGACTGGACTTCTTTATCTGGAAAACAAAGGAATTTCTCTAGACTGCATCCGCGATTTTATCCGAGAGGACTAAAATGAAGACCCTTGCATGGCACAATTAATACCTGAGCCTGTTCCCAAAAAACAATTTGTTTGAAATTCGCCAGCCTTTCTTTTAGGAAGGCTGGTTTTTTGTTTTGGGGTCCCTTTGCCAGGGACTTGACGCCCTTCCCACAAGGTCCTTAGGAAGCTTCCAGGCCTAGCCGATCCTTCTGGCCAGAGCCTGCAAGGCTTACTTTAACCAAAGAAACTAAGGTGGAAGACGCGAATGAATGAAAACGGCCGAGCGCCCACAGGCGCGGGGAAACTGGAACCCCACGACCAAAGAGTTCACCTCTTACAGCTTTTGGTGGAAACCGGCACCGCTATCTCCGAACGGGATGACTTTGAGGAGGTTTTGGGAATGGTTGCGGAAACGGCTTTAAGATTAGGAAGTTGTGAAGGTGTCAGCCTTTATGAAGTGGTGGGGAATCACTTGCGTTTTATCAAAAGTCGCAATTTGGTGTTTGAATCTCGACCCATGAGATCGAGCTTTAAAGAGATCCTTCTTCCCATAGATGAAAAAACCATGGCGGGATACACGGCGTGGTCCAAAAAAATCGTCAATATTGACGATGTCTACCATCTACCTTCGGATTCTCTGTTTACTTATAATCCTGGCTTTGACACGATGATGAACTATCGGTCCAAAAGCATGTTAGCCATTCCTATGCTGGATACAAAGGGGAATTGCCTAGGCGTACTCCAATTAATCAATCGCAATGTGGATGGAGAGCTCGTGAGTTTTCCAAAGGATTTAGAACCCGTCTTAAAGGCTCTAGCCAGCCATTTTGGAGTGGTGTTACGTAATCTTCGAGTGAGTCAGGCCTTGAAGCAAAGCCGAATCGAAACCGTGAAAAAGTTTGTGAAAGCCTCGGAATACCATGACACCGACACCGGTGGTCACATTGAACGCATGAGTCGCTATTCCGTGTTACTTTATAAAGCCTTAGGAAAATCCGAACAAGAATGCGACATCATGGCATTGGCCAGCATGCTCCACGACATTGGCAAAATTGCCACTCCCGATGCCGTGCTCAAAAAACCCGGCAAACTCACCCCAGAAGAGTGGGAAATCATGCGACGGCACACGGTGAATGGTTATGAAATGTTGGCCGGAGCCGAGTCCCCTTTCTTGCAGGTGGGTTCCATCATCGCCTACACCCATCATGAAAAATGGGATGGGTCGGGATACCCTAGGGCCCTCAAGAGTCATCAAATTCCCATTGAAGGCCGCGTGGTGGCTTTAGCAGATGTTTATGACGCCCTGTGTTCCCGCAGGTGTTACAAAGAAAGCTGGCCCATGGAAAAGGTCTTAGAAACCATTAAAGAAAGCAGTGGAAGTCATTTTGATCCTGATTTGGTTAATTTATTTCTGGATAATTTCGATAAGATCCAGGAGATCCAAAATCGATTTCCCATTGAGCCTCCCCCTGTTGTGGAAGGGCTACCCATAGCCTCCTAATCCCACCCAAGACTCTTGATTTCTAGTTCTCTCTTGACAAGCGTTCCATGGGGCGCTAAAGACCCTCCCAGGTTTTCGCATGCGGGAGGTCCCCTTTTATGGTGGCACAGCTTCATTCCAATCCATCTGTTGAGGGTTTCTGGTTAGAAACCTGTGATGATGTGTTGTTAGAGCCCGAAGTTGGGCTGCATAAAGAATCCGACTCTATTGGAGAATTTTGATTTTACCCCGCTTTTGCGGGGTTTTTTTTTAGGTGACGGTTTGAAGGTTAAACTTGAATTTTGGGAGGTCCGCTCATGAATCCTTATCAGAAAATTTCCTCGTACGAAGGCCGAAAAGGTGAGATCCGCAAGGTGGTGCTTTTGTATTCGGGAGGGTTGGACACTTCGGTGATGCTCAAATGGATCCAGGACGAATACCAAGCTGAAGTGGTGGCCCTTACCATAGATATTGGCCAGCAGGCGGATGATCTCGAAGAAATTAGGCTTAAAGCCCTTCGCTTAGGGGCGGTTAAGGCCATTGTGATGGATGCTAAAAAAGACTTTGCTTACAACTATTTAGCTAAAGGAATTAAGGCCAACGCCAGGTACCAAGGGGATTATCACCTCGCCACCCCCCTAGGTCGGCCCCTCCTGGCCAAATTGGCGGTACAAGTGGCCCGCGAGGAAAATGCCGATTGCATTGCCCATGGCTGCACGGGCAAAGGAAACGACCAAGTTCGCATTGAAGGCACCATCCTCACCTTAGCCCCAGAAATGAAAGTGATTGCTCCTGTTAGGGAATGGGGAATGGGACGGGACGAAGAGTTGGAATATGCCAAAAAACACAATATCCCCGTGAAACAAACCGCGGACTCCCCCTACTCCTACGATGATAACATGTGGGGGATTTCGGCGGAAGGGGGAGAGATCGAAAACCCGGCATTAGTGCCCAATTTACAAGCCATTTTGCAAATATGTAAGACCATTGAAAACACCCCCAACGAACCCAAATTGGTTAAAATTGGGTTCTTAAAAGGTTTGCCCGTGCAATTAGATGGCATGGATATGGATCTGCCTTCCCTCATTCAAAAGCTCAATGATCTGGGCGCCCAGCACGGCGTTGGGGTCACACACCACTTAGAAGACCGCGTGGTGGGGCTCAAAGTGAGAGGTGTGTATGAAGCTCCCGCCGCTCATACCATCATTAAAGCCCATGAAACTTTGGAAAAATTTGTTTGCACGCGCCAAGAAAACGAATTCAAAATGTTGGTGGATCAAAAATGGGGTTATTTGTGTTACGGCGCCCTTTGGCATGAACCCTTAATGGATGATTTGAATTACTTTATTGATCATGTGAATGAAAAGGTAACAGGAGTGGTCACCGTAAAACTATTTAAAGGTAACGTGGACACTGTCGCGGTGCATACCCCCAATAGCATCTTTGATGAGAAATTGGCCACATTCATGAAAAGCAATGCCTTTAATCAGAATGCTTCCGCTGGATTTACGGAAATCTACACGATGCAGATGCGCCTTTCCCAAGAGAAAGAAAGGTATGCCTTAGTGAGCGTGGGTGGAGAAGGCAACAAACAAAAGTTTGGGCCTGCCGTTAAAACTCTCATGGAAATGGGGTATTTGTTATTTGCCACGGAAGGCACTCACCGTCACTTGAATTCCCTGGGAATTAAGTCTGTTTTGGTGCATAAGGCCAGAGAAGAATCCCGCAAGCCTAATTTGCTGGACCTTCTTAAGCAAAATCGATTTGATTTTATCATCAACGTTCCCAGTCCTGAAAATAACACAACGGAACAGAGCGATGGAAAGATGATTCGCCACTGGAGCGTGGTTAATAATGTTCAACTCGTTACGGATTTTGATGTTTTGAACACCACCTTGGAAAAAATGCAGAAGAGTCAGAAGGCCATCCAAAGTCAAAAGGACCGAAAACCAGCCTTGTTGTAACCAAACAAGGCTCCTCCTTTGGATACACCTCTTGAAAGGAAACAACACATGTGGAATCCATTAGCCTATCTTCATCAATCCATTCAAGGGCGTGGTGGCTTTGTCAACGCCCACGCTCATTTTGACCGAGCTTACAGCGTGACTCAAGAAGACTTTAATCAAGAGCAAGGCGGAGTGGAAAGCCATCTTCACCAGAAATGGTTGTTGGTGGATCGATTTAAAAAAGAAACCAGTCAAGAAAAGTATTTAAGTCACATTCAAGCGGCGCTAAGGTCCCAAAAGGAAATGGGAACAAAGGTTTGTCTTTCTTTTATAGATTGTGACCCGGTGGCGGAAATAAAAGCCATTTTGGCTTCCCAAGAGGCTAAAAAATGGGCGGCCACTCAGCTTCAAATGAAATTTTTAACGGCCGTGCAAACCTTAAAAGGTGTGATCCAAAGGGAAGCTCGGGAGTACTTTGAAAAGTCTTTGGAGTATGTGGATATCATTGGAGGCCTTCCAGGCGCCGATAAGGGCCAAGAAGCCACCCACCTGGATATTCTACTAAAGTCCGCTAAGGAAACCGGAAAAAGGGCGCATATCCATGTAGATCAGCTAAATTGTGCCACAGAAAAAGAAACCGAAATGCTGTGTCAAAAAGTGATGCAATGGGGCATGGAAGGTAAAGTTACAGCGGTCCATGGAATTTCCATCGCAGCTCATCCCAAAGCCTACCGCAAACAAGTTTACCAAATGTGCCGGGATGCGGGCTTAAGTTTTGTGGCCTGCCCCACGGCGTGGATTGACTCCCGGCGCTCGGAGGTTTTATCACCCACTCATAATGCCCTTACACCGCTAGAAGAGATGGTGGAAAATGGCATTTGTGTGGCATTGGGAAGTGATAACATTTGCGACCTTTACAAGCCCTTTGCCAATGGCGACATGATGGTAGAGCTCAGAGTGCTCCTGGAAGGAACCCATTTTTATCATGTCCCTACCCTACTGGACGTGGCCACCAGCAATGGATTAAAGGTTTTAGGATTGCCTCAAAATGTATAACCCCAGTTTGACCTATCAAGATAATTACCTTCATGGACCGGATCCCCGTTGGCAAAGAAGTGGTCAATTTCCAAAGCTTACTTATCGGGGGGTTCCCCGGTTTCGTTTTTTGGGTCAACCCCTTTTTTCCCCTTTGGGAATCCCTGCCGGGCCATTACTTCATAGCGGGTTTGTGAAGCCAGCCATGCAAGCCGGGTTTTGTGTGCCCGTTTATAAAACCGTCCGAGGGCGGGAGTGGACCAGTCACCCTTGGCCCAACGTCTTACAGGCGCAGCTGGAAATGCCGTTGACCTCAGGGGAACCCCCTCCCGAGGTGACATGTGTGCCCATCTCTCAAGGGGAAGCCGTTCATTTACCCAAGAATCTTTCGATTACGAATTCCTTTGGAGTGCCCAGCAAAAACATCAAAGAGTGGCAAGAGGACTTTTCAACGATTCAACCTCAAGCTGGATTTTTGCCCATGCTCTCTTTTCAGGGGTCCCGTTTGCCTGGGGAAAGCTGGGACACGTTCGTGCAAGACACTTGTCATACGGCAAAACAGGCGACGGCCTCCTGTGGTTTTCTAGAAATTAATTTAAGTTGCCCCAATGAGGCTGGACTTCCTGTTTATTTAGACCCACTCCAGGTGATAAAACTCCTAGAGTCCGTTCGTTTGGCCTTGGGAAGTTCACCAAAACTCATTGCAAAAATTGGAATTTTGGATTTACCAGCCACAGGTTTTTTCCTGGAAAATGCCGCGCCCTTTATCGATGGGATCAGCGCCATTAACACGGTCTCAGCACGGGTAATGGACCCCCATCAAAATCCGGCCTTGGGCACCCATCGGCCCACGGGGGGGATTTGCGGAACTTCCATTTACCAAGAATCTTTGGCCATGATTCAAAGATTGGTGCAATGCCAAAAATCAAGTGTGCATCCTAAGGTAAAAAGTTTAGAACTGGTGGCTGTGGGAGGCGTTCAAACCTCCCAACAGGTCTTGGAACTACTGGAATTGGGTGTAAAGTGTGTGCAAATGGGGACGGCGGCCATGTGGGATTTAGAATTGGCACAGGACGTGGCTAGAAGTCTGAAACTTGAATTGATTGCAGGAGAGCTGAGATGACAAAAGAGGATTCAAATAAAGATTTGGAAATCAAATTTTGGAAAACCATATCCGACGCCTTATGGCATGCGGGAGTGATTCAGATCAATACCAAACAACTTTTTACCTTATCTAGCGGCAAAAAATCTCCTTTTTATTTAGATCACCGCAGACTTTTTTCCCATCCCGAGATTCGCACTTTAGCGCTCTCCCTTTGGGCTGAGATGCTTAAAAATCACTTTAATCATGGTAATTCAAAAGCTTTGTTTGCTCAGAATTATTTTTTGGTGGGCACGGCAACGGCGGGCATAGCTCCCGCCTTTGGCTTAGCTGAAATACTAGAGTGTCACTTTAACTACGCCCGAAGCGAACCCAAAAAACACGGCATGGGAAAATGCTTAGAGGGGATGCCTCCCCCAAAAGGAGCCCAAGCCATCGTGATCGAAGACATGATCACCACCGGGGGAAGTGCTCAAAGGGTGGTGAATCGGCTGCAGGAAGAGGGAGTGGAAGTGGCGGGGATCAGTTCTTGGTGTCGTGATCCTGGCCCCCAGGCGGCACTGCTTTTCAAAAGCATGAAATTGAACTGGCATTGGATTTTCAAGAGCGAAGACTACTTTAACGAATGCGCTCCCTACGCCCATTTCACTCAGCAGGAACGGGAGATTTGTTTACAATATCTTGAGTCCAAACTTTAAAAACTCATTTTAAAGTTTGGGAAGAGCTTAAAGCTGAATGGATTTGTCGGACTCTTTTAGTATGCGAAGCACGTCTGTGCCCACAATCAATTGGATTCCATTCATCACCTGATCATCACCCATTTTTCGATTCACCATACAAGGCTTACACACATTTAACTGAGCACCCTTGGTTTGTAGGGCACTGATAAGCTCACCAATGGGTTTAAAGGGTTCGCCGTTAGCCAATACATCAGAGTAAGATTTGTTAGCCAAACGCACACCTTCAGCCATAAAAATCACTGTAACCTTGTCTCCTTGGTCCACGGCGGCATTAGCCAGAGTCAGACTGATGGTGGCTTTATCTATATTTTCTTTTCCAAATGTAACAAACACCGCTAAATTCATAATAAATTCCTTTATAATGGAGAAGAGCAAGGATAAAGGTTATCAGAATTCTTTGATGGGTCAATCTCCTGTTTTTTCGTTAGTCCCAATGAAGGTTTGATCTTTCTTTCTTCTCATTGATTTGGTCCAACCAATTTAAAACATCTGAAACGCTGCCCAGGGGTTCCGCCCCTTGGTCTACCAAGCAGAAGTTTCCCGAGTTTTGGTCTGTTTTTTCAGAGACCAGCAAAACACCCAAAGGGACTCCTAATTTTAAGGCACAATTGGCCGTGATGAGGCTTCCGCTGGTGGCTTTCGCTTCCACCACAATGAGCGCTTGAGATAGGGCGGCAATGGTCACATTTCTGGCAGGAAAGCTCCATTTCTGCGCTCTTTGGGATTCTTTAAATTGAGACAGGCTCCCCCCTCCCATGAGATCCAGCTGACGAAACAATTCATTGTTACTTTTAGGGGCCAATTCAGACATGCCACTTCCCAGCACCGCTATTCCCGCATTTTGGGCTGTAAGACTGGCGTTTAACACAATGCTATCGATTCCAATGGCTCCACCTGAAACCACGGTTTTAGGGGACTGGGCCAAAGACAATCCCAATTGGTATGCCATTTGTCTTGCCCACAACGTGGGATGCCTGGAACCAATGACACCTACCCTCATTTGCGTTAACTTGACCAGATCCAAATGAGGGCTCACTTGTATCGCCATGGGTCCGTTTTGGCTCAGGGAAAGTTGAAAAAAATCGGGGAGGTCCCAAGGTCCAAGCACTGGATATTTCGGGGTAACAAAGGTTTTCCATAGAGATTCTAGTTCTCGTTTCCTATCCAAGGAACCAATGGGCAATTCTTCAAATGCCAGCGGGAGACAAACACTCAGATCGGTAATGTATTTTGCCACCATTCTTTTCTCTTTGGCATTTAGGTGTAGCTGAAAAAACCAAGCCAGTTGGGTACGTTCCGATTGCAATGGATGCTCCTCACTTATTTATTCCCGGGTGTATCGCCGAGGACCAAAACGGCATCTTAATCAAATGAAATTTGGACGCTAGGTAAAAAAAGAGACATCCTGGTAAAAAAAAGTCCACTTTGAGTTACTTCAATGATATTTTGACACTTTTTCCTACCTTAGAATTGACACCAACGGGAGCTTATGCTTTACTCGTTCTAAATTCAGTGTTGTTAGAATTAACGCAATTTAGAGCATAGTTTTCTATGCTCAATGGCCATTAGGGAGGATAGGCTATGAAGATTTCACGTTGCCCTTATCATGTTCAAAAAGGGGCTGTGAACCAAGATGGGGCTTTGGTGTTGAGTGATGTGTGTGGTCTTAAATCGGCCTGTCTTGCGGAATGTGGTTTTGCTCCATTTGATAAAACCCCATTTAAAACGTGTTCTCGCTTTCAAGATCACCAAACGGGTTCGGAAAGGCAAGTGATGATCCCCAAGGGAGACTTGGAATATCTTCCACAGTTTGGCGGGGTTTCCGGATTTAGCGAACTGGATTTGATGTAACAAAATGGCTTCTACTGTTGTCATAGATGAACTTAATGCTGATGAGAAACCAAACCCCGGAGCCTACGAGTCTCTAGCCAAAATTCAGGAAGAATTTTGGAATCATTGGACTTCGCTGCCTCGCCCTTTCCAAAAGGTGTTCGGGCTTTGGTTTCAACCCAAAGTGATATGGGATGTGTTTTCGGATTGGAAAAAAAACTCCCTTCAAGAAAAGCACTTTTTCACTTTTTACCAGCACCATTTTATCCCCAACTATCGTAATTTTGAAGGCCACACCACATCCACTCTTCCTGTAAATGAAGCTTTTTGGGAAAGCGGAAGCTTACCCCTTGATGCTTTTGAGTCCCTTGAAGTTGGGTATGGTCCCGCCATTGCAATGGCCCGACAGATCTGGAGCCGAAAATGGATGGGAAAGATCTTCCCTTGGCTTCTCATCTTTTTGGGCTGGGGGATTTGGTGGAGCCAAAGTTCCTTTAACCTACTCACGGTATTTCGGGCGTGGGCGGAATATCTTGCAAGTTTGGGGCCCTAGGTGTAGCTTTGGGAATCTAAAGTGGGCTGGGTTTTAGGATCCAATCCCAAATTCACGGCCACCATCATAGGGGAATTTCGACATGAATGAGGCAAGCCGTCCCTGGGCAAATGGAAGTCTGAAAACAACGGGTGAGGGAAGTGATGCGACCTGTAGCATTGTGCTTGGGGCCAGCTTGGGCATGGGCATGGCCATCGCCCTGGAATTGTCCTCCTTTTTTAAAAACACACCCTTGATTTTAATCGGCCGTGACCAAGTTCGATTGCAAAAAGCAAAAGATCAATGTTTAAGTTTAGGGGCTAGTACCGTGGTTACGGTGTCTATGAATTTAAACACCCTGGATTTCTCCCCCATTTGCCAAGTTTTAGAGGAACAAAATTGGAAATGGCGGAGACTCCTTCTCAACACGGATGGATTCAGTGGAGAATCAGCTCTGGGCCTGAGCCGCACCCAGATGGAAGAGGCACACCTAAATCAACTTTTGTCGCCCATCCTGCTCACCCAAACTCTTCTGCCTTGGGTGGCCTCCCCCGCCTCCCTACTGGCTCTCACCAGCACCACCACCTTGGAACCCAATCCTTACTTACCC
>JBIIVH010000093.1:0-7779 GCA_044339525.1 Silvanigrellaceae bacterium | reverse complement strand
TGATCGTCCCTCTTTATTGTCTGAGCTTGACAAGTTTACATTTTGGAACACAAATCACTCGATTTGCTCCTTATCTGCAGATCTTAACTCCACTTGAACTGAATCCTATTCCCACTCAACCATTTGTTTACAAAACATCCCTATGGCTGTCAAAGGATGTTTCCACTAAATCCGTTATTTCCATCGGCCTCCCCATCGCTACCTGGCAAGGTGGACCTTTTCAGGTGAAAGCCACCTTAAGTCCCCAAGAAGGAGGCAACTGCCAATTTATATCCGAACAATCTCTTTCGGACAATGAAATGATCCAGTTAAATAAACAAGGAGAATGCAAATCCGAAGTTTCACGTTGGGATTTGCTAATTTATTCGCAGACTTCAGGAAAATTTGGAATTTGGACAAGGACGGGCCAAATTGGGCAGCCACTAGGTTTTTCATTTAACAAGGATGGGGAAATTGACAAAAGTAAGGGGGTTGTGGGTCGAATAGTTTACCAGGACAGTTCTCCTAGGCTGAGAAAAATTGACATTTTTTCACATGTTTCAGGGATTTCCACTGAATTGCTTCTTTTAATTTTAGTCGGTATTTTTTTAGTACAGGTCTTCTGCGTTAAACGATTTTTTTTAGAGATCCAAGATGGTTATGAAATCGTGCTGGCCCCTAAATTTCTCTCCCTTTTATTTTTCAGCATTGGCTTGCAGTGGTGTATACTAACCATGCCTTTTCAGGCGCCTGATGAACCAATTCACTTTAATAGCTTTGTATCAAACTCAGAAACTCCTACCGTTTGGCTCCAAGATGCGGATTCATTTTCAAATCGCGCACATACCGAACGGTTAAGGTACCAGGACTCAGAAAAGTACGTGAGCTATCATATTTTTAGTGAATTCACAAAGCACAATTTTTCAGACACTTATAGTGGACCCGACATGAAATCACGGTCTCCATTAACCTGGTTATACTGGAAAACTCTCGCAAAAATATTTAAAAATGTAAATTTAGAGTTGATGTTCTATTTACTAAGAGTATTCAATATAGTTGTGATTTCATCTGCCATTTATTTAGGTTTTCGATGGGTTTATCACATTTTTCCCGATGAAAAAGAAACCATGAGTTTCGTGATGATGCTGCTTGTATTTATTAACCCTTCCCTGCCATTTTTCGGAATGCATGTCTCTAACTATTTTTTTTCAATTGCTTTGGTCCTTCCATTATCTCTATTCTTGCTCGGAAACTGGAGAAGTGACTCCCATCCTATTAACTTCTGTGTGGCTGGATTTTTAAATTCGATGCTTCTTATAAACTCCCGGAGTTCTATTGGAATTTGGATTTCTTCAATCATCGTTGTGACAGTTACCTTTATTTATAAACTCGTGTCGAATCCAAAATCTTATACAGCAAGAAGATTACGGTTTGAATTTTTCGGCTATACATTGTATTTGGGTGCTTCGGCAGTTCCCGCTCTCATTTTTGCAAATTACTCAGCCTCAGTTACTGAAATATTGCAAAGCAGCCCAGGATATCTAAAAAAATTATCCGGAAATATAGATGAAAAATCAATAATTCTATTGGTGATAATTTTGGTTATCTTAAGTATATTTGTCGTAAGTTTCAAAAAAATTGATTCTCTCGTCGAGTCTCGTGGCAAAATTCTTCTGCTTATTGCTCTTGCGACAATCACAAACATTACTTTTTACTACCATCCACCCGCCATACCAAATTTTGATGCAGGGGAACGCGCAACATTAAAACAATACATAATCACCGTCCTTAAAAATGTAACGGCAGAATACGGGATAAACGTTGGATCTTTTGAACTACAACGTTCTTTTTGGGCTGGCTTCGGATGGCTAGATAAGTTAGCTCCGCCACAATTTGGATTCGTTGCCAAAAATTTGATGACCGTTGGACTTTTAGGCAGCATCTTTGCTGGAACGTACAAACTTACCGAAAATATCTATAGATTCCTTATTTGGAAGGCTTCCTTTTTGATTGGTCTGGGTCTCATGCTGATTGGTCTGTTTGGACAAAACGTAATTGTGCACGGTCGTTATCTTATCGTAATGTATCTCTTTTTATTCCCTGTATCTTTGGCGGGTCTGCATCAATTAATAGAAAAAAGTGACTTCAAATTTAGACAATTCATCACAGGTGGGCTGTTACTTGTTTTAGTAGCTTCATCACAAGGACATCTGGTGTGGTTATTATCCCGTTATCATTAAAAAACTAATGGCTACCCATTCTAATTAGTTTTCTTATCTTTAGCGCCACGAGAGAAGTGGAAACCTTTAACATGAACTGAAAAGCCTTTCGCTTGCCGGCAAGGCTGGACACTCCACCTTGTCTAGGATTCATTTGGACATCCATCTCAGAAATCTTCAGCCCCTTAAGTGCCAAAATGGCAACAGATTCAGGTTCTGGATAACGCTGGGGTAGATTTTTGAGCAAAGATTTCATAGCATTTCGGCTATAAATTCGAAAACCTGAGGTTGGATCTGTCACCTTGGCATTAAACAATATTTTTAACAAAAGTCGAAGCAATACCGAACCAGACTGTCTTGCAAAAGTAGTACTCTCTTCACCTCCAGGTATCAAAGAAGAATGCAAAAAACGAGAAGCAATCACCAAATCTGCATTGTCACTGTGAGCTTTGTCAATCAAAAACTTTATGCATTGGGCGGGATGCTGCCCGTCTGAATCAAATTGTATGCAATGAGAGTAACCTTGCGCCAAACAGATTTTAAATCCCGTAAGTAAAGCACCGCTCACTCCTAGGTTAACTTCATGGCTTGTATGATTATGCGGTGCAACTCTTTCTAAAATCTTTTTGGTTTGATCGTCTGACCCATCATCTACCACACAAAAGTCTAGATCATCGTTGCCTATTTCTTTCCTTAGTTTCTCTATCGTAGCCTCTATGCAGATCTCTTCATTGTAGCATGGCAAAACAACTAGGCTTTTGAAAGGCAATTTGTTGGTGTGAAGCCTCCTATCCTTTAAAAACTCTTTGGCGGCCATCTGTGCCACCAAGGTTCGAACCTGCATTTTTGATGTCCACGTCTCAGAAGAAGACTCAAGACACTGAAACAGTAAAAAAAGACAAGTGCAGGCTAAAAACAGGTTTCCCGTGAGAGCAATACCAAATAGGTCAGCCAATGGTCTCAAAGATTCAGGCTTAATGGCAAACAAAATAAGAAAACCAAAATAGATCCACCATTTCAAAGAATGCTCTGGTGAAATTTTTGCTCCAAAAAGAGATACAAGATAAACAATAAAAACGCTTAAGCCAATTAGAGTTATTAAACTCAAGCCACACTCCTAACCATTTATATAATATACGAAAAGATGTTCGATTACCTTTTCAAAGTTTATTGTACAATTGTTCTAGTTTAGCGACACTTTGATCCCAGTTGAATCTCTTTGGAGGGATGAATTCCCATTCATTTTTAATGGCAGCCTGAATTGCTTCGCTCAAAGAGTGAATACTTTGACTCTCAAAAATTCTAACGTTTCCAGAAACAACCTCCGGAAGAGATCCAGCATTGGATGAAATAATGTTTTTTCCTAACGCGCAAGCCTCCGCAGCGCTAAAGCCGAAGCCTTCCGTTTTCGATGGAACAACAACGCAATTACTTTGAGAGATAATACTCGTTAACTCGTCTCTGCTTAAACTAGGAATTATTTTTACAAATTGTCCTAGTTTAAAGTTATCAACATAATCAAACATTTTTTTTCGCTCTCCAGGAGGATTTGCAGACAATATGAAACAAAATTGAACGCGACTATTTAGGACCATGTCCCTATAATTAGTCAATGTGTGATGAATTGCATGAAGATAATCAAGCAATCCTTTAGACTGCCCTGGTCTGCCATAACTCAAAAACACAAATGAATCTTTATCAATTCCAAACAAACTATGTATATTCTGAACTTTTTGATTTGCAATGTTAAAATTATAAAACTTTTCTTCTACCCCCAAATAGATCATTTCAACCCAATTAGGCTTAATACCAGCTTTCAATATGTTTTTCTTTGTATTTTCCGAAATTGCATGACAGGCGGAAAACGGAAACCTAATTACAAGCTGTTCTACCAACCAAAACAGGGACGCCTTCAGTTTTTTAGGTTCAATTTTAAACCAGTCGGCACCAAGCACTTCTTGAATTGATATTATCGATTTTTTTCCAATCCACCTGCAGATCAAAGACACCGCTGGCGCGGTGCTATATGTGGTAGTATGCACAATATCAGCCCATTTTATGGGTTCAAGTAAATCTTTTAATCTTGGAATCGCATGACCAAATAATTGCATCCAGGGAAAATAAAGGACCTCTACATTTTCCACAAAGTGTCTCCCAACCATGCCGCCAGAACTGCTGGTCACTACTTTGACCTCGTGTCCCTTCCGGGCCAGTCGAGTGGAAAACTCATAAAACTCAGTTTCTACCCCTCCAACATGTGGGTAAAAATTTTCAACTATAAAACAAATTTTCACATCAATTCCTAACCATATTTAATATGGTCCAAGCATATGTGCCTAAAAAATACAATAGTGCACTTTCATTTTGGACTGAGTTGCAGCAATATATATATATATTACGGATAAGCTGACGTCAAAGCTGGAAAAAAATTCATGCTTAAAAAAATTGTTTAAACTAAATAAGGGCACCTAGGTTGACAAAAAATTTAGCCATCTTCTACGCCCCCACTTTCCCCATCAACTCATCAATCCCCAAAGAATCCCATTGCTCTCCGGAAGCCAAATCTTTAAGCGTCCAGCGGTTTGAGTTAAATTCTGCGTCCCCTATCACGATGACAAATCTGCTATTTAGCTTGTTGGCGGCATTAAATTGTTTGGCTAATTTTCCGCTGCTTAAAGAGTATTGAGCGTTTAAGCCCAAAAGTCTCAGTTGATGGGTGATCTCCACAGCACGATTAAAGTAATTTGGCTGAGTCCAAGCCACGTAAATTCCTTCCCTAGAATCGTTGGTGGATGACGGGTTAGACAGTGCTAATTCCTGCAATGCCGCCACCAATCTATCTAATCCAATGCTACCTCCCACGCCTTGCAGAGGGCGATCGGTAAATCGCTTCGTGAGTTGGTCATACCGGCCTCCCGAGGAAACCGATCCAAAATGGGGGAGATTTACGATACGGGTTTCATAGACAATGCCCGTGTAATAGGCCAATCCCCGCGCAATGGACAAATCAATTTTAACTGACCCTAGCCCTAAAGCCCCAGCCAGCTCACGAATGGATTCCAAATCCTGGATGGCCTGTAGCGAGTCAGGAAAGAGGGAAAGTTGGTTCTTAAGGGACTCCATGCCAGCAGGGTGATGGGACTCCACAATCCCATTTAGCCAGTCTAAGGCTTTTTCCTGAGCCGCTCCTAGGTCTATGAGCATGGTAGCCACCGCATTTTTGCCAATTTTCTCTAACTTATCTACGGCGATTAACACCTTTTCAATGGTGCCTGATTCGGGAAGTTGGCCATTAAAGAGAAGGGAAATGAGGCCATTGAGCACTTTTCGATGCCCCAGGGAGATGATGACATCGATTCCTGGGATTTTTTTGAAGCAGCTTAACACCGTTAAGATGATTTCCGTATCGGCCGCAAGGCTTTCAACCCCCACAATGTCAAAGTCGCACTGCGTAAATTCGCGGTATCTTCCCTTTTGTGGTTTTTCAGCCCTCCACACATCACCCCACTGAAAACGCTTATAGGGTAGGGGGAGTTCGGGACGTTCCGCCACAAATCGAGCGAAAGGCACGGTGAGGTCATAGCGCATGGCCACTTCCCTGCCTCCATTGTCTACAAATTTAAAGACTTCTTTGTCGGTTTCGCCGCCTTCACCCAGAAGCACTTCCGCGTATTCCAGAGCGGGGGTAGACATGGGCTGAAAGGCCCCTAGGCGGGCCACTTCTTTGATTTTGTCCAGGACGTCCGATTTGATTTTCATCAATTCAGGCGTAAAATCCTGAAATCCTTTTAGTCTTCGGGCTTCCATTTTTTTTGACATCGCTCGTCCCAGTGGTTAAAAACTCCATTGGGAAAGACTTTTATCAAATGAGGAGCATTTTACAAGCCATGGAATTCACAAACAGCTGCCACCCGCGCAATTAATAAAAAGCTCACATCCCGCAATGATTCCATCGGAGGCCACTGCAGTGGTGCTACTGCTTGTCACAAACGAATTCATACAGCTGGGAAGCGTATAATTTCCAAGCTGCTGGGTCCTTGGAATGGAACACCCTTTGTCGGCGGCAGCTACGATTTTATTCACTTGCGCGGTAACCGCGTTTACGCTTTCCTTGGAGTCCGCAGGCAAACACTCCCCTAATACATTAGACAAAATTTCCACCGCTTTGGAAACATTGGCGACGTTGGTGAGAAGGGAAGTCAGTTCGGCACCAGCCTCATCCACCACGGTGGTGGAAGCATTGCAAGTGGTGCTGCCACTAGCGGCTCCCAGTTTGGTGGGCAGGGACTGAAGTGTAGACTGAATGGAAGAAATGCTCGTGGTGAGTTCAGACAAAGTGGGTACGGAATAGATACCGCCGGTTAAACATTTTTGGAAAACAATGCCTGCGTCTTTGGCATCCGGTGCCAAGCTTAAAATTTCAATTGCTTTTTTAAGTCGCGCCTCATTTTCATCCGTGATCGAAGTGCCCACAAATTGAGAAAGAATACTTAAAATTTGGGTCCCACTGCTGGAGTCACTGGAACTGGGAGTGGCCGCGGCGCTGGGTGTGGCGTCTTTTTTGCAACTATCCCCTTCGGTAAGAGGGGATTTTTGTAAACTGGCTACCGCCTGCTTAATGATGCAAAATAGGTCAAAACCCGCCAACCCCACTAAAGAAATGGCATAGAGCTGTGCCTTTTGATTGGTCGGACCTAGGTTCCACAGCTTTTCCATTTTGGTGGTTGCCGTTTCAAAGTCCGATTTATTTAGTGCCAAGATAGCATCTGTTTTCAAAGATTCTTCAGACTCATTTTTTCCGAAACTGGAAAAAAGAGATGAGCCGCAACCCAAAAGAGCAATGCTCACCAACACGAAAAACCCCATTTTCATATCACGCTCCTTTGTGTGTGGGTCCTAATTGAGCAAGCGTCTTTTTCAGATGAACGGGACTCAATTTGACGATTTGAGAGATGTAATTTTGAAGACCCAAGAGGGTTAGGATTCGGACTAGGTATTCATTTGCGGTTTTTCCCATGTGGGTATCTCCCTGAACCTGCAGCAAGGAATCTAAAGCTTCGGAAAACTTTCCCAGCTCCATTTGTTTTTCTACGATGGAGAAAACACAGTGGTTGGGAGTTTCAAGGGGAATTTCCAAGAGAGCATTAAGGGACTCCTCCACCATGGAAAGGTGGGCGTAAGCATGACTGATTTCCTTTGCCACTCGCGTTAATGGTCCGCCACTTTCTTGAACCTTTTTTAGCCTCTCCAAAGATCGAGCCAAAAGCCCGGAACGGTACTCACACCGCGCCAGGGCGATATCAGCCCGAACTTGAAAGGATTGATGCGTTCTTAAGTTAAGCAAAAGTCCATAAGCCGCTTTAAGATCTCCTTGCATCAATTGCTTTGAGGCCTGGAGAGCGATGGAAAGAACCTTTTCATGTTCCGTTAAAAAATGTTTTTTTAATGAGGCCGTTGATTCCATTGGTTTGATTGGTCTTTTCCAGCAGTCCAAGGCACCATTTTGAATGCCTTCCTGAAACAAGGCACCGCTAGATTCTGGCAATACATAAAAATAACTACACAACTCTAAACCGATGGT
>JBIIVH010000043.1:0-37249 GCA_044339525.1 Silvanigrellaceae bacterium | reverse complement strand
CGCATCCCGGAGTGCCTATTTTGGCGAAGCGTTAGCCTCGCCATTCCACAAAAGCGTCTCCTCGGTTTCCCAAGGGGGCTGGTCAACCGCTTTCGGAGTCTTCACTCCTCAAGCTCGCTCCTTTAGGAGCGAGTGTGGTTGACGGCTGCGACGTTCTCCGGCTTAAGGAGGTTGCCCATGAGCGCCCAAGGGGGGGCAACTCCTTTTTTCCGTCAACAGGGAAAGAAGGGTCCATCAAAAGGAACAATTTGTGAAATGTAATCTGTTCCAATTGAGACGCCTTTTGCGGGGTGGTTAAAGCCACAGGCTTAACCCATCGATTCCCGATTTGTTTGGCTAAAGTGATGTCTTTTCCGCTGAGTCCTTCCACCACAATGGCATTGCACACTCCTGCCTGGCAAAGACTCGAAAGGGCCTGCAGGGGATTGGGAGAATAAAGAAACAAAGTATGCTCCAAGGAGAGGCCGTGGGCGGCCAAAGCAGTGGGGTTGGGCTGTCTGGAGTAGGATGCGGGCATCACCCATAGCAACCGCTGTGGCAGGGGGATGGGGGCAGGACCAGAATGGGAAGTGGACAAAGACTCAAAAAAAGCCAGCACGCACTTAAGAATATCGGAATAGGGCCACACTAGGCAATCGCCTGTCTTGGGAAAAATCCTTTGAAGAGGAACCACGTGTTTGGGGCGAAAGGTGATCACCCCCCAACGTTGGGTTGGGGTGGGGGTATGATTGATGCTTAATAGGGCAGACAAGACAACCTCTTTGTATTACATTCAAATGTATTGTTATCTCATTTGTATGGTTTTGCAACGGGTTTGGAGTCAAAAAGAGATAAGTTTATAAAATTAATGTTTTAATAGATTGATAGAAAGGGGATTGGGGCTTGACAAGAGGAGAGGAATGTAATACTTATGCACATATTAACCGCATAAAGGTATGAGGTGATTCAAATGCAACGGCAGCAGCTCACGGATCTCCAAAAGAAGGTTTTGGAATATATTTATAAATACAATCAGATGAATGGCACTCCTCCCACCTTGCGGGAGCTCAGCACGGGATTTGGGTGGAAGGCCGTAGGGAGTGCACAAGATATGGTGAGCGCCCTTCGAAAGCGAAAATTGTTGGTGGATGCGGAGCCAGGAAAGTCCAGACAAATTTATTTATCTAAAATGGGGGTAGAGTGGATGGTGTTACACGGGGAGCAGGTGCCCGACACGGCGTCGGGGAGCCTGGTTTTGCCTCCCACCTCCGATCTCCTTAGAAACGACCTAATCAAGGTTCCTTTGCTGGGTCGGGTGCAGGCGGGGGTTCCTCAAAATCAGCTGGATGCCATTCAAGAGACGTGCACCTTCCTAGCGCCATCGGGTTTTTCCCGAGCGGCCCAATATTTTGCATTGGAAGTGGAAGGTTATAGTATGGTTCAGGCAGGATTTAATCCTGGTGATTTGTTGTTGGTGGAAAAAATGGAACAAGCCAAAAATGGGGATATCGTAGTGGCGAGTGTTCAAGATCATCAGTTCACGGTAAAAAGATTTGCCATGCGAGGATCTCAGCTTTATCGGCAGTTTATGAGTGGAATTTCCCCCACAACTCCCCCAAAGCCCCCCACAGGGGCCTTGCCCCCAGTGCTTTTGGTGCCGGAAAATCCTGAGTTTGAAGCCATTCCCTTTGGGCTCGGGGAAGGGGACCGGATTTTAGGTTTGGTGCGGTCCCTTTACCGTAAGGAAGTATAGATGTTATGGTTTTTTTTACAAAAGAAACTTTGAAGTTTTTTAGGGAACTAAAGGAAAATAATTCTTCCGAATGGTTCCAAACGGAAAAAAATCGTTATTTAGAATTCGCCCAGGAGCCCGCATTGCGTTTTTTAGAAGAGGGGGCTCGAATGGGGCAAGGGGTGGGACTCAAGCTCCGGGAGCTCCAAAAAAAATCCCTTTTTCGTTTGAACCGGGACGTGCGTTTTTCCTCCAACAAAGAACCCTATAAAACCCACTTAGGAATGGTTTGGTCCAGGAGTGGGCAAAAAAATTGTCCTGGGGGTTATTATGCCCACGTGGAACCTGGGCAAAGCTTTTGGGCGTGTGGGTTTTGGATGCCCGATGCGGCTCTCACTCTGCAAATTCGGCAATTGATTTTTCAGAACCAAAAGCGTTTTCTTCAGGTTTTGGAAGAAGGGAAGGGGTTGGAAAAAGTCTCCGATGTGTTAGATACGGATAGCCCTGGGTTGGTGAGACTCCCAAGGGGCTTTGAAAGTGCAAAAGGCAGCTTGGTGGAATCCTTTTTAAAGCAAAAATCTTGGACCCTAAGTGAAAAGGTGTCCGATGGAGTGATAACAGGTTCCAAATGTGGGATTTCTTTTGAAGAATTTTTGCGCCGCTCAAAGCCCTTTATGGAGTTTTTTTGGAAAACGATTCCTGCTCTAAAGGAGGGCTCATCATCCCCACGGAATCAACTTCGGAGGTAATGCGATGCAGTCCTTTGGTAAAGATATAGAAGTTTTGGGCACACCCCATCAATCCCATGGGATCAAAGTGATGCTTCTGGGAAGCGGTGAACTGGGCAAGGAACTGACCATCGAGCTCCAGCGGTTGGGAGTCCAAGTGGTGGCCTGTGATTCCTATGCCCACGCCCCGGCCATGCAAGTGGCCCAAAGTCACCGAGTGTTTGATATGAAAGACCCTGGTGCCCTTAGGGCAGCGGTTAGGGCCGAATCTCCCCACTTGATTGTGCCAGAGGTGGAAGCCATTGCCACGGCAGAACTGGTCCAATTGGAGCAGGAGGGGTTCCGTGTGATCCCCACCGCTAGAGCCACTCGGCTCACCATGGACCGGGAAGGGATCCGGCAAATGGCGGCTCAGGAATGTGGACTGCCCACAGCCTCTTATCGTTACGCTGATTCTTGGGATTCGTTTCAAAAGGCCTGCTCCGAATTCAACTACCGATGCGTGGTGAAGCCTCACATGAGCTCCAGTGGCAAAGGTCAAAGTGTGGTGCACAGCCCTAGTGAAATGACCCATGCGTGGGAAGTGGCGCAAACGGGGGGGCGCACTGGCCCCGGAAGAGTCATCGTGGAAGAGTTTGTGGATTTTGAAAGCGAAATCACTCTCCTTACGGTCGTTTCTTCCCAAGGGGTTTTCTTTTGTGATCCTATTGGGCATCTTCAAAAAGGCGGCGATTATGTGGAAAGTTGGCAGCCTCATTTTTTAACAGAAGAACAATGGATAGAGGCCAAACGCATGGCACAAATCATCACCCAAAATTTGGGTGGGTATGGGGTGTTTGGGGTGGAGTTGTTTTTGCTTAAAAACGGGAAGGTTTTGTTTAGCGAGGTGAGCCCTCGGCCCCATGATACGGGAATGGTCACCATGGTCACCCAATCGCAAAGTCAATTTGCCTTACATGCCAGAGCCATTTTAGGGCTGCCCGTGGGGCAAGATTGGCGGTACACCGATGGGGCCAGTGTGGCCCTGAAAGCCACCCAGGTGATATCAGAGCCAGGGTACGTAGGTGTAAAACAGGCGTTAAACACACCAGGCGTTCAGATTCGTTTATTTGGAAAGCCTAAGACCACATTAGGGAGGCGCATGGGAGTGGTGCTGGCCGCGGCGTCGGATGTGGCAAAAGCCCGGGAAAGGGCGAAATCGGCTTCTCAAGCCATTGAAATGGTGGAAATGGCTGGTAGGCCGTGAATTCTGCGGTGGGATTTATCAAAAAGGGAGTACGGAAGTCACAGATTTCCACTCCAATTCTCTTGATGGGGTTTGGGGGTTTAAGTGTGACTGAAGCTCTTGGGGCTTCCCTAAAGGTGGAAAACCCCTGCCTACCGGCCGAGAGCGTGGTAGAAACGGTGACTCCCGTGGTGGGGTGGAGCGTGGGACAAGCCACGCAAATGGTTTTGGATCAAAAGAAAGTCCCCTACGAAGGGGACGCCAGTTACTTTGTGTCCCTTTTTCATACGCCTCAAGGGTTAGACGCCATAGTGGTGCTAGACTCTCAGCGCTTTTTGAGCTTTGGGTGGTGTTACGAAGTGAATGGTCTGCAACCTGCCCAGTTAGCCGGGGAGCGTATTTTAGAAAACTCGGATCAGGTTCGCTGGTTTTTTGGTTCTTTGCTTTACAACAATGGAAATTGGTCCACCCAATGTGTTCCTTTGGAGTCACCTCAACGGGATCACTTTTGCAAATAGAAAGAGGGACATGATTCCCCAAAAAAGCCTTGTGAACTTAAATGATTTGAAGTCTTTTATTCTAATGATGATGGGTTGGATAACCATGGTATGGGCTGTCCATTGTGGTCGGAAACCTGAAAACTCCAAACGGGAGGAGCCTTTGCCGGAGGACTCTAAATCCCCAGAGGGAGCTCCAAACAACCCTACCGTGCTCCCTAGTCCTTCGGAGCAAGTTTTGTTAGACATATGTAATACAGGAAATCGATTGTATTCTTCTGTTCCAAATATGGGGTTTGCCACCGGAATTTACTCTGAGTCTGGAGTAGATTTGCCTTCTGGTTGGGAAAAGGCCGTGAATGGAGTGCAAGGTGGAGGAGAATTTGCGGGGAGCGTGGATGTTTTTTCACTGGATAAACTTCCCCATCAAGAGATCGTGTTGCATTTTGGCGAGAGGCGATTATGCAATGGACCTGGTGCTGATTTTGCCGTTTTTGAAAATCCCTTTTCCTATCAAAATACTCCCGCTAAGACGTTTGTGGAACCTCTATTGGTTTCGGTATCTGATAAGGTGACTGGCCCTTTTTTCACCTTTCCCCACTCTTATCTGGGTCCCAAATCTGCTTTTCATGATAGGGATCCTCTTCTCTGGAAAGGATTTGCCGGAGTGCATCCTGTGTTTTTGAGGCGTCCTCTAGGGGATTCTCAAGAACACTTGGATTGGGATAGCATAGGGGGGGATTCCTTTGACCTTCAAGATTTGGTTCCAATCGCTGGACAAGAAGAAGCCTGGAAAAGGGTGCTACAATCTGGTGTGGCTGCCATTAAATTAACCTCGGTTTGGAGTGAATTGGCCTGTTGGCAAAGGGATGCCGCGGGAGCCTGTTCTGAACCTTTTCCCAAAGACAAATACTTTAGAGGGCATGGAGATGTGGATGGGGTACTGGGTCGGTACTTGTAAACTGCATCCATCAATTGTGCTTTTCCTTAAAAATAAGCCACTTAGAGCAACGTTATCATAGTATTGAAGCTAGATAGGATCTGATTTCTATTTATTTTATTTATAACAGGTGCTTACATGAAAAAAGCACAATAGATAGACGCCGTTTTTAGGCCAAAACCGGGTAAACCACCGAAGCCTGCTCTCCAGACGGACGACCATCCACCTTTCGCCAATGATTTTGCGGAATTTGAGCCAAATAAAACAGAGTATTTATCACGGAGTCAATCGTCAACACTTCATGTCGAGGTAAAACAGGGCTACGGTGAACAAAACACTCTCCGGTGCGAAAATCAAAGCCCGTGCCCATTGCCATGACGAGATCCCTATCATGGGTGGAGTGAAAGGCATTTAGACCATCCAGCTCTCCCTTAGGGTTTAATTCTGCTGCGTCCGTTGCCCCTAAAATCAACCCACTTTGAATTCCTTTTCCTCCCACCAAACAAAGTCCTGTGTAGGGGTTGTGGTCGGTTCCCGATTGGTCAATGGGAGCGTAAGATTGGCGCATGGTTCTTCCAAATTCGCTGGTAATGATCACCAACCCATCATCCCAAAGTGTGGTGGAGCCCGAAGGCACACGCCGAAAGCCGTCGATGAGCTGTCCCAATCGGCGCAAAACCGCCTGAGCCACTTTTGGGTATCTGGCGCAATCGGTGTCACTATGGGCGTCAAAATCCGCGTTTTCGACCTCAGGTAAGTCAGAGTCACTCACCAGTGTGATTTGCACCCTTGGCGTGATCCCCGACTGAAGCAAAGACGCAGCCAGTTCCACTTTGGTCACAAATGGATCGGTACCAATCTCCATAGGACCTGGAAAGGATTTGAGTTGCTGGACAAAAGAATCCAGGCTCCCTAGTCCGGTTGCAAATTCCGTAAGTCCCTGGCTCCAAAGGCCCTGTCCCAAGGTCTGAGCTTGGGCTTTGGCTTGCTGTTGCAAGAGTGGATGCCAGGGATGCATGGGCAGGGGTGTGGGAGTGGATTTGATGTCTTTTAAAAATGACAGGAGAGCCTTTGGCTCCATATCCAAAGAGTCTTGCGTATTCTGGAGCAATACCCCTAGGTTGATGTTGGGTTCAAACTGGATGCTGCGCATTCCTGTGATGGGCATGGGATGGACGTTTAAAAAATAGTCCCCTCCAAACGGGTTGCCGGTAAAGCAATAATTCATATTTTGCTCGTGTCCATCAAACCCTGGTGCCTGGTACACTCCATTGAGTACGCTTAGATAAGGGTGGTACTCGTCCCAAAATCGTTTGGCCGCAGGCGACATCCAGGTGGCATGACCCGCGCGGTCGTAAACTCGAACCGGTTCTACTCCGTCGTAGTTTTGGATCCAGCCAGCAGCTCGAAAACTCAAAGGTCTGGCGTCAAACAAAGAATGCACGTCAAAACCTTCGGGCAATACCACATGCAAAATTTTGGCTGGTTCCTGACGGGGGGGCTGAGCCCATCCCATTTGGGAACGATTGGGAATCCATTGGCCTAAAATCCCTAAGGTTGCTCCACCTAAAGCTCGATTTAAAAATTGCCTTCGCGAATCCTTTTTCATGGAAGCTCCTTTAACGTTTTAAAATGAAGTTTGGGTTGAATAAGATCCAGTAAGCCACTTTTTGAAGCGGGTGAGGTCCACACTGGGTCCCATCTGGGCGGTGGCAGGTGGCGAGGACTTGAGCAAATGACTCTTGGGATAGGGCATCTGCTTCTAGGCCTACCACAGCGGCATAGAGTTTTTTCGCAGATTCTAGGGCGTTGGCCGAAAAGGGTAGGGAGCAAAGGGGAACTGCCAGAGGTTTCAGAGTCTCCTTTAGGTGCAGGGTAGGGGAAGTGCCTATAGGGCTCGAGTTAGGAGTTTCACAGGCGGCCGTAAAAATGAGTTGGGAAACGCTAGCGGCCGTGCGTTCGTGTAACAGCACACTCATTTTGGACAACCTGCCGTTTTGATGGGTTGTACGGCTTCCCTGGCCCAAAAGTTGTCCGTAGATGGACACAAACTCGGAGTTTAGACTTTTAATGCTTTGCAATACCATCCAACAAAGGGATCTGTCCTGGAACCAACGGGAACACAGTTTGGCTTTGTAGGCATCCAGGGGTATCAAACTGCCCACCTCCGTGGATCGAAATTCGGGATGAACCTGCCCAAAGGCCAAAGAGCCACCACCCAGTAACACAAAACAACAGAGAACTTTTTTTAACAGTGACTTAAGTCTCATTTTTGCCTCGCTTTCTAAAAGGATTTTTGATTATTTGGTGTTTGATTCAAACCATTTGCTTAGCGCTAACCTGTCTGCATCATCCATATGTTTTAAGAGTGGCATTCGGTATTGGGTGTTGGTGGTATGAAGTCGATCCTGCAGGATCTGAAAACTTTGTTTAGCGCTGCGCTGGTTTCCTTGCGAATCCAAATGGTAAAAAGTAACAGGTTCCTGACTCACCACGTTGGTTAGGTCTAAATTTCCGGAACCTCCCGGTCCCGCGTGGCAAGTGGAACAGTTCTTTTGAATCAAAAAAGAAACGGAGCAAGGTACGGCCTTGGATCCCTGGGGGGTTTGAGGGCTGAGATCGTAACAGGTGTTGGGTTGGGGATTGGCTTGGGCGAAGGTATTGCTTAACATCAGCGATTTTACAGTGGCTCGCAAGGCCAGGGAACTTCCTTGAGTCTTGCGCAAATCTTCGAAGTGGGAATGAAGGGAGTCTAGGTAACCTGGGTCAACTTGCTGATTTTTTCCCAAAAAATACTGACTGAGCCTCTTAACGTAACATTTTGAAACCTCTGGAGAAGTTTGGGCAAATTTCAGAAGTTCCAGCGGAGACTCCAAAGACACGTTGAGAGAAGGGTTGGTGGTGGATCGAATCCAACCGGATCTCCAGTTACCTTGTATGTCTTTCCACTGATTTAAGTAGTTGGAAAGCTCATTTGAAGCAATCACTTTCCCATCATCAAAAGTCAGGCTTTTGAGATAAGGCACTTGATGGGTGTCTCCCAAAAAACCAACGTTTCTAAAAATTCCAGCCATAGGGTCCAGTTTGTAATGACAGCTAGCGCAACTGGGCTGTGTGCCATGGGCACCCGATCCGTGGGAGTCTCCCAATACCACAGAGGTGGGAGTGAGATCGTCGCAAAAGAAGGTATCCAATACGGCCGCAGCCCGCCGGCGGTTGTGGTTGGTGGAGGAATTCAAGCGTTCCAAATACCATCCTCCTTCAAAGAGATGGCTTTTGGTGTGTTTTAAGCCTGGGATATCCGCAGGAGCTTGCAGTGTGGTTTGCCATAGCGGCCCCTGGGAATAACCCGTTAGAGTTTCTAGTTGGGTCTCGAGATAGTCTAAAAACCGTTCCAACTCCCTGATTTCTGCTTGCGCTTGCTCAAGGGTAAAAGCGGTAGTGTATTGGCCAAGGGAGCACATATGCAGCAAGGGAAAGTTGTTGGTCACCCAAGAATCCGCAAAAAATCCTTCGTAAGCACCAAAACTGATCCCAAATTTTTCCGTGATTTGACCCAAATCAAATGAAAAAGCAGACAAACTTTTACAGAAGGATTCAGAAGAGTCTGCAGTTTCCAAGGTGTTGTTAAAGTTCTTCAAATGGCTTCGCCAAGTGAACAGATGAAGCCTTCGAATCTCAGGGGTTTGCTGTGCCGAATCACCGGTGGGGCTGTAAAGGATGGAAAATCGGATTTGGGTTTTGTGTTGAGTGGCAAACAGGCTCGAAAAGATGTCTTGCCCCTTGGCATAGGCATGAGTAGCCGCCAATGCGGCGGGGTTTAGGAGTTGGACTCCTGGATCATAGGTCTTTTGATTGTTTTCCAGAATCACAACAGGCGAGGTGTTATTCCCACCCAAAAAAAAGCGGTGGAAATCAAAAATCACATCCTCAAAATCTGTGTGTTCAAGAAAGTAATTAACAATGTCTTCTTCTTTTTGAAGAGAAATTTCCATTAAAAAATCATTATCCCATTGAGGGGTAAGGGACAATGCCTGGGTGAGTTTGGACACCCAAAGAGTCTGATCGGGGGGCTGGTTTTTGGTCTTAGAGTAGATGGTGGAGGAAGGGTTGGTGCAGCCTTCTACCATTGCGCTTAAGAAGCTAAGAAACGTTAATAGTTGCCATCGCATAGTTATTCTCCTTTGATACTTGAATTCAAGTAACAGGGTAACACACTAGGCATGGTAAAAAAATCTGGTACTAGCAGTTGTGATCACAGATTGTGATCACGGCCGTTTAAAAATCATTTACTGGGAGGCGCTCCTTTTCCTTGAGTGGTGGGCGGTGCGGACACCGGTGGTTTTGTTTTAGTGACCTGATCTTGCTTCTGTTTCTTTTGCTTGTCTTTTGGACTTCTGTCTCCCATGGAACACCTCCTATTAAGTTAGTGAATGAACACAACAAGGACATTAAACTGTAACTCAAATGTTTCGATTTCACCAGGGGCAGAAGAAGTTAATTTTGACTACCCCAGGATCCAAATAAACAATAAGCTTTGTTCCCATGCGCTTTCAAGAATAAGGTCGTCCCATGGCAAAAAAGCTTAAATAGACTTGGAAAAACGCTCAGAAGAGTGTGGGTTAAAGTAACCATCAAACGCGCTGGCAATGTTTCGAACGAGTAGTCGACCTTTTGAGCTCACTACAATGCCATCAGAATCTAACGTGACATACCCATCATCAGAAAGTGGTTTTAAGTAGGAATAAGCTTCTGAAAAAGCTAAAGAAAGAGGTTTTTCTAATTTGAGGTTATGATTTTGCAGTAGTAAGGTTGCATTCACCTCAAATTGACACATGAGTTCCATAATGATGGCCCTCCTAGTGGCATCTTCAGGTGTCAAAACACACATTTTATCGCCAGGGATCTCATGGTTCTGAATTTTTTTAGTGTAGTCTGTGATGTTTTTAGACAATTGCATGTAAAACAGATCCAGTTGGCTAATGGCACTGGTGCCCATGCCCAAAAGTTCCGTGTGTTTTTGTGTGGTATAACCTTGGAAATTTCGATACAATTTTTTCGATGCTTGGGCTTTGGCAAGTTCATCGGTGGCTTTTGCAAAATGATCCATGCCTATGGTTACGTAACCAGCTTGATTTAATAAAACTTCCGTCCGAAAGGCCATCTCCAATTTTTGATCTGTGGTGGGAAGTGCACTCTTAGGTAGTTTTAATTGAAGGGGTTTCATCCAGGGCACGTATGCAAAGTGAAACACGGCAATGCGATCCGGATTTAGGCGGATGGTTTTTTGGATGGTCTGGGCAAAAGAGGTGGGATTCTGATTGGGTAGCCCATAAATTAAGTCCACATTAACGCTTTCAAATCCAGCCTCTCGAATCCATCCCATCACTTCAAATAGCAATGGTTCGGGCTGCACCCGATTGACCGATTGCTGAACGAGGGGATCGAAATCTTGGATTCCAAAACTGATTCGATTAAAACCCAGATGGCGCAACAAAAAAAGGGTTTCTTTCTGAATGTAACTTGGGTTGATCTCTATGGAAATTTCTGCATCTGGAGTGAGATTAAAACTCGATTTAAGTCGTGAAAAAAGCTCTTCCATTTGGGAGGGATTGAGAAAATTGGGTGTACCCCCTCCCCAATGGAGCTGGGTGGCGGGTCTGTGGGAAGGGACTCGAGATCCCCACTGCTCAATGTTTTGAATCAATGCTTCCAGGTATTGAGTGGCAGCCTCTTTTCGAGTGGTGATCACAGTATTGCAGCCGCAGAAATAACACGCTTTTTCACAAAAGGGAATATGACAATAAAGACTAAGAGGTACGGAAGGGGATTTTCCCAGATTTTCCCAAAAAAAATCAGGGCTTTCAAAAGGTATAAATTGCGCTGCCGTGGGATAACTCGTGTATCGCGGCACATTTGCTTCGTACTTTTTGAGTTTTAAATAGTCTTCCATAGAGGGCAAATTCATTTACTTGGCCTTTCAATGCGATGAATTCTACACGGACTGCGTATCACGGGTTGGCCTAAAACTCCACCCGCGCGCTGGCCATGAGCGTGGTCAGAGAGCCTCCCCCTTGGTCTAAAAGATCGGCGTAAATAAATCCATCATTGCGGTCTTGGGTGTAGCGATTCACTTCGTTCAGTAAGCTGGCACTGGCCTGAAGGAGAAAGGGGTATTTGGGGCCCAACCATTGGGTGAACCATTGTCCCAAAATGCGAAGTTGCAAGATTCGGGATTCATAAGAGGAATCTGGGGCAAAAGCACGGTAGTTTCCTTCTGATTTTCCTAGGGCTTCCACTCGGTTTGCGGTGGTGTACGAGACGTAACTGCGTTTGGTGCCATTCACGTATCTAAACCAAAGCAAGGTGTGAAACGATTCTGTAAAGTAGACTTTGGGTGCCACATTTAGTTCAAAAAACTCCCCTTCATGAACGGTGGCGGTCACCACCTGAGAGGAACTCAAGGGCACCAATCGCATAAACCGAAAGGTGCGATAGCCAGGGGGTGGGGAAAGGCTCACAAAACCCAAGTTAAAGAGATAGAGGTCTCCCCAAATCCCTCCCCCAACGGACGAGCGATCCCTTTGGGAGGTGAGCTCGGTGAGGTAGTCGTATCCCGCCACCAGGCGAAACCGGTTGCTTTTGGCTGCAGCGTAAACAGAGGTTAAAATATGAGTTGAGGAAGTGGTAAAATTGGGAATGGTTTGCGCCCATGTTAGCTGAGCACCCGCTAAAAGAAAGGGGTTAGGAAGAAACTCAAAAATTTCGTCTAGATACAGCCCAAACCCTTTGGAAGGGGCTCGAAGGGGCACAGAGGGTCTGCTTTCACGACCTTCCATCACGTAAAAGTCATTTTTAACCGTAGAGGAGGTTACACTGCCTGATAAGGAAAGGGTGTTTCGCACCTTGGATTGATTAACCACCTCATTAGAATAACTGAGATACTGGATTTGAAAGGCCGCCTCCGCATAGGGACTGCTGCGTCCCTTGGAATCCCTGCGGATGGTGAGGCCAATGTCTTTTTGATTTCCCGATTCGGCTTGGGTGTCGTAAGCCACTTGGGAACCTGGAGTCAAACGGACAAACCTTCCAAACTCCCCGCTATATCCGCCTTCTAATCTGCCTGTGGTGAGCAAAGTCTGTTTTAGTTTTTCGGTTAGACTGTAGTTGGTGTAGGCCCTTCCTGGGATCTGTAAAATGGTTTGTGCTTGTTGTTGGTTGTGGTCGGCGGAAGGGTCAGAGATGTCTTGGATGCGAGCCTCTTTAAAATTTCGCTCCTTTTCCAACCTGGAGGGTAGCGTGGATATCTTTTCAAAAAAGATTTGGGCTTTGGTGTAGTCGCCTTTGGCATAGACGTGGGAGCCTAGATAATAATAGGCCACATCGGCCGTGGGAGCAGATTTGGCTTTTGCTTGTAACACTTGCAGAGCCCACTTGGGAAACAGGAGTTTAGGAGTGCAATCACCCAGTGCCATGAGATCTTCGTTTTGCCACTCCGAGTGAGGAAGGGGCTTAAAGAGGAGTTGGCAGGCTGCAAGGTTTTGAGTCTCTTTGAAGGCTTCTGCGGTGAGTCGACGCACCTTGGACTTTACGCCCGGGGGAAGTTTGTTCCCTTGCAGGATCTGGCTTCCTAGTTCCCCTGCCTCTTGGTAGGCGCCTCTTCCTTTGAGCTCCTCTAAGGTTTTCAATTCATTGGCTTTAATGGGGGTGATCCAGGTTCCACAAAGAGCACCAATCGTCAAACGAGTCCCTAAATTCATGGAAAAAAGATGACTCCTTACACCGAAGTGTTCCCATTCATAATGAAGGTAGTGAGGTTTTCAAAATCATAGGTGAGCTGTGTGTTTAAGTCAAACCGATTTGGGAGCCGATTCTTTAAAGTATCTGTCTTCCCTCAGATTTTCCAAAAGATCTTTCAAGATTTCAGGAAAATTCAATGGATTGGTTGGAAATAGCCGAAACTCTAAATACTCCAGCGCGATCCCAATATCCCAAGCTCCTTGACCTGGCTTGGGATGAAAGAATCGTTTGGAATCTCTTTCCACCATTTGATTCAAATGCTTAAGAGTGTTTTTAATGCTAGCGATTTTAGACTCTTGGCTAGAGATGTGTGGGCTTTCCTGTAGGGATTCTAGTCGCCAGGAAACCGCATGAGTCATGACTCCTGTGGCGAAAATGGAAACCCGTTTTTCCTTCCAGTGACTTTGGAGTTCCTTGGGCCAAATCCCGCCTAGTTTGTGGTCTAGAAACTCTAGAATATGAGTGGAATCGCAGATGGGATCTTCTTTATCAAATTCCAAAATGGGAATGAGTCCAAGGGGGTTTTTGGCAATCAACCCATCGTCTGGGGGAAAGAGATTACCGGCTTCAATGGATTCAAAGGGATGACCAATGCGTTTCAAGGCAAGGCTCACACGACGGCCAAAGGGACTGGTGCTGGAAGAATGGACTTTGATGGAGTGAATCATGGGGCAAACCCTAGTTTTGAGTATTTGCCCTGGTTGTATCCCAACCTACAAACTAAGTCAAAAATAGACCTATCTTACGTTCCAGAAGTTGGCAACAGGCAAACTTTTGGGCTTGGAAACCGCATCGGAACCATATTGAATGGTAAATAGCGCAGAAGTGGCTCCTACATCGAGCTTGGGAGCGCCAGGAAGTGAGGCGCAGACATTTTGGGCTGGACCCGTGGAGCCCACGTTGGTCACAAAGTATTTTGCATGGGGCAAGGTGATGCCAAAGGACTCGCAGTCATTGTGGTGGGGGAGGGGATCGGTAACGATAGCTAATTTTCCTTCGGTGATCTCTTCTTTGGAGATCTTAATGGTTTTGTTGGCGTTTTCTTTAAGTTTAGGATTTGAATCGGTGACTTCAAAACCAATGTAAGTGTGAGGATGTCCACCTGATGTCCCAACATTACCTTCGCATGTGGTGATGTTTATAGAGGCAGTGTCTAATTTAATATTTCTTACCACTACGTTGTTTCCACCGCTCGCTCCCGCGCAAATGGAGAAAGGATCTAATCCACCGGTTGCCGATCCCACCAGTGCCATGGATTGTTGAAGATTTTGGGAGTCGGATTCACTTGGACTAATGACGATGTTTATCTCCCCAAAATCCGCTCCACCCATAATATGTAAGAACTTCTGATTGGGCAATTTGCTTACAATATTCAAGTTGCTCGTGTTGCTAAAAATGAAGTCACTTAATCCTTTTTGAACCACGATGTCGGACTTGGAAATCATTTTGGAGAGATTGGATTCTTTCAAATTTAAAGCCATTCCCGTGAGTATGGTTTGCTGATCAAAATCGGTGCATAGGTCGATTCGAAGGTTGTTTTCTGGGGAGCTTTTGATGATTTTTGCTTTTGGAAATTTAGCCTGGGCAGCGGTTGTGTCTAAAAAGCCGCTGTCTAATCCAAAGCTCATTTGAGTCAATCCATCGGCGCAGGCGGCAGGAGGGGTGATCTCATTTTGGACGGCCTCTACGGGAGTTTGAGCTTTTTCGTCATCCACACTCTTGGAAGAGGAGCCCTTGGATTTTACCCAGGTGCACCCACCGGCGGTCATCAACAACGTTACTAAAGAAACAGATGAAACGGCGGAAGATAAAAAAGAAGGTTTTTGCATGGAATTCTCCTTGGGTTAGACAATGGGTCTGCAGCCAAAGAAGCAATTCCTGTGCCAGGCCAAGTCATTGAAAGGAGAGAAGAGAAGGTGTCTATAGACTAAGCAGCGCGTGAGGATTGGTCATATCCTCGTTCCATTTCTAATTGCCATTGATGTCTTAAGATTTTATCGTTGGACTGGTTGGAGGCACAAGTGAGTCCAAATTTTTCGGCGCTGGTGATTTCAAAACGAAGGTGAAGTGGCGCTTTGTTATCGCGAACTCCTTGGAATAAAAAGATCCGCGATTGGGATTCTGCGGGTGCCATGCGACTTTGCGACTCCCACTGCAGATGGCTGGTGTGCATGATGTGGTCGGTCAAAGTAACGTGAACGAAACCTTGGGCGTCTAAGCTTAGAAGCAAAAATGAATTAATGAGAGCTTTTTGGGACTCCTCATCTATCACTTCAAGCCTAAATCCGTATGAGATATCAGTAATGATTTCATACCCATTCATACGAGCAAGCAAAATGCTCCCCTCTTTATTGGAGCCATGTCCCTTAAAATGACCTAATAATGGACTAAATGATTTTAGCATATTCATAGGATGCGTATCCTTCCAAAAGGTCCATCTGGATTGGTTAAAATACGGACGCAAATACCCAAATCCGGATGGAAAAGAAAAAGGGCTTGCTAAAAGATTAAATCGGAAGGTTTGTTAAAAATTAAAGAGTACTCTAAAAAAAAAACGTATTTTTTTTTGGGCTGGGTCAAAAAATTCAGCCGTACGAAAAAAATGACGTGTTGAAAAAAGACAAAGGATGTCGCGCTTTGGGAGGAGTATGGTAGAATCATGGTAGATTTCGTGCCAATAGGAAATGTTAAAAGTGGGATCAAGCATAAAAGAATCATCGGGTTCACCCCTGTTGCTCGGAACGAGTGTGTGCCTGGTGGAAGATGACATGGCTTCGGCCAATGTTTATTCGAGATGGCTGGAACAGGAAGGAGCTAAAGTAACGACTTGCATGTCACAGTCGGAATTTAATCATTACCTGGACACCTTGCAAAGGGGGTCGGGAAATGAGGTGGATTTTCCATCGCTTCTCGTGACGGATTTGGTGCTTCCCGATGGCTCCGGACTTGAAATCTTGGAAAATTGGAAAAGGTACATGGGCCAAGAGCCCGTGCTTGTCATGACCGCCTTCGCGACGGTAGAAAATGCCGTAAGTAGCTTTAAAAAAGGTGCTTTTGACTTTCTTCGAAAACCCTTTACGAAGGAAGAATTTGTTTACGCTGTGAATAAAGCCCTGGAACATTATGCCCTATTGAAGGAAAATAGAAGTTTACAAAGTAGCTTGCACATCTTAAGTATGGCTCAGACCATTTCCAGTTACACCGATCGAACCAAAATGCTTCAGATGTTAGGCAGACTGCTCTTTCGGGAACTTTCTGCCCAAATGTGTTTTGTATTCTTTTTTTATGGAAACAGACATCAGACGGAGAGTCTTTGGGACTCTCGCCTTCCTGGCATCACACGCGTGTTACCGGAGGAGATCATTGCTAAGGAAATTGCTCCCAAGCTTCAGCTCCTTCCCTCCCCACCCGAAAATTATGCGGAGGTGGATCTTTCTCATATCAGGCAACACAAAATTTACGAGAATCCAGAAGATAATTTGGTTTGCATTGAGCTTTCCACTCCCACGGGTAATTGTGCGTACGTTTGCTTATATTTGAAAAAAAACTCAGCAAATCACTGGAGGCCAGAGTTGGAGCCGGTGGTGCACCAAGCCTCTAGGACTTTGCAGAGTGTGGATGTATCCAGTGCGCTGTCGTTTGTGGATGAGTTAACAGGGCTTTACAATCAAAGATTTTTAGAAGTGGCTTTGACCAATGAAATCGCTCGTTGCAATCGGTATGGTATGAGTGTTTCGTTACTATTCATTGATCTGGATAAGTTTAAAAGTGTGAATGATACCCATGGTCATGTGGTGGGAAGCACCATTATTAGAGAAGCGGCCCGTGTCCTGAAAAGCTTAATGCGTGACACAGATCTTCTGTTACGGTTTGGTGGCGATGAATTTGTGGTGATTTTGCCCAATACCAATTTGGGAGGGGCCCAAGTGCTCTCGGAAAGAATTTGCACTGTTTTCTCTCAAAGTATTTTTGATGTGGCGGAAGCCACAAATGTATCGTCTGCGTATAACATTAGTATTACAACGAGTATTGGTGTTTCCAGTCTGCCTGAATGTGCAGATACCATGCAGCAGTTGATTCAAACGGCAGACGATGCCATGTACATGTCCAAGCGCAATGGCCGAAATCAAACGTCACTTTCCAAGCAGTTGATCACGTTGGTGTCTTAATTGGCAAGAGAACTAAAAATCAGATGGCCACGGAAAATCCCACCGTGACTTCCTGTTCATGGGGTTCGGTTTTGGGGAATTTAAGAAAGTAAAATCGATACTCGGTGATGGCTGAGAATGCTCTAAGTAAACGCAACGTTGCTCCTGCCACTCCCACGGCATGATAGGTGATGGGGGCTTTGATGGACGATTTGGTTTCCGATTGGGTGTCGGTGATGTCGATGAGCCGTTGTCTGGCACGTACACCAGCCCCCACTTTTAAAGTAACAACAGATCCCAGACGTGGCTGCAAAAGGGCTTCCACCTTTCCCAAGCGCTGTTCTTCTACCAGCCGATAGGTGGCAGACTGCTGATTGGGATCCACGTTGGCGTCTTTGGAGTAGTCAATTTCGTTGTATTCATCTCGGGCCGCCACGGCTTTTTTGGTGGTGTCTGTTTTGTTGGTGCCCACGGAGGCATTAAGTCCAAAGTAGGAGGTGAGTCTGAGATCAAACCGCAATCCGTAGGTGGTGCGTTGAACCACGGTTTCCGTGGACTCTTTCTCGGGGTCATCTTTTTTGCCCACTTTATTGGGCTTGATGGATTTTGTGGAGCTCACACTGGCAAAAGGGGTTACGGATAGGCCGGATGCGGCTTGGGCGTGAACGGGTGCCACACCAAGTGATATAGCACAAATGTAGTAGTAAGCAAATCGCTTTTTTTCAAGAAAAGGGGCATTACTAAACATGTTGAAATCCTTTATAATATGGTGAAAGGGTGAAATTCCAGGCCTGCCAACCACTTGAAAGAGCCTTTGCGTCCTCTCTTTGAAGTTCGGAAATGGGAACTAAAGTCAGAGGGAAAAAAGGGAAGGGTGCGCCAAATGTTTGTTTCTTTGTTTTGCAGTTGTGCCCACTTGACCCCACAATGGGAGAAGCTGCCTTGGTAGAGTTTCAGGAGAGGCTTTAAGAATGAGCAATGGAATCTTATACATTACGGAAAGTTTGGAGCAATTATTGGATCCTGAGATCCTATCAGAAATCAAACAAGGGGCCTCCAATTGTTTTTTTGAAGTACAATCGTTGGGTGCTTTTTGTCAGCTACCCAAAAAATCCCGGGACCCGAATCCTCCTTTTATCTTAATTGATCCCCAGACTCTGGCTGATCTTTTTGAGTTGACTTCCTTTGTGGTGGATGAGTTTACCATTGTAGTTACTTTAGAAAAGGACAATCCCTCTTTAGAAGCCTATGCCAGTCGACTGCAAGATCTGCGTTATGTGGTGGGAAAAAGCACGCCTTATTTAATGGCGGGAACCATTTGCGCCATTTTGGAATTTCACGTAACCAAGACGGTGCGGGGGGTATTGCCTCGGATCATGAGCTTGGATCTTATCCAAAGTCTCAACATGGAGTTGCAAAATACGGCGGAAAAGGCCACCGCATTAGATTCCGTGGTGCAGTTTTTTGAAGATGAAATTGGAAGGCATAAGGAGAAACTGGTTTCTGGTACGTCCAGCTATCCTAGAAACTTAAGTTACATTGCCGACGAGCTGCTCATGAATTCCATTTGGGATGCGAGTAAAGATCGGGTTCATGCTGATAGGAGTCTACCTCAGGAGCTCCCCGATGGGCAGGAGGTTCAGCTGGAATGCGCTTGTGATGGTCAGTTTTTAGCGCTTTCCGTTTCGGATACCCTTGGCACTTTCCCTGTTCAGGCTCGATTTCGACCCATCAAACATGCATTGGGAATGAAAGTAGAAACCTCTATCAACCATGGCCCCGGGGGGGCGGGACTGGGTCTTTCCATGATTTTGCAAAAAATTCATCTCCTTTGTTATGAGATCAAAAAAGGCTCTTTTACCCGAGCCATTGCTCTTTTGCGCTCCGACCTTTCCATGAGGGAATTGCAAAAACTACCCAAAACGGTGATTTTTCTGGAATTGGACGAAGAGCCTATATCCCCATAGTTTAAATCTATTTTACATCTGAGTTCCGATAGGCGATATCTATTTCATGACCAGGAGTGTTTTCTGGCCTTTGAAATAGGAGTTGATCATGCTTGGAATAGGACAATATTTTCCACCATTTAAAGTCACTGCAACGGTAGGTTTGGACCCCAAAACGGCTTTTGAAACCATAACCAATGATTCGTTTGAAGGTAAGTGGAAAGTGATTTTCTTTTACCCCAAGGACTTTACCTTTGTTTGTCCCACGGAAATCAAGGCCTTTAGCGACTTGGCAGATTCCTTTGCCGATCGGGACGCCCAAGTGATAGGGGCGAGCGTGGACAACGAGTTTGTGCACCGCGCTTGGCGAGAATACAATGACTTACTTAGGGAAATTAAGATTCCTTTGTTGGCTGATGTGAAACGGGAAATCTCCCAAGCCCTGGGAATCCTAGATCCTAATGCGGGGGTTTCTCAAAGAGCCACGTACATTGTGGATCCTCAAGGGGTGATTCGGTTTGTGATGGTGACGGATTTAAATGTGGGACGAAATCCGGCAGAGGTGTTGCGGGTTTTAGATGCCCTTCAGACGGATGAGCTTTGCCCCTGCAATTGGGAAAAAGGTTCCAAAACCCTTTCCCCTTAAAGTTAGGGGAAACCGGATCTCCAAAAAGGCAGCCTTATCCTTCCCATTTAGAGAGGAAAAAATCATGACCCAAATTCTACTGGATTCCATTGAAAGCTATCAAAAAGACGTTCGAATTAATCTTCAAACCTTATTTCAGGAGAGTGTGCCGGGAACGGTCAATCTAGGCAAGGAGCTTAAATACGCACTGATTTTGGCCTGTGGATTGTCCACGGGATCCGCTTCCTTTGTAAAGACCTTAAGATCCGTCATGGGAGATGAACTTCCCGAACCCTTCGTTCAAGCGGCCCATCTGGCGGCCAGCTTGATGGCCATGACCAATGTCTATTACCGAGCCAAACATTTTGCAGCCCATGGGGAACTCAGCGCTCTTCCGGCCCGATTGCGCATGACGGCCTTGGGAGCTCCTCCCATTCCCAAAGGCCCATTTGAGCTTCTTTGTTTGGCGGTGAGTGCCATCAATGGTTGTGAACAATGTGTGGCCAGTCATGTGAAGTCGGCGTCTGAACATGTATCTCTCGAGTGGATTCATGAGTCCATTCGCATCGCTGCCATTGTGAAGAGTGGTTCCGTGGCCGCTTTGCTTAGCTAAGAATCCCATGCTACGATGGTTTTTTTAGGGTGGCAGCCCCATCAATAGGGTGATCAGGGTGGTTGTTTTAGAGTCCAAAAATCTCTGCATTGGCGTGGGACGCAAGAGGCTTTTAAAAGGAATTTCTCTCCAATTAAAAGCAGGCGAAGCAGTGGCATTGGTGGGTCCCAATGGCATGGGGAAAACCACTTTGTTGCGCGTTTTGGCTGGGATCGGGGCTCCCCTTTCTGGAGAGGTTTCCGGGTGGAGTGGGTCGGTTTGGCCTAGCCAAACCCATGGAATGGAGACAGGGTGCGTTTACTTATCCAGCCAACCCGCCTTGCTTTTAGATTTAAATGTGTATTCCAATTTGGAATTGATGTGCAATGCCTTTGGCCTTGATCCCACCTGGGAAAAGCTCCATGGGGCCTTAAAACGAGTGGGGCTGGAAGGCAGGGGAAGGCAAACCGTGAGAGGGCTTTCCACGGGCCAAAAAAGAAGACTCACCTTGGCACTCTTGCTGATCTTGGATCCACCCATAGCTTTGTTGGATGAGCCCACCAACGGCCTGGATTCTAAAGGACACGCCCTATTTTTAGAGATTTTGTCAGAGAGAACCCGCCAAGGTGCGGCTGCCCTAGTGGCAAGCCACGATGAGATTTTGGTGGCGGCGTGTTCTAGGGTGTTGGACCTCACCCAGAGCGCCCACTGGGTCATTGACCCGCAGGATGCCAAAAAAGTGGATAATTCTATCGCTCTTCTGCCTTCTTCTGTAACCGCATTTCAAAAGACGTTGATTGGGGAAGGTCAGCCTGGTTTGTTGAGGTGGGTCCATTTTTTTATGATGGGATTGCAGGTGAGTGCCCGGCAGGCTTGGATCCGCAAGTCCATTTGGCTGGGGACCCTCACCTTTGGGGCCTGCCTGCTCATTTTATTTCCTTTTGCCCTGGGCACGGAAACCCTTCAACGCACGGAAGTGCGCCACGGCGCCTACTGGGCAATTTTGGAATTTGTGGTGGCTCTCACGGTGGGACGGCTATTTGCGGCGGAGCAAGAGGGCGGGTTTCTGGATTTGGTGTTGTCGAGTAAGGGGCCTCGCTCGGCCCTGTTTCTAAGCAAAGCTCTTTTTACCGCAGTGCAATTGCTTAGCCTCATGATCCCTTTGGCTCTGTTGTGGATCTTGTTTTTTAATGTGAGTTGGGAGAGCCTACAATTGTCGGGAAAAACGATGTTGGGTAGCCTCATGCTTTTTGCCCTGGGCACTTCGCTTCTAGGAACGGTCTTATACACCAGCACCGCTAAAAGCCTGGCAAAAGAAATTTTATTTCCCATTCTTTTTTTCCCCTTACAGATCGTGGTGCTATTGGCTTCTGTTACTTTATGTGTGCGCAGCGACACCTCCACTCTGCTTTTAGGAGCGTTTAGTCCAGGGGCATGGTGGGCTGTTTTATTGGGGTATCCTGTTATTTTTGGGTCTCTTGGGGTACTCTTGAGTGGATCGTTGTTTGAAGACTGATTGCCAATCGCCCATAAAGTTCCCATGGGCCTAGCAAAAAGGGTGGTAGAGGGTGATGAACATGGAAAAAGGAGCCACGTTTGGTGGTGCTTGGAAGATTTTTTTAGGACTTTCTGCGGCCATCACTTTGGGGGCATGGTGGGCGGGGCTTTTTTACCTACCTCCCGATAAAGACCAGGGTGATGTCTTTCGAATCATCTTTGTTCATGTGCCATCTGCCTGGAACGCTTTTTTTTGGGTGATTTTTGCCGCCGTTTGCTCCGTAGTAGTTCTAATAAGACGGCAAAAAGAGTGGAATCAGGCCCAGGCCGCCGACCAGTGGGCTCAAAGTGCCATGGAGCTTGGCACCTTGTTTTCCGTTTTAACACTACTCACCGGGAGCATTTGGGGCAGACCCACCTGGGGGGTTTGGTGGGATTGGGATCCCAGGCTCACCTCCACTTTGGTGATGTTTTTGGTGTGTTGTGGTTATCATCTTTTGCGGTCCTTCACGCCCGATCCCAGGTCCCGAAGGCAGGTGAGTGCGGTGATTGCGCTACTTTCTGCTATTAATGTGCCCATCGTTTATTACAGCGTTAATTTGTGGCGCAGTCTCCATCAACCCCAAAGCTTTGCCAAAAAATCCTCAAATGTGAGCTCTGATATTTCCCAAGTCTTGCTATTTTCATTTCTTGGATTATTTTTAACTTGCGTTGGCTTGTTTTGGTTAAGGCGTCAGTCTTTGGCCAATCAAGAGACTTTGGAAACCCTTTTAGAAGGAAAAGCCCATGAGTGAATTTGGCAATGCCCCATGGCAAATTTATGTTTATTTTGCCTACGGGGTGGTACTTTTTGCCACACTGGGGTTTGGCTGGGTTTCTGCCAGGCATTTGAGCAGAGTATCCAAAGAACTTCGGGAAGAGTTAGAATCATCCGATAAGTCCAAAAGGGGGGAGCACCCATGAAAGAAAAAGGAAAGAGCACCAAGCTGAATAAAGCCCAATGGGTGGGAGCCTTGCTCATTGCCGGATCCATTGGCCTAATCGTTTTTCAAGCCACCAGTGCCGAGAGTTCCGTTACGTTTTATACCCCAGCGGAAGTGTACGCCGATCCTGGGAAATTTGAGGGAAAAACCTTTCGAGTTTCAGGACTGGTATTGGGCGGCACCAAATCCTGGGATGCGGCCACACGAACCCTGGAGTTTCGCATGACCGATATGGGGGGCCATGAGTTCAAGGTAACTTACATTGGTACTCCCCCTGACCTATTTAAAGAAGGCCAGGGAGTGGTGGTGGAAGGTAAACTCCACTCCACGGATCTCAAGCAAGACAATCGACTCAAAGCCACTCTATTGATGGTAAAACACAGTGAAGTTTATGATACCAGTAAAGATCACAGCCAGCTGCGGGAGGCTAAGCTACTGGATTCCATCAAAAAGGACGAGCAGATACCGCCCGCCTCCAACTAACACATTGAAAGGGAGAATTTCATGGACTCAGAGCCATCTCAAAACAAGCGCACTCAAAAGCGAACCGGATTAATCATCTCTTTGCTGGTGAGTGCTGGGTTTATTGGCCTGATGCTTTACGCCATGGGCAAAGACCCCAATGTGTTGCCCAGCCAACTTGTGGGAAAACCCGCCCCCTCTTTTTTAGCTCAAACGGCCCAAGGGGGGCAACTGGATCTGAGTGCCCAATTGTCAAAAGGGAGGTGGGTCATCATGAATTTTTGGTCTACCACTTGTGTGGTGTGTAGGCATGAAGCTCCCGAATTAGAAGGCTTTTATAGGCAATCCCTTGGGGACTCCACGGGGCGGTTTCCCTTATTTGTGAGTGTGAACATAAAAGAAACGGTTCCCGAGGTTTTGGGGTATCAGAAGGATTTTTCATTGTCTTTCCCTGTGGTATTGGATGTTTCGGGAAAGATCGCCTTGGATTTTGGAGTCACGGGCACCCCTGAAACCTTTTTCATCGACCCTTCGGGCAAAGTGCGGCACCGGGTGGCAGGGGACGTGGACCGGGACACCATCCTGAGGTTCATTGACTGGCTCGAAAAAAATCCCGATCGGGGGGCTCGAGAGGTGTTGGACGGTTATTTTGCGGTTCGGAAAAATCGAATTTAGTTTATTCCGTAGGCTGGGAGCCTTTTTTGGCCACGCAAGCCACGGATTGTGCCCTCACCTCCCAGGTGCATTTATCCGATTGAGCCATGCATCCTCTGGCATCCCCGCCATCTCCTGCCTTTGGGGAAAACGCACTACAGATGTCTTCAGAAACAGGTTCTTGGGAGTGAAACCGAGCCCCCCGCACCACTTGGGAAATCCTTTGTTGGAGCACGCCTAGAGTGGGGGCGTGGTTGGCAAAGTCTGTATGGGAGATGGGAAACTCTTTAGTGTCTCGGTTGCACCCTTCGATAGGCTGGGTTTTTAAAAGCTGATCTTTTACCATTTGCCCCGCCGTGGTGTTTGCCGGCCCTCTGCTGTCCCAAATGATCCCTTGATTGGGAGGATCTTGCTCCGAAGTGGTGGATGAAGAAGAAAATCGTTTCATAATGTGGGTGCATTGAGTTCCTTTGGGAACCTCCCGGGCAAAGTCCTGCAGGGAGGTGCTCACGGCATCCACAAGCCCCACCCATTTGACATTGGCTTGGCACTGCTCTTGAGCTCTTTTGGCGGCCTCCAGGACATGAATCCCCCCCCGGCTATAACCCACCATTAAAAGGACGCCTGTGGGGAATTGGGTGCGCTGCTGGCAAAGCCATTGTACCGCCCTCAACACCAAGGCCTCAGAATTAGACGCCAGAAGGTTGGGACCTTCCAGGTATTGCTTTTGGGAGTCCGGAACGTCCAGCGACTGCACCAAATGCTTTAATGTTCCTGGTTGCTGGTAGGTCATGCGGGTTCCATCCATCACCAATAGGGATAGGATTTCAGATCTACCAGTCCCGGCAATCGACGAATCGGAATGGTTTTTTTCCCTACAACCGAAGGCAAACAAGGCTAAACCAAAGGAACCGAAAGTTGAGAAATGCGTACCCAAAAACACCCGAGCCAATTTCAAGATTCCACTCCCCATTTATTTTATTTCTGAATTTCCACTGGGTTAATAAAAGCATCAAACCCAGGAAATAATAGGGTATATATCGGAAAAAGTAAAATTTTTATAAAGAGCGGATCCAGGAATCGTGATTAAGGCGACCCAGGTTCCGGAAAATAATCATAAAAAAAGGTGCCTCCCCAATCTTTGGTATAGATTTTCATTTGATCCCAAACGCAACGACATTCCTGGGCGGCATATGAATTGGATTGACTGGCGGCGATGGGCCCCTGGGGACTAAGCACCCAAGCCTCTCCTAAGGGAGCCATTTTTTCTTGAAATATTTTGGCTTCCATGCCCGTGATCCCAAAAAGACACCTTCCTTTTTCCAAGGGAGTGGTAACGGATTTTTCCAAGGAAAAGGCAAAGATATTTTGCCGAAGCATTAACTTAACTTCGGGCGAACTTGAATCCATGGGGCGTTCAAATAGATTTTTGAGGTGTGCCAAAGCCGGGCTGTTTAGCGGGTTAGGTTTGGGCGTGGCTTGAGATGTAGTTTCCGCTTGACTCGATCCTTTTTTGGACTTTCCAAAGAAACCACACCCGGTAGGCAAAAGAAAAAAAGCAAAACAAAACAGGGACACAGCCAAGACTTGTTTCATTATTCTTAAGGTTTGCATTGCTGGGCCTCCAATTCCAAGGTTTCCCCAGAGGAGGTTTCACAAAAGGGCTGTTGGGAGTAGTTTTGTGAGCCTGGAACCAGATGGGTGACACTCGCGGCCAACACCTTACAAAAGACTTGGCATTGGGAGCGGCTTTCCAGCAAAGCAGCATGGGTCAATACAGGTCGGTTTTCAGCGGCCAATTCATAAAAGCGGCAAGAGAGCACCTTAGCCCGATCCGGGGGCAAATACGGTAGGTTTTCCACCACGTTTAAATTTAAAGAGGGAAGTGGCACCTGCGTGTCATCGGCATAAAAAAGTTTGGTTTCTAGGTGGATAAGCCCTATCTTTTCAGGAACGAAGGAGAAGGCGAAAGGTGGGGTCAGGCTACTTCCTAATAGTTCGCCATCTAAGGTAAAATCCACGCGTTCTGGAATGTCATTGGCGTCATAAAGAAAAGGTCTTAAGGCCACCACACTGTTTCTCTCTAAATTGGCATCCGCTGCAAGGTTTAAGCTTTGAGTGGGTAAGTAAAGGATGTCCACGTCTTTGCTGCGTTCTGCCAGGATTTGGTTTCCTTGGAGTACTTTTCCCACGAGGGTTATTTTTTTGGATTGCTTTAAAGAAAGTGTGGATTTGGCAGAGTTTAAGCCTTGTGCCAATTTGACACCATCCACATAGAGTTCGACTTGATTTGAGCTTGTTTTTAAGAGATTTCCCGATTGAAATTCCAGATTGATGGTATGTTTCTCAGGTGAAAGATGCACTGTTTTTGCCACCCCTGGCCAAATTAAATAATGAAAAAGGTGCGTTTGGACGAGCTTATCTAGCTTCAGCATTCTTCCTTTTTCAAAGGAATTCGTGATTTGATTGTTTTCGGTGGCACTTTCTTTGAGCATGTCAATGACGGCATAAGTGGGGAGATGGGGAAGGAGTGACCACGCCAAAGAGGCTGCCGCCGCTACGAAGGGAGCTGCCATACTGGTTCCACTTTTGACGGCAAATCCATCTTGGGTGCCATCTCTGGTGTCTGTGGCCAGGGGGACGGTTGAGAAGATAAAATCACCAGGGCTTGCCATGTGAACCAATGTTTTATTGAAATTGGAAAACGTGGCTCGTTTACCTTCCACGTTGATAGCGCCCACGGAGATGATGTTGTCAAAGGTGAATGAGGCGGGATAGTTGGGAAATAGGGAGATGTCTTGATTGCTGTTTCCCGCAGCGGCCACCACCAAAACCGATGCTCTTTTGGCTCTCTGGAAAGTCTCTTCTAGTTCTTTTGATTTTAAGCTTGAACCTAGGGACATATTTAATATGGGAATTCCCGTTTCTATGGCATAATCAATCCCTTTAATGAGATCCGATTCTAATCCATTCCCGTTGAGATCTAAAGCCTTTAGAGCCACTAATTTAGATTGCCAGCAGACACCAATTACGGATTTTTGAGGAAGGGCGGGACCCGCAGCGGCCCCAATGATGCCGGCCACATGGGTTCCATGACCGCTAAGGGCGTCGTCATCCGCCGAGCTGGTTGGGACCACAAAGTTTTTAGATAAAGTAACATCAACGGAGGCGCTCAATTCAGGGTGCTGAAAGTCGATTCCGGTATCTATAATTCCGATGGGTTTGGCTCGGCAGTCCGTGGAATGGTCCCACGCAGCAGCGGCCCCCATATCCATATTGGCCAAAGGTACAGCCACTTCGTAGGAATCATTATTACCAGTCGGAGTGGGACTTGTTTTACCCATGGGGTTTCCCATGATGGGTCCGGGGTTATAAAGACCCCATTGTTTGTTGTAATAGGAATCTGCGGGTGTGGTAATGCTTGCCGAAAAAATGGGATTAAATTGCACAAGTTGCACATCTTTGTCATTCTCTATCTTTTTTTTCAGTTCCTCCAATTCGGGTTTGTTTTCCCAATTCAATGTGAGTAAGAATCGGTTTTTGGCTTTTGAAATGGGTTCCACTTGAATGGATTTTAGAGAGGTGGAGCTGTGTTTCCACCTGGATTCTAATTCCTCCAAGGGAAAGTTTTGTTTGGTACTAACATACAAGTGATGAGCCGAAACTTTGCCACTCACGGGTCTTGAAAGGTGCGAGTCTGTGAGTGTGACTTGAAGTGACCAGGGTGCCTTGGGATGACCCAAAAAACTTAATCTGGAATCTAGAGGATGAGGTTGTCCTAGTTGGAAGTGAGAAAAACGATCCTTCTTTGGCTCTTCCAATGGCAAAATTGATTTCGGAGCGGGTGCGGTGACTTGAGTTTTTAGAGGATGGTCTGGATGGGTGTAAACAGGAATGGAATGCTTTTGGGAAGGGAGAGCTGTTTCGGGTACCACGCCATCCCAGATGGATTCAGATGCGGAAAGCCACAGGTATATTCCCAAAATTCCAGTCATAAAGGCCACAAGCAATGAAGACTTTACAACTTTTAAGTTATCCGGATTCTTTAGCTTCATGGTAATTGGGCCTATCCTTGTTCCCTAGCTATACTCTTGACGTATCGGCAAGGAGTGAAGAATCACTAAGGCTTTAGGATGGGGTAACGTAAAAAAGAGCAGATGCCATACACAATTGTTTTTTTTTGGTTCAGGAGTTCAGAGACTTGCACAAGCCATATTGGTCCATTAAGCTCACTCAATTTGGATGCATGTTGGGCATGTTGGCCAGTGTTCCCTTTTTGACGGCACAAGGGGGATCCCAATTCTTTGCTTTGGGACCCAAAACCACCAAAAAAACCACTGGGGGAAATGGGTTGGCCGTAGTTGGCTTGGAAACGGATCCCACTTTTTCAACCCATTCAAGGGAGTGTGGTCTTGAAGAATCCAAGCTCAATCAAAGCCTTTACTCGGCTCAAAATGCTTACCAGGAAAACGACACCTCCTGTAATTCCTTTCAAAGCGGAGTGATAGGATTTACGGCGAGTCTTCCTCAAGGAGGAGGCCCATTTGGTGCCCATAGTTTCCAGCTGAGGTGGGTTATGTTACCTTGGTTTCACTGGACTCAGTCCTTTCAATGGAGTGTCTTTGATAGCCAAAAAAGCCGCTCTTTTGGCATGGGTACAAAGATTTCCTATGTGCTTAAGGAACACACTCGATTACCCCTGTCTTTGTATGTTGGTGCTCAGGCTGGGCAAAACCGGGTTGGGGGAAAAAAGGGCCCAGAGCTCCTCTATGGGATGCTGGGATGGACATTGGATTATTTTATCACCAAAGAACTTTCCATGGGCCCTGAAATGGGTGGAAATTTTAGGTTAAAACCAAAAGGAGAAGACGAGATGTTTCTGTTTACATCGGCCCTAAGTCTCACCTTTTTTGTGGATCCGTATTAAAAAATGCGAAAGATCCCACTTTATTTCTGGGTAATAAATCTCGTGGTCCCTGGATGTGATGGGGCCAAAACCGCTCAAAATCCTCAGGAACTCTTTGGCCTTTACAACTCTCTCCAGAGGCCGTTGTTGCAGGTACATTCAAACTCGGGAGAGGTCGTTCCCGGAGCTCATTCCCAGATTGACTTTGAAAGCTTCCCTCAGGATTCTTTTTTTCTCCTTTCCGATGACTTCAGTAGGATAGGGTATTCATTTGTGACGTTAAACCGATTTTACCCTTTTCTGGATTCCTCCCGGTGTGATCCCGTGCTGCTAAAGGAGAAATGGCAAAGCTTCTCAAAAGCGATTCAGGAATGGGCGCAAAGCCAGCCCCATTGGTCACTGACCTCCCAGGATGCTTTTCCGGTGGGCCTAAATTGTGAGCAGATTAACCGCCTGACTTGTTTGGAAAAATTCCTTCGGTCCCATACCCGAGGGGGGGAGGTTCCTGGGAAATCTTCGGAAGCGATGGATATGATTAGAGTGGGAGCCTTGGCTTGCAATCGTCAGGGGCAAGCCTTGGAGTCGGTGCCTTCCCAGGCCTTTTATTTTAGAGGAAAGGTTTTTTGGCAGGAAGAGCCCATGGAATTTATAGCAGGGTATTCGGGTCAATGGCAAAGTTACGAGGATGCCCTTATCCAACAAAAACCGTTGTTTACCAGTTCACTCTGCCAACCCGCAACCACTCTCTGCCAAAGATCGCCCTTCTCTTGGAGGGAGTCCCAATCCCCAAAGGAAAGTGATCTTTTTTCGCCCCTAACCTTGTTTTTGTTTCCCCGGCTGAAGGCCCGCGAGGATGAAATCCTAAAAAGACCCATCATTGTTCTGTCTAATGAGTGAAATATTGTCTAGAAAATGGACATCTCCACAACTCATAACCATCTGAATCTAAGAGAAGAATTTCTTTGTAGAATTGGAATCCCATTTGCTAGCCAAATCCCATAAGCGAGGATTCATCCTCGGGGGGAGAATTTAGGTGTACCATTGGCGATTGATACCTCATTTCGGGTTTAAATTACTGATATTATTGTTTATTTTTTGGACTAACGCCACAGCACTGGGTCAATTTAAAAGACTGAGCGTGGTCCCGTCCCAAGAGACCATCCCCGTGAGCCTTCAGCTGGCTTCTCACCCCCAACTCAAAAAAGTAAAAGTGGAAGTGAAGTCTCAATTGGTGAAGAGTCGCTCTAGAAATGGGATCAAGGAATTTCCCTATGAATTTGTGGATGTGTGGTTTCATCAGGTGGGGCCTCAGGAGTTTTATGCGCTTCGGCAAAAGTTTGGGGGATTAAGCCAAATTCCCTATCGGCTGGGCACCTCCTCCTATCATCTCATCGAGTTTTTACCACCTAAGATGCAGGCACTTTATGGTCTCAAGTTCGAATCCCATTCCAAAATTCGAACCAATTGTTGGGGCACGGCCTATGAGATGTTGAGACACCCTCAGGCACCTCTCACCCTTTTTTACGCGCCGCCCTTTGAGATCAACCAAGTGCTGCGCAGCCCAGCCTACACTTATCCTGTGGCTATGAGTCCTCAGTGGATGGAGTCCCATCGCATGCAGTCTCAAATTCATGAGGACGTTACTCGTTATCGCCATAAACATCTTTCTGAAATTCAAGAGCAGTTTAAAAAAACACCTCAGTTTAATTTGGGTTATGACACCTTGCCAGACCTGTGGGTGGATTTCATTGACGATGCCCAGTTCAATGAATTTGATCTTACAAAGGAAGCCAATTTGAAGTTTGGTGATCTGTTGTTGGTATCCCAGGAGGGTTTGCCAGAGGTTACGTCATACAAACGTAAGACACTCCACTCCTCCTTGATGCCCTTCACCCTGGTGCATGCGGCCATCTATCTGGGCGGCAATTTGTTTTTTGAAAAAACAGCTCTTAATAGCAGTGCTCCCTATCGCTTCGCCACCTTTGAAACCATTCAAAAAACCTATGGCCAGCGCTATTCCCATGGCACGGTGTATGAGTTTAGGCGCGCTAGAAAGGGATTTTTGTTTCCGGCGCCTGAAGAAATCTTTTTTGATGGTAAGGCCCGTGAGGGAATGGATTACGATAAAGTATCACTCAAAATCTCACCCACGGGAAGAGGCTTCCTCGCCGCAAAGTCGGTTCCCTAAACCCTGTGGTACCTAGGACATTCAAACACAAGAATTAAGGAATGAGTCCTGCCACGGCAGAAAACTCTTTTTCGGAAAAAGGAACCTCCCCACTTAAAATCCGTCGAGCCCATTTTTTATTGGGCTCCACAAATTGATTGTGCATGGGCTGAACCGTGGCTTTAAACTGCTCCAACACGCTTTCAGGAGTGCGGCCTCTGTCTCTCACATCGCGGGCCAATCTCCGGGCCAACCGAAGGGGTTCGGCGGTGTCAATGAATATGGTATGGTCAAAAAGCTCGATTAAATCTGGATGGGAGAAGATCAAAATCCCTTCCACCGCCAAAATGGGCCGGGGCGCCACGGCGGTGAAGGATTTACGGCGGGAGTGGCTGGCAAAATCGTACTGGGGGATTTGCACTTCCTTCCCGTGTTTGAGCTGTAGCAAGTGGTCTTTTAAAAGTCCAAAGTCTAAGGCTTCGGGATGGTCAAAATTGGTCTGGGCCCGCACCTCGGGGGATAGATGGGCCAGACACCGATAATAGGAGTCTTGACTGATGAGGCTGACTCTGTCCGGACCTAAAAACGAGAGGAGCTCTCGGCAAAAAGTGGTTTTGCCGCTACCAGACCCGCCGCAGATGCCTAATAAAATGATCTGTGAATTCAGTGGGAAACTCCTTATCGCAGGGTGGGCACCTTCTGAAGTGATCCCACGTGAGGGCAGCACCACCTGGGGGGGTATCACCCGCCAAATGTTTTGTGACTCAACCCTCTGTGCGTTGGTTTACCCAGACTGATTGCAAAAATCAAGCACAAAATCTTGCAAAACTGAATTTACAGAATAAACTGCCGGTGATTTTGAAAAAGGAGCTTCGCCCATGAACTCGACTCACCCTGTCACCTTTTCTAAGGTACCCCGTGTGCTGATTGCCAAACCTGGACTAGATGGCCACGATAGGGGAGCTAAATACATTGCTAAGGCGTTGCGAGATGCGGGAATGGAAGTGATTTATACAGGAATTCGGCAAAGCCCTGCTGAAATCGTCCAAACGGCCATCCAGGAAGACGTGGATTTGATAGGGTTAAGCCTACTTTCTGGGGCTCACAATGAGCTCTTTCCTAGAATTTTAGAAGAGCTTAAGAGCCGGGGAGCGGAAGATATCCCTGTGATTGGGGGGGGAATCATCCCGGAATCCGACCACGCCCATTTAAAGGCTTGTGGCGTCAGGGAAATTTTTACTCCAGGAACCAGCATTGAGGAAGTGATTAAAGTCATTAAACGCATATTGGAGGAATAGTTATGGCTCAAAATGCCAGCTTTGCAAAATTAGAAGAGTATCGCAAGCTTGCCCGGGAAGGGGGCGGTGCGAAACGGGTGGAGTCCCAGCATGCCAAGGGCAAACTCACGGCCCGAGAACGCATTCAGGAATTTTGCGACGCGGGCTCCTTTGTGGAATACGATGCGTTTGTCACTCACAACTGTTCTGATTTTGGGATGGAATCCCAAAAGGTGGTGGGAGATGGGGTGGTTACGGGTTATGGCAAGGTGGAAGGCCGCATCGTTTATTTGTTTGCCCAGGATTTTACCGTCTTTGGGGGAAGTCTGAGCGAAATGCATTCTAGAAAAATATGCAAGATCATGGATTTAGCTGTCCAAAACGGCTGTCCCGTGGTGGGGCTTAATGACTCCGGAGGGGCGCGCATTCAAGAAGGGGTATCCAGTCTGGGGGGCTATGCTGACATCTTTTACCGCAATACCCTTGCCTCTGGAGTGGTGCCTCAGTTGAGCGCCATATTAGGGCCCTGCGCCGGTGGGGCGGTGTATAGCCCTGCCATTACCGACTTTATCGTCATGACCGACCACAGCTCCCATATGTTCATCACAGGCCCTGACGTCATCAAAACGGTAACGGGCGAAGATGTGGACTTTGAAACACTTGGTGGTGCAACCACCCACCACCAAAAAAGCGGCGTGGCCCATATGGTGTGTGCCGATGAATACGACACCTTGTCTAGTCTGCGAAAATTATTAAGTTATCTTCCTCAAAATAACTTGGACGGTGTGCCCAAAAAGCCCTTTTCTAGCCCCACGACCTCGGATTTAGATTCCCTTAATGAAATCATTCCCTTAAATCCCAACCAGCCCTATGCCATGCATCAGGTGATCCAAAAGATCGTGGATAAAGATTCCTTTTTGGAACTTCAGCCCCAATTTGCCAAAAACATCATCATTGGATTTGCCCGCCTGGAAGGTTCCACCGTGGGTGTTGTGGCCAATAACCCCATGGCATTGGCGGGGGTTTTAGACATCGATGCAAGCATTAAGGGAGCTCGATTTGTTCGTTTTTGTGATGCCTTTCAGATTCCTTTGGTGGTGTTTACAGATGTACCGGGGTTTTTGCCTGGCACCCAGCAGGAGTTTGGTGGCATTATCAAACATGGAGCCAAACTCCTTTACGCCTTTTGTGAAGCCACGGTGCCTCGATTTACCGTGATCACGCGGAAAGCCTATGGAGGTGCCTACGATGTGATGAACTCCAAACACATTGGCGCCGATTACAATGTGGCCTGGCCTAGCGCGGAAATTGCGGTGATGGGAGCAGAAGGGGCTTGTAACATCATCTTTAAAGGCGAGATCCAAGGGGCTACCGATCCAGAAACCAAACGCCAAGAGTGCATTGCCCATTACAAAGAAACCTTTGCAAATCCTTATGTTGCCGCTGCAAAAGGGTACATCGACGCCGTGATAGAACCCAAAGAAACGCGAAGGGTTTTGTTACAAGCTTTAGAAAGCAACCAAACCAAACGCAAACAGGCACCCAAACGAAAACATGGCAATATTCCATTATGAGCCCCGTACCAGGGGTCTGACGGCAGAAATTGTATTTTTACAAACTTGATTTTTTTTAAATTTTCCGGAATTGATTCCGATGCTCCTAAAGGAACCTTTTTTTATTGGTGAGGAGCATTTTATGTCACAAGGTATCGACTGGAAATCGCAATACGAACAACACACCCGGAAACTTCGGGAGCTTAATCAGATTTTTTTAAAGCTGTCCCAATCCAGACATATCGATGATGGAAATCTGGAAGAGGCTCTGCGGGAGATCGTCAAAAGTGCTACGGAAGCCTTGGGGATAGAAAGGTCCAGTATTTGGACTTATAACGAAGATAAAACCGCCATTGTGTGTCGGGCGCTTTACATTCGAGCTGAAAACAAATTTTATGAGGGCATCACCCTCTTTAAAAAGGATTTTCCTGGATATTTCAATTATCTTGCTGAAGCCAGAAGCCTGGCCGCCCACGATGCCCATACCGATCCCAATACGTGTGAATTTAGTGAGGTGTACCTGAAGCCCCTGGGCATCAACTCCATGCTAGACGCACCCGTGAGAATCAAAGGGGAAATGGCCGGTGTGATCTGCAACGAACATGTGGGACCCATTCACACCTGGACAGAGGAAGAGCAATCCTTGGCCGGAAATCTAGCAGATTTGGTGTCTCGCACCTACACCGCCTATTTTAGACGATTGGCCCAAGAAGAGGTGCAGAGATTAAATCGCAATCTGGAGCAATTGGTAGAAGCCAAAACCCGAGATATAAAAGCCATGTTTCAGGTGATTGAGCAGGGGATGCTAACGGTTAATGGATTGGGGCAAGTGGATCCGGAATTTTCCCGATACACACAAGGATTGTTTCCAGGAAAATCCATTTCAGGTGCCCTAGTAGGGGAACTCCTTTGGCCCAAGGGAAACTCCAATTCCGAAATGAGGGCCAAGGTGGAAGGATTTCTCCATGAGGTGGTGGGAGAGACTGCCATGCAGTGGGATATGAACAGCCAGATCTTACCCCGTCGGGTGGAACTGGCCCGCGCAGGATCCCTAAACCAAATCCTGGATTTAGATTGGCAACCCATGTACAACCCGCGAACGGGCCTATGTGAAAAGGTGTTTTTGGCCATTCGTGATGTCACCACTTTGCTGAAATTGGAAAAGGAAGCGAAAGAAAAGGGAACTCAGCTCAACCTGATGGACCGAATTCTCACTCGAGGTGCCCATTCTCTGGAGGGCTTCTTGGATAATTGTTTTGAGATCATCAAAGTGAGCCGAGCCCAACTGAGCTCACCCAAAGGGGTGGAACTGAGTTTACTTTATCGCTATCTGCACACTCTGAAGGGCAATGCACGTACGTATGGTTTTTCCGAATTGGCCAGGGCCGTTCATGCCTGTGAAAATGTGATTTCTACCGCCATTGCTCAGCCTGGCGCCCCTTTAGACCTCCAACTTCTGGAAATCCATTTGGCTGGGATTGGACAAAATTTGGCACAGATCCAGACTTGTTACCGAAAATTAGCGGCTTTTGGAAAAGGAATGAATCAGAGTGGCTCTAGAGAGTCCTTGAGAGAACTTTTTCAAACGACCTTGGAAGCGCAACTTCCTTGTGCCCTAGCTTTAGATAAAGCCCTTCCCACTTTGGTTTGGAAAGGGGATGAGATGTTTTTAAAACCCAATCATGTCTTACCCATACAGTCTTGTCTGGTGCATGTACTGACCAATTCCATCCAACATGGGCTAGAAACCCTGGGGGATCGTCAAAAGGTGGGGAAATCCCCTCAGGGCACCATAACCGTGGAAATTCATAAAAATGAAAACGGATTTAAAATAAGGTTACAAGATGATGGAAAAGGCTACGATCTCGTTAAATTAAAGGCACGTGGTTCCCTTTTAAAAGGGACTAGCTCCGAATCACAGACCGCTCTCATTTCCCCAAAGGAAGTGCTGAATTTGACCTTCTTAGCGGGGCTTTCCACGCTGGAAAGCGCCACCGAGTTTAGCGGTAGAGGGGTAGGGATGGACGCTGTAAAAGCTTCTATTCAAGAATTAGGGGGTCAGGTGGAACTCTTACCCTTGGGAAAAACAGATTCCAACGGGTTTTGCCCTGGAGTGCTTGAATTTCAACTGCCTGAAGGGCTTTTTGAGCCTTTGAGTGTGGTTAAGGTGGCTTAAAGTCACCATTTTTGCTCTAATACCCATTTCCCATAATAACTCACCACCATATCCGCTCCCGCTCTAAAGATAGAGACCAGAGTTTCCCGCACGGCAGCCGCTTCCTCTATCCATCCGTTTTGAGCGGCGGCCTTCAACATGGCGTATTCCCCACTCACGTGATAGGCCACCACGGGAATCAGAGAAGAAGATTTGATTTGATGCAAGATATCTAAGTAACAAAGAATGGGCTTCACCATTAACATATCGGCCCCTTCCTCCTGATCCAATCGAGCTTCCCTGAGAGCCTGCTGGGTGTTGGCGGTGGAAAGTTGGTACGATCGTTTGTCTAATCCCCTGGCCCCGGAGGCCACGGCTTCCCGGAAAGGCCCATAAAAAGAGGAAGCAAACTTAGCACTATAGGCCAGTATTCCCGTTTGGGTAAAGCCATGACGATCTAAAGCCCTGCGGATGGCCATCACTCTTCCATCCATCATATCGCTGGGGGCCACAAAATCCACTCCGGCTTGAGCCAGTAAAAGACTTTGTTGCATCAGGGCTTCCACAGTGAGATCGTTGTCGATGTTGCCTTGGGAATCCATTACGCCATCGTGCCCATGGGAAGTATAAGGATCTAGGGCCACGTCTGCAAAAAGCACCAAATGGGGAAATTCCCGTTTTAGGGAAGCGATGCACCGAGCCGCCAAGGTTCCCTCCCGGTAGGCCTCCTGACCTAGGGGAGTTTTGCGCTCAGCCTGCACCACGGGAAACAAAATCAGGCTTGAGGCCCCTAGGTTGCATAGAGTTTCCACCTCTTTTAACAGGCGAACTTCTGCTATGCGGTCCACTCCGGGAAGACTTAAAATGGCCTCATTTTCCGAGCTGCGCTCCGACACAAATAGTGGAAGAATAAGCTTCTGAGGGTTGAGGCGATGTTCTTCCACCATGGACCGAATGCCAGCGTTCAGGCGTAGTCTGCGAGGTCTCAGGGGTAGAGCGCTGGAATCCAGGGAGGGGAAAGGGGTTTTGTGCATTTGGGGAACTTCCTTTGACGATAGTGTTTGTTTAAAGGCACTTGATTTGACCACCATCTGCCACCACTTGTTGCCCCGTGAGGAAAGAAGCATCATCCGACAGGAGAAACCGGGCGGTTTTGGCGATTTCTTGAGGGCTAGCCAAACGGCCCAAGGGGGCCATTTCACTCCATCGCTGAGCCACCTTATCCATGGCCCAGCCTTCGGTGCTGCCATGCTCCTTTAGGGCCACTTGGGCTTGGAGCTCGGCAAGCTTGGGGGTGGCCACATAGCCTGGGGCTAAGGCATTCACGCGGATGGCGCTTGGTCCCAATTCCCGGCTTATGGACTTGAGCCAGCTCCAAAGGGC
>JBIIVH010000092.1:0-8142 GCA_044339525.1 Silvanigrellaceae bacterium | reverse complement strand
CTAAACAGTTTGAAAATACTCTAAAAGGTCTTTATAGCTGCTTTATGAAGTACGACTGTTCCATGATTGAAATCAACCCTTTGGCCATCACCAAACTTGGCAAAATGGTCATCTTGGACTGCAAGATGTCATTTGATGAAAATGCATTGTTTAGACATCCTAAAATTCAAGATCTAAGAGATTACGAAGAAGAAGAAGCTCGTGAGCTTGAATCAAGTAAATATGGTTTAAGTTACGTTTCGTTGGATGGTAATATTGGATGCCTCGTAAATGGCGCTGGCTTAGCCATGGGAACGATGGATATTATTAAGCAATATGGTGGTGAACCTGCAAACTTTTTGGATGTGGGTGGTGGTGCAAGCCAAGAAACCGTAACACAGGCTTTTAGAATTATCTTGAGAGATCAGGCTGTAAAGGGTATTTTTGTAAATATCTTTGGTGGGATAATGAAGTGTGATGTGATTGCAAATGGAATTGTAGCAGCCACTAAAGAGCTAGGTGTTAAAGTTCCTCTGGTGGTGCGCTTGGAAGGAACAAATGTGGAATTGGGCAAAAACATTTTGGCTCAGTCGGGATTGAACATCATTGCTGCCAATTCTATGGCAGATGGTGCTCAAAAGATTGTAAAAGCAGTTAAATAATCTGAGGTAAAACATAATGTCCATTCTAGTTGGAAAACAAACTCGTTTAATTACACAAGGGATCACTGGTAGCGCTGGAAAATTTCACAGCGAAAAATGTATGGAATACGGAACTCAATTAGTGGGCGGTGTGACTCCGGGAAAGGGGGGCACTTCCATTTTCGATAAGCCCATTTTTAATAGCGTATTTGAGGCTCGGCGGGACACTGGAGCCAACGCTTCCATGATTTTTGTGCCTCCTCCATTTGCAGCCGATGCCATCTGTGAAGCGGTGGATGCTGGGGTAGAGCTCATCGTTTGTATTACAGAAGGAATTCCTGTTTTGGACATGGTAAAGGTAAAACGAGCTCTTCAAGCCGCTGGAGGTAAATCCAGGTTGATTGGCCCTAACTGTCCAGGTGTGATTACGCCAGGATCATGTAAAATCGGAATTATGCCTGGACACATCCATTTACCAGGTCGGATTGGAATTGTGAGTAAATCTGGTACGTTAACTTATGAGGCGGTAGGCCAGCTCACCGCTCTGGGAATTGGCCAGTCTACTTGTGTTGGTATTGGTGGAGATCCCATTCATGGCACGAGTTTTATAGACACATTAGAAATGTTTAATTCCGATCCTGATACAGATGCAGTGGTGATGATCGGTGAAATTGGCGGTACCTCTGAAATTCAGGCGGCTCAGTGGATAAAAGCCAATATGAAAAAACCGGTGGTGGGATTTGTTGCGGGTCAAACCGCTCCTAAGGGCAAACGCATGGGTCATGCAGGGGCTATCATTAGTGGAGGAAAAGGGACTGCAGCGGAAAAGTATGCTGCTATGGAAGAGTGTGGAATCCACACGGTTCTGAGTCCTGGAGACATTGGTATTACTCTAAAAAAAGCAATGAAGCTTTAGATTGCTTGGGTTAGGTTAGGTTTTCCCAGGGTCATTTGACTCGATAACCTTGATGCTTTAACCGCTTTTGATGATGCGTTACATTGTCCTTAGTTGGCTGTTTATCCAGACCACTCACACTAAGGACACCAATATTTTTATGCATAAAAATCCTAGATATCAGCGCTTCGAGTCGTTAATTCACGGAGGTGACATTTTGAGGGGTAGTCCTAAAAATGATCTTCCTTGGACTTTGGAGGCCAGTGAATTTATCGACGCTCAAGCCGATGTGTGGAGCTTTACAATGCTTTTGATAGGCCTGCGAAACGTGGGTCGACTCAAAGAGTTTGGTTGTGAAATTCAGCTCTTAGCTGTGCTCCCACTGACCATCAGAGAATTAAACAAATTTGGGTTTGAAGGGAAGCGCATTCTCGATCTTTTGGGAACGGACCAAATCCAGATCAGGGAAAGTAAAATTTTAGAGGTGACCTGTGAGTTAGAAAAGCTTGATGAGATCTGTGTAGAATTCAAAGAAGCCTTTCTAGATAGACTTCAATCCCTCGTGCCAGTTGCATCCAAGCAGATTCAGATCTCCAAAAGAATTGCTGAAATGCGCGTAGGAGGGTTCGGAGCCTTTTGCAGATTGGACCAAAAATCAAGCTTGGCAGGCAACCGGGGCGCTAATTGGAAGTGACTTCCTGAAATAGTTTCTCCAGCAAATCCTTATCTTTTCTTAGCCAAGACTCAAATAATCTTCTAGCCTCTCTGTTTACAAGAGCTTTGGTGGTAAAAAACTCAGAGAATTCACCCTGAGCTTTGAATAAACGTAACTCTTGAACCTTCTCTGCTTCAATCATCAAAACAGAGGTGCCACGTTTAAGCAGAACATTATTGCGATTCCACTCAAAACTGACGACATTCGAGACAAAGGCCATGAAAGTACTCCCAAATTAAAACCCAAAAATGAAGAAACCCGTAAAATGTCATCCCGTTTTCGGAAGAACCCTACCAACCGGCTTCCCCCTACGGTCGAAATTCACCTAGCTGATGATGGTTATTTGATGCAGCAGCCGGAACAATTTTCACCAATACCAAAGCGACTGTATTTTTGCAAGCCTTTTTATGGGGGTTCCCAAGAGAGGGTATTTATTTTCATTGCATTCGGACAACACTGGGTGAGCTTTGCCGGTATTGATTCGTCCATAGAGCGTTATTCTTTGGGAAAGATTGGGATGGGTGAGTTAGAGCTCAAGAGGTCAGAGTGGCAGGCAAATTTTCAGGTCCCCAGAAAGCGTCCATACTTTTGCTAGCGTTCGGCGAAGAGATATCAGCTGAAATATTTAAACAAATGACGGAATTTGAAATCAAGCGAATTGGTTCAGCCATGAGCCGATTGGGTCGAATCGATAGCGAAGTAATAGATGAAGTGCTTGAGGAGTTCTATGTAATATTAAACTCCAACAAAAAATACTTTTTGGGTGGGAACGAATTCACTAAAAAACTCATTGAAACCGCTTTTCAAGGTGATGCGGCCAGTGACATCATTGAAGATCTTGCCTTGGAAAGCACGGCTACGCTTGAATCCCTAGAACTCATTGACCCCAAAACTCTCGCTAACTTTCTCAGATCGGAACACCCACAAACCATAGCCCTCATTCTGGCTCACCTGGATCCCAAAAAGTTTGGGGAGACCCTAAAAATGTTACCAGAAAACCAACACACCGAACTTATTCTCCGAATTGCGAGCTTAGAGGCTGTGTCTCCTGAGATCATTGATGAAATTGACGATGTTTTACGAAGCGAAATTCAAAGAATGGGTAACGTAACACAGCAACAAATTGGGGGTGTGGAGCCCATCGTAGAAATGCTGAATCTTATGGACAAGATTACAGAAGAAAACATACTCGATCGATTAGAAGAAAGAGATCCCGATCTGGCCGAACAAATTAGAAAACTGATGTTTGTTTTTGACGATCTCGTAAAAATTGATGATCGAGGCATCCAAACTGTGCTGAGGGAAGTCAAACCCGAACAACTTAAACTGGCACTTAAAACAGCTAGTGAAGGTGTTAAAGAGCATATATTTAAGAATATGTCAGCACGGGCAGCAGAGAACTTACGTGAAGAAATGGGCAATATGGGCCCTGCTAAGTTGAGTGACGTGGAAAGCGCTCAATTTGCCATAGTTCAAGTTGCTAGGAGATTAGGTGAAGAAGGAAAGATCTTTATTGCTACATCTGGGGAAAATCTGCTAGTTTAGGGATAATTCATGATCACCAAGCCGGGTAAAATTGTAAAAGCAAATAGTAAACAATTTTCCAAACTTCAGATGCAAGATTACAGGTGGATGCATCTTAGAGAGAGTGATTTGGTGCTCCCAGATAATCCGGAGCAAAGTATCATTTTGGAAAAGTACCACGATCCTGCTGAATTGGCTCAGAGAATTCAAAATGCGGAAAACATTAATTCGTCGTTGGGCACACCCAAAGAGCCTCTTTGGCCTATCGATCTCACCCAAGATTACATTCTGGATCAGAAAGAAATTGCCAAGCGAAAAAAACGGACCAGAATGGATGAAGAAGAAATTGTGAGCATGGAATTGGCGAATTTTGACGCTGAACATGGAGAAAAGGAAAAAGTACATTGGTCTGGTAAATCAGGTGGCCGTGCCTCAGAATCTAATCTCAATAAAGCAAAAGTTTCGCATCAGACGCCGGAAGTCGCTAAAAACGTAGCAGAAAAGGCAGTTACTAGTCAGCCTAACAAACCAGACATGCCATTGCCTGCTCAGAATTTAGAGAAAAAAGAAGAAACTCCGAGTCCTAATTGGCATGAATTGGTCCAAAAAGCCCGTGAGGAAGGGTATCAAAAAGGGATGCAAGATCAGCAGAAAAACACTCCTATCCCCATTTCCCCAGAGGAAATTGAGGAACAAGCGGAGGAGCTAGCTCAGCACAAATTCTCCGATTTAAAACAGCAGTGGGACCTAGATTCATCAAGGCTCATTGAAGAACAAGTTAGTGAGAAGCTTAAATTTAATCTAGAAAAGCAAGAAGAAATGCTTGCCGAAAGCGTGCTAGAAATTCAGAAGTTGAAAACAGAAATATTGGAATTTGGCAAAGAGATATTCATGGAATTTATAAAGGTATCTAGTGAAAAAATCCTAAAAAACCAGTTGCTTTATAGTGATGAGAGTCTGATTTCCATTTACGAAGAATGTATGGGGCAGTTAAAAAAAGGATCGAAGACCAAACTCACTGCAAGTAAGGCAATTGTAACACGTTTGGAAAGTGTGTTGGATGAATCTCAAAAAGAAGGAGTCACTTTTGCTGTTTCCACGGATGACCATTCTGTACAACTGACTGTGGAAAGCGATCAACTGGTGGCTCAATTCAACCTAAAGGATCAGGTGGAAAAACTGGTGAATCACGTAATAGATGAGAATATTTTTGATAAACAATCTAAGTCAGCCTAGGAATACGAATGTTTGAAAATAATGTGATCCAGAAAATAAAAAATTTGAAGTCACTTGGAATCCATGAAAGCGTGTCCGTTTTTGGGAAAGTGACGCAGGTGATAGGAACCGTGATTGAGGTTTCCTTGCCGGATGTTCCTTTGGGTAGCATTGTTAGAATCTTTAATGAAAAATCGGGCGTTTCGATTGAAGCAGAAGTGGTAGGGTTCAAAAAAGATCGAATTTTGGTGATTCCCTTTTCGGAAACGGCAGGTGTGTGTGCCAATGCACTTGTAGAGGTGATTGAAAAGGATCCTAAAGTTTGTGTGGGACAACATCTTATTGGCTCCATTTATGATGGATTTCTGCGACCCTATTTTGGAGAAGCCAAGAAGCCCGATTCTAATGCCCAACTTTGTAAAATTCACAAAGAGTCCATCAATCCCATGGCACGAAAACGCATCACAAAGACACTAGATTTAGGCGTGAAGGCACTAAATGGATTGTTAACCTTTGCTGAGGGTCAGCGAGTGGGAATTATGGCGGGCTCAGGGGTGGGAAAAAGTGTATTGATGGGAATGATGAGTCGGTATGCTAGTGCAGACGTAAACGTGATTGCTCTCATCGGAGAACGAGGAAGAGAGGTGAGGGAATTTATTGAAGAAAATTTGGGGGAAGAAGGGCTGAGAAAGAGTGTGGTGATTGTGTCTACAGGAGATCAGTCTCCTCTGGCACGCATGAGGTCAGCCCTCACGGCGACAACGATCGCAGAATATTTTAGAGATAAAGGAAAAAAAGTTTTATTTATGATGGATTCCCTTACGCGAGTCGCTATGGCGCAGAGAGAAATTGGATTGGCAATTGGAGAACCTCCAACCACAAAAGGTTACACTCCAAGCGTATTTGGAATGCTGCCTAGGTTGTTAGAAAGAGCTGGGAATTCAGATTCAGAAGGGTCCATCACGGCTATCTATACTGTTTTGGTGGATGGAGACGATTTTTCGGATCCTATCTGTGATGCGGCGAGAAGTATTTTGGATGGTCACATCAATTTGAGTCGTTCATTGGCTGCAGCCAATCACTTTCCTGCCATTGAAGTTTTAACAAGTGCCAGTCGGGTGATGTACGACGTGGTGTCCCAAAAGCATTATCGGGCGGCCAATCGTCTAAAAGAGTGGATGGCCATTTATCAAAAGAATGAAGACTTAATTAATATCGGGGCCTACCAACCAGGCAGCAACCCTCAGTTGGATGTGGCCATAGATATGTACCCCAGAATCAATCAGTTTTTAAAACAAGATCGCTCCACCTCAACAGACTTGGACTCCACTTTAGCTCAGCTGCTGGAACTGGTGGGTGATGAGTGAGCTTTTCTTTTAAGCTTCAGAATGTATTAGACCTTCGATTAAGGGAACTTGATTCCGCCCAGAAAAAATGGGCATTGGCCAAAAAACGACTTTTGGAAATGAATGATGAATTGGAGATTGAGAGAAACGGATATTTTAAGGACCGTGATGATATCAACCAAAACAAAAGAGATTCCGTTTTATACACGTTAGAGTTGTTGGAGGTCTCACTCAATCAGCGAAAAGAGAACATGCTTTTTTTGCTAGATAAAATTCAATCTCAAAAAACACTCATCCAAAAGCTGGAGTTTACTTCCATAAAGTTACAACAGGAAATAAAAACCCTTGAAATTTTGAGAGATAAACAAAAAATTTCCTTTGAAATGGAACTCTCCAAAAAAGAAAAAAAAGAAATGGATGCCTTTGGCACGAGAGCCTATGTCTCCAAATCAAATTTGTGGGAAAGTGAGGACCTGGATTGAAGTTATTGAAGTTTTTTATTGGTCTAAAGCTATTCCTTTTTTTAGTGTTAGGTGTGACTTCACTTTGGGTGGCTCAAGCACAAAATGGCACTCCCACCCCGGTAGAAACGACTTCAGTGCCTACTCCTGATGGGGATTCCACACAAAGCGCCGAAGACCCACCGTTGGGAGGGGTTTCTTCCCCATCGAAGGACGAGGTGAAGGTGGCTTCGGCCGATGAGGGGGTGCCCACCATTCCTAAAATTGGAAGCCTTAAACAATATGAGAAGCTTAAGCAGGAACTTCTCATTCTAAGGAGTGATACTGAGGTCAAACTGAAACGTGTACAAACACAGATTCTCCTCCATGAAAAGCTAAAAAAGGAGGTTCAGCAGACATTAGAGGTGATAGAAAACGAAAGAAAGCTGTTGTCAGACACCCTCCAAAGGGAGCAACAGGTTCAGGAGGAACGGCTAACCGCATCTGTTGAACTGATTGGTAAAATGGAGCCCAAAAAAGCAGCACCTCTATTTGAGTCCATGGATAGGGATTTGGCTTTGGCTTTGCTTCAAAAATTACCATCGAGGCAAACCACGAAGATTTTAGAGGCTTTAAATCCAACAAAAGCCACTGAATTAATGGAGTTTTTTAGTAGAGTTAAATCAGGGCGCGAATATAAGCTTCTCAAGGATATTGGGCTTTGTGAATCAGCCATGAGTCAGAAAGGGTCCGAACTCATCCCGACGGATTCTGCTTTAAGTACTCAGAATCCTAGCGGTAATCCCAAAGCAACCCCTACCCCTGGTGCTCCGTAAAAGTTTATCACCTTTTTAACAGGTTTCTGACAACTAAAGCTAAAAATCGGTCTAAAAAACAGGTGTGGAGAGAGCGGCAAATTCTGCTGCCACACAAATAGGAGGATTTTTTATGAAAAATGTAGTATTATTGGGAACTTTATCAGCGGCGGTCTCTAGTTTTTTGGTTTCTTCGGGTGCTCAAGCCACACAGAGCTTTACAAGTCAGTACACTTCCATAGAGAGCAGCGTCAACAACCCTGCTGGGTGTACTTTGGTGGAGTTTGACGAGGAATCTGGGTACTCCAAGGAGAAGTGCCCCAGCATTGCTCCCTATACGCTCTTTGTGCACGACGGAGATGCCAGAATGTGGGTAAGCATTGGATTTAAGAACTCAGAGAAAGAAATTTTCTTGAATGGTTTGCTTCATGGCGGAGCGTTTAGCGCATTGCCTGGAAAAAAAGCGGAATGGAGAGGAAAGTTTGTAAACGGTAAATTCACTCCGAAGTACTTAATTATACGAAGTGCATCTGTTGTGTATTTTCCAGAAGGCGAACCCGATACCAACACCC
>JBIIVH010000042.1:0-38670 GCA_044339525.1 Silvanigrellaceae bacterium | reverse complement strand
GTGCTTATAGCGATGGGGAAACACCGGATCCCATTCCGAACTCCGAAGTTAAGCCCGTCAGCGGCGATGGTACTGCACTTTTAAGTGTGGGAGAGTAGCTCGGTGCAGCCTTTAATTTGAACGTGGGCTCGTAGCTCAGTTGGTAGAGCAAAAGACTTTTAATCTTTTGGTCCCCGGTTCGAGTCCGGGCGGGCTCACCATTTTTTTTGGTGTAATTACCACGTTCTTTTCTTTTCTGGACTATGTACATTCATTCAGAAGTGTTGGAGTCTTTATGGCCAAGAGTAAGTTACGGTGTAAACGTCTTAGACAGCGTAAAGTGTTGCCTAAGACAGGTGTTAAGATTAAGTCAAAACGAGCTGCTCAGAAGCGATATAAAGTTACTGGCACCGGAAAAGTGAAAGTTGGTCATGTTGGCAAAAGACACTTAACCGGTATGAAAAGCAGAAGTCGGAAAACACGCTTGAAAAAATTAAAAATCATGCGTAAAGAGAATATGCTTTTGGTTAAGAGATGTCTTCCCAATAGTTTTTAAGTTTATTTTGTAGCAAAGCGGATTAAGAAGTGCTTCGCACTCCCGTTAGTGGAAGGATAGCAGATGGCTCGAGCAAAACGTGGTTTTAAGTTAAGAAGACGTCATAAGAAAATTTTGAAGTTGGCAAAAGGTTATAGGGGAACTCGCAGTAAGCTGTATCGCGTAGCGGTGCAGATTGTGCGTCGTGGTTTACTCTATGCTTACCGCGATCGTCGCGTAAAAAAGCGCGAATTTAGATCGCTTTGGATTCAGAGAATCAACGCTGCAAGTAGAGAGCATGGCTTGAAATATAGCGCTTTCTTGAACGGCCTTAAAAAAGCTGGAATCGTGATTGATAGGAAGCAATTGGCTGAAATGGCGGTAGTTGATGCTGCTTCTTTCGGGCTATTGGTTCAAAAAGCAAAGTCTTTTGTTGTAGTTTAGTTTTGATTTTTCGGGGTGTAGCGCAGCCTGGCTAGCGCACTTGCTTGGGGTGCAAGTGGTCGCAGGTTCGAATCCTGTCACCCCGACCATTTTTTAGGGATCCCGCTTTAGGTTCTTCCCGCCTTTGGAGATATAGGTTATGAAAAATCCAATTTTGCAAAAAGTAGAGCAAAATTTTTTGAGAGCTAAGCCTCTTCCTAAGTTTGGCGCTGGTGATTCTGTGGTGGTCTGGGTGAAGATTCAGGAAGGTGCCGATAAGGAAGGAAAGGCGAAATTTCGTCTTCAGGCCTTTGAGGGTACTGTGATCCGCTTTAGAAAAGGAACCACAAATTCTACGTTTTTGGTACGAAAAGTGTCTGCTGGCGGTGTGAGCGTTGAGCGTAATTTTTTCACTCACTCTCCGATTGTGGATAAAGTGGATGTCAAAACTCACGGTAAAGTTCGGCAAAGTCGCATTTATTATATGCGTAAGCTTAAAGGAAAAGCTGCTCGTATTGAGGGAACTCAGGTTCGGTGAATTTTCTGGAAGTGTAGAATTAACAGAGGCTAGTCCTCTGTTTTTTTTTGCCAATTTAAATATAAGAAAGTTTAGGAGTTTTTGTGCCCACCATCATTGTAACAGGTTCAAATGGTTTTATAGGTACAAATGTTTTGGACGCATTGCTTAAATATCCGTTTGAAGGTTTATTGAGATCCCTAAGCACGGAACGGTCAAAATTTAAAGAAAGCGGCTCGGCTAGGCTAAATGAACCGGTGGAATTTATATGTTCGGATTTGGAAAATACTCTTTTAAGACGCACCGCCCAAAGGTTTATGTCTTCAGCCAGAGTTAAGTTTGTGCCACATATACGTCTCAAGGAGCAATTGGACGATTTGGCTGAACCCCCACTTATCGTAATCCATAACGGAGCTTGCTCATCAACTACAGAAACTAGGCCTTCCGTCTTTCAAGAGCTAAATTTGGAGTTTAGCAAGATGATTTGGACGTATTGCACCAAAAATTCGGTCCCCTTGGTGTATGCTTCAAGCGCCTCCGTCTATGGAGATGGTACAAAAGGATTTAGTGATGATAATGACCTGCATCACCAGTATGTTCCGTTAAATCTTTATGGTAAAAGTAAATATGATTTTGACGCCTGGGCATTGATGCAGAAAGAGGCTCCACCCAGCTGGTTCGGTTTGCGTTATTTTAATGTTTATGGTCCATTTGAGTCTCATAAAGAGTCTCAGGCTAGTATGGTGTTTCATTCCTACCATCAGATATTGAAAACTGGCGAAGTGAAATTGTTTAAATCCACAAGCCCTCTTTACAAAGACGGGGAACAAAAGCGAGATTTTGTGTATGTGGGAGATGTGATTGATGTCACAATAAAAATTTTATCGATTTGTTTAGGAAAGAGGATGGGCGGAGGATCGGCTACTCCCATAATTGAGTCCGGGTTTTATAACGTAGGTTCAGGAACGGCGAGAACATGGCATGAACTTGTGCTGAATGCATTTAAATCTCTTCAAATTGCCCCTCGAATACAATTCATACCAATGCCTAACGCCCTCAAAGATCACTATCAGAATTTCACTGAGGCCAAAATGGAGAAATTGCAAAATTTGATGGGCCCCTCGTGGACTCCCACTTCCATCGAAAAAGGCGTCTATGAGACGGTAACCAAGTTTTTGGCTAGAGGCGTATGACACAAAAAAGAATCAGGCCAGTGGAAGCTTAATGATATTCCCGGTAGAATAGCCTTGTGATGCATTTCGAAATTAACATAAGCATTCTGGACCGGGAGGTTGTGAGATGTCGGAGATGATTCCCATTACGAGGCAGATTTATTGGTCGCCAGCGGGCGGCTTGCATGAAATTTTGCACAAAACAACCTATATTTGGCTGGGAATTGCGTTAGGAATTTTTGTTTATGGGATTTACCAGAGAGTTCAGCTTTGGCGCATGGGTAAACCCGAGGCTTGCTTTGAAAATCCCTGGCGAAGAATTAAATACACTCTACAGACCGTCCTGTTGCAGTCTAGAAACCTAAGATCCCGAAGGCAGCGGGATCCGGGCGGAAAGTCTCTCTATGCATCTGCGATGCATGCCTTGATTTTTTACGGATTTTTGGGTTTGGCGTTTGGTACGACAATGGTGATGATGAAGGAATATGGCGTTTTTGATTTCTATAGTGGTTGGAAATACGCGGTTGTTACTATAATCTGTGAGTTGGGGGGATTGGCCCTGTTGATTGGGCTAATTTTGGGTGTTTTTAGGAAACAGCAAAACGCCACGGAGTTTAAAGGAGAGATTAAGGATTGGGTGCTCTATGCATTGTTGGCTTTTCTTTGCATCCAGGGATTTGCAGTTGAAGCATTGAGATTGGCGGTGCAAAGTAACCCACCGGATACGGGATGGAGTTTTGTTGGTACCTATTTGTCTTGGTTTTTTCCAAGAAATATGGACCCGTCTGTGGCTGCGGACTTGTATTCTGGGCTTTGGTACACTCACATGTTAACCACGATGGGTTTTATAGCCACTGTGCCTTATACCAAAGCCATGCATATAGTTACGGCTACTTTAAATCTTTACACCACTCGTTTTGAGCCTAAAGTAATGATGCCCAAGTTGAATTTGGAAGATGAATCTGCTGAATACTTTGGTCCTCGTCAGGTCTCTGACTTTACTGCAAAAGATCTGTTGTCTTTTGATTCCTGCACAAATTGCAGAAGATGCACTGATATTTGTCCCGCTAATGCGGTGGGAAAGGTTCTCGATCCCCGAAATGTGATCCTGAAACTGCGGGATGCCATGCTCGTAGAGAATCAATTCCCCAAAGATGGCAACAAAGAAGATTTGTATTTGTATGAATCTGGCAAAATAAACTCTGATGAAATATGGGCCTGTACAAATTGTGGAGGGTGTGTAAACGAGTGTCCTGTTGGAATTGACCAAATGCGGGCGATTGTCCAACTTCGAAGGTACCAGACTCTTTCATTAGGTGAAGTGCCGGCCTCAGCCGGTAGGGCGATAGAAAACATTAAGCAACATAAGAATCCTTGGGGTGTTGGTCATGCTGACCGATTTAAGTGGGCCGAAGGGCTTGATGTGCCTGTCATTACTGGAGAGTCACCTGAAGTAGAGTTTTTGTACTATGTGGGCTGTGCAGGTTCCTATGACTCTAATAATCAAAAGGTGGCCAGAAGCATGGTTAAGATTCTCAAGAGCGCTGGCGTTTCTTTTGCAGTGCTTGGTAAGGCAGAGCAATGCAACGGAGAACCCGCTAAGAGACTGGGCGATGAATACTCTTTTTCGGAAGTGGCAAGAAGCAATGTGGAACAGTTAAATGCCTTAAGGTTTAAAAAAATAGTCACGCATTGCCCGCACTGTTTTAACACAATAAAAAATGACTTTAAGGAATATGGTGGTAACTACATCGTGCTTCATCATACCCAACTTTTGAGCCAGTTGGTGAAAGACAAAAAGCTTTCCATTCCGAATGAAGTAAACAAGGAAGTTACCTTTCATGATCCTTGCTTTTTGGGGCGCCATAATGGGGAATTTGAGGCACCTAGAATGTTGTTGGAAGGCATTGCTGGAATTAGGTTGCATGAAATGGAACATAGCAGGGAAACAAGCAGCTGCTGTGGGATGGGCGGCGGAAACATGTGGTATGAGAGTAATGGTGGATCCAAAACGATCGTTCACAATCGGCTGGAACACGTAGCTCAAACGAAAGCAAAGACTTTGGTAACAGGATGTAGCTTTTGCTTAATTAATTTTAAAGGAGCCTTTAAAAACTTGGAATCCACTCAGGATCTGGAAGTTATGGATATTGCAGAGGCCGTAGAATTGGGGTTAGATCCTCAAGTGACAATGCGCTAACTGGCTTCAGGAAACTCTTTTCCTAATAAGTATTTAAGCCGAGATTCATTAGGTAACTTAATTTGTTTTTGGCGGGCTTCTTTAATAGATGATAGAAGCGCAACTTTTGCCTTCTCATATTGGCCGTCTTTTTCAAGAGCGCTGGCGAAGGCTTGAACGGCATCGGCCAGTCTATTACTTTTATAAAAAGCAAGAGCTATATTATAATCTATCAGTTTTGTTTTTTCGTCATTGGGTAAAACGACGGAGGCATTTTTATAGATTTCTATGGCGTCGTTGTGATTGCCATTTTTGACTTTGGCTATCCCGATATTGTTTAACCATCGTGCCACTTGTTCGCCCTTTCCTGACTCTTTAAAAAGTTTTGCGGCGATTTCTAGCTGGCCTTGAGAGAAAGCCACTTTTCCAAGGCCTTCTTGCGCTTCCCTATTTTCGGCATCAAATTTTTGCATTTCTTTAAAAAGCATTTCCGCATTGTTAATTTGGCCCGCTCCCATATAGGCATCTCCTAATGTTAGCATTCGGGTTAAGCTCTTCGGTGAGTCTTTTTGTAGTTTTTCAAGAATGGCAATGGCTTCTGTCTCAAGGCCTGTTTTTAACATGACTTTGGCGATGCCTTGCAGAGTGGATTGATCGGTGGGGTTCAATTTTTGAGCCTCTCTAAATGCCTGTTCTGCCTGAGGAAGTTTTTCCACTCTCAGCCACACTTCCCCTTGAAGAAGTAGACTGCCATGCAAATGGGGACCTGATTTGATTTTGGCCAGTTCCGATACAAATTTTAAAGCTTCAGTGGGTTTTCCCTCATCCAAGTACTCTTGTACTTTTCTCATAAGCTTCTGATTCGAATCTAAATTTTTTTCAAATAAAATGAGATCTTTTATTTTTTGGGCGATAGCTTCTTTGTTGTATGGCTTTACAAAGCAGTGATTGATGCCAAACTCAGTCAGTAGGGTTGTCGCTTCTTGTGTCAATAAGTGTGAAAACATGACAAAGGGGGTATGTCTGTACTTGGAGTTTTCACGTGCTTTTTGCATGAAAATATAGCCGCTTAGGCCTCTGAGTTCCCAGGAACAAAGTAGTACATCAAACCTTCCCTGTTTGTTTTGGATGCACTCGAGAGCATCGTAGCCGGCGTTACTCGTTGTTACTTTTGATTTGGGGAAAAACTCATTAGCAAATATTTCCCAGAATACGGAAGCATTTGGGTCTTCATCAATGGCCAAAATCTCTATTTCATCAGTAAGTGCGGCATTGTTCATTTGGCATCTCCTTTATGTACGAAAAGTTGAATATGGGATTTTTTTGGGAAGTAGAGATAGCCTAAGACAGAAGAGTCGGTTAGAAAAGAGGTAAGGATTGACGCCTTTAAAAAAAGCAATTATGTGTGTCTTTCTATTCAGGAAAGGCTAGAATTGGAAAAAACTTTAACCCATCCGTTTTTTAAAAACATGCAATCCCAGTGGTCGCAGCTGGTTTTGTGGCAAAAGCGTCTTGATCCAGGACTTTTTAAGTTAAATGGGGCGCAGATTCAGAAAATGACATCCTCTGACGATGGAATGTTTTACCTGACCCTTTACCAACCCGGGAAGAAATCCGTTTTATTACTTAAGATTCAGCAAAAAGAGGTAGGGGCTTCCTTTGTTCAGGCTAAACCTTCGGATTCAAATGCGCGGCCAAATTCTTTGGTTCAAATCTGTAGGAAGTACATTCAAGGTGGACGTATTCAATCTGTGTTTTTTAGCTGGGATCCTATTGCATTCGTAGTGGTCGTTCAGCCTAAGCCAAATGACTCTGTAAAAGAAGGAAATCCATTTGCGATTGTATTGGATTTAGAAGGAAAGCCTCCTCGTCTGTGTTTTTGTGAGATACATAAATCAGTACCGCAGCGCTATTTGGATCAGTGGAAAGGATTTAAGGAAGCAGGCGAAGTGTTTGAGTCCCTATGTGAGTGGAGCACCGATCAGACCAAAACAAAGAGAAGACTTGCGTTTGGAACGAGCTTGGTGGGATTGGCCTTTTTAGAAGATAGGTCACGTGTTTCGCTTGATGCGAGTCAGCAAAGTCAAATAAACCTTGATCGGATAGACTCCAAAGACATGGAAAAACCAACCTTAACAAAAGGAGGTTTTCAAATGCCCGTCTCTCTCATTCCGGTGCATGTAAGACGAGCCATCAAAACAAAAAGGCAATTTTTAGAACGAAGATTGATGCGTCAGTTGCAAGACCTGCCTTCGGAATCGGAAATTGCTTCGTTAAAAATGCGCGCTCTTGGGCTACAACAAAACCTTTATTTATGGCCAAAAAATAGTTCGGTTTGGTTTGTTCCTTCCATGTTGATTGAAGAATTTCACTTGCCTGCTCAGTTTGTGTTGAAATCCGGTGAAAAACCTGGGGATATCCTGAATGAAAAATTTCGAGAAATAGAAAAGCTGGAACGAAGGAACTTGGAACTCAGACAAAGAGTAGAAAAAAATCGGATTCAATTAAATGGTTTTGTGGAAGACGTGATTCAAGCAGAAAAAGAAATACAAGATCTTTTTGAAAAATGGCAAAAAGAACTTGTTACAGTGCACACAAGTGGATTGGATACTCTGTTTTTTGGAGCGATTTCTAACCGGCTACCAGAAACCATGAGTCGATTGCTACAGGTATTGGAGGTTTCTTGGACAGCTTCTGCTCATACGGAAGATAAAAAAGAAAAGGTCTTACTAGCAAGACTGCCATTTAAGAATTATTTTTCAAGTACTGGCTTGTTTTTGAGGGTGGGAAAATCTGCGGTTGACAGTGATTCGATGATAAAAATGATGCCTACAAACCACACTTGGGTTCACGTTACCAGTGGAGAGGGCAGTCATGTGTGGGTTGAAAAACCGAAGGGTAAATCCGTGACTTCCAGTCAGACGATTCGAGAAGCAGCTATACTTGCCATTCATTTTTCACATTTGTCCGCAAGTCAAGCGGGTGAGGTGTATGTGGCACAAAAGCAAGACATTCTAAAAAAGAAAGAACTCGCTCCCGGGAAAGTGATTGTTCGAAGAAGTAAGACTCTTTACGTGAAGTATGATAATCAAGAACTTCAATTGGTTTTGGGTTCTTTAAAAATCTCAAATCGGGACTAGTGTGGAATGTTTGGATTAGATCAGGTTCGACCTTCACCTAAAAAAGTGGCGATACTCCATGATTGGTGCTTCTCGAAACGGGGAGGTGAAAGGGTGCTGGAATCCTTTTTGGAAATGTTCCCCGATGCTGACCTTTACATGCTGTTTGGCAGAACACATTTTTTGGAGCACTTAGGCACTCGAAAGGTGTTTTTTTCAGCGCTTAATTCTTTACCCTGGATAGAAAAATACTATAAATTGCTTTTGCCGGTTTTTCCATTTGTGATTGAGTCGTTTAACCTAAATGAGTACGATTTGGTGATTTCAAGTAGCCATTGTGTGGCCAAGGGTTGTATTCCTGCTCCTGGTGCGTTTCATGTGAGCTATGTCCATAGTCCCATGAGATATGTTTGGGATCAAAGATTTGTTTACTTTCCTTTCCTAAAATCGAGTTCAACTTCGAAATGGATGAATTTGTTAAAATTGATTTGGGGAATTCCATTCACCTACCTTAGACTCTGGGATACGCTGTCCCATGTTAGAGTGAACCTTTTGATTTCAAATAGTGAATTTGTTTCCCAGAGGGTAAGATCATTTTATGGTCGCAACTCTCGTGTACTTTTTCCTCCGGTAGATACAAAACGCTTTCAGAGTCAATTGGGTGGACCTAAAGTAAATTCTAACCGGCAAAAGTCTGTTTTGTTGTTTGGAGAGTGGGCACCTTATAAAAAAATGGAAAGTGCTTTGGACGCTCTTTTAAAGGAAGGAATTCATGTAACCGCAGCAGGAAAGGGAAAAAAGCTGTTGGAGTTGTCCAAAAAATACAAGGATCATCCTGGGCTTGATATTGTTTACAGCCCATCCGATCAGGATGTAGTGCAATTGTACAACAGATGTCATCTGCTTTTGTTGCCTGGCGTTGAAGATGCGGGGATTGTGCCGCTAGAGGCTCAGGCATGTGGTGTTTTTGTAGTTGGACCCAATAAAGGAGGCACATTGAACTCTGTTTTAGATGATATAACTGGCTTTTTGTTTGAGTCGGAGTCTGTGTCTGACATGATTTTAAAAGTGAAAATGGGGTTGGAGAAACCTCTGGATCCGGCCACTCAAGAAGTGCTTCGAAGGCACGTAAACAGATTCGATACCACTGAATTTAAGAAACATTTTATTGAGATATTTGAGCATGAGTGGAGCCAATTTAAAGGTTTTAAAGAGAAAAATTTGGGATAATTCACGATGAAATTGGAACAACACTCCCATAATGTAAATTGGATACGAAGATTGGTCGATCTTTTTTTTGTTTGGCTAAGTTGGGTTTTTGCTTATGTGATTAGGTTTTCTACCGGCTGGTTTGAGTTGCCGAAAGGGATAGAGACTTGGTCCCGGCACTTGCTGCTTTCTGTTCCTTTGGTTTTAGTTTATGGGATTTCATTTGCAACTTTGGGACTCTATAGTCGATCGTTAGGGAAACGAAGGGTGATAAACGAACAAATGGATTTGATGCGTTGCCACTTTTATTCTTTTGTTGTTGTGATTTCACTTGGACATTTTGTGTTGGATTATAGATACAGTAGATTGACTAGTTTATTGTTTTTTTCTATTTGTATTGTTTGGTTGGCTTTGGGTAGAAGTCTAATCAGAAAAATGGACAGGGTTTATTTGAAACAAAGATCAAGCCAATTGCTAGGTGTTTTTTGGGGAGAACCTGAAATTTATCAACGGTTATTAGAAACTTCCGACCAGCGACGGGATTGGAACTTAGAAATCAAAGCTAAGTTTTCTAACCATGAGCTGGAGGCCTTTACGAGCTATATTTCAAAAGAAAACCCTGACATCGTCTTTTTGTCATACAGCGGGAGGTCCGGAACGGATTTAGAGTCATTACTGGCCCCATTGCAAAAAACCGTGTCAGATATCATGGTGATACCTGATTTAGGGAAAACACGCTTTCTGACAAGCAAAGTAGGCTATCTGGATAGAATTCCATTTGTTTCGTTGAATTCTTCCGGAATCGATTCTACAAGTCTTGCCCTAAAAAGGGTTTTTGATTTTGTTTTCGCCCTTCTTTTCATTGTATTTTTTTCGCCCGTTTTTTTGGTCTGTATGTTTCTGGTAAAGTTAACGAGCCCAGGACCCATTTTTTACTCGCAAGAACGTATGGGTATGGATGGAAAATCATTTAGATGCTTTAAGTTTAGGGGAATGCGGGTTGATGCGGAAGCGGCAACAGGTCCGGTGTGGGCAAAAAAAGACGACCCTAGAGTGACTTGGATCGGAAAATGGCTTAGAAAATCAAGCTTAGATGAAATCCCTCAGTTTTACAATGTTTTACGCGGAGAAATGAGCGTTGTGGGACCCCGACCCGAGAGGCCTGTTTTTGTAAGTTCATTTAAGGAACAGATTCCGGGATATATGTTACGCCATAAGGTAAAAGCAGGGATTACGGGATGGGCTCAAGTGTGTGGTTGGAGAGGTGATACCTCCATTGATAAACGGATAGAATGCGATTTGTGGTATATACAAAATTGGAGCTTTTGGCTTGATATTAAGATCATAATATTGACTCCTTTTAAAGGTTTGGTGCATCGAAATGCATATTAAATTGGGTAAATAAATTGAAAAAATCGAATCGGTACAAAACAGCTCAAAAGTCTAAGCACCAGCCTAGTGTGGAAGGATCAGCTCTAAAAACGGAAGTTTTAGATGTGAATGATCTTAGTTACCTTGCCAAAGGAGTGGCACGAAACTCGGAAGGTAAAGTGTTTTTTTTGGATGATGCCCTCCCGGGAGAAAGTGTATTGGTGAGCTATCGAGAGCTCAAAAGTCGGGTTGAAGTGGTTTCCTCCAAACTAATTCGCACCAGCAGTCTGAGGCAAAATCCTGTATGTTCTGTCTATCAACACTGTGGCGGTTGCCAATTGCAGCACGTAATGGAGTCGGAGCATCTAGAAATTAAAATGAGGTGGTTAGAATCTAATTTAGTACGCTTGGGCGGACAGAAGAAGGAGAGCCTTTCGGACTTAAAAAATTTGGGAAAATTTGAAGGGATTGCTCTTTTAAATAAAAACTATCGCCAAAGAATTCGCTTGCATTTCGATGGTGTGACCTTGGGATTTTTCAAGAAATCCTCTCATGAAATCATCTCTGCTATGTCGTGTGTTTTGCCTTTAGTTCCCCTTCCCATCGATCGATTACAGATGGCTTTAACTCAATTTTGGAACTTGGATGCTGTAATAGGGATGCGAAACCGAATGGAAAATCACATCTTGGATTTTGAGCTGACCGCATTTAGCATTGCATCTGAAAAAGTATGGAATGTTTCCTTAGTGGGTCATTTTTTACCCTCAACTCTATCCAAAATACAACCATATTTGGCTAGCTGTTTGGAAATGCCTTTTGTTTCTTTAGGCGAAGGGGGAACTTTAAAGCTAGCTCATCCCTGTACTCCTGATTTTAGTATTCATCCTCAGAGTTTTTTACAGCCGCATGTGAATGCGGTTGCAAATTACTGGAAAAAAATGAAGTGTAGACTTCTTCATCTCTGCGCTGAAAAAAAGGTAGATCTTAGACAAAGCAATATGCTCTATTGGGACTTGTATTGCGGATCGGGAACTTGGAGTGCTTTGGGCCATGACTTAGGTGCTCCGTTTGCGGCCTCGGTAAAGGTGATAGGAGTGGAAGGAATCACTCCCGCTACACAACAGTTTGGGGCAAATCTTGGTCCATGGGCTGGGATGGCTGAATGTGTGAACTCTGGAGTGAAAGAATTTTTGCTTCAGTGCGCTAAGTTTCCTAAAAAAGACACAGATGTTTCGTTGGTATTGACCTGTTTGGATCCACCTAGGTCGGGAATGGAAAATGGCGCTCCGTTAGCCTTAATGGATGCCTTGAATGGCTACGACTGTGCTAAAATCATTATCTACATTGCTTGTGATAGTGCGGTATTGGCAAGGGACTCTAAATATTTTCTTCAAGATGGCTTTGAATTGATAAGCCTGGATCTGTTTGACTCCTTTGGACAAACCGTTCAATATGAAACGATTGCGTTATTTTGGAAGCCTTAGAGTGGTTGGAAAATCCAATTTTTTAGTGGCCTTACATCACCAGAAAATCCCCTTGACGTGCATCCTTCAGCCGTCATAGAGTTGATGGCTAAAAGCCCCCAAACTTGATTGTATTTCAGGTATATTGGACCGCCTGAGTCACCCTGGCAAAACATCGTCTGTTTACCTGATTTTCTGGGTACAAAATTAAGTAGATTTTGAAAGACTTCCCCAGAAGTGCTCTCCACCTCTTTTGAAAAATCATCAAACACCAAAAATCCCCACCGCATAAAATTTATTTTTTCAGGAGTTTGCTGTGATTGACTGGTATGGCCAAATCCCACCACAACCACTTCCGTTTTCTGCGGAATAAGCATCCGAGTAGAATCGCTTTTTTGAGGATCGTGGATTGGAGCCACTAAAAAGGAATCGGGAATATTTTGAGAAAGCCCAAAAACAGCTAAATCTACGGAAGGGTGAATGGCCACTCTTCCTTTTCCCCTAATTGTAGCCACTGGGTTGAGAAAAGAGGTACCAAAGAAAACCTGATAGTTTTCTGCGTTGAGGCTATCTATGCAGTGTTTTGCGGTGATAACTCGATTTAGTTTGATGATGGAACCCGAACAAAAAGAGTGATCTGAAACAATGGCAATCGTACTTTTTGTCACAAGGCCAGTGGGAGCGTTTTTTACAGTTGCCTCAGAGTTAACTACTTGTGCATCATCATCCGTAGATGCGCTTCGTGTTTGACAGGATAAACTGAGGCCGCAAATCATTAGGCACGTCTTTAGGCGAAATCGATACATTCCATTTGTAATACAGTTGTATGACGTTTTGCTCAACTTAGAGGCCTTTATATTTGACTACTTTGTAACCGAAAACCGATAGAGATCCCGATCGTTAGTTGTGCTTATAAATCGTACGTCAATTTGGTTGTCTGTGATTTGAAGTTTTGCAAATCCTGGTTCGGAAACAGCGAATTTGGACAAAGCACCCTTGTTTACGTCGCGTAATTTGGAAGCCGCTCCGGATACGATCATATTAAGTCCACAGGGGTCTTTTAGGGCTTGCATATCATGATCGTGACCAGCCAGATACAAATCCACTTTATTGCACAGCCTTGGCAGCAGTCCTTCCACCAAATAGGGGGTGTCTCCGTGCTGGCCATAGGAGCGAATGGGGTGATGGCCCATGACGATTTTCCACTTGGTTTTGGCTGTGGATATGGTTTTGTCCAACCAATCAATTTGCTCAATCGTAAACTTTTCCGTATCCAACCCAATAAAAGTGGTATCTCCTTGAACAAAGGAATAGTATTTAGAAGGCATCTTCCAAAAGTTGGATTTTTTTGTGTAGTCAACCTGAGCCTGGGGATTTCCTTGTTTAAGGATCACTCCATAGTCATGGTTACCGAGGACAACATAAAATGGAATTCCCAATGGTCCATAGACATCTTCGAATCGTTCTTTAAAGAACGGATCATTTACGCTTTTTACGCCTGCGGGATAGAAGTTGTCCCCTAGCATGAGTCCAAAGTCACACTTTTCAGCCTTACAGTGTTTTTCTAGACCCTTAGCGTGTTCAAATTGGCTTGGGGTTCCTGTGCCCCAGTCACCAAAGGCAAGAATATTCAAGTCTTGGGACTCAATACCACCGTTGCTGGCATCGTTATTGGTTTTTCCTAATTTTTGAAGTTTTTGCTCGTTGTTGGATGTGGAACAACTCTGGGATACCAGCGCTAATGCTCCCAAAGCGAATAATCCAATTTTTCCAAGCGTCTTGATTAACATACTAAGCTCCTCTAATGATGATGTTAAATAGATCCAGGACATGTGACTTTGAAGATCGGTTTCTTAACTTATACTATCCCATCACTTGAGTTTCAATAGACATCTGAAAAAAGGTTTCAAAGTTTCTGTGACAATTACGCTTTAAGTGTGTGTGACTAGGTGAGACCTGCGGGTAACAAAAAATCGCTGAAACCTGTCCAGCGATTTTTCTCTAAAGTAAGACTGATGCGAGAGTAAAATTATTTTTTAGTGGCTTCGGCGATTTGAGCGGCTACTTCGGTAGCAAAATCGTCAGAGCGTTTTTCAACGCCTTCTCCCAGTTCCAACCTCAGAAATGACTTCACTTTAAGTCCAGTGATGCCTAATTTCTTCCCTGTTTCAGCAAGAAAATTTTGCACGCTCTTCGTGTCGTCTTTTACAAATAGCTGTTCTTGCAGGCAAATTTCTTTAAACCAGGTTTCAATTCGACTGGAAACAATTTTAGGCAAAGCCGCTTCGGGTTTTCCTTGTGCCTTATATTGTTGATAAAAAAGTTGGGATTCCTTTTCCAGCACCACTGGAGAAATTTCAGTACGGTCGGTAAACTGAGGTTTCATTGCAGCCACTTGAAGGGCAACATCTTTGCCGGCTTCCAGTAGTTCTGGATTTTGCGCAAATTTGTCCACATTTTCACCTGTTAGTTCCACCAAAACACCAACTTTTCCCTGGCCGTGAACATAGCTTGCCACCACGGATTGGGTGTGTCCACCCAGTTTTTCCATGCGTCGCACTGCAATGTTTTCACCGATTTTGGCCACCAATGCTGGAATGGTGTCTTTGAGAGAAGCGCCGCCTTGAAATGGCAATGCCAAAAGTTCATCCAGATTTGTGGGTTTTTGGGTCAAGACGGTTTTAGTGACTTCAGAAACCAGGTTTTGGAACTCATCGTTTCGAGTCACAAAATCTGTTTCGCAATTGATTTCAACAATAAAACCCATGTTATTGCCTGGAGCGATAAAGGCGTTTACCATGCCTTCCGCAGCGGCTCGGCCTGCCTTTTTGGCTGCTGCAGCTAATCCGCGTTCTCTAAGAACTTCAACCGCTTTATCCATATTACCAGCGGCTTGGTCTAGAGCTTTTTTACAGTCGCTCATGCCGGCACCGGTCATTTCACGCAATTCTTTAACCATTTGAGGAGTTACAGCAGACATCGGTATTTCCTTCCTTTAAAAGTAGAGATTAGTTCTTAACCGGATTAGCCTTCATCGTCTTCACGGGAGCGAAGTCTTTTCACCTTAATGGTTTTGCCGGAATCCGATCCAATGATGGAAGAGTCGTCTTTGACTAGGTCTGCCTTGCGTTTTTGGCGACCTGCATTAACGGCGTCTGCAATGAGTGTGGAGTAGAGTTTGATGGCTTTTAGGCTGTCGTCGTTACCCGGAATGATGAAGTCCACACCAGTGGGGTCTACGTTGGTGTCTGTGATGGCTACGACGGGAATTCCCAAGCGGTTGGCTTCTGCAATGGCAGTGGCCTCTTTTTTCGCATCAATTACGAACATTAAGGAAGGCATTCCAGGCATGTTTTTGATCCCACCTAGGGAGCGGTCTAATTTTAGACGGAGTCGTTCTTTCAGTGAGCCTTCTTTTTTCGTGAGACCTTCGTAGTTTTCAGAGGCTTGTTTCTCAATTTTTTTGAGCTTTTGGACGCTGGCCTTTACGGTGCTGAAGTTGGTGAGCATACCGCCCAGCCATCTGTGGTGGATGTGGTACATGCCGCAGCGGCTGGCTTCTTCCCGAATGATATCTTGAGCTTGTTTCTTAGTAGCCACAAATAAAATATGTCCGCCATCGGCCACGATGGTTTCGATTTCGGCAAGGGCCTTGCGGAATAGTTTTTGAGTAAGCTGTAAGTCCACGATATGAATGCCATTGCGTTCACCATAGATAAAGGGACGCATTTTGGGATTCCATCGACGAACTTGGTGACCATAGTGAACGCCTGCGTCTAAAAGATCCTTTAATTGTACTTCCACGGACATAGAAACTCCTTGTGTTCCAGTTAATTGGTTTAACCCCTTGCATTGCCTAACAGTTTTTTGACTGCACTGGAATCCAGCAAAGCAGAGTGTATAAGACAAAGTGTGTTTAAATCACGTTGTATTTGGAAAATCAAGGGTATTCCGGTATTTTTAATGGGGACTTGATTTAAGACTTTGGTCCGAATAGCGTGACGCCTCCGTGGGAACAACTTAATATGGGAGTGTGCTATGGCCTCAATCAAGCAGTTTGTTCAGGATAATTTGGAGGTTCTAACGGATGTGTCCAACACCATTCGAGGGTTGGGGATGGATGCCGTGTTGGGGGCAAAATCAGGGCATGTAGGACTCCCTTTAGGTGGCGCTGAAATGGCTACACTTCTCTACTTTGGAGTTATGAAATTCAACTCTAAAGATCCAAACTGGCCCGATAGAGACCGCTTTGTTTTGTCTGCCGGACACGGAAGTATGTTACAATACGCTGCTTTACATTTGGCTGGTTTTAACGTCACAATTGAAAGTCTTAAAAAATTTAGACAACTTCACTCTAATACCCCAGGCCACCCAGAGTATGGACACACAGAGGGGATAGAGTGCACAACTGGTCCTCTGGGTCAAGGCATTGCCCATGCCGTGGGAATGGCACTAGGGGAAAGAATGAAGGCCGCGCGATTTAATCTTTCTAACGAAGCGGATGCAATGCTAATCGATCACCGGACATTTGTGGTTTTAGGTGATGGCTGCTTAATGGAAGGGGTTTCAAGCGAAGCTTGTAGCCTGGCTGGTTTATGGAAATTAAATCGATTAATTGCTTATTACGATGCCAATAATATTACCATTGATGGAACCATAGATATTTCATTTACGGAAAATGTAAAGAAACGTTTTGAGTCTTACGGTTGGAATGTATTAGAGGTGGATGGAAATGATCTTTTGGATTTGGCAACAGCCACTGATCAGGCTTTGACGCTGTCCGAAAAACCAAACGGGGAGACTGGACCAACCCTAATCATCTGTAAAACATTGGCGGGAAAAGGAAGCCCAAAATGGGAAGGTAAACCTAAAATTCATGGAAATCCCATGACCGCTGAGGATGTTCAGGATGCGAAAAGGAATTTAAAATTACCCCTGGAACCATTTGCCGTTGCTTCAGGACTATATGAGAAAATTGAGCGTTTGCTAAGCAAGAATCATGCGATCTATGATCAATGGCTGAAGAGAAAAGAAACAAATTTGTATGGGTGGAAGTCAAGTAACCCTGAAAAATACAGAGATTGGCAGCATTTTTTTGAGTTGAACACCCAAGATATTTTTGGTGCTTTCTCATTTGCTGATGCCTTTAATCCATTCCATGAAGCCGCTGGAGCCACAAGAACTTTAGGTGGAAAATGTTTGCAAGCCTTGGCAGAGATGAGCCCGGTTTTGGTGGGAGGAAGTGCGGATTTAGCTGGTAGCACTTTAACGACTTTACCAGGTTCCTTTATTAACGCTCGACAGTTTGAAGGGCGCAACATTCATTTTGGTGTGCGAGAGCATGGGATGGCGGCCGTTTGTAATGGCCTGGCACTCCACGGAGGGTTTGTTCCTTATTGCTCGACTTTTGCCGTGTTTAGCGATTACATGAGACCTTCCATTCGCCTAGCGGCCTTAATGAAAATCCCCACCATCTTTATTTTGACTCATGACAGTTTTTATGTGGGTGAGGATGGACCAACCCATCAGCCCATTGAACATGTGGCGTCTTTGAGACTGATCCCGAATCTCAATGTTTTTAGACCCGCCAATGGCCCAGAAACGTTTGCCTCTTGGAAAAACGCAGTTGAATCCACAGGACCATCAGCCTTGTTGCTTTCAAGGCAAGATTTGCCAAGTGCCTCGGCATTGGGTGTCGTTAAGAAAACTCTTTCTCAATATCAACAAGACTTGAAAGAGGGCGCCTATTTAGTTCGTGACTTTTCTAAACCCGAAAATGCATTAAAACTCGTTTTTCTGGCTTCTGGGTCAGAGCTCCCCTTGGTATTAAGCACGGTGAAAGAATTGGAATCAAAATCATTTGTAACTCCAAATGGAACGGTAGTTTCATTAAACATTCGAGTGGTGAGTTGCCCCAGTCCTCAAAAATTTGTATTAAACGCCACGCTTTTGAATAGATTGGTACCAGAGCATGTTCCTGCCATTTCTGTAGAAGCTGGGTCCAGCTTTGGATGGGGTGAAATCGTGGGCCGGAATGGACTTGTTTTTGGCATAAACCGATTTGGAGCAAGCGCTCCCGCCGCCGATTTGGCGAAAGAGTTTGGGTTTACTCCCGCTGGACTGAGCGCTGCTGTAAAGAAATTTTTGGATTTAAGAGAGTCTTGATTGAAACAGCGAGAATTTGTTTTTCATGAAGAAAATGAATTTTTCAAGATTGAGTTGCCAAAGCAGAGCCTCAAATATGTGGATTATTTGCTTAGGCAGCCGTTTTGTGGCGAATTGCTGGGGACGGGATTTTATCCTAGTTGCAAAGAGATATCTGAAACCGTGGGGGTATTTAATGCCGCTAGGTGGCATTTGGAACTAGATTGGCGAGATCCAAAGGTTTTGGCCGTTGTGGTGGGAGATGGAATTAGCCCTAGGACGGGATTATACATGCACTTTCTTTCCCGGTGGGGAGTGGTGAGTGTAGATCCTGCCATGGAGTCAGATGTGAGTCACTGGAACGCCCTCACCAAACTTTACCCACGACTTTCTATTTTGCCCAATAAAATTGAGGAATGCCAAATTGATTGCATTGGATATGATGCAGTTGTGTTACTTTATGTGCATTCCCATGCCAGTCTGCTTGGCACCTTGCCTTCCCTTAAATTTTTAGGACAGCATGTGCCCACGGTGGGGGCCATTTCATTACCTTGTTGTTATGAGGATGATTTGGGCATTGAACCAAATAAAGAATTTGTGGATTGGCATATCATTTCGGTAAAACGAACCATTCGCGTTTATAAAAACCTAGACAAGTCGTTTTTCTTTCTAGCTTGATAGACTTAAATCCCAGCAGTGTTTGTGAAATTCTTGTCTGGTTTTATTGATGTTTGGAACGGATCTTATGGTTTTAGAATCATGGATTAGAACCCTGGAGCTTGAATAAGTAAGTATCGTTTCTTTTAGAATGTCTGGGGAAACTTTAGTCCATTCTGTTGGTTCGGATCTGGTTTTGCTTAAGTAACAAATAAAACGGGCATCATCCAGATTTTGAATCACAAGACATTTGGGTGGATGGGAAACTCCCATTACGGTTCGATGGGCGGTGCGGTTGGTGAGGAGAATGGATTGCTGATGTGAATTTTTCTTAGTGTTGAGATGGGTCCACCAACTGCAGCCGGTGTATCCCAGATGCCCTAAAACCCAATTTGGATCTTGATGCAATTGTATAGGTGCTCCAGAAGTGGAATGAGGGCCCGAATAGCTGTCTAAACCTAAGATAAATCGGTTTTGTTTGTCGGTGTGCGTTGGGCTTAATTGAGGCAAATGATGAAGGTTCCAGCGGTTTATCCAGGACGCGGCACGGACGCAATCCAGAACATTGCCAACGAGTCCGGCATGGAACGAGCCAATGGGGGGTTTCCAGCGACTTAGTAAATATTGATTAGAATCGTGTGCGCTAGCGTTTGATTTTTGATCAAATTCAAACTCATTTAGGGGTAGATGATCCTTCTCTACCGAAATGTAGGGTTGATTTGAAATGAATGTGTGAGTTTGGAGGGGGCCTGTAACACTGACGTGCCTAAAATGTGTGTCACATATGGCGTTTAATTGATTAAGGTAGTTGTGAAAAAAATCGGTGCAATGTGGGTCTGCAGTCGCACTATTTGAATATAATTGTAAAAAATAGGGTAAAAGAAGGTAATTTAAGTCGGAATAAGTCGTGCCATTAACCTTACCTAATTCATTTAAACAGAGCTGGATGAGGTGGTCCAAAAAAAGGTTTCGGGATCGGGCGGGATGGGTGGCGTCCATGATGTTGTGAAGGTTCATCCACTGAGCCTTTTGAAACCAAAACCAAGCTTTGGCGCCACTTTGGTGATTGATGAGATCACTGAGGGTGGGGTTGGGCTGGGCTGAATCTGGATTTAGGAAGGGGATCATTGGGCTAGAACCATGGTTCTCGATGGATCGCCTCACCTGTGTTTGAAGCTTTAGAAGTGGAAGGGGTGCACTTAAGAATGCATTGCAATCGCTGGAATCCAAGGAATTTCTCCAGGCAAAACCTCCTAACAAGGGCTTGGTAAGACTTGCTAAATCAAACGAAGGATGTAGAATGTGATTGTTTTCGTCTCCTTGATATTCTGGTAATTCATCCGCAAAAAAGCAGGACACCGAATAGGGAAATCGATAAAATGACCAGGTGGTGAACTCCTGGGTGCAGGGAGCCTGATTTAACTGATGGATTTGGTCCCAGAGATTCTCTGACCATGTGGAAGCAGGTACCATAAGACTTCTCCATTTTCTGGCTAATTCAAAAGAATAGAGATCTATTCTAGAGCATCCAAAGGGGCGTGAGCAAACGAGTGTAGCCAACTTTTGAGGTTTAATCCTTTGAGCCCTAAATTATGCCTTCAAACTTTGAATTCGGAACAAAGAGCGGCGGTTACCACTTTGCATGGTCCATTGCTGGTGATCGCAGGAGCCGGAACTGGAAAAACGAAGGTGATCACCACACGGGTGGCTCATCTCATAGAAACAGGAGTGGCACCGGAATCCATTGTGGCGGTTAGTTTTACCAATAAGGCCTCAAGAGAAATGGAGCATCGATTGAAAGAGCTTGTGGGAAATAAGTTGGCCCTAAGGTGCCGACTCTCCACGTTTCATTCCTTTGCTTTGGATATTTTAAAAACCTGGGGAAATGAAACCATTGGTGAGTTTAAGATTGCAGATGAAGTGCAGAGCAATTCTTTATTGGGTGAGACACTTCGGGAACTGCATCTCGATCAAATCATGAGTTTGGAAACGGCCCGATTTCGTATTTCGCAGCTAAAAGATCAACTTTTAGATGAGTCAGATCTCAGCAGCCATTGCTCTATATTTGAAGCAAAATTATTGGCGAAATTGTTTAAAAACTATAATCAAAGGCTTCGATTTTTTGGATTAGTGGAATTTGATGATATAGTTTATTTAACAGCAAGACTCCTAAGATCACAGAATAGAATTTGCGCTGAGATTAGAGCTCAATACAAGTATATTTTGGTGGATGAATTTCAAGACACCAGTTACGGACAGTTTGAATTTGTAAAACTTTTGAGCGGTAATGAAAAAAATGTGTGTGCGGTTGGGGATGATGATCAAAGTATCTATTCTTGGCGTGGAGCAAGGCCAACGATCATTCAGGAATTTTTGAATTATTTTATAGACGCAAAAAAAGTGACTTTAAGCCAAAATTACCGGTGTAGCCAAAAGATTTTGGATTTAGCAAATGCTTCCATCAGCCGAAACACGAATCGACAACTGAAAAGTCTTTGGAGCAACATCAGCAGCCCATATGCACCTTGCGTCTATGGTGCTCAAAATCCTAGGGACGAAGCCCTGTGGATTACAAATCAAATAGGCGACATGAGAGGACATGCCCTTGTCGGCAAATCAGAAATGGTCGCAAGATGGAAAGACTTTACGATTTTGATTCGAAGCTCTTCCCAGACCCAGGCTCTGGAAATGGTATTGGAAGAGAGAAAAATTCCATTTCGTGTTTATGGCTCCAAAGAGCTTTATGATGTGCCTGAAATTAGAGAGCTTCTTTCGTTTTTAGCTCTCTCCCTTGATTCCCATAGGGTAACACAAATCTATAACGTGTTAAAAATTCAATTTTTGGATTTGAAACTAGATACATTTCTGGATTTTTTTGGAGCTCATAGAAAGCTCGCTTTGCAAGGGGAACTGCCGAAAAATGCTCTAGAATATTTGATTAATGAGACAAATGTTTTAGGAAAATACAGAGATTATCTTGTTTTGTTAAAGAACTTCGTTCAGAAAAGAGAACACTGTTGTGATGTCACTTCATTAAAAGATTGGTTTAAAGAGGCATATGAAGATTTTGGATTGAAAAAGAAAATTCAAGTGAGCAGTCCCCGAATGAAAACGGCACTTGACCGACAGCGCGCTGTAGAAAATTTTTATGGTACCTTGGAGAAACGCTACGCCCCCAACAAACATTGGGACTCTTTTTTGGGGGGGTTGCTTCAAGGATCTCGAATGGAAGACACAATGCGATCCGATCTGGACGAAGTGTCTATTTTAACCATCCACTCTGCAAAAGGCCTTGAATTTCCTTTTGTTTTTATTCCGGGTCTGGAAGAAGGAACACTTCCCCATGAAAAATCCATGAACTCGGACGCTTTGATCGAGGAAGAAAGACGACTATTTTATGTGGGATTGACGAGAGCAAAATTCGGTTTATTTTTAAGTTATAGCTGTAATTATGGGAAACTCAAAAAAGGGGAAGGAGCGAAGTTGGTTGTAAAAAGTAGATTTTTAGAAGAGATTGACCATATAACGGCAGATTCCGATACGTCTCATAAGGATCCAGAGCAGTTAAAAATAGAGTTGGCTTCCAAACTTTTTGATTTGTTTCGATAACTTTACACACTCCTTCCATTATGTCTCTATTAGGCGTTCCTTTTTGCATAAATATGATTTGCACATCGCCAGTCAAGGTCAATTTCACAAGTGTTTTATTTTTGAGACAAGGTAACCGATACTGTAGATAGCGGGTAGGGACACATCAAAAGTAGGACACTGCTATGAATTGTAACATTGGAGCAAGCCAGGCACTGCGGCGAGTCATTTTGGGGTTAACTTTTTTGGGGGTAGGAGAGGCGTCACCCTTGTGGGCTTTCGAAGCCAGATATTCACCCATGCAGTTTAGTGAAACCGCTTCCTTAATGGAAAAATTAGTTGACCCAGTGGCATCAGCCGTAAAAGAAACAGATATACCATTTCCGATAAATGTTCCGATGCACCAGTTTGCATTTTCAAATCGAGCTCAACTGGAAAACGAAACCGCAAAAGCGATTTCCAAAACGCTTGACCCCTGGGATAATTTTTACTCCGAACTGGGTCAACTTAAATCCAAAAAAGCCGCAGAGTATCATGCTCAAAAAGAAAAAAAATGTGGATTTTTGTTGGATCAGAAAAATCAAAGTGCTCCTTTCCCTAGAGACCAAGTGGGGTGTATTCCATGGCTTGTATTGGATTATAAATTTAAGAATAATATCATAACAAAGGAAGATGTCTCTGAAAATAATTCTCTCGACCGAAAAAAACCGTTACGGATTCGGAGTGTATCGGATTGGAAGGGTTTGAGTGGGAGAGGTTTTTCGGATGTGTATGCCAACTTGACCATTGATAGCCCTGCGGAGATGGACCGGATTTTAGGTTATGTCCGGGAGGTGGGGTTTCAGTGTGGCCTGGCGGAGTCCTATTCGAGCTTGATGTTCAGAGCAGAAAGCTTTTTACCGAATGATTCTGTGTTTAAATGGGTGGAGGAAATTTATCCTTACGCTTTTGCCTGCTTAGAGCCTCATCATGAAAGTTTTGAGCGGGCCCATTTGCGCGTAGGACTATTACGTTTGCTACAGGGTCAAAAATTAAAAGCAAAACAGTCTCTTCTTCTTGCCACCCGGGCAATCGATCCCAAAGAGGAACCCAGGACTTTGTTTTGGCTGGGCCAGCTGGAAACAGAGGAAAACCCATCAAAATCAACGGATTATTGGAAGTCTCTCAATGAGAAGTACCCCATCTCGATCCACTCCATTTTAAGCGAACATATGTTGGGAAATGACCCTTTTTTGAAGTTTTCTAGCTCCAAGTCCGTTGAGCTCGCTCGAAGAGATGCTTCTGCCTGGACTGGATTTAGTCTGGCTGCATTTACCTTTGAGATGTTGCTGATTAAAAGCCAATCTTCTGATTCAAAAGAGGTTTTTGCTGCTCAGCAGGCACTTGACCAATGGTCAGGCTTCGTATTGCGACATGTCGATCCGCTGGATCCCCGTGGACATCTCTTTTTGGCCCAATGTTTTAACAAAATAGGGTTTTTTAGGGGAAGCATACAGACTCTAAGTGCTTTTTTTAGGAAAACCAAATTTCAACAGATCAATCTGGAAGTGATGAATCTCTATTTTCCGAAGAATTATTCGGATGTTATATTGTCTGAGGCCAGGGAAGTGGATCCTGTATTGCTTTTTGCCTTAATTCGTCAGGAAAGCGCTTTTGATCCGGCGGCTCAAAGTGGAGCTAATGCGAAAGGGCTAATGCAACTGTTGCCAGGGACCGCTAAAAAATACCTTTCTGGAAGAAATTGGAATCTCTTTAACCCTCAGGATAATATTCGGGCTGGTGTTTTGCATCTTCAGGACCTTATGAAGGCATATAGAGGTCAATTTGAGCACGTTTTGGCAGCCTACAATGCGGGTGGCTCTAATCTTAAGAAGTGGAAAAATCGATTTCCGGATTCCAATTTGTTGCTTTTTGTGGATTTAATCCCATTTAAAGAAACTAGGAATTATGTGGCTATCATACTTCGAAATGCGTATTGGTATGGAAGATTGACCGTAAATCAAAATGATTCCACTGCTCTGACCATGAAACAAAAAAGCACCACTGCTAAATGGAAATCGAAGACCGTGCATAGTCTTCTCACGGACTCCTGGAAAAAAAATCCTGGTGTAGGACCTTCTGAGATTTTCAAACCCATTTTGGGGAATGGTGCCCCCCTGACCAAAGAAGGTTTCAAAGAATCTAGGGAAATTGAAATCGTGGTTCCCGGAAGTTCACCCCTAGGATTGAGTCCTTTTTCTGGTGATGATAAAAAAGGTACGATTGGTATTCCCCCCGTTGTGGATTCAAAGGTTACTTCCAAAGACATTTGAGTGGGCACTTAGACTCTGATTAAGGATCGGATAAAGTGACTAATTTTTATTCAATTGAATCGTTGCATTCCATTTAAGAATTTGATTTATCTAGGGTCAAAGTTGGCTTAGATTTTGCTTACTTCCCTTTGGGAGGTATTTAAAGATGGGAAACTTAATTTCAATTTTGGTGCTGTCAGCGGCGATAATGGGTCTCTCGGGAGCCTGTACTTCTATTTCAAATCAAACAGAACCTCAGGCCAATATGGTGTCGGTCGAAAATAAACTGACTGAACTGGTTGATATCAAGGGAAGAACCTTTGAATCTGTAAATGAAAAGGGACTTAGAACCTTTATTCCAAGTACGCAAGTGGATTTTGTATTCGAAAAAAATAGAATTCGAGATCTGCCAAATGCGGTTGGGAAAGCATACGAAAAATTGGCTGAAAAACCAGCAGATCCTGAGTCTTTAAAACTCATTGCCTATGATCAGATTATACGAGGAAATCCGGATGGCGCGCTGGCTTTTGTGGCGATTCAAGGTAACAAAAGTCTTGCTAATGATCCTGAAGGTCTCTTTATTGTTGGGGTTTCTAGACTGCTAAAAGGAGAAGAATTAAATGGTAAAAAATTTATAGAAAGATCTATGTTAAATCCCCATAGATCTTTGATGGGGTTAGTGAACCTAGGTCACTATTATTCATCAAAAGGGGCTAATAAAGAGAGTGTGCAGTATTTTGGTTCCGCTTCCAAGCTGGAGCCATCCAATCTCACATTAAAATTGTTTTTAGCGTCTTCTCTATTTAAGTCAGGAAGATATTTGGAGGCTCAAAAGATTTACAACGAGATTTTGGTGGTGGATCCTAAAAATCCCAATGCCCTCTTCAATCTGGCTCAGACACACAAATTTGGATTTAGAAAATTTGATGAATCAAAGAAGTATCTCAGGAAACTTCTAGACGAAGAGATTTTTGATGAACGAGTTAAAATTGAAGCCAATGCATCCTTTTTACATCTAAAATTATTGGAAAGTGGGAAGAAAAATCAGGCAGGTACAGGAATCTTTTAATCCCATAAGGTGCTCTGGCTTTCTAGGCAACTTTTGCCCTCAAACTTTACGGAATTCATCAAAGGATTTGCCCTAATCACCTGGAGTGGAGGTTGCCATTTTTGCTTGGTGACGCGCTCTAAATGACCAACCTCAGTACTAGGATCTAGCCAGATTTTCTGGCTATTTTCATTTAAAAAAAGTGGCTGCCTGTCATGGAATTGAGCAGGTACGTTCTCAGAAGCTGTGGTGAGAATGGAAAAGGAAAATTTTGTGATTGTCTGCTGGGAATCTTCCCACAAATCATAAATTCCCGCCAAAGACATTATAGAAAAATCTGAGTGGAAATAGAGTGGTTGTTTCTTTTTACTCTCCTGGATCCACTCATAATAACCGTCAATAGGAACAACGCAACGCCGATTTAAAAAGCTCTTTTTGTAAAGTGGTTTTTGTAAAATTTCCTCTTGTCTGGCATTAATCGTGGCAAATTTCATTTTAAATTCAATGGACCAGCTCGGAATCAATCCCCAATGGGCCAGCTGTAAGTGGGGAATTTCGTTACTTTGTAAGACAATGGGAGCCAGTTGGGTGGGTGCAATATTATACCTGAGGTCTAAGTCTGGGCTATCGGTTTCCGAAATATCGTAGGATAATGCGATTTGTGACTTTGTTTTGGCAAGACTATATCGACCACACACGCAATGGCCTCCTGGACCAGAAGGGTTGATTAAAAAACTTCAGTTTTCGGTTAAAGTTCACAAAAAAGAGAGAAGGGTTTGGTTTAACCTTTGCCCAAGGTAAATAGATGATCCCTAATAATATTCCAAAAAGTCCTCCTGAAAAATGAGCTAAGTGGCTTACCTGTTTGGCTTCTCCGCTTGGAAAAAGCATAAGTAAACAAAACCCGATCACTCTAAGAAGTTTTTTGGGTGTTTGGTGAGTGGTCTCATTTTTGATATACAACACAAGCCATAAAGTGATCATGCAATACACCATTCCTGAAATTCCCAGTAGAAGGGTGTTTGGTGGATATGTTGCAACCGTCACCAGGTTGGAAAGCAATCCTCCCAATAGTGGCAAGACAGGAAAGGCCACCCAGCCAAAGTATCCCCAAAGCAACCAAGAAAACACCACAAATGGAAGCATATTACTTAATAGATGTTCAATGGAACTATGGGCCATCAGGGCAGTAAACAAGCTTTCTAAGCGTAATTCTGTAAATACTTTGTGGCCCGATACGGCAAAATGATAGTTGCTGTCCCAGTTCCAAATCATTGCGCTCACTAAGGACACGAAAAAACCCGACAGAATGGCTTTTGTAAAAAAAATTTTGGACGGCCAGAGGTCAAAGGCCTCCAAGTCTCTCGGCACCTTAGGAACAAAATCCTCCGGGCGAGGGGAATAGGAGGCTGATTTTTCAAATGTAGACATGGCTTTTCCTTAAGTGTTGCGTCCATGTTGGAAGATTTGTCGGATTTTTGGTTTGTCAAGTGAAGCCGATTTCACTATACTAGAGGGGATTACTTTTATTTTGCTTTGGATTTTTGACTCAAAGCTCAGGAGTTGCTGTGAAAAATACTTTTGGATATGGAATTATTTTAGGATTTAGTTTTGCCTTAACCCAGCCTGCTTTGGGAGATTTCCGCTTTATGGCGGGAGGTGGTGTGGAATCGAGTAAAGTGGACTCCACAAAATATAGTGGTGCACCCTTTCATTTAGAATTGCAGGCGGACTTCTGGGATACGATACCTGGAGTGTCAGGGTATGCCTTGGGGGCTTTTGGCATGCATCAGCAGTCCCAAAAAGACAACAGCAAGTTTAAGTTTAACTATAATCAGGCTGAACTGGGCTTAGGGGTGCAGGTTGGATTGATTCCCCTCATGCGCATATCTGCAGAGGGAGCCTATTCCAAAAATCTGGGTGGTAAATACAAATATGTATTATCACCATCCAATGAAACCAAAGAAGTTGACATAAAAAAATTCGATTATGTGAGAATGGGAGGTCGAGTGATGTTGACCGTGTTTCCTTTTGTTTCCTTTGGGGTTTTTGGTGGAATCTATACGAGCGGAAAGGTTCAGACCGAAGGAAGTGATTCAGTGGATTATACTGGAAATTACGGCGGATTAGCGCTGGCGTTTAATCTGTAGAAAATGAAACTAGGGAGTTCTAACCGAACTCGCTCACTTTGAGCCAGTCGCGGATCACAAGTTTGGAGATGTGCTCAATCTCAGCCGTTAAGCTTCTGTCTTCAAACATGGGTGGAGAGATTTCTCGGATCTGGCTGTAAGCAGCTCTCACCCCAAGTCCGCCTTCTAAAGGTTTTCGAAATTCGAGTCCTTGGGCAGCTGCCATGAGTTCAATGGCCAACACCTTGGAGACATTTGTTAGGATCTTTTGTAACTTTAAAGCGCTTGTCATGCCCATGCTCACATGGTCTTCTTTTTCAGCGCTGGTGGGGATCGAGTCTATGCTGGCCGGGTGCGCGTAAATCTTGTTTTCCGAAACCAAAGCCGCTGCCACCACATGGGGAATCATAAATCCAGAGTGCAATCCAGAATCCTTGGCAAGGAACGGAGGCAAAGAACTCATATGAGGATTTACCAATTTTTCAATTCTTCGCTCGGAGATGCTGCCCAGCTCACACGTGGCTATGGCCAAAAAATCCAGAGCAAAGGCAATGGGTTGGCCATGAAAGTTACCCCCACTTAAAATCTCATCCGTCTGGGCAAATACGAGGGGGTTATCTGTACTGGAATTGGCTTCCGTTTCAAAAACCTTGGTAACGTAACTGAGGGTGTCTCTTACCGCTCCATGGACTTGTGGGCTGCACCTTAGGGAATAGGGATCTTGGACTCTGGAACAGTTTTCATGACTTAGTCTAATGGCATCATCCTGCAGGGCCCACTGAATGATTTTGGCGCTTTGAACTTGACCTGCGTGTGGTCTGGATTCGTGAATTTCGGTTCGCATGGAAGTGGAAGTGCCATTGGTGGCGTCAATGGTCATGGCGGCGGCAATATCCGCGCTGTTGCACAAATGTCCTACATCAATGCAACTCAACATGCCTATGGCAGTCATCACTTGAGTTCCATTGATTAAACACAAACCTTCCTTTGCGCTGGGAACTAAAGGTATGATTCCGTGTGAGGCAAGGACTTTTGAGGCGGGCAGGTACTGATTGCTTGAATAAAGGTCGAGAATTTCACCCTCCCCCACCAGCGCCAGGGCGATGTGAGCCAGTGGCGCAAGATCACCACTGGCGCCCACGCTACCTTGGCTAGGCACTTTAGGAATCAATCCCTTATTTAAAAATTGAGTCATCCTTTGGACGACCCCCACACTTACCCCTGAATTCCCCCTCAGCATGGTTTGAATTCTTAATGCCAAAACAGCTCGCACCACATCGGTGGGAAGAGGATCTCCTACGCCACACGCGTGGGATCGAATGAGATTAAGCTGAAGCTGTGTGAGTTGATGAGGCGGAATAAGCACATCTGACAAAGCTCCAAAGCCGGTGTTGATCCCATAGAAGGTTCCCCCATTTTTAAGTCGATTTTCCACGACATTTCGGGCTTCTTGTACCTTTAAAAGGGCGCTAGGGCAAAGCTCTACCTGTGCCCCATGGCGCGCAATGGCTTCCAGATTTTTAAGGTTCAAAGTCTGTCCATCCAGAACGATGACAGGTGAGTGGAGAGAGGAAGAGTGTGGGAGATTCATTGGGGACCCCAAGCTAGGTTAATGTTTGGGGTAGCATAAAAGTGAAAATCCAAAAGCTCAATGGGGCTCCTTACACATCGATCCTAAAATCTCAATTCTTCCTCCTTCTTTTGGTGGGGAAAACCAAGTCGCTGGGAACGATTTTTTTGGAGGCGCGGGAGGTGCCTTTTGTCTTTTTATACAACATTCTAGCCTCATAATCCATTAGATCAGTCCAAATTCGGCGCATTGTGCGTAAATCATAATCCATTTGATACTGAAGATCAGTGCGCAATTTCTGAACGGATTTTGGACATTTTATTTTTTCTAAAAAATTCCAAGCGGGTTCATCTTTAAAATGCTTTGACTCAGCCTTGATTTTTTTGATTTTTTTCTCCAGAATGCGCTGCCGTTCCAGGAGATCTCCAATGGAAAGTTGCCTCCAGAACAGGGAGATATCTCCTTCCGCTTGATTTTCGAGGCGGAGCCAAATTTGCTCCAATTCTTCCATGGATTCATTGGTATAGGCGGCTCTAGTGGCGTGAAAAAGGAATTTTTCCTCTTCCGTTTGGTTTTGGTTTCGATCGGGATGAAGCCTAAAAATAAGCTTATGATACAGGTCTTTGAGGGGATTAGCACTCGTTTTATGGACCTTTTTTTTAGTTTTTTTGGGAGGTTTAGGGGAAGAATAGTCGTCGTCAGGTGGAGTTTGATGGGCCTTGTTGTGTTCATTGATTTTGGAATGCATGAATTCTTTGAAAGATTGATAAAACGGAGAATCTTCATCGGCTTCTGAGTATTCATCTTCTTCAGCCTCTTGATATTCCTCTTCCTCCCACTTGGTTTTAACGTCTATGTAGGCATCATAAACGCCCTCCTCCCCTTTTTCGGTCTGAACCTGTTTAAGCATTCGATAGGACTTTTTTTCATCTAAACCGGTGAGAGTGCTGTAACGCGATACAATTTCTTGAAATTCATAAAGTTTGTCGACTCTGTGGGAAAGATCCCGAAGTTCGGCAATTTGATTCCCAAATTGGGATTCAACCCACACAAAATATTGATTTTGATCTTCATTTTCAAATCTTTTTAGTGTGTTTTCTGCTTTTTGGTAAGTTTCAAAAAGGGATTGGTAGCGCTGCCATTCCAGCTCTTTCCGTGCGGAAGCATCCCCCATTATGAGGGCCTTTGAGCTTGAGCTTTCCGTCTTAAGTGGATATTTGGTAACCCTTTTTGGGGTGGTGGAGGCTTTTTTTCGGGGTGTCATGACGTGGTTTCCTAAAATCAGTTCCCCACCCTATAATCCAAACTCAAAAAAATCTCCAATAATCCCTCCTGCCAAGGAACGATTTGAACTCGTCCCTGCATTCGCCTCATACGCTCCCGGCACAGACAGTATACTTGTGCTTGAGGAAAATCCTTTGCAATATTTGCCCGTGCCTCGGGCTCCAAACGAGAAAAAACTTTGAAATAATAGGGGATTACAAATTCTTGGGAACATACTACCTCTTTTGTCCGCCAAAACATCCAGTACACTCCAGATTATGTCTTTTCCCATAACATTTCGGATATTATCCTAACAAGGCCCATTTCTTTTCCCCTGTTTCGCGAGAGCCTAGGACTTGCAATCGCTTTCGCCGTCATTTAACATGAAATTTGACGAAGGTGGCGATGATGATTTCAAGATACTTGCAAATAAATGAAATTACTAAACAAAAGTCAGTTTTTTTGTTGGGTGCCAGGCAGGTGGGCAAAACCACTCTTTTACGGCAGCAGTTGAATAAAGAGGAATGCAGCCTTTGGAACCTGCTGGACGCTGCCACGTTCCGAGAACTCACCTCTGATTTGACTTTAATGCGCCGCCGCGTGCTAGCCGCTGCGCATCCACCCAAACTCATCATCATAGATGAAATCCAAATCCTGCCCGAACTCCTAAATGAAGTGCACTTACTCATGGAAGAGGAACGCTGCAAATTTGTATTAACTGGCTCATCTGCCCGCGCTCTCAAAAGAAAAGGTGTTAATTTATTGGCCGGAAGAGCCAGAATGCATCAACTCTTGCCCTTTAGTAGCATTGAACTTAAGGGCGATTTTGAATTAATGAAAGCTCTTCAATTTGGATTAATCCCTTCGATTTATTTTAGTCAAGAACCGGTTCAAGACCTAAAAGCCTATGCTGGAATGTACCTAAAAGAAGAAATTGCAGCCGAGGGAATGTCTCGAAATCTACCTCATTTCTCAAGGTTTTTAGAGATTGCAGCCTTAAGTAATGGATGTCAAATCAACTTCACGAACTTGGCATCCGATGCGGGAGTCAAACGCACCACGGTGGTGGATTGGTTTGAAGTGCTTAAAGACACACTCCTAATTTCAGAGCTCACGCCTTGGCTTGAAACGCGTAAAAGAAAACCCGTTACCACATCCAAATTCTATTTTTTTGACGGTGGTGTCGCTCGACATTTGGCATCCTTGCCTCCCCTTGCGCAAAAATCGAAGGAATTTGGAGATGCTTTTGAAGCTTTTGTTTACCATGAATTGCGTTGTGCCGTGGCTTATGGTCTATACTCTGATATTCATTATTGGCGAAGTCAATCCCAATTCGAAGTGGATTTTATATTGGATCAGTCCATCGCCATCGAAGTTAAAGCTAAATCCACGCTTTCTGCCCAGGATTTTAAAGGGCATTTGGCTCTTCAAGAAGAACAACGCATTCAAAAGCACATCATTGTGAGCTTGGTAGAGTCACCGCTTTTTTACAAAGAACACAACATATGGGTGTTACCATATACCATGTTTTTGAACCAATTGTGGGATAAAAGTTTATCATCATAACTCTCCAAATAAGGAAACACGCGTTTGAGCATTAGCATGGATGAACTTAAAAAAGCACTTGATTCTCTGGCTAGAGTGCTATCGGAACCGAAATCAGACATTGCCAGGGATGCAGCCATCCAGAGATTTGAATTTAGTGTGGAATTGTCTTGGAAGACATCTAAAAAAATAATGGGATCTCATTCAAGCGCTCCAAAGATGATCGTTAGAGAAATGGCCACGAGTGGCTTTATTGATGACGTGACATTTTGGCTCGAAGCCATCGATAAACGAAATTTAAGTTCACACACCTATCAAGAGGCGCTTGCAGAAGAAGTGTATGAATTTGCTATTGATTTTTTACCCGAAGCCCGAAAATTATGGGACCGATTGGAGAAGATAGTGGGAAAAAATTAAAAAATAGAATGGGGAACTCATCAGAAAAAATTTAGATTCCACTTTCTAGCCCTTCTTGCCAATGCATCGCTTTTACCTTACCCAGACGTTTTGAAATAGGGTCTAACGAAAACAAAAAAAACTCCGCCTGGGGAAAATCTTTTTCAAAGTGACGAAGGTTTAGGGCATCCTGTTCCGTGACTTCGGACTTTGATTTGATCTCGATTAAGGCCAAGGGTTTTCCTGGTCTTTCCAATACCAAATCCACCTTCACGCCGCTTTTTGTCATCAGGTAACTCATGGTGTAATCCTTATCACGATAATGATTGGTGGCTTTTATCTGAGAAATTACGAGTTGCTCAAACAAATCTCCATAATAAGAAGTACCTGGGCCTGGCACCACAGAAAGCATTAATGCCAACGCCCTTGCTACGCCCACGTCATAGAAATAAAATTTGGGCGCTACCCGGATTTGCTGGCGCACGGAGGTGTGAAAGGCATCTAAAAAAAATCCCACAAGAGTGTCTTCTAATACCTGATACCAATTTTGAACCGTTTTAAAATCAACTCCCGCATCCCGGCCGATGGAAGAAAAATTCAGAATTTTGCCATTATGATGCCCCGCCTCTTGAGTAAATTTTCGAAAGGGATCCAGCTGCTTTACCACCTGTTCCGACCATATCTCTTCTTTGAGGTAGGTGTTTGCATAAGCCACAAGCGCGTCTTTCCGGGCATTGTTGTTTGGTGCAAACCACACTCCAGGCAAGGTACCCCACTGAAGGGCTTGTTGAACGTCAAAACGACTTTTGAGTTCCACGGCCAAAAAAGGAAACAAATAACGTAACGCAGCACGTCCTGCTAGGAGATTGGCACCACCCCTTTTGAGTTTGCGGGCACTGGACCCCGTGAGCACAAAAACTTGTGGCACCTTTTGACTCTCCACTAAGTAAAGAACCACATCCAAAAGTTTGGGGAGTTTTTGAACGTCATCCAATATCACGTGGGAAATGGCGGGTGGCAAGGCCAACACCTGCTTGGCCAAATTCATAGGGTCCCTAGCCAGGGACATTTCCAAATCCAGATTTAAAAGATCTAAGTGTAAACAGTTTTGAATGCCAAATTTCTGGCGCAGGAGCGTGCTTTTTCCGGTTCCCCGGGCGCCAAACAATAAGAAGTTCCTATTTTCAGGAAGTTGTAACTCTCTTGGGAACATCCTTTAGAAAAATTGGAAATATTCCCTCATGGCAAATTCAAGATTTTTGATCTCTAATTGGGTCAACCTTCCTAGGCACCTAGAAAACAGGCTTTTTTTGAGGGTATCATAATCTGTACCGCGGGCGTAGCTATTGTAAGGAATGCCTGCCGGAGAGGGCTTGCCATGAACCAAGACCGAAAAAGAGGTTCCATCGGAAAATGTTTGAATTGGTATACACACGGCCACATCGGATGTTTTTAAAAAGGCATCCGGGCTAACGATCACGTAAAATCTTCGAAGCTTGGAAGCGTCGTTTGGCTGCTGGGGATCGGTTTGGTTTCGTGCTTCATCCTGTTTTAGCTCCCAAACTTCCCACCGCCTCATGCTCTATGACTCCTTGCAATATTTCGATTCCATCCCTATCCATCGAGGCTTGGCCGGCTCTTTCTAGCTCTTCCGCGACGCGAGCCTTATATCCTTCTTTAATGGCATACATCACAAAGGCGGTTGGGCTTTTAAAGCCCCATGCCTCTAGAGCCCTAGCCACGAGCTTGCCTTCGGGGCTACTGTTTTGTATGTCAATTTTCATGTACAACCACCTTCAGAATAAGTACGATTTTTACAGTACTACTTTGGTACACTAATATACTTAACGGAATGAGTCAATCATAATTGAGCGATTGTACCTAACCAGCGATTTCTTCGCCCCCCCCCCCTCCTTTTTTTTCACGGCGTCTGTAATGGAAGGCCTATAAAAGAATAGTATAACTGCCTGAAACCGTCCGGTATTCTAGGGTCAGATTCAGACGTGCCGAGCTAGTCTATCGGCTACTTAATGCATTTTTGTGGCGAAAAGATTCCAAATGTGCGGAAATATCTGAAATGATTTTACGAGCTCCAAGCCGCGCCCCATCGTGGCTGAGATGGTCGTCGTCTCTGTAAAGTAACTTGTTTTCGTAAAGTGCATTGCATATCCCATTAGAGCATAAATTGGGAAGGGGATCCAAAAGGGCAAAAGGTAACTGAGATTTTTGAGCCTCTGTTTCAATTTGGTGGAGGATCGATTCAAGCTGAGCTAAATAAGAGGTTTTTGGTCTAAATTTTAAACACTCCTCTTGTTGATTCGGCGTACTAAAGTCACGCCATAAACTTCGAACGCCACAACTTAAAGGCCAACCTGGCTTTTCATGAATTGGATTATCCTTTACTAAAAAAACGTGACCTCCATTTTGAGTCAGTAATTTAATTGTATAGATAAAATTATTTGCATAAAATTTTAGATTTAGATTGAAATCCTCCTTTATTTTTCTCGCCAAAGCATTTGAGAGTGGGACATGTTTTTCAGAGATTTGATAGCCTTCTATCAAGAGCTCCTGTCGTTGAATAAAAACTAATATGTTATTTGAATTAGACATTTTTTTTGAAAGCTGAGCTAGAATGTGGATGCTTTGTGCGGAGTAATCTCTGAGCTGTGATTCCTTTCCAAATCTTGCAAGTAGGTCATCATAAGTAGAGTTCATTACCACAGGCAGACCAGAAGATGAATATAACGTAACATTACCATCCCATAACTCAGTCATCGCTTTAAAATAAACAAGAGCGTGACTATCTCCAATTAAAAACAGATTTGGCTGAGCAGAATTTTCTGATATATGATGGGCGCAATATTCAATTTTGCTTGGTCCGCTTCCTTGCTCTTCCGATTCACACCTTTTAAATTCTTTTGGAAAGGAGTGATTTAGTGGATTTAGATTGTCAATGTATTTTTTATCATCAAATCGAGTTCCGAGCACGGAGTCGAAAAAGTAAGATCTGGAAGCGGTATCTATGACTTGCTCCCGAACCGGAAAACCGCTGTAAAATCGAAGAGCCAATCCAAAGCCAGCGAAGGCTCCATAGGCCGTAGCTAGGGCCAAAATGGGTTTCCATTGAAACTTGCGCTTTTGAAACTCCACAAAGTGATAGGTAAAAATACTTAGGACAAAAGAAGCGGCTATCCCGGCCACAATTCCATAAGTCGGAATGGAATCAAAATAATAGGCTTTTAAGTAAACAAAAAGGGGCCAATGCCAAAGGTAGAGTGGATAGCTAATGCGACCCACGTACCCCAGTTTAGAGCTTATACTTTGGGGCAACGTTGCCGGAACCACCAGCACCAAAGCCGATAGGGCAACAATTAGGGGATTGTATAGAAACTTTTGCTCCAAAAAAGAATTCGGGAAGAATAATAATATGCACAAAGCGGCAAGAAATAGACGTGGAAAAACGCCCTTTAAGGAATGGGCCAACTTTGAAAATCCTAGTCTCCACCCAAAACACGCTATCAACGCCCCTGCAGAAATTTCCCAAAATCGAGCCAAAGGATTGTAGAAAGAATGAATGGGAGCCGTTTGGGTTGCATACCAGTAAAAACCAAAGGAAAGTAAGGTGACACCAAGTGCCACCCATTTTATTTTTTGGGAAGCCCAGAAAACCAAAAGGGGCCAAAGGAGATAAAACTGCTCTTCAATGGCTAGTGACCACATGTGTTGCAACGGCCGGTACAAACCCCCACTGGCAAAATAATCGAAACGTTCTGTTAAGAAACGTAGATTGGAGGCAAACACACTAGTGGCAAAGGCATCTACGCCAGTTAGATGATAACTGACGGAGTCCAGCACAAACCATCCCACTAAAAGCACGGCTCCCATCACTACCACTAATGCTGGTAAAAGGCGCTTAATCCGTCTCTTATAAAACTGCAAAATAAATTCAAAAAAACCTACTTTTTTGGATTTTAATAAAATAGAGGTGATGAGATATCCTGAAATCACAAAAAAAACGTCCACACCTAAATAACCCAAAGGAAAGTAACTGGGAATAAAATGGTAAAGTAAGACGGCGATGACGGAAAAAGCACGAAGAATATCTATATCAGGCTGATAATCATGCTCTTTAGGTGACTGGTGACTGGTGACTGGTGCACTATGAATTCCTCATTTTTGCCAAGAGACTATTATTTTTGATCACCCTGGTCAACTCCCGCTGGTATGAATTGTGTATGGTGGAGTGACTTATTGTCTATAGCCCTCAATCCCTCCCAATGTAAACAGGAGTCGCTTGTCTGCGTGCACGGAAGGGGCGTATCCACTGGCTAAGTGATGGGCCATCACGAGATCCACTTTGTAGGGGAGGGAGCTTTCTTCAAGTGCTTCAGCGATTAAATGCAGGGCGTTTTTGGGCAATGGAATACCTTCAATCAATAAATCCACGTCGCTGAATGGGCGATGCGTTTCGCGGGCCCTGGATCCAAATAAGAAAACATGAGCGTCAAATCCACTTTGCCAGAATTTTTTAAATATATCTTCTATGAGTTTAATCTCTTCCGCCGTTAACCCCCCACTCATTTTAACTGCTCCGCTTTGAGTTTAGAGATTAATGCAAGAGACTCCTTCAAAAATCCCGGGCAAAGAGAGGCCACCCAATGTGCCACTTGTTCATTATAAGTATGACTTGTATAATTACGACCTTTTAAAAACTCAAACCAAGCGGAGACATCTTCTATCATTCCTTGCTGAGCCAAGTCCCGAATCACCGAACGGGGGGACTGGGATTTAATCCCCATGCCTTCCAATACTCTTTTGGACACTTTCCAGATCAGCTCAAAGGAATATTCAAATCGCTGAATCAGCCCATCTCGCTCCAAATCATTGGCTGGCGGGGATTTCAACGCGGCCGCTAAATTTGCCATGGCCCGATCTACAACTTGAAAATCAATATGCTTCTGATTTGCTTCCAAATGATACTCCCTGAATTTTTTAAGAATTGGTTTTCATGCGATCCAATAATTCGCTCCAACCCTTAAGGTACGCTTTTTTAGTGCCTTTGTGAGAAAATCCACTGTGCACCAGACTCAAAAGCTGTTTGCCTCCTGGCCATGGGCTCACACGCACTCGAAGTTGGTTTTTTTCACACTCATTTCCTTCCCACTGCGTCCAATTCATCCAAATAAACTCATCTTTAACATAGTCTTTTACCAAAGCCTCCACAATCGATCCAGAGGGAAAATACATTTTAATGGCGCTGCCCTTTTGGAATTCCTTTACTAAAGTGACTTCGCAAAGAAATGCCTTGCGTATACCTTGTTCCGTGGTAAAAAACGAAAACAAATCCGAAGGAGATTTTTCGAAGGTGTCGGTTAGTCCTAATCTTTCCCATTGGTCTTCTGAATCCTCCGTATTGACGGCCCACAAATCCATATACTGGCTCCAGCCTTCCATCGGAAGGTGTCAATGGTTTGAGACATCGCCAGGACAAAGTTTAACCTAACCAACCATAGCTTGATCCTCCACTTTAGGTTTGTTGATCCATACTGCCTCAGGAGCTGAAGCGGCTCTAGACGCTCCCTTTACGAATCGATTTGGGTTTCGTGAATATGCATTGGCCAGAACAGCATCCCGATTTTGTTTCTTTTCTATGTGAGCGCCTGTGTGCACATCATTTGGCGTGTAATACTCAAGCCCTGAATGTTTGTGGTCGTCGTTGTACCACTTGACAAACGTGCGCATAAAGTCTCTCGTCTCTTGAAGAGATCCGAATCTGTCCGGAAAAGTCGGCATGTATTTGATCGTCTTGAACATAGACTCACTGTAGGGATTGTCGTTGGAAACAGGAGGCCTGCTAAAGCTTTTGGAGATGCAAAGGTCCGAAAACAGCTCTGCGAGAGTTTTTGACCTCATAGGACCGCCTCGGTCACTGTGGATGGTGAGCTGGCCTGGCTGGGTGCATCCGCGGATTGATGTCTTGACCATCTGGCCAAATTATTGACACCTATGCTGCTGCGATTCCAAATCGGTCTACTTTTTTCCAAAACTGTTCCCATCGCCCATCGGTTATAG
>JBIIVH010000004.1:0-129560 GCA_044339525.1 Silvanigrellaceae bacterium | reverse complement strand
TGAAACTCTGATTTATCTGAAGCGTTACCTGATTGAGGTAACATAATTAACGGAAAATCAGAAGGACCTGTAGTCACAAGTGCCATCATAATCTGTTTTAAGTCTGGACGATGGTCTTTTGAAAATCCATGCGTGATGGTCACTAAATTAGAAGAATCTTCCTTAGAATCCTGCTCTTGACTGCCGTAATTTCCATGCAAAGAAAAACTGGTAGAGTCTAACTGAAAATTTGGGCCAATTAAATCTAAATCATTGGCAATTCCCAACGAAACACCGGAAAAAAATCTGGTTTCTCCAAATTCATGAATCTTATCTAAGGCCCGTCCCAAGCAGTCATGATTGAGCTTTTCTGCAGAAACGTTTTCTCCCAAAAGTTTTTCTACGGGCCTCTTTTCAAAGAATTGGGGAGTCAAATAGAGAGTTCGATTTACAAAACCTAGACAATTGAGAATCATGGCTCCCACCCGTTGTCCTAAGGTGACATCGGCGTTAGGCATAGGAATGAGAGAATCTATTCTGTCAATGAGTTTTATGTCCTTCATCACCTGAGCTACAATGCCTAGATGTTCAATTTGTAAAGTTTTTCCCTGCATAACGAGCCCTTGAAGAAAATTTGAGAAAAGGTACTTTGCAGAAGTTGAAAAATCAACCTAGTGCCACCAGATTTGCTTCAAGTTATAGAAAAGTTTCGCTAAAAAATTTATTCAGATATTTTTTAGAGCTAGTGCGGAATGCGGGATATATCAATTTTAAAAATAGTTTCGAAAATTGCAGACATTAAATTTTGTATACACTCAATGTTATTGCCCATATTCCGCACCGAGCCAAAACTTTCAGGGGACCATCTCATCAAAGACTTTTTTGGGTCCCAGATGGTGTAGTTGCCCCGTCAATTTCGGACACCTAGGTTAAAGATAAATTCATAGGATGCGCGGGGCTTCGCCCCAAGCAGTCACCATTGAGCTTTTCTGTAGAAACATGTTCTCACAAAAGTTTTTCTAGGGGCCTCTATTCAAAAAATCATGGAGTCAAATAGAGAGTTCGGTTTACAAACCCTAGACAATTGAGAATCATGGCTCCCACCCGTTGTCCTAGGTGACATTGGCGCTAGGCATAGGAATGAGAGAATCTATTCTATCAATGAATTTTATGTCCTTCATCACCTGAGCTACAATACCTAGATGTTCAATTTGTAAGTTTTTCCCTGCATAACACGCCCCTGAAGAAAATTTGAGAAAAGGTACTCTGCAAAAGTTGAAAAATCTACCTGCTGCTAACAGATTTGCCTCAAATTATAGGATTTTTTTGCCAAAAAATCTATTCAGATATTTTTTAGAGCCAGTGCGGAATGCGGGTTACAGACTGGCAATGCAAATAAAAGCCGCAAATTTTGAAAAAAACCCCTTCAAGGAGTTTCCTAAAGTCTCAGACAAATCAAAGATTGCAAACGGGCAATTCTACAATCTTAGAGAATGAACGGATGGCGAGCCACCTAATTTGGACACCATGTGGGGCGAAGCCGCTTCAATGATCGCTTCCGCGTCCAATGATTGACCTTCCACAAACATTCCCATCTCCTTGTACATCGCCACCCCTGTTCCCGCGGGAATCAGCCGACCCATGATCACATTTTCCTTCAAACCTCTCAACATATCCACCTTACCTGCCAAGGCAGCCTCCGTCAGCACCTTGGTGGTCTCTTGGAACGAAGCGGCGGAAATGAACGACTCCGTTGAGCTGGCTGCCCTTGCAATTCCGAGCAAAAGAGGCTCCGCTAAAGCGGGCTTAGCTCCTCTGGCAAGTGCCAAGTCGTTTTGCTCCTCGAAGGTCCATTTTTCCACTTGGGCCGCTGGCAGAAAATCCGTATCTCCAGGCTCTTTGATGCGAACACGCCTAAGCATCTGCTTCACAATGATTTCGATGTGTTTATCATCGATAGGCACCCCTTGAAGTTTATAGACGGCCTGAATTTCAGACACCAAATAACTCGCCAGTGCCTTCTCACCCAGTACCCTCAAAATGTCGTGGGGGTTGAGAGAGCCATCCACCAACGGTTCCCCTGCACGAATGAAGTCTCCCTCAGTCACCACCACGTGCCGCCCTTTGGGGATCAAATATTCTTTAAAATCACCCACGTCGGGCCGAACGATCACCTTTCGTTTCCCTTTGACGTCGGGTCCAAAAGCCACAAAACCATCGATTTCTGAGATGACGGCAAACGTCCTGCGTTTTTGAGCCAAAAAGAGCTCCGCAACCCTGGGAAGTCCTCCCGTAATATCTTTTGTTTTGGCTTGTTCTCTCGGAATTTTGGCCAAAATATCGCCTGGGTAAACTTCATCTCCGTCGATTACCATCACAGTTGCCCCGCTGGGCAACGGATATCTGGCGTCACGAGTCTCTGAGATGCGAATGGCGTTGTTGTCGGCACCCACCACCACTACGGCAGGCTTAATCTTGACATCCCGATTTTCCACGATCACTCGGCGGGTCAAACCAGTGACTTCGTCCACTCTCTCTTCAACGGATTCCCCGTCGATCACATCTTGATAGCGAACCTTACCTCTGGCTTCGGACACAATGACAACCGAGTGGGGGTCCCACTCCATCAAAATATCTCCCACTTTCACAGCCTGAGAGTCTTTCACAAAAACCTTAGCCCCATAAGGCACAGAGTGGCGCTCTCGCTCTACTCCGTCCAAGTCGTAAACCACGATTTCGCCGTTTCGACCCATAGACGTTAGCCATGTGTTTCGCCCTTGCACCAAATTGCAATTGAGCAGACGAACCGTACCTTCCACTTTCGCTTCCTGATCGGTTTGCTGAGCCTGAGTAGAGGCGGCACCACCTTGGTGGAACGTTCTCATCGTCAGCTGAGTTCCGGGTTCACCAATGGACTGAGCCGCAATGACTCCCACGGCCTCTCCCACATTCACCAGTTTACCTGTAGCCAAATCGCGGCCATAACATGTGGCACACACGCCTCGACGGGTTCGACATGTCAAAACCGACCGCACAAAAATGCGATCAATTTTAGCCTGGTCTAATTTTCCTATGACTTTTTCATTAATCTCTTCATTGGCTTTTACCACCACTTCACCGGTGGAACGATGGCGGACGTCATAAAGGGAGGTTCTACCCAACACCCGTTGTCCCAATTTTTGAATGACTTCACCACCTTCCACAACAGAAGTGATTTCGATTCCGTCCAAAGCTCCACAGTCTAAATCACTCACAATGGTATCTTGCGCCACGTCCACAAGCTGTCGAGTAAGGTAACCGGAGGAAGCTGTTTTAAGGGCCGTGTCGGCCAAACCTTTTCGAGCACCGTGTGTGTTAATGAAGTACTGCAACACGGTAAGACCTTCACGAAGGTTCGCCGTAATGGGGGTTTCAATGATTTCACCCGTGGCTTTGGCCATGAGTCCCCTCATTCCCGCAAGCTGTCGCATCTGGGTTTTGGAACCTCGAGCACCGGAATCGGCCATCATAAAGATGCTGTTGAATGAAGGAATGATCACCTCTTTACCGCTGGGATCCACCACGGTTTGAGTGGAAATTTCCTTCACCATCTTTTCACCAATGGAATCCTGCACTCGTGACCAAATATCGATCACTTTATTGTGTCGTTCCCCTTCTGTGATCAAACCTTCTGCGTATTGATCTCGAACTTCTTTAACTTCATCTTGAGCCTGTTCCAAAATGGGTCTTTTTTCTGCGGGAATCACCATGTCTTTAATACAGATGCTAATTCCTGATTCTGTAGCGTACTTATAACCCATTTCTCGCAATTGGTCGGCAAGTAAAACGGTCTCTTTTGCACCACAGAGTCGATACGTTTCATTTACCAGGCTGGAAAGACTTTTCTTATCCATAGCCCGATTGTATTTTTCAAAAAAGGGAACAACCTCTGGGATGATCTCTCTCAGTAAACAACGTCCTACAGTGGTTTCACAATTAACGGATTTTGCCAGCCTAACGGTGATTTTAGCATGCAATCCCACATGGCCGTGATCGTACGCACACCGAACCTCCTGAAGGGAGGCAAAGGTCTTACCCGATCCCATTTCAGAGAGATTTTCTCTAGTCAAATAATAAAGTCCAAGCACAATATCCTTGGTCGGCTCGATGATGGGGGTACCATGCTGAGGGGAAAGGATGTTGTTGGTAGACATCATCAAGACCCGAGCTTCAATCTGTGCCTCCAAGGAAAGCGGAACGTGCACACACATGGTGTCACCATCAAAGTCCGCATTAAATGCCTGACACACCAATGGATGCAACTGCAGCGCTTTACCTTCCACCAAAACAGGTTCAAAGGCTTGAATCCCCAGCCGGTGAAGAGTGGGGGCGCGGTTTAAAAGAATGGGATGTTCTTTGGACACTTCCTCCAAAAGGTCCCAAACTTCGGGACGCTCTTTATCCACCATTTTCTTTGCACTTTTAATGGTAGCCACATAGCCGCGTTCTTCTAATTTATTAAACAAGAACGGCTTGAACATTTCAAGGGCCATCAACTTAGGCAAACCGCATTGGTGCAACTTCAGTTCAGGACCGGCCACGATCACCGATCTACCTGAATAGTCCACACGTTTACCCAACAAGTTTTGCCTAAAACGACCGTTTTTGCCTTTAAGCATATCCGACAAACTTCTCAAAGGCCGTTTATTCGGTCCTACAAATGTTTTACCTCGGCGGCCGTTGTCAAACAGGGCGTCCACGGCTTCTTGAAGCATTCGTTTTTCATTTCGAATGATAATATCAGGAGCATTGACTTCATAAAGCCGCATGAGTCGATAGTTTCGGTTGATCACGCGTCGATACAAGTCATTGAGGTCTGAAGTGGCAAACTTTCCTCCATCCAACGGAACCAAAGGTCTCAAGTCCGGCGGAAGTACGGGGATAACGGTAAGCATCATCCACTCAGGTCGGTTGTCCGAATTCAAAAACGAACCAACCACCTTAATGCGTTTGGTTAACTTTTTGGTTTGCGCATCACTTGTAGCTACCTTTAGAGCCTCACGCAATTCGTCCGTAAGTTGATAAACATCAATCTCTTTAAGAAGTTCCAGGATAGCGTCCGCACCAATGGAAACACGAAAGGCGTTGTTACCATATTCCCTAAGTCTGGCTTGCAGTTTTTCTTCCGAGATGAGCTCTTTTTTCTTTAACTCGGTCTCACCAGGGTTAATGACAATATAACTTTCGCAGTAAAGTACCTTTTCCAACTCTTTTAGAGTCAAGTCCAAAACGGCGCCAATTCGAGAAGGCAGACACTTTAAAAACCAGATGTGCGCCACGGGGCTGCCTAAGTTGATGTGACCAAGCCTCTCTCTGCGTACCTTGCTTTCAATGACTTCTACGCCACACTTTTCACAAACCGTGCCGCGGTGTTTTTTTCTTTTGTACTTTCCGCAAATGCACTCAAAATCTTTTACGGGACCAAAAATTTTACCACAAAACAGTCCATCTCTCTCCGGTTTAAAGGTCCGATAGTTGATGGTTTCAGGTTTTTTCACTTCCCCATAAGACCAACTTCTGATCTGTTCTGGGCTAGCCAAACCAATGCGCACGGCCGTAAAGCTCAAAGGATCCACTGGCTTCTCAAAAAAACCGGAGGTTGTTCTACCAGAATCAAGCATTGTCTACTCCAAAATTAGCTTCAAAATTTTGAAAACACATAAAAATCCAAGGGCAGTCGTTCCACTAGTCCAGCGACGACTGCTCTCTTTGCATATCTTCCAGGCTCACCACCTCATTATTTCTTATCAAGCTCACATCCAATGCCAATGACTGCATTTCTTTAACCAAAACATTAAACGATTCGGGAAGACCAGGAAGCATCATGTTTTCGCCCTTCACGATGGCCTCATACATTTTAGTACGTCCGATGATGTCATCCGACTTCACTGTCAAAAACTCCTGCAGGGTATAGGCGGCACCGTATGCCTCCATCGCCCACACTTCCATCTCTCCGAGTCTCTGACCACCAAACTGGGCTTTACCCCCTAAAGGCTGCTGGGTCACTAGGCTGTAAGGACCTGTACTTCTGGCGTGAATTTTTTCATCCACCAAATGGTGCAATTTCAAAATATACATCACACCTACAGTCACTTTTCGAGCGAACTTATCACCCGATCTGCCATCCCAGAGTTCCATCTGGCCCGAATCGGGTAAGCCTGCCAGTCGGAGGTAGTCAAAAATTTCGGTCTCAGAAGCACCATCAAATACAGGGTTTGCAATGGTGATCCCCTCTTGGTACTTTCTTACAAAAGCTCTAAGCGCCATGTCATCACAGGTTTTGATAAACTCATGAACGGCTTTGTCGTTCCAAACCTTTAATAAGTAGGCCTCAAGATCTTTCCTAGGGCACGCGTCTTCCAACATTTTATTGATGCGTTCTCCTATGCCTTTCGCAGCCCATCCAAAGTGCGTCTCCATCACCTGCCCGATGTTCATTCGGGAAGGAACCCCAAGAGGTGACAAAATCACATCCACTGGTCTTCCATCCTCCAGATAGGGCATGTCCTCTTCCGGAACAATCTTAGAGATCACTCCTTTGTTTCCGTGGCGTCCTGCTAATTTATCTCCTACCTGCAGGCGTCTCTTAATGGCTACATAGACCTTAACCATCTTAATCACGCCGGGAGCCAGCTCATCGCCACGTTTTATCCGATTGATTTGCTCTTCGGTCATCAATCGAACCAGACCCACTTTCTCTTCCAAGGACTTTTTCAGCACACTGAGTTGAGAGCTCTTATCTGGATTAGTGCATTCTAGTTGCCCGATTTGGTCTATGGAAAGTCCCCGGAAACTCTCTTTAGTGAATTTCTGCCCACGTTCCGTTCGAGTGATTTGTCCCCGGTGTTTTGAATCAAAGCTCGTAGCGGCTTCCTCGCCCAATAGCAGCTTTTCCACTTTTTCTAAGGCAGAAGAGCGAATGATCTCTATTCGATCTTTCTCATCTTTCTTATATTTTGCAATTTCCGACTCTTGAATCTCAACCATTCTGGAGTCAGCTTCCGAGCCCTCCCTAGAGAAAACCTTGGCGCCGATAACCGTTCCTTGCACTCCTGGTGGCACTCTAAGTGAGGTGTCTCTCACGTCAGCTGCCTTTTCCCCAAAAATCGCCCGTAGCAGTTTTTCTTCCGGAGTCAGCTGGGTTTCCGCTTTGGGAGTTAACTTGCCCACCAAAATATCACCAGGCTTGACTTCGGCCCCCACTCTGACTATCCCAGCGTCGTCCAAATCTTTTAAGGCTTCTTCTCCCACATTGGGAATATCCGAGGTGATTTCCTCTTTACCTAACTTAGTTTCCCGACTCACACACTCAAATTCTTGAATATGAACGGAGGTGTACATGTCTTTTTTCACAACACGTTCTGACACCACAATCGCATCTTCAAAGTTATAGCCTGCCCATGGCATAAAGGCCACAACCACATTTTGCCCCAGGGCGAGTTCTCCTAATTCCGTGGAAAAGCCATCTGCGATCACGTCTCCGGCCTTTACCCGATCTCCGATCTTTACAATGGGTTTTTGGTTAATGCACGTATCCACGTTACTGCGCTGATACTTCACCAAGCCATAAATATCCACATCAGACGCCACTTCTAGCAACTGAGAATCGGAGGCGGCCGCCACGGCAGAATCAGAGGCTTTAACCACGATGCGTTCGGCGTCCACTTTAATCACTTGCCCGTCCCGCCGGCAAACCACGGTAACTCCAGAATCTGAAGCCACTTTGCGTTCCATTCCGGTTCCCACCAAAGGAGCTCGTGTCCTAAGTAGGGGCAGACCTTGGCGTTGCATGTTCGCACCCATCAAAGCCCGGTGCGCGTCATCATTTTGAAGAAAGGGGATCAAAGAAGCAGCCACCGACACAGGCTGGTTGGTTGCCACATCCATTAAATTGATCTCGTCGGCCTGAAACATATTCGTTTCACCGTAGGATCGTCCGTTTAACAACAAATCCGATCGGATTAAGCCTTCCGAATCCATGTTTACTTGAGCCTGACAAATCACGTTGTCTTTCCACTCATCTGTGGAGCTAAAGTAACGAACATTGGCGGTTGGCTTCCGATTTTCCACTTCCCGATAGGGCGTTTCAATGAATCCATAGGCATTCACCCTAGCGAAACTCGCTAAGGAAACAATCAAACCGATGTTTGGTCCCTCGGGAGTCTCAATGGGACAAATTCTCCCGTAGTGAGTTGGGTGCACATCTCGAACCTCAAACCCGGCTCGTTCCCTAGAAAGACCCCCTGGCCCTAGAGCCGAAAGTCTTCGCTTGTGGTACACCTCTGCAAGGGGATTGGTTTGGTCCATAAATTGACTCAATTGTGAAGACCCAAAAAACTCCTTCACTACCGCCGAAACGGGTTTTGCATTCACCAAATCATGGGGCATTAAGCTACCTAAATCTTGTAGCTGTAAGCGTTCTTTAATGGCTCTTTCGATTCGAGTCAGGCCGATACGGTACTGATTTTCTAAAAGTTCTCCAACGGCGCGAACGCGCCTGTTTCCAAGATGATCAATATCATCCACTTTTATCTTTCCGCTGCGCACTTCCAACAACTGTTTCACCGTACCCAAGATGTCTTCTCTTGTTAAAGTGCGGTGATCGGAATCAATACCAAGCCCTAGTTTTTCGTTCAATTTCATTCGACCTACTTTAGATAAATCGTAACGATCTTTAACAAAAAACATGTTTTCAAACAGTTGGCTTGCATTTTCTAGACTGGGGGGATCCCCAGGACGCATACGACGATAAATCTCAAGAAGAGCATCTTCGGTGGAAGTGGTCTTATCGAGCTGTAGGGTCTCCCTGAACGCATTGTCCACGTTCAGATCGTCAATAAAAAGGATTTCAAAACTTTTTACCGCTTTTGACTCCAAACAATCGATGACACTTGCATTTAAGTCTTGGTTTACCGGAAACAAAACCTCTCCAGTATCTTCATCAACCACGTCCCGTGCGATGACTTTACCCACCAGTTCTTCTTTGGTAACTGGAAGTTTTTCCACCTGGCCTGCTTGAAGCGCTTTTATCACGGCTAGGCCTATTTTTCGGTTTCTCTTAACCAAAATCTTTTTCGGGTCTCTGGGGTCATAAATATCAGAGGAGGCTTTTTGCCCTCTCAACAACTCCAAATTGATTTTTCGGAAAAACTTTCCATTTTCAAACAAAATGGTTTCCCGATCGTAAAAATAATTTAGAAGTTCTTCGGTGCCCAGCCCCAACGCTTTAAGAAGTATGGTGGCAGGCATCTTTCTTCTTCTGTCGATACGACAGTAAAGTATGTCCTTTGTATCAAACTCAAAATCGAGCCAAGAACCCCGATAAGGAATAATTCTAGCATTGTATAATAACTTTCCAGACGAAAGAGTCTTACCTTTGTCGTGGTCGAAAAACACACCCGGACTGCGGTGCAATTGGCTCACCACAACCCTTTCCGTTCCATTTACGATGAACGTTCCATTCTCGGTCATCAGGGGAATTTCCCCGAAATAGACCTCTTGACCATTAAAGCCTCTAAGGCTCTTCACACCTGTCTCTTGGTCAATATCATAAATCACCAAACGCACCAGCACCCTCACAGGTGCAGCAAAGGTCATCCCTTTAAAACGAGACTCTTCTACCGTGTACTTTGGCTCTTCTAGAGAGTAACTCACAAACTCCACAGAAGCGGTCCCATCAAAGTCCCCCACCGGAAAAACACTTTTAAAAACGGACTGAAGCCCCACCTCTGACCTTGAATCAGGGGCATGTGACCCCTGCAAAAACTCAGCATAGGAGCTACGTTGGATCTCGATCAGATTGGGCATCTCCACTACGGGGTCCACTTTTGCAAAATTTCGACGGTGTTTCAAAAAAGCCGATGAGAGGGAGGTCGCCATGGATTTCCTCTATTAAAATGGGGATTATGAATTCGCTTCAAGCACTCTAGGGTAAGATCAGCACCCAAAACAGTCAAGTCTACCCGCACTCCGATTAAATGAGCGCAGATAGACCAAAAAATGAGAACCAGTTAATTTACTTAACTTCTACAGTAGCGCCGGCAGTAGTCAATTTTTTCTTCATGTCTTCAGCTTCGGTTTTAGTCACGCCCGCTTTAACGCTCTTGGGAGCTCCTTCCACAAGGTCTTTGGCTTCTTTCAAGCCCAAACCAGTGATGGCGCGAATTTCTTTAATCACTTCCAATTTCTTGTCACCAGAAGCTTTCAAAATCACTTCAAATTCAGTTTGTTCAGCGGCAGCAGCAGCGCCGGGAGCAGCGGCAGCAGCCACGGCAACGGGAGCAGCGGCGCTAACGCCAAAAATTTCCTCAAGTTCTTTAACCAGTTCAGCAGCTTGGATCAGAGTTAAACCTTTGATGTAATCAATAAATTGTTCTTTAGTAATAGCAGACATTTTTATACTCCAATAAATGTGGTTTTAGGCCGTTTTAGTTTCTTTAATTTGATTTAGAACACTGACGATAGCTCTAGGCACGCCATTCATGACACCCAAAAGACCTCTGTGAGGTGCGATGAGAGAGCCAACAATCTTTGACAAAAGCACTTCTTTCGAAGGCAATGAAGCAATGGCCTCAACCTCTTTTGCGTTCAGCACGGAAGAGTCTAAAAAGCCACCTTTCACCTTTAGCTTTTCACACTTTTTAGCGTTTTCTGCTAAAGCCTTAGCGGCAGCAGCGATATCACCAAAAGCATATACAACTCCCGATTGCCCCTTCAGCATCGAACTGAGCTTCTCTTCTGATCGCCCCAGCACTGCCTTCTTAAATATGGTATTTTTTACCACACAAAAATCAGCATCTGCCTTTTTAAGCTCTCTTCTTAAAGAAGAAAGCTCCTCGACCGTCATGCCTGCATAGTCCGCAACGTATAACGCCAGGCTTTTATCAAGCTTCGTCGAAATCTCCGATTTCCAGGAAACTTTACCTGATTTATCCAAAGTACCTCCCATAAGCCACGTGTGGCTGTTAAGGGGACCAAGTCTATTTAGGGATTACGGCGCTAGCTAAAATGGCCCACCTAAAGTCTCAGACCCAAGTTAAAACAAATTTGTATCTAATCTAAGTGAGGGACTCATGGTACTCGATATGTAAGCCGATTTTACATAGGTCCCTTTTGCTGCAGAAGGTTTAGCCTTTAAAATGGCATCAATAAAGGCTTTTAAGTTTTCGCTTATCTGAACATCGGAAAAGGACACTTTCCCAACTGGAGCCTGAATAATTCCTGCTTTATTTACTTTAAATTCCACGCGTCCCGCTTTTGCTTCTCGGATAGCGTTTTTCAAGTCAACCGTTACCGTGCCCACTTTTGGATTAGGCATTAATCCTTTAGGAGCCAGAATTTTACCCAGCTTTCCCACGATTCCCATCATATCGGGAGTGGCAATAGCAGCTTCGAAATCCAAGAACCCGCCTTGAATTTTGGCGGCTAAGTCTTCACCACCCACAATATCTGCTCCCGCTTCTTCTGCTTCTCGGATTTTTTCACCTTTTGCAAAAACGGCAACACGAACTTTTTTGCCCAAACCGTGAGGCAACACCACGGCTCCACGAACGTTTTGATCCGCATGACGAGGGTCCACCCCAAGATTCATGGCGATTTCAACGGAAGAATCAAATTTTGTATATGTGACTTCTTTCAATAGCTTTGCAGAGTCCAGCAATGCATACCGCTTCATTGCATCAAGTGTCTTTTTTGCAGCAACGTGCTTCTTACCAATCTTACCCACGATCACACTCCCTTTAGGTCAATCGATTGCGGACACGCAATCTCCCTACATTTATTAGTTTAAGCCTTAACTTCCAGTCCCATGGACCGTGCAGAACCCTTTATCAAAAGAGTTGCCGTTTTAACATCATAACAATTTAAATCTGGCAGTTTCAATTTTGCAATATCTTCTACCTGTTTCTCGGTAACCGACCCACAAAGAGCCTTTCCGGGCGTTTTTGAGCCAGAATCGATTTTTGCAGCCTGCTTTAACAACACCGTTGCAGGTGGCGTTTTGGTAATGAATGTGAAGGATTTATCCGAGTACACCGTAATGATGGTCGGTAAAATTGTACCAGCTTGCTTCTGAGTTCGTGCGTTGAACTCCTTCACAAACATCGCAATGTTCACACCTCTTTGACCCAAAGCCGGGCCGATTGGGGGAGCTGCTGTGGCTTGTCCAGCAGTAATCTGTAGTTTGATAAGACCGGTAATTTTTTTTGCCATTTTATGATTTCCCTAATGATTGATGAAAGAAGAAGCGATTCCCCCATCCGAAAAAAGCTGTCTAGTGCCTGTAATATAATGTCATCAAACATTCAAGGGGAATCGCGGAATCACTGATAACGAGAATAATTTAGGGAAAGTGAATACTTGACTGGGTTTAAATTAATATCCTGAAATAATTCAGAATCTGCTGGCTTGGTTGACCTCTCAACCGTCCCAGCGTTTATCAGCACTTCCGTCGACAGACAATTCTTGTTTTTGAAACAAAACTGAACCCCCGGGCCAAAACCAGCACCAAAAAACTTGTTTCGATGGTAAGTATCGTCATTTAAAGAAGCCCGAAACTCCTGGTACACAAATCCCAAGGGGAAATAGACAGAAATTTCTGGAGGAATATTCCAACTCGTTTTTAGCCTCGACGGTACATCCAAAACCACACCCACAAACAAATTTTGCTGGGGAAATGAAAGAGATGCCGCCAGATACTGACTTAAAACCTTTCTGGACTCCTCTCCAGGTTTACCTGGGTCATTGATAGTAGGATTCAAGTTGGACTGCATATTGCTATTCCAAAAATCAAAAGCGAGTTTAGCGTGCATCCAGCTATTTAAAATCTGTAAATAGTCGAATTTTACCCATAAACCGCTCATATTGAGTTCTTTTTTGCTTTCTCTAGAATGGGAAACTCTCCGATATCCCAACTGTACACCAAAAAAAGAACCAAAAGGTTCCGTTTGAACACTCCAATACCCCAGGCTACCTTGAAGAAATCCCCAGCTACCCTGTCTTTCCGTGGGTGCCACTAAGGCATAGGAGGCGGTCTCTGGCAATGAAAAAGAAACACTGAGACCAAAAGGAGTATAGAAATTACAGTCTTCAACTGTTTTCAAGCCTATTCCACACCGTACCTGCAACTGATTTGAGTTCAGTAGCGGAAACAAAGACCGTTGATGTTCTGTCTTACTGAGTGGCTGTGCCGCCATGGGAGGCTTTTGAGAGTCCGGCGAGGGAATGCTGCCGTAATTACCAGTGGTTGCGGCGTCTTTTCCGGAGTTAGAAGCTGCAAAACCAATCCCTGGGAACTTGGCTGATAACAAAACCACGCACGTATGCAATGTAAAGAACCATCTCATCTTTAGATTCCTCTGCCAGCACAAGATAGACCCCTTGGTTCGAGGCGTCAATCTCGTTTCTGAGATTTAATCTGCCCAAAGGTATTGACCGCAACTGTTACCTCTGATACGAACATTTGCCTCTTGTTGGAGATAAAGAATGGAAAGTCAAAAGATCCGGATTCGATTAAAGGGTTATGATGTTGGTCTCGTCGACCAAAGCGTTGCGCAGATTATTTCTAAGGCAAAGGGGACAGGCGCAAAAATTGCGGGGCCCGTTCCGATGCCTACGGTAATCAATCGCTATACTGTGCTTCGGTCTCCTCACGTGGATAAGAAGTCCCGGGAGCAGTTCGAGGTTAGGACTCACAGGCGATTAATTGATTTGTTAGAGCCAAAACAGCAAACCGTAGATGCGTTGATGAAACTAGATTTGGCTGCGGGCGTAGACGTAGAGATTAATTTGTATTGATTTTTTTTAAAACTGGCTCTGTGACATGATAACCAGTGGGAGTGATAGATGAGAATATTATGTTCTAAAGTTGGTATGACCTCTATCTTTACGGAAAGTGGACAAGCAACGGGTGTTACTGTTCTGAAGCTCATGAAAGGGAAGGTGGTAAGGCTCGAAGTGGCCGGCCAAAAAAATCTTGCCATAGTAGAGTTTGAAACAGGCAACAAAAAATCCCTGACTCGGGGTTTCGAGATTGCGAAGGATAGCGCGATATCAGTGGGAAGCGAAGTTCCTGTGCCTGAGTTTAGTAAGGGTCAATTGCTTAAAATTACTGGAGTAACAAAAGGTAAAGGATTTCAGGACGCGGTTACCAGACATGGATTTGCGGGAGGCCCTGCGAGCCATGGTAGCCGTTTTCATAGGGCGCCTGGATCAGTTGGTATGAGAACCGAGCCTGGCCGCACACCAAAAGGAAAAAAACTTCCTGGTCATATGGGGTCCAAAGTAGTGACCCTTAAGAATGTGGAGGTTGTTTTTTATTCTGCTGAGGAAGGTGTGATCGCTGTTAAAGGTGGAGTGCCTGGCAGCACCGGCGGCCTACTTTTTGTTTAATTGAAAAGCAATTGGAGATGAATATGTTAAATGTTTTGAATTCAGTCCCAGATTCCCTAAAGGAGTATGTGGATCGTAATGCAGGTACGGTATGGCAAGTCTATAAAGCTCTCCGGGCCAACAAGAGGCAAGGCACGGTGGGTGTAAAGACCCGGTCTATGGTTACCTCAACAGGAAAAAAACCCTACAAACAAAAGAAAACCGGTAGTGCAAGAAGGGGTTCATTTGTGTCCCCACTTCATGTGGGCGGTGGCGTGGCCCATGGTCCAAAGATGAGAGATTATCGTGAAGCCATTTCAAAAAATATGAATAAAACTGCGTTGGGCGTGGCTCTAGCATCCCGAATTCAAGCGCAGAAGGTCATTTTGGGTAGTCTGAATGTAGAATCAGGGAAGACAAAGGATGCGGCGAAGGTTTTGTCTGCATACCGCGAACCTGTGGGATCTATTGTGGTTTGTTTTGATGAGATATCCGAGTCTTCGGTACGAGCCTACCGAAACCTGAGGGAAGTAAAACTTGTTAATCCCCAGAACTTAAACGTACTCGATTTGTTGACCTCCCGAAAGCTTGTGATCACAGAAAAGGCTTTTCAGGCATTGGTTCAGCGGATAAATGCTTGAAGGGAGTCATTATGAATGTGAGTGATGTAATTCGTGGAGTTGTGGTTTCAGAGGCGTCATCTTTGGCTCTTGAGAAGTTTGGTACCTACACGTTAAAGGTAGCCGACCAAGCAACCAAGTCCGATATAAAACTGGCGTTGAAAACCTACTTTGATTTAGATGCGGTTGATGTAAATGTTTCCAATTATGTTGGTCGTACTTACAAAAAGTTGTTGTCTAAAAAAGGTCCTAGCATTTCTGTTGTTAAAGGTAAGTATAAAAAGGCTTTTGTTAAGTTAAAGTCTGGGCAGAGCCTACCTACTGTAATTAGCAACGGTTGAGGTTAAAAATTAGTTTTTATATAAGGAAGTTGACATGAGTCTCAGACAATTGAAACCATATACTGCTACAACTCGGTTTCAAAGTTATGTAAAATACTCAGGAGTGATTACAAAGGTTGCTCCTAAAAAGAGTCTTTTAGAGTCTTTGAAAAAATCTGGCGGAAGAAACAATACTGGCCGCATTACGGTACGCCACAAAGGCGGCGGTAACAAACGAAAATTTCGAATCATTGATTGGAAACGATCTCGACTTGGCATCGCAGGAACTGTGATGTCCGTTGAATATGATCCAAATCGAACGTCTTTCATCTCTCTTGTGATGTTTGCAGATGGAGACCGAAGATACTACCTAACCACTGAAGGTACCAAAGTGGGAACCAAGGTGATTGCCGGCGAAGATGCCGATATTTTGGCCGGTAACAGTTTGCCTTTGAGAAAGATTCCTCCAGGAACTTCAATCCACAGCATTGAGCTTAAGCCTAAAGCGGGAGCAAAACTGGTTCGAAGCGCAGGTAATTCAGCCACTCTAATTGGACGGATTGATGGTTATGCTCAGGTGAGATTGCCTTCTGGAGAATTGAGACTCGTTCCTGAAAATTGCATGGCGACTGTTGGCACCGTTTCAAACGCGGATCACATGAACGTTTCGATAGGTAAAGCGGGAAGAGCCCGACATTTAGGAAAAAGACCCTCCGTTCGGGGTGTTGCAATGAACCCCATTGACCATCCAATGGGTGGTGGTGAAGGTCGAACCAGTGGCGGTCGGCACCCTTGTTCTCCCTGGGGACAATTGTCTAAAGGGTTTAAAACACGGAAGCCAAAACCTTCAGATCGATTCATTGTGAATCGGCGTAAGAAATAATAGGGAGCTGATATGCCACGTTCGTTAAAAAAAGGACCTTTTGTTGATCAGCACTTACTAAATCATCTTTCTAAGAGTAAGTCGTCTAATAATCGTGTGATTAAGACCTGGAGCCGCAGATCAACTATTTTGCCAGATTTTGTGGGTGCTACTTTTGCTGTTCATAACGGTAAAAAGTTTGTTCCTGTGTATGTAAATGAGAATATGGTTGGCCATAAACTTGGAGAGTTCGCACCGACACGGACTTTTTATGGTCATGGTGCAGATAAAAAAGCTGCTAAAAAGAAATAATGGAGAAGTTTATGTCACAAATTGGAAAAGCTACTCATTATGGCGCAGCCTGCACTCCTAGAAAACTGCGTCTTTTGAGAGAAGTTGTATTGAATAAAAATTTGGTTTTGGCAGTGGCTCTGCTTTCTGCCGAAAATCGGGCTGGGTCCAAAGAACTTTTAAAAGTGATCCGTTCAGCCTCTGCTCAACTTACCGGCCATTCACCTGCTAATATGATTGTTAAGGAAGTTGTTGTGGGAGAAGGTCCAAAACGACGGTCCTTTATGCCTCGTGCACAGGGGCGTGCTTCGCCTGTGATTAAACGAAGCTCGCACGTGTCGGTTAAAGTTGTGGTGGCATAAAAGGAGATTCATAATGGGACAAAAAGTTAGCCCGATTGGGTTGCGTCTTGGAATTAACAAGACTTGGGATTCTAAGTGGTATAGTGGCAAGGGTTTTGCTCAATGTTTGAGTGAAGATCTAAAGATTCGCTCCTTTCTTCAGAAGAAGTACAACGATTCTGGGATTGCAAAGATTGAGATTGATAGAGCGGCCAGCCTCGTTGGGGTAAAGATATTTGCTGCAAAACCCGGTAGATTGATTGGAAAACAAGGCAAGGGAATTGAGGCAATTAGAGACGAGCTTAAGGCTGTCTTAAAGTCGAAGGATAAGTCTCTTAAAGTGGATGTTTTTGAGGTTAAATCACCAGATTTGAACTCTCAGTTGGCTGCGCTTAATGTTGCTCAACAGCTGGAAAAACGCATTTCCTTCAGAAGAGCTATGAAAAAAGTGATGACTCAGGCGATGAAAGCCGGAGCTAAGGGCATTAAAGTGAGAGTGTCAGGTCGGTTGAATGGTGCGGAAATGGCGAGAACGGAATGGTACATGGAGGGGCGAGTTCCTCTTCATACCTTGCGGGCGGATATCGACTATGCAACGGCTGAGGCATTAACCACTTATGGTTTGATAGGTGTTAAGGTTTGGATTTTCAAAAACGAGATCTACGGCAAAGGTCTTTCAAAATCGGTAAAGGGAGAAGACTGAAATGTTGGCTCCAAAAAAGGTAAAGTTTAGAAAAGCCCACAAGGGTCGGATTAAAGGAATAGCGAATCGGTGTAACAGTGTGGATTTTGGTGATTTTGCGCTTCAGGCACTGGAACCAGGGAAACTCACATCAAGACAAATTGAGGCCAGCCGAGTTGCCTTGACTCGCCATATAAAGAGAGGCGGCAAGGTTTGGATCAGGGTTTTCCCTGACAAACCTGTTACGAAAAAGGCTGCAGAGACTCGAATGGGATCGGGAAAAGGTGCACTGGATCATTGGATGTGTCCCGTTCGAATTGGACGAGTTCTTTTTGAAATTCAGGGGGTAACTGAAGAAATGGCAAGTGGTGCATTTGCACTTGCTGCAGCCAAACTTCCATTTAGAACAAAATTGATTCGTCGAAGCGATGCGGTCTGGGAGGCGGAATAATGACTGAAAGCACTTTAAATTTGGCTGGTCTTGAAGCGGAAGTACTTTCGTTTGAAAAAGCGTTGCTTAAGTTTTCATTGACCATGGATGTGGAAAAGCTTAAAGAAGAGGCCGGGTCTCTTCAAGGGATCAAACGGAAGTTGCGTAAGTCTCGAAGATTGCTTGCCGTTGCTAAAGCAAAAAGTAAGGATGCAAAATGAATATAAATTTGGGCACTCATAGTTCTTCCGGAACCAAAGAGGGTGTGGTAGTTGGTGTTTTTTCGGATGGTAAGACCGCTAAGGTTTGCTTGGAGAGGGTTGTAGTGGATTCTCTTTATGGAAAACGCCAGAAAAAATCTCTGGTTGTGTTGGCCGACATTGGCGGCTTAGACGTAAAGGATGGTTCAAAGGTGACTTTGGGACCTACCCGGCGCTTGTCTAAACACAAAACCTGGAAGCTTTTGTCAGTTAAGTTTTAATATAGAAAGAGGTGTATCGTGATTCAACCGGAGTCCATCCTGGTGGCAGCAGATAACAGTGGCGCCAAGTCCCTGAATGTTATTCGGGTTTTGGGCGGCAGCTTTAGGAGATATGCAAGGGTCGGTGACCTGATTGTGGTTTCTGTGAGAGATGCTGTGCCAGGCGGCAAAGTGAAAAAAGGTGAAGTTCATAAGGCAGTCGTGGTTCGTTGTAAAAAAGAGGTTTCTCGGACGGACGGTTCGAGGATTCGGTTTGATGAAAATGCTGCCGTTTTGGTAAAAATTGTAAAAAATGAGAAAGAGCCACTTGGTACGCGTATATTTGGGCCAATTGCCCGTGAATTGCGCGCTAGTAATTGTGGTAAAATCGTGAGTTTGGCTCCGGAGGTGGTGTAATATGAGTGCAAAGAAAACTCCTGGAGCGAAAACCTCTGGAAAAAAAGGAAATGATTACGGCTTACAGTTGGTTCGTGGGGAGCACACAAAAGGTGTGAAACCTCGATATCAGGTGAAACAGGAGGAAGCTCGAAAGAAGTTTCTTTCTGAGCGACCTGGACTAAATATTCATGAAGTCCCTAAATTGGTTAAGATTGTGGTGAATACCTGCCAAGGTGAGGCAACACAAAATATTAAGGTTTTGGAGGCTTCTTTGCTGGAGCTGGAAGCGATTACAGGCCAGAAGGCTGTTACCACCCGCGCAAAAAAGTCAATCTCGACGTTTAAATTGCGAGCGGGAATGCCAATTGGCGGCGCAATTACTCTCAGAAGAGAGAGAATGTATGAGTTTTTCGATCGTCTTGTGAACGTGGCATTGCCTCGCGTGCGCGATTTCAGGGGATGTTCAGACAAAAGTTTTGATGGCAACGGCAATTACTCCTTAGGAATTAAAGACCAATCCATTTTTCCGGAACTTGAGGCCGATAAAATTGATAAATCACGTGGTCTTTCAGTTACAATCGTTACATCCGGAAAGACCGATGCTGATGCCAGGGCATTGCTGAGTCTGATGGATTGGCCCTTTAGGAAGTAGGAGAAAAAAATGGCAAGATTGGCAATGATAAACAAAGCAAATAAAGAACCTAAATTTTCGACACGTCAAAAAAGTCGCTGTAGTAGTTGTGGAAGAGCTAGAGCGTTTTATAGGGATTTTGGAGTCTGTCGGATCTGCTTGAGAAAGTTGGCCTTAGCTGGTCAGATTCCAGGTGTAACTAAGGCGAGTTGGTGAGGTAAACTATGAGTATTTCAGATCCTGTAGCAGATCTTTTAACTAGAATTCGCAACGCTAGCTTAGCTGGGCTCAAGTATGCGGTTATTCCGGCTAGTAAGCTCAAGATTGAATTAGTAAAATTGTTAGAATCCGAAGGTTTCGTGGATGGTTTTCGATTGATTCGAGATTCAGGCCAAGGAAAAATTAAACTAGCTTTAAAATACACAGAATTGGGAAAGCCAGTCATAAAGGGATTGCATCGAGTTTCCAAACCCGGTTGCAGAACCTATAAGAAACGTGACGAGTATGCTACAGTTCGTGGCGGCTTAGGAGTGGCGTTGGTTTCTACCTCAAAGGGTGTAGTTACCGATAGTACTGCTAAAAAACTTGGAGTCGGAGGTGAAGTGCTTGCCGTTGTTTGGTAAGTGCTTCTTGAGGAGTTGTTATGTCTAGAATTGGAAAACAGCAAATTGCTCTACCAACTGGTGTGGTAGTGGCGCAAAATGGCCCTGTAATCAGTGTTAAGGGTCCAAAGGGTAGTCTCGACTTGAATTGCCATGGTCGTGTGAATTTGAGCCAAACCAGTGGCTTTGCTACTGTGGGTCTAGTGGATGGCGAGGAGTCTAAATATTGGGGTCTTTATAGGACTTTAGTTGCCAATATGGTTGTGGGAGTTTCTACTGGATTTTCTAGATCCTTGGAGCTAGTGGGAACTGGTTATAGAGCTCAAATGAACGGGAAACAACTGGGACTAACGGTAGGCTATTCTCATCCGGTGGTCATTGATCCTGGTTCAAGCTTGGCGTTTGAAGTGGATAAAGCTGGAAAGGTTACAATTAGTGGCCCAAGTAAGGAGCTTGTGGGACAGATGGCTGCAAAAATTCGAGCTATTAGACCGCCCGAGCCCTATCATGGTAAAGGCATTCGGTATGCTGGGGAAGTGATTACTGTGAAAGCCGGTAAGTCCTCTGGTAAAAAATAAAAAAGTGAGTAATGGAAATGATAAAATTGATTGATAGACGTCGCATTCGCGAATTGAGAAAAATGGGTTTCTGGAAAAAACGCATCCAACGCCTAGAAAAAGTTAGGCTTTGTGTTTTTAGAAGTGCGAGCCATATGCAGGCTCAGGTGGTGGATGACAGAACCGGAAAAGTCATTGTAAGCTGCAGTTCCATGGAGAAAGAAGTAAGGTTGATGTCTCTAAAAGGAAAGAACCTTGCAGAAAAAGTGGGCCATTTGGTAGCGGAACGCGCTGTAAAGGCCGGCGTAAGCACTGTGGTTTTTGATAGAAACGGTTTTAAATTCCACGGTCGAATTCGTGCCTTGGCTGAGTCTGCGCGCGCCGCAGGCTTGGTCTTTTAAGAAAGGAAGATGAAGTATGCAGGCCCGAGAAGAAGCAAAAAAAGATCGGTTTGAAGACAGGGTTGTAAGCGTCGCACGCGTGTCTAAAACCGTGAAGGGTGGACGTAGAATGAGTTTTTCTGCGTTGGTTGTGGTTGGAGATAAAGAAGGTACAGTTGGTTTTGGCCTGGGAAAAGCCGGAGAGGTTCCTGAAGCCGTTCGGAAAGCCGTTGCGCAAGCAAAAAAGAATCTTGTTAATGTGCCAATGGAAAAGGCTTCTATTCCTTTCATGGTAAATGCGAAGTTTGGAGCGAGTAAGCTTTTATTGGCTCCGGCCCCAGATGGCGCGGGTGTGATCGCGGGTTCTGCTGTTCGAGCAATTGCTGAAATGGCAGGCATCTCAAACTTAATGGCAAAGATTCAGGGATCTAGAAATCCTCACAATGTGGTAAAGGCGACTTTTGCTGGTCTGCGCCAACTTACCTCAAGGGATGAGTATGTTTCTGTTCGTCAAAAGTCGGAGGAACAAAAATGAAAGAGGTTGGTTCTAGCCTGTTGGAGATAAAGTTGGTTCGAAGTCTCGCAGGAATGAAAGAGTCACACATTAGGGTTATCAAATCTCTTGGTTTGAGAAAGCTTGGTGCCGTAAAGACGGTTAAAGCGGTAAACCCTATTCTAGGTCAGGTTAATAAAGTGATTCAATATTTGGAAGTAAACGAAGTAAGAGAGGCAGGGAGAGGGTAATGGAAATATCTAGCTTAGCTCCAAATGCAGGAGCAACCCGTTCCCGTCGTCGACTGGGTCGTGGCCCGGGAAGTGGTCTAGGTAAAACCGGTGGAAAAGGTGGTAAAGGTCAGACAGCTCGTAAGGGTGGCGGAATTCGGCCAGGTTTTGAGGGTGGACAAACTCCACTGTTTCGGAGAATTCCTAAGCGCGGTTTTAAACCACTTAATCGGACTGAGTATTTGCCTGTTAATTTTTCCAAGGTGGAAGACTATTTGGTGGGTTCAGAACTTAAGGGTGCTGTATTGAAGGTAAAAATTAAGCTGCTGGCTGACGGAGAAGTTCCAAGTTCTCTGAAAAAAGTCTCAAGCATTGCGTTGTCTGCAAGTGCGCGAGAGAAACTTTTGGCGGCTGGTGTGGAAATCGTTGACTAACAGGTATATGTTTTTTTAGTTTTTAAATTGTGCGGTATTTTGTGGGGTTGTGGGGGTGATTGGTGCTCGCTGCTGAAAAAACGGAAAATGTGTTACTGAAAAGACTTTTATTCACACTGGGTGTGATTGTGGTTTTTCGGTTGGGAGTTCACGTTCCGGTGCCTGGTGTAAACACGAAAGCGCTTGTTGAGTTGGCAAACTCTGGTCAGCAGGGATTGTTAAAAATGCTGAATTTATTTTCCGGTGGAGCACTGGGAAGATTTTCGGTTTTTGGCTTGGGTATAATGCCCTATATTTCAGCTTCCATAATCGTTCAGTTGATGACCGTCGTGCTTCCAGCGTTGGAACAGATGCAGAAAGAGGGCGGTGTTGGTAGACAAAAACTAAATCGTGTCACTCGATTGTTGGCGGTTGTTTTGGCCTTAGTTCAGGGTTTTTTCTTTGCAAGTGGTTTGGAGTCAGCCCCTGAAACGGCCGCTGGCGCCGCTGTTTTGACACCGGGTTTAGGCTTTCGCATGTTGGCTTCCTTGCTCCTTACGGGAGGTACCATCTTTGTGATGTGGCTAGGGGAGCAGATTACGGAAAAAGGTCTGGGTAACGGTACAAGCTTGCTTATTTTTGCCGGCATCGTGGCTTCCTTTCCCTCTGGGATGGGTGTGGTGATTAATGCGGTGAGGGAGAACTCCATCTCCGTTTTAGTTGCTGCTTTCATTGTTCTGTCTTTGGCGTTGATGGTTTTTGGAATTGCATTTGTGGAACAGAGTTATAGAAAGATTCCAATAAATTATGCAAAGAGAGTGAGTGGTAATAGAGTCATGGGCGGTATGGCAAGCTTTTTGCCCCTGAAAGTGAATATGGCTGGTGTGATTCCTCCTATATTTGCATCTACTTTGTTGGCCGTTCCTGCTACACTGGGCGGCTTTAGTGGCAATAGTAGAAACCTCTGGTTGGACACACTTATGCCCAACCAATGGCTCTATGTGACTTTGTTTGCTCTGTTGGTGTTGTTTTTTGGCTTTTTTTATACGTCTGTGACTTTTAAACCTGACGATGTTGCTGAAAATTTGAAAAGACAAAACGCCTATATTCCTGGGGTTAGACCAGGAACAGAAACCTCCGAGGCAGTGTCAGAGCTTGTTACAAAGTTGACTCTAGTTGGAGCTTTGTATATGAACGTGGTCTGCTTGTTGCCTTCGATGGTGGACTATACCTCTGGTTTTCAGCTAATGGTGGGTGGTACTTCTGTACTGATTGTGGTTAGTGTCGGATTGGAGACGATTAGACAGGTATCAGCTCAGATCGCTAATAAAAAGTATGACGTTCTGTTCTTTGGATGATTCGGGTCCGGGAGGATTTTGATTAATGTTGGCTGTTATCTTTTTAGGTCCGCCTGGGGTCGGCAAAGGCACTCAAGGTCAGTTGCTTAAGGAAAGACTGGGTGCCGTTGTTATGTCTACCGGAGATGCTTTAAGAGCTGAGGTGGCGGCAGGTTCTTCCCTTGGGAAGCAAGTGGCTGATTTGATGGCAAATGGCGAATTGGTGGACGATTCTCTTTTGTTTGAGTGTGTGTCTTTGTTTATGGAGCGTTTTAAGTCCTTAAATAAAGAGATCCTGGTAATAGATGGAGTTCCAAGAAAAGCCTCCCAGGTTTCCATTTTGAACCAGAGTCTTGAGCGTGCTGGGTGCCAAAGTAAAGTAGTGGTCCACTTTGATGCGGATAGAGAGAGACTTTTTCAGAGGCTGGTGAGTCGGTCCTTTTGTGGGCATTGTGGAGCTGGGTCCACCCATGCAGCGACCCTTGATTTGACGGGTCTTAGTTGCGGAAGTTGTGGTAAGGTGGGCTCCTTGACCAGAAGGAAAGATGATGATCCAGGTGTTATTGGAAAACGCTTAGATATTTTTTATTCTGCGATCGATGAGATAATGGAATTATATAGGAATCGCATTCCCCTGGTTTCGATTGAAGGGGGGGCAGATATAGAAAAGGTTTATGCTTCTTTAGCTGGGGCTATAGTTGGAGCGTTTAGGGGTTGTTCATGAACTTTTTGCCGGGAATATATGATGGAAAGAGATGACAGGATTGAGGTAGAAGGCATAGTGAGTGAAAAGCTCCCTAATAATATGTTTCGAGTAGAACTAGAAGGTGGGCATAAGGTTTTGGCCCATGTCTCAGGAAAGATGAGAATGAATCTGGTGAATATTTTACCAGGTGATCGTGTAAAGATGGAAGTGAGCCCTTATGATTTGCAAAGAGGGCGAATCGTTTTTAGGTCCAAGTAGTTGGGGATTTTTATGAAAGTTAGAGCTAGTGTGAAGTGTATTTGTGATAAATGCAAAGTGGTGCGACGGGCTGGTGTGGTTCGCGTTATTTGTTCCGTGAAGAAACATAAGCAACGTCAGGGATAAGGGAGGATAAGATTATGGCTCGTATTGCTGGCGTTGATATTCCTCGTGGGAAAAGAATTTTGATTGCACTTACCTACGTATATGGGATAGGTTTGCAGTCCTCTAAAAAGATTTTGAAGGAGGCTGGAGTAAAAGAAAGCCTTCGAGTTACGGAACTTTCCGATGAACAGATTAACTCCATTCGAAAAGCCATTGATGGTGGTTTAACGGTTGAAGGGGATTTGCGTCGGCAGGTAAGTAATAATGTGAAGAGATTGATGGACCTTGGGTGTTACCGTGGGCTTCGCCACCGTAAGTCCTTGCCTGTTCGAGGTCAACGCACTAAAACAAATGCACGCACCAGAAAAGGTCCTAAAAAGACCGTTGCGAACAAGAAGAAATAGGATTGATTGATGAATACAGCTAAAACAGTAGTTAGAAAGAAAAAAATCAAAAAAAACGTTCCGAATGGTGTTGTTAGTATTGCTGCAAGTTTTAATAACACGATTGTTACCTTTGCTGATTTAAATGGCGAAGTGGTGTGTTGGGCAAGTGCCGGAAGCAAAGGATTCAAGGGTAGCAGAAGAAGCACCCCTTTTGCGGCACAGATGGCGGCTGAGGAAGCTGCAAAAAAGGCTATGGACTCAGGTATGAGATCTTGCTCGGTGGTTGTCTCTGGTCCGGGAGGTGGTAGGGAGTCTGCGGTACGCGCTATTGCTGCTGCTGGTTTAAAAGTGACAATGATTAAAGATGAGACGCCTGTCCCGCACAATGGATGCCGACCACCGAAGCGTAGACGAGTTTAATTAAGGAGTTATGGATAAATGGCTAGATATTTAGGACCTGCATGTAGGTTGTGCCGTCGTGAAGGAACAAAGCTTTTTTTGAAGGGCGAAAGATGCTACACTGATAAGTGTGCTGTAGACAAGCGTAAAACAGCACCTGGTCAGCATGGTGCTCGTCGGGGTAAGTTGTCTGACTTTGGCGTACAATTGAGAGAAAAGCAGAAACTTCGCCGCATTTTTGGTGTTTTGGAGCGCCAGTTTGTTGGTACCTTTCGAAAAGCGTCCCAGTCCCGTGGAAAAACGGGTGAAGTTTTGCTCCAGAGGCTTGAGATGCGGTTGGATGCGGTTGTGTTTAAATTGGGTATCGCCGAAAGTCGGAACGCCGCTAGGCAACTTGTGAGACATAACCATGTTTTGTTGAATGGAAAACGTTGTAATATTCCTTCCGCCCTACTTAAGGTTGGAGACAAGATTACGCTTGCTGAGAAATCACGCAGCATAGCTCCCGTTTTGAAAAGCCTTGAAGCCTCAAAACGTGAGGGGCACGGTTGTCCTGAGTGGTTGTCTATGAATAACTTGGAAGGGACTGTTTTGGCTGTTCCTAGTAAAGATATGATCCAGTTGCCTGTAAAAGAGCAGTTGATTGTGGAGTTGTATTCTAAATAATTCTGACGTGTTGTTGAACCCTTTTATTTGGATTTTTATTGCTGGAGTTAGAGATGCAGGCCAACTGGAAGTCACTTGTTCGTCCTGAATACATTGAAAAAGAAGAGATTTCGGATGTGTTTGGAAGATTTGTTGCCAAACCGTTAGAGCGTGGTTTTGGCACAACCTTGGGAAATGCTTTACGGCGTGTGATGCTATCCTCTCTCCAGGGCGCAGCCATTGTTGGAGTGAAAATAGAGGGGGTAAAACACGAATTTTCGAGTATCCCTGACGTTTCCGAGGACGTGGCAGAAATCATTTTGAATTTGAAAAGCCTGAGCGTTTGGTTGGATGGCGAGTCCGACAAAACAATCGTGATTGACGTGGCTGGTCCCAAGGTTGTAACAGGCGCTGACTTTGTTTCCGATGCATCGTTTCGGGTTTTGGATCCTGAACATGTGATTTGCACCGTTGGTGCGGGGGGGCGTTTTCAGGCTGAGATCTTTGTAAGTACCGGTAAAGGCTATCTACCTAGCGAGGCTCAATCAGGTCTTCCTGTGGGTGCTATCGCGGTTGATGCTAGTTTTTCGCCTGTGAAAAAAGTTAGTTTTTCTGTGAGTGAGACTCGGGTTGGGCAAAATTCAGATTTCAACAAACTCGTCATTGAAGTTCAGACAAATGGTGCCGTGTCACCTGAGGATGCACTTGCTTATAGTGCTAAGATTGTTAAAGATCAGATGTCTGTGTTTATTAATTTTCAAGAAGCAGATGAGGACTACGCTCCTGCCGAGACGGTTGTAATTGATGCCCGTATGAACGATATCCTGTATAAGTCTGTAGATGAATTAGAGTTGTCTGTAAGGGCTGCTAATTGTCTAGAAAATGCTGGTATTAGATTCATAGGCGACCTAGTCATGAAGACTGAGATGGATATGTTAAAAACAAAAAACTTTGGAAGAAAGACACTAAATGAGATAAGAGACATCTTGTCTGAAATGGGTCTTCATCTAGGAATGAAAATAGAGGGCTTTGACTTGAATCGAGCCAAAGAAAGAGATTTTAAAGGATAAGAATATGAGACATCGTTTTGGTTACAGAAAATTAAATAAAGATACGGCGCAAAGAGCGGCGTTATTGCGTGGACTAGCAACACAGCTCATTTCTCACGGGTCTCTCGAAACAACCCTGGAGCGTGCAAAAGAACTGAGGCGGGTTGTGGAGCCTTTGATCACATTGTCCAAGCAAGATTCACTTTCCAATCGTCGTGCGGCCGCCGCTCAGTTATATGGTAAAGAGTGTGTGAAGGCATTGTTTGAGTCAGTGGGTCCTGCCAATGTTAAACGACCAGGTGGCTACACTCGCATTTTGCGATTGGGTTTGAGACCTGGTGATGGCGCAAAACGTGCCTTGGTTGAATTGGTGGATAGGGGAAGCTCTGCTACTAAAGCTGATGGTTCTGCAGATGGGTCAGGGGCAAATCCATAAGGCCAGAATGATGAGATTTCTTTGATTAGTAAGAAACTTGATTATAGATTTTATTCTGAAAGACTAGGGTGAATCGCCTGTCCTTTAGGAACAGTGGAGGGGAAAATTTTTCATAATTTTTTCCCTTCTTTTTTTTCGACTCTTTTAATTATAAAATGCCTGCCTGTCATTTTTTCTATGGTTTTTCTGAGAGATAGAGTGGGATCGGGGTTTATGACAGTTAAAAGAGGGGTGAATGCCCCCAGTCGTCTTTTTTGGGGTATTGTTCTGAAGAGCTAGAGTTTGCTTGTGTTTAGGGATTAAAGATGTAAGGTCGGTGCCGATTGGAATAGAATTTCTTAATTCTAGATATATTCAATGTTTGAGTTTTGATCCAATGGATGTCCACTATTTGAAATGAGCTGGGCTAGCATTTGGTCAAGTGAGCTGATGATCGTTTTTGAGGTTAAGTTTTTTGATTCTAGAATGTCGTGTCCTCTCGTGTCTTTAAGTAAGGTAACTGTTCCATGAAGTAAAGACCAAACCGTGTAGGAGGTTGTGCGGACTTTTAATTTGTCTTCTGAAAAGCCAGGTATGTCAATTACTGCTGATTCGATAATGTCAAAACAATTTTGATTGCCTTTTTGAAGCTCAGGATAGTGGTCAAAATTTCGTATTAATCCGTGGTACATGCATCTATAAAATACCTCATCTGTCTGTGCAAATTCAACATAGGCCTGGCAGATGAGTCCGAGACGGTTGAGTGGTGTTTCGTGTACAGAACTGGTTTCTGTTTCTTTTAAGATTCCTTTTAGTTTTTCGTATCCCTGAAGTGCTAATGCTGCTATGAGATTCTCTTTGTTGCTGAAATAATGGAAAAGTGCCACATTTGTGACGTTAAGTCTTCTTGATATTTCTCTTAGAGAAAGTTCATCATCTCCTTTTTCAGAGAGAATATTAATGGCGGATGTTAAAATGTCGTCTTTGAGATTGCGTTTACCAACTGGACGACCTTTTTTCTTTTGTTGTGAGATTTGATGTCCAACCTGCATTTTTTGCTCCCGTTTCTATATTAAAAAATTGGAAATTTGTTTTTGCCTAATACGGTTTCTTTGATTCAGGTTACCATGAGATGGTATATGAAACCAATTGTTTACTTGTTGTATTTTTATTGAATCCAATTTCCTGGTTTTTGCTATAGTGGCGATTTTATGGGACTGATGTTTAATGTTTTGAAAAAAAATTTAAATTCCGATTCGGTCGTAGTGTCGGAGATTTGGCGGTGAAAATGGTGGGAAATAACGTTTCAGCTTATGGAAGTCTGTGTAAAAGTTTCGCTTTTTATTTTTGGACTGCCTTTGGAATAGGCGTGTCTTGTAAAAATTCTGGTTTTGTTGCTACGTCCCATAAAGGAGGTAAAGTAACTCTTTTTTCCCAGTCTGCTACTGACTCACCAAGTGATCTAAATTCAAAGCCAGACGGAGTTAATTCAGATGGGTTGATTTCAACCGCTACTCCTTCTATCAGTCCAGTTCCTAATGAAGGTGGCAAGGAAAAATCCCCTGGTTTGAGTGCCGCTGAGCTGTTTGCCTCAAAGACACTCAATCAGCAGAAAAAGTCTCTGGAGTTTCCGGCTCAAAGTTCTGGATGCAAATGGAGCAAAGACGGAAATCTCGACAAAAGGGATGGATTTTTTCAAGCTAGATTAGAGCAAATTTTAGACCTGGATTTGAATTCTGATCAATCCATTTGTGAACTCAAACTTTCTTCGCATCAAGCATCCCTTCGATTTGATGATGAAATGCTGCTGATGTTTAATGATAGAATATTGCTTATGAGTCAAAACAATTTTGATTTGTTTAATGAAGACACTGGAATGAAAGTGTACGACTGGAGCAGATTAGTAGGTAAGTGGCACCGGCAGGTGGGGTCTGGCTGCTGGGGAGCTAAAATTTGTGATGTTCCAAAAACGGAAAAGACTGGAAGACTGTTATTGGAGCTCAATCAGGAAGCTGTGATTAAAATAAACGAAATCAGAGAAAAACAAAAAAAGCAGGTGCTGAAATTGGTGGTGACCGGTGACAATGATAGTGAATCGGATTGTAGACACTCCGGATTGCAAATAGAGTTAGAGTTGAAAATTGTAACAACTTAAGCGCTAAGATACAGACCTAATTCCAGTTTTATATGGGTTCGTGGGTTCTTGGAATTGAATTAGGCCTAGGAAAAATAAAAATATTACAAATTTGTCAAAGAATGTAGTTTTTGTCTGTTAGGCAAAATCATTTTGTTAAAATGTGAAATTTTTTCTTTATTTAGTAATGAGCGTTTTGTATAACACCCTAAAGAGTTTGGATGATTGAATATTTTAATTTTTTGGCGTAAAACTGAGAATCCATTTAACTGACCGTCGGTTATTGGTAATTCGGAAGATCGGAGTATTGATTGTGAATAGACTTGTTTCCTTTGTTGTTGTATTGGGATTTTTTTCAAATGGCTGTGGTGGTTTGCAGCAAAGATCCAATGATTCTGAGGTATTGGGTTCAAAATCCGCCGCGGTTTTTATACCCCCACTTTCCAGCTATAGAGTCTCGTCTCCTTTTGGACAACGTTCCAGTGGTTTTCACTCTGGAGTTGATTTGGCTGCACCCCATTCCACTGCTGTTAAAAATATAGGTAACGGGGTTAAACAATCTTCTGGGACGGAAGGAGCATGTGGATTGGTAGTTAGAATGTCCCACTCTGTTAGTGGGAAGTCGTGGGTGTCGCGTTATTGCCATATGAGTTCTTTTGCCGGGGTAAATGGGAGATATTATTCTCAAGGAACTGTGATCGGAAGGGTGGGTTCAACGGGGAGGTCCAGTGGACCTCATTTGCATCTTGAGCTCTATCGAAACGGAGTGCTACAGAATCCTTCCGGTTGGATACGGCTTTAAATATTCGGTTGGTTTGATTGTTGACCGAATCAAGAGTCGGTGTAGGCAATTTTTGGTCCGAAATTGGCCAAAAAATTCAGAAAGAGTTGAGGATCAAAATCAGGCTCCAGCGGTTGACCAGTGTTGTCTCTGTAGTTGAATTGATGATCGCTGTACTCTGTTTTAAATGGTATGTCTTTTCCTATTTCTAGGCAGTACATGATGGAGTCATCTTGTGTGGCGTCGTAAAATCTGGCCATGATGCTTTTTACTTTGATGTCGCCTTCAAAAAACTCATCGATAAAGTTAAATTGTTCAACTAACCAGATGGGAGTTTTGACGTATACAATTTTTAGGCCTAGCTCTTTCGTTGCTTTTAACCAAACGAGTATTCCTGCGGAGTTAGCTCTAGTTACTTTAGAGAAATCTGCAAAAAATCGGCCATTGTTACTATCATTGCTAAGCTGAGTTAGTTTGGTCTTTAATCCGGCGAGATCTTGTTGTTCGTTGAGTATACCGGAAAATTCTACGACACCATTCTCAAATTTTGCAGTTAACATTATTGACCTCTAGAAATCCAACTAGATCCCATTATTATTATTCAAAAGTTAGTGAAACATTTTTCATCACAAACTTTGATCACATTTCCTTGGTATCTTAGTCTTTTGTGTTTGGTTATTCCATGTCATAAAAAAAACATGGTGAAAAAACAGGAAATTTTGATGGTGGCACACTGATTCCTGCTATTAAAGATAAAAAATTGTCACCTTCAATAAGGGACCATTGCAGGCTGTTACTTTCTATGTAACATGTTTAGAGTACTTTAACAAAAGAATCTGCTGGGAGTTCGTCTTAATGAAAAAATTTCAATTTATTGGAGCCAATATAAGAATGTTTCGCACGGAACAGAAGATGACCCAAGCTGCTCTGGCGACTCAGGCAGGAATAAGTAGAATTGCGTTGATCCACATTGAGCACTCCAAGGCACTACCGAGTTTGGATACCGTAATGAGCTTGGCGGATGTATTAAAAATTCCTGTAACTAAAGTCTTAACCGTGCCGGAAGATTCTGCTGATGAACAAATGAAAAAATTAGGACTGGCTCCCACTGAGATTGAGCGGTGCGAATTGGAGATCCAAGCGATCCATTCTATATTGAAAAGATGTACTCTTTCTCAGCTGGAAAGCATAAGAAAAACGGTCATTTCACACCCTGTATTTCAAGTTGCTGTGGATGAAGTTGTACCTACTCTTAAGGCTAATTAATGAGTACTGGGACCATTTTGCTGTGGTTTGTGTTCCCGTAATTTTCGATTCCATGTTTCCTTGAGGTTGTTTTTCAATAGAGCAACGTCAATTTCCTGATTCAATATTTTTTTTAATGAAGTGGTTTGCATGTTTTTTAAGCCACACGGAACAATAAAATCAAACGTTTTTAGCGAATTATTGAGATTGATGGCAATTCCGTGCATAGAAACTCGATTCTTAATTCGAATGCCAACAGAAGCTACTTTTTCACAGTTAAACCAGAGGCCTGGGTTGATGGGATGGCGTTCTAACACAAGGCAATAGGTCTCAGCGAGTTTAATGACACATTCCTCAAGAAACCAAACCCAGCTTTTTGCTTGAAAACCATATTTCCTTAACGGAATGATGGGATAGATGATTAATTGGCCTGGTTCATGAGCGGTGACACTTCCGCCTCTATCTGTTTTGAAAAAGGAAACCTGATGGCGCTCAAGTTCCTCCGATGGAAGGAGCAAATCAAAATCCTGTTGGCGGTTACCCATCGTGACTACGGGAGGATGTTCCACTAGAATGATATACCCAGGGTGGCTTTCATTTTGTGATACCTGAGAGTGTAACAAACATTGTTGGTCCAGGGACTCCCGATAAGGCAAAATCCCCCAGTCAAGCCAATAGGGCTCCATGGGATGATTGGCTTGGGATGTTTTCATTGAATGGCAGCTCTGATGCGTGCCGAAAAGAAATCCATGGTCCAAACGACTAAGAAAATGAGAAAGGCAATGGTTCCCACCTGGGTCCAATGTGCCAGTCCTTGTTCTTGGATTAATAGGCTTCCAATACCGCCACCGCCCACTAGCCCGATGACGGTAGACATTCGAACATTGATGTCCCATCGATAGATAGTAAATGCCAAATAAGGCAATAGGACTTGAGGTACGACGGCAAACCAGGCCACAGCGATTCGATTGGCGCCGGTGGCTGTAATGGCCTCGATTGGCCCTTCGTCTACACACTCTATGGCTTCTGAATATTGTTTAACAAGGCTTGAAATGCTATGAATCATAAGGGCGAGTGCTCCCGCAAAAGGTCCAATACCTACCCATACCGCTAAAACGATCGCCCAAATGAGTGGCTCAATGGATCGGGAAATATTAATATACGTGCGAACAAACGTATACAACCAGCGCATGGTTCGAGAGTGGCGCGTTAAATTTGAGGCAGCAAAAAAAGCCAACACAAACGCAATTGGGGTAGAAAACAACGTGGCCATAAATGCTAGAAAAAGGCTTTCTACCAATAACTTTAGCGCGTTGCTGTAGTAACTCCAAGGGGAAGGGGTGCAAACCATTTCAAGAGATGCTATGGCTTGGTTTCCTGCAATACTTTGCAGTGTGTTTAATCCCTGAATCAAAAGATTTAAAATGGATTTAAATGCATCATAAGCCGTAAATGGAAGCTTATAGGTTGATCCAAAAAATGTGAATTCTTCTTGACCCAAAAGGGGGAGTCCACAGCTGAGCTCAAGTACCAATCGGAGCGCGCCATGAAGTCCTTCAGGTTCAATTGCTTTGGCTAAATTAATTTTAGTGACCACCCATCCAGTCATGACGGTAGCCAAAAAAAGCACTCCACCTTCCCATTTGGCATATCGCCAGTGATTTTTGATCTGTAAGGCGACCTTTTCATCAGAAACTTGAAGTTTGCTCATACTACAAAGAAACAAACCTAGACCCTTGGAAGTCAAGGACACGAATAATCCTATGGTTAAGCCCACGGCAAATAGGACTCCCAAAGTAGCCCATTCCATTTCAAAATAACGACTATCATATTTCCAGCTTGAAATGAGCTCGGATGCCCATTTCGCAGGGGGGTCGTTCAGTGCCAGGTCCTCTATCCAAGGTAAGGTAACACCAAAAATTCCGATTCGAACCAGCACCACCACCAAATAACCCCAGAGCAACATCTGAAGAATCAATCCAGACCACTCTCTTCGGGTACGCTCTTGAGGATAAACGGGAATAAAATTTGGAATTCGCATTAGTGAATCTCCACTTCTTTGGCGGCTTCTCCATAAATATCTTTAAACCACTGGGGTGTGATTTCAGTAGGCTTCCCTTCAAACACCTTCACTCCGCCCTTAAGCGCAATCACATCTGTTGCAAACTCACGCACCAAACTTAAAAAGTGTAGATTACAGATAATGGTCATTCCCATTTCCTGATTGAGCATTTGAAGGTATTTCATTACAGAATTAGATGTGGCAGGGTCTAGAGAAGCCACCGGTTCATCGGCTAATAGCACCTTTGGGGATTGAAGCAAGCTTCGGGCGATGGCCACGCGCTGTTGCTGGCCGCCACTTAACCCATCGGCTCGCACCTGGGCTTTGCTTTCGAGTCCCACGAGTTTTAGAGCTTGGTAGGCCTCTTCTACCCATGCCTTTGGCCAAGCGCCCAAGACTCCGCCAAAGACGTTTTGGGAAAAGGAGCCTAAGCGACCTGTTAAAACATTTGTAAGAACACTTCGGCGTTCAATTAGATTAAAATGCTGAAACACCATGCCGATCTTCTGTCTGGCTTGCCTCAATTGCTTGGGATCAAGCTGACCCATATCTTGGCCCTCTAGGAGAATTCGGCCATTGGTGGGCTCGTGAAGTCGGTTGACACACCGCAGCATGGTAGACTTACCTGACCCTGAAAGCCCGATAACAGCAAGAAATGAGCCCTTTTTCACTTTGAAACTGACATCATTTAGTGCGATGGTACCGTTGGGGTAAATTTTGGAAACCTTCTCCAACTCTAAAATGAACTGGGAGGGAGAAGGTGATGGAATGGTAGGGACCGTTTGAGACATGATTTTCCTAGCATCTTAAAAAAATTCAGGTTCTAGAGCACGGCTTCCTATAATCAGTTTTGCTAGAACAAATCAAGGGGAATTTTAGGTTTGGGCAGGGGGCTAAGGGCGGAGGGCACCCAATTAAAGTAACTCTTATCAGAACCTTGATAAATTGTGAAATAACTGTGAAGAAAAACCATGACTTTATTTACGTAGGTTCGAGTTTGGTCAAAAGGTATGTTTTCTAGGAATTGGTCAAGCGGGATATCAGGAGTTTGCTTCATCCATCTGATTACCGAAGCCGGCCCGGCATTGTAAGCCGCTGCAACTAAAGGAATATTTCCTTCAAAAATCTCCAAAAGGTAGGAAAGGTATTTTACACCATAAAGGATGGAGATGGGGGGGCTGGCAAGTTCATAGGGGGAAAACCCGGAATCCTCCAAAAGTAATGCGATTTTGTTCCCAGTTTGGGGCATCATCTGCATGAGCCCTAATGCTCCTACATCACTTACGACCTCCGGTTGATAGTTGGATTCCGCTCTCATGATGGCATATGCTAAAAAAGGATTCACATTGTATTCTTTAGTGGCTCTCAATACAAGCCCTAAATAAGGTAACGGATAGGTCTTTTCTTGGAGTGAGTGTGGGTTAGATTCCAAATGAGCTTTCTTGATCTCCAATTGAGTGAGTACTTTTTGAATTTCATTCTCTTGGTCCATGGCAAAATGGATTTTTGATGGAAGTGATTTTGAACGAGCTAAGAGATGCCAAGCCGAAAAACGGCTGGTTTTAAGGTAACTTGCTGTTTGGGCTTGTGGAAGTTGGCTACCAAGCCAGTATTTGGACTTGAGTTCATATATGCTTTTTTTGGGGAATTTAGTATCTATATAGATCTTTTGGGCTTCGTCTCGCTTGCCTTGCATTACTTTTGCCCAAAATGCCTGCCAACCCAAGAAATGCTTAAGGGGACCCTTCGTTTGAGAATGGTAACGAATGGCCTCCGATGCCTCAGAGGCGTAGTCTTGTTGAAAGTGAATGGATAAAATATATCTTTTGACTGCATTCTCCCACTCTTTATGCCCATGTAAAAGATTAATGGATTGAAGATAATGGCTTTTTGCTTGTGTAGGATTGTTGTGAATGTTGGCTATTCTGCCCTGGTAAAAGAACCATAAACCTTTATTTTTAGGCGTCCAATGGGACTGATGATTTGGCTTTTGAGAAATTTCACGCATGTGTCTCAAAAGGTCTTCCGCTTTCCCAAATTGTTTGGTCTTGATGAAAAACTCTATGATTTCGAAAGATTTTTCCCACATGACGGTCTGGGAATCATAGTATAGGTAGCTCTGAGGGAGAGGAGTGATGACCCAGTTTAGGTAACGGTCAAAGGTTTCCGATGGTCCTTGCTTTTGGTAACTATCCAATAAAATAACAAGTTTGTGATTTGGGTGTTTGGCAAAGGGGTCAAAATAGCCTCCCACAGGAAGCGAGGGTTCACAAATCGAAGGTGTCTGAAGGATATGCAGGGCATCCAAGGAAAGGGGGTGGGACGGGAATTTTTGGGCGAGTTGCTCAAGATACCGGATCACTTCAGGTTTGGTTTCAGGGTTGATCACGGGTGTCTGATTGGCAAGTTCTCCAAGGATCCATTGAGTTGTGTTCACCTCATAAAATTCGGGATGATGTACCCCCCATTTTTGGGTTAGATTCCAAAACAGTTCATAATGGTTCCAAGCCCGCAAAATGGGTAAAAATACCTGCAAAAATAGAGATCTTTTTTCAGGCTCTATGCCTATTTCGAGCAAAATCAAGGCTTGCTCATAGGTTTGCACTGAGTTTTGATTTTCGACTGCGATCCAGAACTGAGACCAAGAAAGGGTTTCTTTAGGCGAAGGGAGTCTAGCATTAAGGTTTAAATTGGGGATATCGACCTTACTTTCCCTAAAAATACGATTCATTTCTTGAACAATGGCTGTTCTGGGTTTGGGCATTTCTTCTGGCTGTGCTTTGGATGGGGAGCTACTGAAAGCAAGCCACGAAACCATCCAAAATCTAAAGAGGTTTTGCATCATTTCGTACCTTTTTTAATTTGGTATCAATATCTGATAAGATGTGCTAGTGAACCCCATCTTACCATCGTTGGTATAAATTCAAAGGCCTGGTCATGAAATTCTTTCGTTTCAAGCATGTCTTTCACCCTATCTCCATTTTTGTGGTGGCCCAAATCAGTTGGGGTCTTTTGATGGTGGTTTGGATCCGCTGGTATGTGGTGCGTACCAATGAATTGGACAAGGTTTTTATGCGATTGTCTAATCCTGACCAATTTGAAACCGGACACTGGATCGTTTTATGGGCAGGTTGTTTGCTGATGGGCGTAATTTTGGCTGGGTTATATTTAATTTTTGTGAATCTCAGGAGACAAGTTAAGTTAAATAAATTACAAGACTCCATTTTAAACAGCGTCACCCATGAACTGAAAACACCATTGGCAAGTATTCGTTTATACACGGAAACCATGTTGCTTAGGGATCTGCAGTCCTCTGATCGGGAGAAATTCTTCCATAAGATTCTTAGAGAGGCTGATAGGCTTCAGACACAAATCGATAGAATTTTGGTGATGGCACGACAGGAATCCACAACCTATCGTGACACCCCAACACCCATCCAATTGTCACAGACTTTAGGATATTGCGTTCAAAAGGCTCAAGAACGGGTAGGCGACTCTAGAGTTTTTGAGATTCGAGACAACACCCTTCACTCCTCAGATCATAACAATGCTCCCTTGATCTTTGCTCCCCCATTAATTATAGAGGTTTTGTTTGATAATTTGGTGGAAAATGCTGTGAAATACTCTGAAAAAGGAGGTGAAATTACAGTGATCATCGAGGCCACGGCCACCCACGTTAAGGTGAGTGTTCAAGATGATGGGATTGGATTGGAAAAATCGCATCTAAAGAAAATTTTTCAAAAATTTTATAGGGTAGAAGACAAGACTCGGTCCCGAATATCGGGATCTGGATTGGGGCTCTATGTATGTCAAAGCATCATGAAGTCCCTGGGTGGAAAATTGAGTGCCACGAGCGAAGGACTAAAAAAGGGAGCCAGTTTTCATGCAGAATTCAAAAGATACTATTCTAGTCATTGAAGATGAAGAAGCTCTGGGCGAAGGTCTGTGTTTTAACCTTCAACATGAGGGTTTTGATACCGTTTGGATGCAAGACGGAAGGTCTGGCTTAGAGGAGATTAAGAAAAATTACGGAAAATATTCTGCAATCTTATTGGATCTTATGTTGCCATATATGGATGGATTTCAGGTTTTGAAGGCCACAAGAGAGCTGGCCCAAAAGGTTCCGATCTGCATATTAAGTGCAAAAGGAGGTGAGGCTGATAAGGTAGAGGCGTTGGAATTGGGAGCAGATGATTACGTAACAAAGCCCTTTATTTTATCGGAACTAATGCTACGTGTGAAAGGATTAGTAAAGAGAAGTAAGTGGTATCAGACAGATCATTCCACCACTTGGGTTTCCTTTGGACAGGCTCAGTTTAGCTTTGAACAATTGATCGTGGAATCCAAAAATGCGGTTCGGTCCCGAATTTCTCCTACGGAAGGTCTGCTCATTCAAGCCCTCATTAAACAGCCAAATGTGGTTCTGAATCGCTCCCAGTTACTCTCCTCTGTGTGGCATTACGATGCCAAAATGGAGACCCGAACGGTGGATGTGTTTGTGGGTAAATTGAGAAAGTTAATTGAAGAAAATCCGGCTAAACCACAATTTTTAATTTCGGTAAGAGGAGTGGGATATATTTACGTAACAGATCCGTCGTTAAGAGCGAGGCTCAATAGTGAAAAATAGGTTTTAATGGTGTCTAATGCCTCGAAGTATAAAAATGAATTCCTAAAAAGGTTATTTAGTAACAGCCAGCATTTGATTCCGAAGCTTCCTGAGAACCACTATCGGCAATTTTAGCTCGATTGGATTCATTTTGGTCTGAATCCATTTGGTTTTCATTGGATTTTGTGTCGCCTTTTTCAGTGTCTTCACCCAAGGTTTTTGGTTTTTTTGAGGTGTCCTGATTGCCATTAGGATTCTGATCTAAAGTCTTTTTTTCGGGATCCGATTTTTTTGGCTTAGAAATGCTGTCCTGAATTAACTTTCTGGGGCTAGGAAGGAACTGCAAGGGAAAACCTCCAGAGGAGTTTTCTCCATCTGCCCTTAACAAAACTCCCAAAGGAAAGCTTCCATTCTCACTTAACAAGGCTCCGCTATCTCCCTTGTCGAATTCAACTTTCGATTTGAATCCGCCTTGGTCCACTTGAATTCGAGCAAAGCTAAACTGAGGAGCTGTGTCGTCTTTTAGAATTGATTTAAATGAGAAACCACTGAAATTCACCAAGCCATTTCCGGAATAGCTATATAAAACAAAAGAATGAAGTGGCTTTGATTTCATACTAGAAAATGCGCTATGCCACCCAGTATTTATGTCTTCATATAAAATTTCAATGGTCTCTGCGACCTGCTTTTGAGTGAGACGGTCCTTTATCTCTGGAAAAAACTGTCTAAGTAATTCTCTCTTCTCTTTATGGTTTAGGCAAAATGCTCCCTGCCTGGTCCACTCGAACTCGGATTCGGGATTGCTGCAATTTTCCAAGAGAAAATAGGAATATTGTGAGAATACGGAATGAACTTTATATCTAGAAACACTCCAACTACGATATACGGCCTTCCAGTCCGTTTTGGCTTTTTGGGTTGATTGCACTAGACTCTTTTGCCACAATTTTCCATGATATTTTATGGCTTCGTCCAAAGCCCTTAATGTAGTTTTTTCTGTTTTCTGTGTATTTATGGAAAGTTGAACCAGTATGCCATCGGCGGCCGAAAAAACATCGCGCTTGCTTTGCCTGTCTTCCAGCTTGGTTTGATGGACTCTTTCGGCCATTTCCGTTGCAAATCCGGGCTTTAACTCCCATTCCACATCCAGCATGGTATAACTGTCTAAAGTGCCCAACTCCACCGCGCTCGCTTCCCAAGTCGCTAGATTTTTTTTGGATTGTGCCCACCTTTCCAATCTTGAAAGAAGTGGCTCTAAATGAACCTGGTGCGTTTCACCCTTCCAGCTAAACACCATGGATAATTGGGGGATGCGATTGGGAGCGAGACAATGCCCGGCAGTGATAAAGGTCACGGTGCCATTCGTGACTAAGTCGCCATGAATCGGTTGACCAAAATGTTCCTTTAAAACATTAGGGTCCATTAGATGGATTTGGCAACTGGGAATGCGGGATTTGTGTTCCTGCAGTGCGAAATGCTCATGGTATTGGGTGAGCAGTCGTGCAGGCAGGTGTGGTAATAGGTTAGTCATATTATGGTCATTGGCAATCTGAGCTGCCACGCAAGACCGATCCGCTGGTGGTTTGCCACTGGAACAGGCCTCTAGCCAAAGGAAGAGAAGTACGTTGCGGATGGTTCTTGGCATAGGCACTACCTAACTTATGGGGTTTGCTTCTGATCGTGCAAAATGGATGCCAAAAATTCCTCAATTTTTGAGTTTAAAAATCAATGAGTTACCATTAGTCAACGGGAGTAGACCTGTTTAAAGGCTTTTCGGTGATCCATTTTTGATCGACAGAACGGCCAAATGCCCCACTACGACCACTAAAGGAAAAGAAATGGATTAAGAAGAGGCCGACTGGTATCGATCCAATCCGGTGACCCAAATCCATTGACTGATGCCAAACGTAAATAGACTGCCGCCTACCATGGAAAGTAAAAGTAAAAAGGGAGAGTCCGTAACCAAAATCTGACTTGGTACGGATGCCACCAATGCATAAGGCAATAGAGTCGTAAAAAACTTTTGAAACCACTTGGGATACACCGTGTGTGGCTTTTCACCCAATTTATCTAATGTATAGGTGAGCCCATTTAGGGCGTTTCCAGAATGGGTCCAAAACACCAGGCTTCGGATGGCAAATTGGAAATTGTAATAGATAAAGGCACCCATCATGATGGATAAAGCATACCAAACAATAGAAATGGCTTGGATTGGGTAAGGTGAACGCGACAATATGGAGATACAGATCCCAATGGCGATGAGCAAATTCACAAATGAGTTAAAGGCGAAGCTTTTCAGGCTCATCATAAAGCGGGGTGACACGGGCCGGACCAAGTGGAAATCCAGTCCTCCTTTAACGATTTGAGTAGAGAAAAAATGCATGTTATTTGAAAACAATGTCATTTGAATCGCATCCACTAAACATATGGATGTGGCCAGCACCTGAAGCTGAAAAGAGTCCCAGCCCCCTAATTGAGGAGCGTGGGAGGTGAGGACACTAAAAAACACAAAATGCATGGAATAAAACACACAATCCATTATGATTCTAAAGAAAAAATCGAGTCTAAACTGCATCGAGGTTTTTAAGGAAAAAGACACCAGATGTTTATACAAATCTAAGTATCGCCACATTTCAAATTCCTATCCCGGAGTAGACTTTTAAGCCTTTTTTGAAAATCATTTTAAACAATAAATAAAATATTGCTATCCATAATGTTAAATAGAAAAGGGGCATACCCAACTGAGCCATTTCTTTTTTGCCAAGCAAAATTTCAGCGGGTAAAGAACCCATGAAATGAAAGGGAAAATACTCAATCAGAGCACGTGTGGACGAAGAAAACAAGGTTAAAGGTATGAGCACTCCAGCGGTTAAATCCATTGTAAACTTCAACATCACATGGAGACTCCACACTTGATCCATCCAGAAGCAAACACAGTCGATCACCACAGCTATCAAAAAATAGACAAAGGTGGCCGCCATCAGGAGCGCCATGGCTAGCGGCACAAATTCCCATTTTATCTCTTGTAATTCTTGAAAACCAAAAACGCTCACATAGATGAGTAATCCGATAAAAAGTTGAATCCCCGACGTGACGAAACTGGCGCAATGCTCTGCAAATTTATAGCCAAGCAAGGAAACAGGTTGTAATAAGAATCGGTTTAACCCTCCGCTGTAGATGTCGTCGCCTATAAAGCCACCCCCTTCGCCCACTACGATCCTGCGAAATCCCATGGCCAATGTAAGATTGAGATTCATTTGGGCAAATGTAAGTCCCCCCATCTCTCCTTTAAGCTGGGATTGATACAAAGCATAGAAAATAAAATACTGGATGAAAAAACCGATTCCAGAGTTAAAAATCTGTTGGATCCAAAAATCAGCATGGTACTGCATGGATTTGGCCAGAGATGTGCGAAAGACGCTCCAATACACCATTTTTTCAGCCATTCCTCCTGGAGGAGTTAATCATTTTTTGGATGGATAAGGATATGTCCTCATCTTCTATAGAAATGTCATTGATGTTTAATTTGTCATACAAATGTCTTACAATATCGTGTAAGATCTCTTTAGGTGCTTTCAATTTCAACAAACCTTCTTGAGCATTGGATTCCATGATGGTCATTTTGGAAAAGGTGGTTTGAAAGTTGGAAAGTTCAGCCCATGCCGCTAAATCATTTGAACAGAGCACCGAAATGAGTTTGTCTGGCTGCATCTGGGATTTGATTTGACTAAGCGCACCATTAAAAACGAGTTCACCTTGGTGTAATACCAATACATTGGTGCAAAGATCTTCAATGTCTTCCATGTAATGGGAAGTTAATAGGATCAGTGGCTGATTTTCCTTCTGGTATTCTTTTAGAAATTGACGCATGGCTCTTTGGGAGATGGCATCCAATCCAATGGTGGGTTCGTCTAAAAAAATGATGGATGGTTTGTGGAGTAAAGAAGCCACCAACTCCATTTTCATGCGTTCGCCTAAGCTCAGTCTTCTGATTTGAGTGTTAAGAACTCTTTCCACACCCATGATTTCCACCAAACGATTTAACTGTACTTGAAAATCAGGATTGGGAATCCTATAAATTTTTTGAAGAAGCAAAAAGCAGTCTGAAGCTGGTAAGTCCCACCACAATTGAGCTTTTTGTCCCATGATTAAGCTCATGGATTTTTGGAATGAGGGTTGTCGCTCCCATGGAATGAAATGGGATACACTGGCCTTTCCACTGCTGGGAGGAATGATTCCCGATAGAATTTTGACGAGCGTTGTTTTGCCAGCTCCGTTGGCCCCGATGAGCCCAACCGTCTGTCCAGGGGAAAGTTCAAAACTGACTTGTTTTAGTGCATATTTCGTTTGGTATTCCGGCTTCACTAACCCTTTTAAACTCTCGGTCAAACCTGGTTTTTTGATTTTTACGGTGTATTCTTTGGTTAGATTTTCTACTTTAATCATTATGTTGGTTGCCTCTTTTTGAAAAGAAAACACCTCGTATGGATACGAGGCACGTAAAATCAGTCTTTAAGTCGCTCCAAAAAACTAGCCAAACGGGGATGAGTGGGGTTATCCAACATTTCCTGCGTGTTGCCTTGCAAAAGGAGATCGCCTTTTTCAAAAAAGAAACATCTTTGAGAAATTTTGCGAGCAAATCTGATTTCGTGGGTGGCGATGATGAGAGTTACTTTTTGTTTTGAAATGGAAATGAGGAGATCCAAAATCTCCCCCACCAGCTCTGGGTCTAGAGCACTCGTGGGTTCGTCGCAAAGTAATATTTTGGGTTCGGTGGCTAGAGCTCGAGCGATTCCCACCCTCTGTTGTTGCCCACCGGAAAGCTGGTGTGGAAATTTGTGGGCGTGCTCACTTAGCCCTACTTTATTCAGCCAGTGACTCGCTTTTTCAAGTGCTTCGGACCTGCATTTACCCACCACGTATTGAATGCCCAGCGCCACATTATCGATTGCATTTAAATTAGAAAAGCACTCGAAACGTTGAAACACCATGCCACACTTCTGCCGAAGTTTGGTAACATTGCTTTTTTGGTAGGGAGTTCCAAATAAAGTGACGGTCCCAGAGGAAATAGGCTCTAGGGCGTTGATGACTCTAAGACAGGTGCTCTTTCCGCTGCCTGAAGGACCAATAAAGGTAACAATTTCATTCTCATTTATGGAAAATGAGATGTTATTTAGCGCCTTTATTTTTTCCTGTGCGTTGCCATAATGTTTATCTACATTTTTAAATTGAATCGCTGGGATCAACCTTAGCTCCTTGTGCTTTTTTGTAAATGAAACTCCAGTTTCCTTGCCAAAGTGGCAAAAATACCATTTAGCACAAGATAGAGAGCTGCGATGAGAAACCATGTTTCGAAGCTTTTAAAGGTGATTGCCACAACATTGGAAGCGCTTTTCGTGAGTTCTACGATGGAAATCACACTGATTAAACTAGAATCTTTGACAAGAGACACAAATTGTCCGGCCAAGGCGGGAATGATTCGGCGAAGGGTTTGGGGAAACAAAATCTTTTGAATCACTCTTACCTCACTCAACCCTAAGGCCCGCGCCGCGTCCCATTGACCCCTATCCAATTGGGAGATGCCCCCTCTGACGATTTCCGCTACGTAAGCACCACAGAAGAGACTTAGTGACAGAATTCCAGAGGTTTCCTCATTAAATCCAGCGGCCGTTCCTACCACAAAATAGATCACATAAAGTTGGACCAGAAGAGGGGTATTACGAAACACCTCCACATAGACTTTTGCAGAGCCCTTTAACACAGGCTCCTGACCTACCAATAGGAGCCCAACGATGGCACCAATTAAAGTTCCTATAACGATGCTTATGGAGCTGTAATACAAGGTTCCCCATAAACCCTTTAAAATAAGCCCTGGGCCCTCATCTGTCCACAAGTATGGAATCAGATATTTTGCTTCCCACTCATAATCTAAAGATGCAAAACTATGACCCACCCAGTAAACCAAAAAAGCAAGTAAAGTGGCCCACCACACACTCCAAAGCCAATGGGTTTTTGAAGAGTACATGGGCGCTTAATTGGCTGGAATTTGAGTAGCCCATTCCAGGTCTACAAAGTGTTTTTTAATGGCGGTCTCATAAGCCCCTGATTTTTTCCAGCCTGCTAGAAAGGTGTTAAAAGCGGAAATCAGATCTTTGTCAGATTTTTTAGCGGCCACTCCAAAGCCTTCCACGGTTGCTAAGCTATCGAGAATCCAAACTTTTCCTTTGGACTGTCGTTCAAAAACTTGGACGTAGGGTTTGTCGTAGATAAACGCGGTGGCTTTTCCTAAAGCCACTGAATTGGCGCAGTCAGACTCAGAATCTAATTTTTGAATCTTCGCTTTTTTGAAATTTTCTTTAACGTAGAAATCACCCGTGGTTCCTGTTTTAACCACTAAAGTAACTGATGGGTTGTCCAGTTCAGAAAGGGTTTTAAACTTTCCGGTGTGTTGGGAGGAAATCATAGCCATGAGTCCAGCGTTGTAATAAACATCGGAAAAAAGTACCGCCTTAGAGCGCTCAGGTGTGACCGTCATTCCCGACACAATGAGATCAAATTTGTTGGTGACCAGAGCGGGAATGATTCCATCCCACTTCGTATCGATGAATTTGGGGGTTGTGCCTAGTTCCTTGGCAAATGCCGTGATCATATCGATATCAAATCCAATGAGATCTCCTTTAGAAGTCTTCATTTCAAATGGAATAAAACCGGGATCTAAACCCACACGCAAGGTACCTGATTTCTTAATGGATTCAACGCTGGCGTGTGCGCTTCCCACCAGAATGAATCCCACCAAAACAAACAGAAAGCTCTGAACCCAATAACGAGCGAATCGATAAATCATTCTAAATATCCTTTGTAACAACTTAAGCCTCAGACTGGTTTAGGCCACAACGGCAAACTTGATCACTTTGGCTCATTTCCCAAGAAATAAACGTGGGTCAACCTATCATATTCTGAGGAGCAAGGGAAAGAATTGCCCCTGTATAGAAAGTGCGGTCACTTTTTGCTCTTACTCTTTAATGCCTGAATTTCCTATTATAACATGAAAAACAAACGTAATTTGAGCTGAATTTGGCTTGAATGACCCTATGGGAGCCCCAACGCATGACATCTCACAAATCCTTTTGGAAACTCATTTTGGCCATTTTTGGGATGACTTCTTGTATGCATACCAAACCAAACCCCAAACCGACTCGGCCTCGGACGGAAATGGCTGGCCCCCTCCGATCTCCCCAGAGGTTGGCTCCAAATTCGCAACAGATGACGTCAAATCGTGGGTCTCTTCCAGGAGTGGGTTCCAATCCAGAAAAACTTCCCAGGTTTGCCAGGTCGGAGCCGGAGGCGGAAGCGGCGGTGTCCACAGGGAAAAATGTATGGAGGTTAAATAAACCCTTGCAGAATATTTACTACAAGGCGCTGAGGATGTTATCACAGGATTACATCGTGACTCAAGCCAATAAAGAGTCCCTCACCATTCAAACGGACTGGGATACTTTTTTTTTAGAGGGGAGGTTAATGCGTAATCGGTTAAGCCTTACTTTTTACCCTTTGAGTCCAAAGCAAACGGAAGTGCAAATCACTAATTTTGTAGAATATCAAAAAGAGTCTACTTTACCAGGGGCTAATGTGGGATGGATTCCAGGCCCAGATGTAACCACCGAAGTGGACAGACTTCTTTCTGCCTTAAAATTGGATGGAACTCAATTTTCCTCTCAAATTCCGGTGGGGGGTGGTAATGCCACTTGGTAGATTATGAGACAAAAGACCCATTTTGCCTGTTCCCAATGCGGAAATACCACTCCAAAATGGCAAGGAAAATGTGATGCCTGTGGTTCTTGGAACTCCATCCAGGAGGAAGTGGCTCCTCTGCACGGTAACGGAGGGTCTGGCGGTCTAAAAAGGACCTTTGGAGGTGGTCAAGCGGCCATCCCGTTGGATCAGGTTTCCTCCCAACCCATTCCTAGAATTTATACCGGTATATCAGAGTTGGATCGGGTTTTGGGGGGAGGGCTGGTCCCTGGGTCTCTTACCTTGCTTTCAGGTGAGCCCGGAATTGGAAAATCGACGTTGGTGCTACAAACCTTACATGCCCTGGCCTGCCGAGGGTTTTCTGTGCTTTATGCCACGGGTGAGGAGAGTTTGGAGCAGGTTCGACTGCGAGCGGAACGGCTGAACACCTTAAACTCTAAAATTTTATTGATGAATGAAACCAATCTTCAAATGATAGAGCAAGAGGCACAAAAACAAAAGCCAACGCTTCTCGTGGTGGACTCTATCCAAACCGTTTTTAAGCCCCAGCTGGAAAGCTCACCAGGAACCGTGAGCCAACTTCGGGAGTGCGCCGCAGATCTCATGCATTTGGCGAAGGGAAAGCAGATTGCGATTCTGGTAATAGGTCATGTCACAAAAGAGGGAAGCATCGCAGGACCCAAAGTTTTAGAGCACTTGGTGGACACCATTTTAAATCTGGAAGGGGAGCCCCATTCCGGTCATCGAGTGCTTCGAAGTCTCAAAAACCGATTTGGATCCACGGGAGAAATTGGGGTTTTTGGTTTAACGGCCACTGGTTTGAAGGATATTTCAAACCCCAGCGAGTTGTTTTTGTCTTCTGATATCGCTAAGGCCACCATAGGGTCTGCCGTGGGAATCAGCTTGGAAGGCACACGGCCCTTATTGGTGGAGGTGCAGGCGCTGGTGGGTAAAACCACATTTAGCATTCCCAAAAGAGTGGTGAGTGGGTTGGATTCCAATCGATTAAGCATCTTGACCGCTGTTTTAGAAAAAAGAGCTGGATTGTTTTTGAGCACAAATGATATCTATGCCGGTGCGGCGGGTGGACTTCGGCTTGTGGAGCCCGCCCTGGATTTGGCCTTAGCCGCTGCTTTAACATCTAGCCTGCTCGAAAAACCCATTCCTGCAAAGGTTGCCTTTTTTGGGGAAGTGGGACTGACGGGGGAGCTGAGGTCCTGTTCCTACGCACTATTGCGATTAAATGAGGCGGCCAAAATGGGTTTAGGAGCCATCATCATGCCTAAACGAAATTTTATTCAAGAAAAAGATCAAATTCACAAAATGCTCATTTCCAACCAAAGTGATTTACAAATTTACCCTCTTGAATTTATCTGGGAAATGGTGGAATTTTTAAATCCTAGAAACTAAGAGAATAGGAGTCCCTCCCATGGCAGAAGGCATTACACCAAGGCAAAAAGACTTTTCACAATGGTATATTGATGTTTGCATTCAGGCGGAATTGGCAGATTATTCTCCCGTCCGAGGTTGTATGGTGATTAGACCAAATGGTTACGCCATGTGGGAAAATGTCCAAAAAGAATTGGATGCGATGATTAAGGAAACAGGACATGAGAATGCTTATTTTCCTTTGTTTGTTCCTAAAAGTTTTCTATCAAAAGAAGCGGCTCACGTAGACGGTTTTGCAAAAGAGTGCGCGGTAGTGACGCATTACAGGCTAAAAAACGATCCCAATGGCAAAGGCGTTATTGTAGACCCGGAAGCAAAATTGGAAGAGGAACTCATTGTTAGGCCAACCTCAGAAACCATTATTTGGTCCATGTATAAGAAATGGATCCAAAGTTATCGGGATTTGCCCTTGCTTTTAAATCAATGGGCCAATGTAACTAGATGGGAGATGCGCACTAGACTCTTTTTGCGCACCACGGAGTTTCTGTGGCAGGAGGGACACACCGCCCACGCCACTTTTGAATGTGCAGAAGAAGAAGCTAAAAAGATGCTAGATGTTTATGTGCATCTGGCCAGGGAGTATTTGGCACTCGCTATTGTGCCTGGAAGAAAGACGGAACCTGAAAAGTTTGCTGGCGCAAACCATACTTATACCATTGAGGCCTTTTTGCAGGACCATAAAGCGCTTCAAGCTGGAACGAGTCATCACCTGGGGCAGAATTTTGCCAAGGCGTTTGATGTGCAATTCCAAACCGAAACGGGGGATCGGCAATACGTGTATGCCACTTCCTGGGGATTAAGCACACGCATTATTGGTGCCGTGATCATGACCCATGCCGATGATAATGGGATGATTATGCCTCCCAGAATTGCGGGAACTCAGATGGTGGTGGTTCCCATTTATAAGACTGCAGAGGAACGAAAAAAGGTCTTGGATTACGTGGCACAGCTGGAAAAATCGTTAAAAGGCAAAGTTCGCTTTAGAGTGGACCGTTCGGAAAACGTAACACCTGGTTTTAAGTTCGCCCATTGGGAATGCAAAGGTGTTCCCTTACGAATGGAGATTGGTCCAAAAGATGTGGAGAAAAACCAGGTTTGTCTGGTGAGAAGAGATCTGGCCCGTGGGGAAGCCGGCCAGAAGTCTTTCGTGTCGGCAGAACACGTTTTACAACCCATTACAGAGACTCTAAATGCGATTCAAGATCATTTGCGCATGCGTGCGGAAAAGAAATTAAAAGAAAATACTTTTTTCATCCGCTCTTATGACGAACTCAAAAGGGATATTGAGGGAAAACCAGGATTTTACATTGCTCCTTTTGCGGGAGGTGCCCCTGAGGAAGAACGCATTAAAGAGGAACTGGGTGTCACAGCTAGATGTATCCCATTTGAATATCAAAACGATGAGGAACATCCCTGTTTCCTTACTGGAACATTGACCAAAACAAAAGTATTGTTTGCAAAGGCTTACTGAAAATGGTCTCCCAGGATATTCACCAGTGGGCGTTTTTGGGGAGAAGGCACGAAGCCATGTGGTGGGATTTCTATTTTAAGTGAATCAGTTGAATTTCTTGAAGGGTTTCCCCTTTAGACTGTGTGCCTTGATTCCAATCCAATGCAGTGGCGTGCCTAGGGATCTCGATACATTGAACGGAAGAAAAGTGGGTTTTAAATTGGGCTAAAGCCTGGGAATATCGATAACGTTTGGGATCCACTATTAAGGCGCTTCCTCCTGGTTTTACAAGTGATTTAAGGAGCGGAGGCAGGTGCATGAGGTGGTGAGATTCATATAGGATGTCGCATCCCACCACACAATCAAAGTCTCCGACCAGGCCCGATGGAAGAGGATTTCGAAAATCCAAAGGTGAAAAGGAGACTAACGTTGAAACTCCAAAATGATGGGCGTTTTTGTGAACAAATCCCTCGCACTCAGGCATGAGATCAGTGGCCTGTACCGATACCCCCCAAGTCTTGGCGAGGTAGCAGCTGACCAGTCCGACCCCACATCCCAATTCCAGCACTTTAAATGACTTTAAGGAGGCAATGTCTGTTGGAAGCAGAATGGGTGCTTTGTCTAAATTTTCCAAAAAAGCCCGGGAACAAGGCCAGAGCACACCACCGAAAGGGCAGTAAGGCTCTTGGTCAATGGAATTTGGGAATTGGGACGTGAATTGGTCTAAAACGGATTCCAGGTCGTTGAGTCCAAAAAAAGTAAGTTCTTGGCCTTTTATAAGAACGCTTTGTAATTTGGCGTTTTTTACATCAAAAGTAGGAGTGCGGAGCATGCTATTTCCTTAATAGTCTTAGGAGTAACGAGGCAATGGCGCTGAGAACCAAACAACTAACGATGGGGATATATATGGTTTGATTTTCTTTTTCAATGACAATGTCTCCTGGGAGTTTATTCCATCCAAATCTTTGAAAAATATAAAATACTCCGCCTAATATAATACAAAAAAAACCCACTGAAATAAGAAGTTTTGGAAGTTGACTCAAGTTCATTTGCATTCTCCTATTTGACTTCATTAAAAAGCATTGCTACATTCCATGCATAGTGCAATGGCATGGTTTTCAATCGTAAGGAACAATGAAGTTCCGTCCAAATAGGAGTATAGCGTATGGCTAAAAATGCAAAAACAGTTTCCACCAGTCAGTTGATCGCTGCTGTGGCCACCATCCATGACGAGCTTCCCAAAAAGACCACTAAGGAAGTGATTCAAGGGTTTTTGCAAACCATTGAAAAGGAAATTTCGGACAATGGTGCTAAAGTGCGGATTGACCGATTGGGCATTTTGCAAGTTAAAAATAGGGCGGCTCGAAAAGGTCGTAACCCACAAACAGGCGAAGAGATCCAAATTCCCGCTTCAAAGAAAATTGGTTTTCGGGCTGCTAAATCTCTAAAAGATGCCATAGGTCTTGCTAAAAAATCAACTAAAAAATCAGTAAAGAAAAAGTAATTTTCCATTTACTTTGTTGCGGCGCTAGGCGGAGTTCCTGGCATGGTTTTTTGTTTGTTGTATTTTCTCCACTCTGTGGGGAGCAGAGGGCTGAAATGGCTTTCCTCTCTGGCCACATAAGCATCCGATGAAATGTGAATATTGCCTTCCTCATCAATTTGAATGTCTACACCTTGTAAGTCTTTGGCTCTCAAGCTGGAGATATTGACTCCGTTTAGAAAGATGTTTCTAGGTGGAAATTGTAAACATTGTTCTCGATGAAGAGTGGTTTCTTTTTTGCGTATCCCGGTTACTTTTCTAAGTGTGGTGCTAGGATCGAGTCGTGCTTTTACAGGTTCGTCTAGCTGAACGTCTTGGTCTTCCAACAATAGACTGGATCCTGGACTAGTCCGTTGAATCCCCATGGGAGATGGTGTTTGTCCTGAAGCCATTTTCATCCACCAAAGCGTTGTCCCAACCCAGATGCCAATTTGGAGCGCGCGCATGGGTCCGTTTCCTTTTTTGTTGAAAAGATTCATCTCAGAATTATTTAGCAATCCAAATAACCATTGCCATGTAAAAAATGCACAGATAGGTTGGCCTGTCTTTAAGTGCAAATTGTACGGGGTCGTGTGTTACCTTTCCTCTTCCCACTTGAATCCAAAAAGTAAGAAACCAATAGAGCAATGCAGGAACCCCTAGCCATAGCAATCTTAGGTTTGAGTACAAAGCCTTTGCTTCTGGGCTGGACGCATAGAGTCCAAATATGAGGCTAGATCCAAGTCCGGTCACAATTCCAGCGGACCTCAATATGGCGATGTCTTCGATTTGGTAAGCGCGACCCATTTTCAGATTTGATAGTTTGCTGTTTTGAGACCGTATCTGAAGCTCCGTTACCCGTTTGGCCAGCGCTAAAGAAACAAATGAAAAAAATGTGAACATAAAAAACCAGTCTGAAATTCGGATCCCAAAAAGTTCGCCTCCCGCAAATATTCGAACGCAATACAAGAGAGAAAGGCATAAAATATCTATACAAACAAGCTTTTTTAGTAAAAGTGAGTAAAAAAATGTGAGTAAAAAGTAGATAACTAAAGTGGCTTTAAAGGAGGTTGGAAGCTCCCAGGACGTTAGGAAGCTAGTGGTCCAGAGAATGACGGTAAGGATCCCCGCCTGACCATAGCTCAAGCCTCCGGAAGCCAAAGGGCGCGTTTTTTTGGAAGGGTGCAACCTGTCGTTATCGATATCTAAAAAATCATTGATAATATAGACACTAGATGCCAAAAGACTAAAGCTTGCAAATCCTAGCCCAAGATTCAGTAACCCATTGAGCGGGTGCCATTGATGGGATACCACGAGTGGCAAAGCCAATAAGAGATTTTTGCTCCACTGATGCCAACGTAACTGTTTAAGTAGAACCTTTGTGCTAGGAAAATGCTTCTTTTGGTGGTATTCCGAGCTGTCAATCGGAAGGTTTGGGTGGAGAACTTTCCATCTTGAGTGAAAAATGGGGTCTCCAAAAAGATAAACTTTAGACTGGGAAAACCAAATGGTTTTTGTTTGATGAATTGATTTTATATCCCATTCCCCTGTCCATTCCAATTGTCGCTGCATGGCTTTTTGTGCAAAAGGGTTATGGGTTAAAATTAAAATTTTTGGGCATCTATCATGTTGTCTCATGTGAGACCACCAGATTTTAAAAAGATCGCTCCAAATGAGAAGTGTTTTGGCACTTTTGGAGGATAAATACACAAAGGCATAGAACCGATTTTTATTTCCGAAATACCTGAGACAAGCGGACAAAAACAGAATGGGTCTATGCACCAACAGCCATCTTAACATTTCCGTGAAAAAAGGAGTTCTTAGAGCAAAGGAATCGAGGTCCACCACAAGCATGAATTCTTGATTGTTCTTTAGAGGAGAATCCTTTTTTGCAAGTGTCAGCTGGAGGTTTTTTTTGCAAGTGTAGTTAAAGGAACAATTGGGTACCTGACCAAATCGACCACAAGGTTGACATGGAAGTAAGGGTACTCCTGAAACATTTAATGATTCAAGGGAGCTTTTCTCTGTTTTTAGTTCAAGGGCACCCCACTTGAGAAGGACACCAGAGGTAAAAAAGGCCCAGACTGGTTTTCGGAGAAAATTGGCTATGTGTACCATGGCGCTATCCATGGAGATCACGAGATCGCATTCCGTTAAAAACGAGACCTGGTCTTTAAAGGTAGGTCGTTCCTCTCTCTGCATGCCTGCGATTTGAGCAACTTTTAGATTTGAAAATCTCTGTAGTAGCGCGATAGCAAGATGAGTCTCACCGGGTCCGTAGATTAATGTAACGTCATTTTTTGCAAGCAAAAACTGGATCAGCTGACTGTAGAATCCTTCTCCCAGGTCTCTTGAGGGGCTCTGGAGTCCTCCTAGGCATAATGCAATTTTGTGGGATCTAAGGGAATCCCATGGGATTTCTGACCGAATGGGCGCGAGTTTAATATTCGGCAGGAGAGCTGGGGGCGTCTGCGTGCCAATTTGGCAATTTGGAGTGGCTCTGATGATAAGATCTTGAAACGATAATATTTCATGTCTTCCTAAAACGTCGTAAGGCAAACTAGTAGACAAATAAAGGCTGGCCCGATTGGTTTCGAAGCCAGATTTTTTGCCTTTGGGATGGGAAAGGCTTAAGGAAAAGGACTGGGAGAGTCCAAAACGTTGTTCTGTGTTGATCACTCGAGAATAGGCAAAAAGATGCGTGAGCAGATCTCTGATTTTTAATTTATCGTAACAAATATAATTTAGATTGAGAAACTGTGCCCAAGGCTCACTTCGAGTCTCGATCACAAACAAAAAATCATTTAATGTTAGATTTGAAATTTGTATGGCATATGTAAGACAAACAAGATCTCCCATACCTCCGGGACGCACCAATACAGTAGTGGTCCGAGCTCTACGCCAAAAAAAAAGAATAGAAATGACTTTAACAAATAGGCAGGAAATCTGAGTCATCCATGGGTCAATTTGTTTTAAGAAATGGGCATTCATGGGGTCCTATTTTTTCTTTCTGTGTAAAAAATCATGGCCACTAAGAATAGCTCAGATAGGGGGCGGTGAGCCGTAAACAAAAGGTAAAGTGGATAATTGGTTTCTACTAAAACGGGTCCTCCCGTGTCTTGAGGCAACCCGTACCAAAGCCTAAATAAGAGATATACAGAAGGTGCACCCATAATGGCTGATGTCCCTACCAACCAAGGCCGGCGATACCACCCGTTGGATTGGCAATAAAGATAGAGAAGAATCGGAACAAGTAGTGTTCTGTGATATTCATGACCATGAGCATAGACTACAGTGTGGAAAAGAGAGGCTAATATGAGTTTGACTTGAATGGAGCTCATTCTCAAAACCGTAACAGATCCTATCAGCATAAATAGGCCAATGAATAATCTAATTTTATAATTAGATTCTGGATTCATAAACTCTGAAAAAAATAGGGAAAGTGAGCTGATTTGAGCCCATCTGTGAGCGTTGTATTTTGCCGTTTGATTGAAAGCAAAAAAGCGCTCAAAATTATGATTTGTCCCAAATGAGATTCCGTTTGAATCCAAAGTCCAGCCAAATGCCAAAAAGGACCCAATGCCCACAAATAGACCTATCCAAAAGATTTCTTTCCATTTCCTGTGAAACAACAGAGTTATTGCACCGGGTGCTAAGAATGGCTTAGAAAGAGCGCTCAGGATAAACCCAGAAATGCGTCCTCGACTGCCTTGTAACACCATGGCTAGGGCTAGTACCGAAATTCCATGATATTGAGCCTGGTGATAAAGTACATACCATGGAATAAATATTCCAATGATGGTAAAAAACACACAATCCATCTTGCGATAGGGAAGGGCGAGATTTTTTCCGAATCGGATGATCAAGAACAAATGTAACACCAAGTAGAGGGCATTTGAGAGCCAATATCCCACCCATGGACTAAGGTAACTTAAAGGAACCCCAAAAACGAGGCACACGGCTGGATGGGAGCCCCACAGGGAAGCCCATGGACCATAGTTTGGGTAATCCTGCGGACTGGTCCAGAGGGATGTACCCTCCCGCAGGGCTAACCCACAACGGGGCAAGGTGAAATAGTCCAGTCCAAAATAGGGATTGTCTGAATTAACTGCAAAATTCTGAAGCGAACGTTGGGTGGCCAGAAAAAAGAGAAGCAGCGCTGCCAGGAGTCCCCATCGAACCGCCATGGGCAACTTCCATGGAAATTTTCCTTTGAGCCAAGTCATTCCAGCTCCTTGTTAGGCCACCATCATCAAAAATTTGGGTATGGAGGAAGTATAACATCTTTTTTGATAGCCTGCATCAAAGTTTTGTATTAGTTTGAGTGTCGTCAGAGAGCGCCATTTCAGTCAAAAAATTCGGAGAATTTACCGTGAATTCAACTTATTTCACCTTTTGTCTCATCTTTGCCAGCTTCTTCCTACCGAATCTGATCTTTGCCCAACCCAGCACCAAATCCAAGGCTGTGGTGTATGTACAACCCGCTAAAAAAGGGGAACAGCAAGAGTCAGTAACCGCCATTGGTACGGTCAAAGCCACTAAACTTTATCCCTTTTTTGCAGATACTGAAGGGATTTTGCAGGAGTGTGTTTTGGGTTTGGGAAGGTGGGTTCAGAAAGGGGAGAAGCTTTGCCAGGTTTCCAATCCGGACCCTTCTTATCAGTTTGTGCCCAGTCCTGTTTTATCTCCTGTGTCAGGCGTAATCAGCGCCATTGAGGCCTTAGACAACACGCGCGTGGCGAGAGGGCAAAAGATCGGTACCATCACAGACGTAGCAAATACAAAAGTTGTAATCGATTTAACACAAGAAAAATTGAAACAAATCAAGCTAAACTCTAAAGGAACATTTTGGGTAGAAGAGGAGCTAGAAAATGCCAAAAAGAGAATGGTTGCGGTTCAAGTGGCTACCATTCATCCCAATCCCCATCTTGCCACACGAACGGTAAGCGTAGAGTTGTCCCATGGGGAAGGGGAGCGGTTGCCCGCAGGATCCTTTGGTAAGGTTGTTTTTTCCCTTGGTAAAAAGCAGGTGATCTTAATTCCAAGTAAAGCAATCCAATACAGAGGAAAAAAATCTTTTCTGAGGTTTGTGGAAGATAATAAAGTGACCTACAAAGAAGTGACTTTAGGCAATCGACAGGGAGAGATGACGGAAATCATTGGAGGGGTGACACCCGGAGAGAAAATCATTACGAAGGCGCCCGTGTATGTTTCAGAGGGTGAAGAGGTTAATGTGGAACTGGAAAAGGAAGTGAAGTGATGAAAAATGTTTTTACTTCCCCACTTAGGGTTTATGTAACGCTGGGTGCTTTAGCTCTTTTAGGATTGTGGAGCGCTTTGCAGCTATCGGTTTCTCTTTATCCCAATTCCTCCAGACCCACCGTTTGGGTTAGGATGGATCCCGCCCAATTTAATCCCACCGATTTTTATGAACTCTATGGCAAACAATTAGAGTCAAGGCTAAAAGAAATCAACATTCCCAAAGCTAAGGTAACAAAAGTGGATGCCGAGTATGGCAACCAAATAGAGTATGAAGTGGAGTTTGCCTGGGGTAATGATTTTAAATCAGCTTTACAGGAAACCACAAGTGTTTCTAAAAATTTTGTAAGCCAGTTGTCTCAAGAAACTCAGCGCAGCCTGAGCATTAGCACCTGGAATCGAGGTTCTGGATTTTTCGTGCAGTCCTTTTACTCTGATCAGTTGGCGCCTGATGAACTTTACAAACTTCTTCACCCTTTGCTCAACCCTAAGTTATCAAAAATTGAAAGTCTAGATACCGATCGTTCCGGAATGATGAACCCCGCTGCTCAAGAACTTACGATAGAATACGATCCTAAAAAATTACTGCAGCTGGGACTTATCCCTCAGGATATTGAAAAACTCATTTTAAGAGTGGGAAGAGGACGAAATCTAGGAAAGCTGAGTTTTGACAGTTTGAGTCTTCCCGTAAAGCAACAAAGTGTATTAAGAACCTTAGAAGACTTCCATTCCTTGATGATTCCCTTGCCGGAAGGGTTGGGGGGATTTGTGCCGCTCACCGAAATCGCGCAGGTGGAACTCCGAAAAAAGACAGAAAATACAACGATTTCTAAAACCTCTGGAGCGGATGCCTTATTGCTTTTCGGGGTGCCTAAGCCCGATGGCAACATTAAAGCCATGGCTGAGTCCCTCCAAGGGGAAATTAAGACCATTATGAAACAGCTTCCTGAACATGTGAAAACAAAAAGTTTAGTGGATCCGAGTCAGTTCATTAATGCCAGCATTCGAAATGTATTTACGGAAGTGGCATTGGGGGCTAGTTTGGCGGTTTTGGTACTTTATTTGTTTATCGGTAGTTTTAAGAACGTCATCACCGCTGCCATTGAAATCCCTATTAGTCTTATCCTGGCATTTATCCTCATGAAATTCGCTGGAATGAGCTTAAATTTAATCTCATTGGGTGGTCTGGCATTAGCCTCCGGAATGAATGTGGATGCCAGTGTGGTGGTGATGGAAAATATTTTTAGGCATTTGGAAGAAGCTAAGTCTAAAAAACTCAATTGGCAACAAAAAGTGGAATTGGTCACCCATGCCGTAAATGAAGTGAAACTACCTGTGATTGCCTCCACCATTGCCAGCGTGGTTGTGTTTTTGCCTTTGGTTTTTACCGATGATTTAAGTTATGCGATTTTAGGTGACCTGGCAAAATCAGTGGTGTTTTCCCATGGATTATCTGCCTTTGTAGCGTTGATTTTGGTACCTACTGTTCGTCTTCATATGATGCGCGGGCAAGGTGCTAGTTCGTTCCATTTTAAAGCGCCTTTGGAATTTTTATTGGGTCCATTAGAAAGATTTTATGGAAAAATGGTACGCATTATTTCTAAGCAGCTTTGGATCCTGATTTCCCTCCTGATCTTAACGGCACTTGTTTTGGGAGGCTTAGTTAAAACGGTTTTACCCAAACTGCCAAAAGAAATTGTGGGACTACCGGACACCGATAGGGTGGCCATTCAATTTGCGTCTAGAGACTTTCGAAAGATTAGCGAAATGGATGAAGAGGTTTCAAAAGTAGATAAGGTGGTAAATACTAAATTTAAACATTTGGTGGAGTTTACTTATTCTCGGGTGGATAGCCCCGGAAATGGGCGCATACTCGCTAAATTGCACACCAAAAAATCAATGAATGAAGCGGTGGATGCTTTTGAAAAAGAGTTTAAACACACTCCATCTGTGCGTTTTTCTATTCGACCTTGGAACCCTTCTGAGCTGCCTATCCCTTACCCACCCCATGTTCAGTACAATTTGGTGGGAAGTAATGTGGAACAAAAATCTTTAGTAGCGGCAGAACTGATTGACTTTTTAGAAAGCAAAAAGGTATTTCAAAATGTTTGGGCAGAACCCAATCAAACCTTTGAAAATGAATTTCAATTGGAACCAGATTTTACGAAATGGAGTCTTTTGCAAAAAGAGGGTTTCCGTCATTCTTCCATAGATATCTTGGATTCCGTGCGTCATCTTCGAAACCCAAAGTACATTCAAGACTGGAGTTTAGAGGGTGAGATGGTGCCCATACAGCTAGTGCCACGGGAATCAGACTGGCTTAACTCCTTAAATTTAAGAAATTATCCGATTTTCATTGGAGATCGAACCGTAACTTTTGATACGCTTTTTCGCGTCAAAGAGACATTTTCCACTCCCCCTATCAGAACACTGAATGGTGAACAAACCATTAGTGTGTTTGGAAAATTGTCGCGCAAAGAGGAATCCAAAAGCGCACATGTTTACAACGTAACAAATATAGAAGTGGCTCAGTGGTATCAGAAAAGTAAAGGAAAATCCAATTATAGCGTTACTTTGACCACCGAAAACCCCCAGTGGGAGGTGGACCATGCCGTTGGGCAGTTGGGCACTGCCGTGGGCTGGAGTGTGGGGTTGATCTTTCTCACCATGCTCCTCCAATTTGGAACGGTGATAGAGCCACTGTTGATCTTGGCTAGTGTTCCTTTTGGGTTTGTGGGCGTTTTAAGTAGTCTTTTTATCTTCAAAAGCACTTTGTCTTTAAATGCGGTGTTGGGTGTGATTTTGCTCAATGGGATTTCGGTGGCAAATAGCATCATATTGATTGATTTTGCCCGAAATGAAGTGGCCAAAGGGGTCCATGCTTTGGATGCGGTGGTATTGGCGGCAACCCACCGATTGCGGCCCATTTTAATCACCTCCTTCACCACCATTTTGGGCATGACTCCCATCGCGTTGGGTCACGGAGAGGGGGGGAAAATTCTTCAGCCTCTGGGAATTAGCGTTTCAGGTGGGTTGTGGGTATCCATGATTCTGACGCTCTTAATGGTGCCTTCGCTGCACTATCAATATTTACGATTTCAGGCCAGCAGACGGATTCGGGTCTCGGATTCCGTGCTGGACGATTCCACGGATTCTAAATCCCTAGTTGAGGTGCACCCCAATGCACAAATATAAAGTAACACTTCCTCTTTTGATTTTAATGTTTGCACGGAACTTTTCTGTGTTAGGACAGGAACCTTTAAAAAATAGGGAACCGTCTGAGCCCGATTGGGTCAGGGCCATTGACGCATGGAGCGCCATGGAATCCTCGGTGAGTCTTTTTAAAAGTCAACAGGGGATAACGAAAGCCGAGGTGGAGGTGGTGGAACCCGATCCTAGAAGTCCAAATCTGGTGGTTGGGTCCCGCGTAGACTGGAGCAGATCCTTGGAAACATCGCCACCGGCCTCTCAAAACAAAGCAAACCTCACTTTAGATTCGAAAGTCAAAGGGTCGTTTACGGATTGGGGTGCTCAAGAGTTTAAGCGAGATCGCTTTGAGATATTGCTTACGAAACAAAACATAGAATTAATGCAGATTCAGCTTCAAGCCCACTATGACACCTTTTCAAAGTGGCTGGAATTTTTGAAGTCTCGAACGGAATGGGAAAGCGAAAAGACTCGATTATCCCTTGCGGAAAGGGCCAGTGGGCTGGCTCAAAAACAGTTTGAAAAGGGATTGATAAGCCGCCAAGAAAGGGACCAGTCTCTTACGGAGTTTGAGTACGCAAAGCTTCGCGTTAAGGAAAAGAATTCTCTCGTGTCTTCTTTGACTTTAAAGCTTCAGAAATCAGCAGGTTTATCACCAAATGAATTTTTAGAGTGGCCTTGGAGGAGAAAGTTACTTAGCCTGAATGAAAACTCCTTAAATTTGGCACTGATTCTAAAGTCTCTCCCGCCACTTTCCCAGCGACCCTCCCTGCAAGTGTTTCTATTTGATAGACAAATGTTAGACAAGCAATTTCAAGCCATTCAAAGTGGCAAGAAACCCAATTTGGGATGGAATGTGGGATTGAGTCAATCGGTTCCTTTGCAGAGTGCATCGGGAGGGACTCCTCGGCCCGTTTTTAGTTTGGGTCTTGGGGCAGAATGGCCTGTGAATCAAAGTTTTCAAGAGACTTCTCAAGAAAGGGTAATTTTGGAGAGGAAAAAACATTTACAGCTCTCAGCGGATTTGAATCTTAAAGATGCGGAACAAAATGACATACATTTGTTAAACAACTTGCTTGCGGAGCTGGATTCCATTGCATTCCATCAAAAATTGATAAAATGGAGGGAAAGGGATTGGCAAGAAGTGCTCAAGCGGTTTGAATTGGGTAGAACCACGCTTCCCCAACTCATTCAGGAGGAAAAGAGGTATTCCGATTCCGTGAAGGCGCTTCAAGATTTGGGCTATGAGCTTCACGTCACATTAGCGAAGGTGTGCCGATTGAGAGAATTGGCACTCACAAAGTGTCATGAATGGGTGCAGTCGCTTTAAAGACAAGCGCACCTTGGACCTATGCTGGCGGTGTCACAAAAATGTTCCAAAGAATTGCTTTTAACTCTGTGTTTGGTTGGTGTAAGGCAGTTTAGCGTGAGTAAAAGGCATGGGGGCATGTGATGAAGCATCGGGACTGGTATCCACTATTCGTTTCAGGATTGGCGCTAGGGGTGGCTTTTGCTTGTGGCACCGGGGGCGACCGAAAAACGGTGATCCCACCCAAAGATAAATCTGGAAATCTGAGGGTTGTGGGCACTCCCATCGATTTAGACGCCAAGCAGGTCGTTACCTTTGATGGGCTTAAATCGGAACTCCTAGAGGCTCAATGCGCCACTTGTCATTCCTCCCAAATCCAATCCGAGGTGGATTTTAGGCAGTGGGCGGTGGAATCGGACAAAGCCTGGGACCAAACCAAGTTATGGATCAAAGTGGCTATTTTAAAAGACATGCCGCCCAAGAATCCCCTGTCCTCGGAAATGCTTCGAAATGTCCAATCCTATCTGAGTGGTAAAAGCCTAGAGCTATTGGAAAAAGATCCTTTTTTGTCTGGGACATCTACCCCGGAACCCACACCTGAGCCCAGCTCCAATGGGGCCATCTCAAAAACGGAGAGAGCCCTCACTTTTTCTAAGCTTCAAGATGAAGTGTTTCAGCCTGGCAAATGTGCCTCATGTCATGGAACCGTGGTAAAATCAGCCCATGATTTGGAGCAAGCTTCTTGGATATCTCAAAGGCTTCCAGCAAGCGAACAAAAACTTCTAGTTCGCACACACATTGATGTTCCCAAGGGATCCATCATGCCACCACCTAGCGTGGCTGTGCTTACGGAAGAACAAAAATCCTTGATCCGTGACTTCGTGGAACTTTATTTGACGTCCACCCAAAATGAGCCGGTGTTCGTGTTGAAAACCATTGCGCCTACTCCCAGCCCCGTGCCCACGATGCTTCCCAGCGCTCAACCTACCCCTTTGCCTACGGCAGAGCCCACTTCTTTGCCCACAGCAGAGCCAACTCCTTTGCCTCCCGTGGTACCTACTCCTAGGCCAACTCCTTATGTTCCCAATCCAAAGGTGATAAAAGAGTTTAGGCGGGTTTTTAATCGGTCCTGCGCTTGGTGTCACGGATCTGGGTCTTTCCTTGCAAGTGATCTTTCTACAGAAGCTAATATGCGCCGTAGTGGATACATTGGGACGGGCGGCTATCAATATAGCTCTCTCTATCAATCGGTGGTGACTGGTGATATGCCTGGTTTTCCCTTTCGTCGGCTGAATCAAAACGAGTTAAAGACCGTAAAAAACTATGTGGAAGAGCTCCAAAAAAAATAGTTAATAAAAAAGGACCCTAAAATAAATGCCTTTGTCCCCTCCGCTTAAGTCCCTTTTGCCCCTTCTCACCACCCTCCAAATCCGGCAATGGGAAGGTCGGGGAAATCAGTTGGGATTCACCACGGAAGCCATGGTGGAGGTGGCTGCAGAGCGGATCTTTGTTTGGTTAAAAGAGAGGTCAAAAGACGTTTCTCCTTCTAAATTAAAGCTGTTGTTTTTGTGTGGACCTGGATTAAATGGTGCCGATTCCTATGCTGTGGCTAGAAAATTTTCCGAAGTGGGAAGTAAGTGCTTTTTTTTAGAGGTGTTACCAGCCACTCATCCCGTGACTAAAATTCAAAAACATCTGGCTCTGATGGCGGGCTGTGAGGAATTACAGGACTCATCGGAACTAATGGCGACTTATTGGGACTCCGATTTTGTCCTAGATGGAATCTTTGGAGCGGGATTGAGTCGAAATTTGGAAGGACCTGTTTTGGATGTGGTGGAGAAACTGCTTCAAAATGACACCCAGGAGCGGGAGCCAAGCAGACCCCTATTCATCGCGATCGATTGTCCCACTGGAATGGAAGGGGATACCGGCAATCCTTTACCCGTGTGTCTGAAATGCCATGAAACCCTGGTGATGTCGGCATTCAAGCCAGGGATTCTGAGCGATTTTAGCTTAGAATTCACAGGAAAGCTGCATTTGATTCCCATGGGAATTCCTGATTTTTCCGGGTTTCAACGATCGGTATCCAGTCCGTGGGCTGAAGGCAGTGGCGTCCCTTCCCTTCCCGGATGGGTGTCTATACCCCAAGCATCTGAAGCTGATTTCGAAAAAAAATTCACCAAAAAGCCTTATGAGAATAAATTAAGTCGAGGGGTTTTGAGCTTGGTGGTGGGCAGTGATCCCTTTCCTGGGGCTGGAAAGATGGTGGTGAAGGAAGCCTTGGCTTTAGCGCCTGGATTTGTGCAGATTTTTACCCATTCTGGACTCTTAAAGGCGAATCTATTGGAACAGGCTCCAGAGGTGGTCCAGTGCCCGGGTCTGGAAACGTGGGAGCAGGAGGTGCCTGAGACTCTTTTGAGATCAAAAGTGATCTTGATTGGGTCTGGATGTCTTGCGCCCACTTCCCAACAGCAGGTGATCTGGACTACTTTTTTAAAGCAGGCAAAACAAAAATCTGTTTTAAAAACCATTATTTTTGATGCGGGGTGGTGTTTAGCAGAACTGATTTCACCTGCCGTGGAAGCGGGTTTTGAATCTGTGGCATTGCCTCACCTGGGAGAATTTGCTCGGATGTGCCCCAAATTACATGGGCGTCTGATGGCGGGTAGGGCATCCAAAGCTCAGACGGCCTTAGAAGCATCCCAGGCCTTGGGATGTTACGTGCTTCTGAAAGGTCCTTACAACGCCTTGGCGAGTCCCAGGGCAGGGGATGAGCCGCGGTGTATTCAAACCGCTTTACCGTGCCCCCAGCTGGCCGTAGCAGGTAGTGGAGATCGGCTAGCTGGTAGATTGGCCGCCGCTTGGCTACACGACTTGCATTTGAATCCTACGGGAAGCCGATGGGACGTTTTTTTAGGGAGTGTTCAGTTTATGCTCTCCAAGCCGATGCCTTAACTGTATATTTTTGTCAGAAATCGGGAATAAATCGAATTTGCTTTCTTTTTTTAGGCAAGGGACGACTGTCCACTTTCCCATGGATTGACCAAGTCTTGGGAGTCAGGTATGGAGTGGGTCATTTTGGTACCTCATGTTTTTTGTTTGAACCTTCAAGAGTTAGGAAGTGTGCCATGAGTTTCAGCACAACTACGGAAGAAATCAGTTCCACCCGTCGTAAGTATAAAATTTCTGCACCAAGCACATTTGTGTCTGAGGCCTTTAAAAATGCTTTAAATGAAGTAAAATCAGGCGCTCAGATCAAAGGATTTAGGAAAGGTAAAGTTCCCGATAGTCTTGTGAAAAAATTCTTCATTCAGGATATCGCCAAAAAAGCCTATGAAACCGTGGTGGACGCGGGTTTTGCTGCTGCCGTAAAGGATTCAACGGTTCAAGTGGTTTCCTTTCCTGAAATTAATCCGGTTGGGCAGTTTGATGAGAACTCCGATTTTGTGTTTGATGCCACTGTGGATGTAAACCCCATCGTAGACATCGCCGGTTATAAGGAACTCGCCTTAGAATTAAATTCCAAAGACCTCGTTCAAACCGCCAAAGAAGTTCAAACCATTAAAGGGAATATGCTTTATTCTAAGGCGAAGTTAGCTAAAAAAGTGACCGATCGTCCTTCTGCTCTTCAAGATATGGTCCAATTTGATGTGGAAGCAAAGATCGACGGTGCACCTGTGGCCGAGCTGGCCAGCAAGGCGAGCAGTCTGATCCTAGGTAGGCAAAACAATACCCCTGAATTTGAAGCTGCCCTCTTGGGTTTGGAATGTGGAGCCCAGAAAACCTTTTCTTGGACCGTTCCTGAAACCTTTGGGATTGAGGCGGTACGGGGTAAAGTAGCCGAAATGACCGTGACCTTGACTTCGATTCAACCCGTGGAAATTCCTGCTTGGGACGACGCCTTTGCTGTCACCGCTGGTGCGGAGTCCCTGGAAAAATTGAGTGAAAACCTGGAGCAAGTGGCCCAAGCCCGCGCCAAGCAGGTCCGAATCTCCTTGGTTCGGGAGCAGGTGCTTTCGAAGATCTTGGCTCAAAACCCCATTGAGGTTCCTGGAAGTCTCTTGGAAGACACGGTGGACAGGCTGATTCAAGATACCAATACCCGAGCTCCCAAGACGGCTCAGCTGGATCCTAAAAATGCCGAAACTAGGAACCGATTCAAAGAACAGGCCTTAGAACAGGTGCGCGGCGTTTTGATTTTGGGTCATATCGCCCGTCAGGAAGAGTTAACCGTAACGGATGCGGAGGTGTCCCAGGAAGTGATTCAATTTGCTAGGCAAAATAACATCGCTCCTCAAGAGATCATCAATCGATTTGGGAGACAAGTGATTGAAGAGTTCCGCGGAAAAGTGCTTATCGACAAAGCCATGGAACGAGTGGTGGAACTAGCAAAAATCACGGAACTTACCTAGTTGACTTGAGAGACATCGCCTTTTAGCCTTGTTGAGGCGGTGTTTCAACTCTTTGAACCTATTGTAATCACTAAATAAAGCGCAAGTTCTATTAAGAATTTGTCCCTCCTTGCCGATAAACCCTTTTGAAACGGTTCTACCAAACTTTTAAGTTGTCTACGTTAACTTGCGGACGGCTCCTGGGATGGGGGAACCACAATGGGAAAAAGCATGAACTCCACGATAACGTTGAACCAGACTTCAAAGCGACTTTTGTCTTTAACCGTAGGGACAGGGTTACTGGTGGCGTGTAGTGGAGCTCAAAATACAAAAAATTGCGCAAAGGTGTCTAGTTATCTCATAGAAGAGGGAAGTGTGACGGCCTCCATAGCCCGGGAAACCCAGTACCAAAATCCGGGGAGTTTGTTTAATCTTCCTGCTCCTCTTGCCGCTTTAATCCCTCAAAGCCTTCAAGTTCCTTGGGGGCCCAATGCGGGAGGATTTCTTGATATTGGTATTCGGGAAAAGCCCATGGATCCGCAGTCTTCCACAGGCCAAAGATGCACGTTCTACTTGGATTCGGATGCTGTGGGTGCCTCAGACAAGTGGTTTCTTTGGACCGCCGATCACTGTCTTCAAGATCATCTCATGAAAGACATTCAGCTTTCCATTTATAATCCCAAATCAGGTAGTTATTTTAAAACGTTTGTACAGTGGAATCCGTTGGACCAAATCGCTCAAGTGCGCTCTGCCTGGCCAGACATGCCCGTGGAGGTTTCCTCCAAGCTTTTTGATTCTTTCCAAAGAAGCCAGACAGGAAGAAGAGATAAAGCTTTGGCCGCTTGCGCCAATAACTTTAATGCCATCGGGAAACAGGGTGCTTCACAGGTGGTTTGTGGAAGCAATTTAGACATAGCGAGAATGGAAGTCTCGTTTAAGTCAACCATCTCACCTGAACTACAGACTCACCTGAACGAGGTACGAGCCAACCAGAAAGGCCATTTGGCCCGAATGAGAGAGGTGTTATCCCAGGGCGCACCACTTCTTCAAGACAAAAATCAGGGTGACCTTTTGATGGCGTTCTCAAAATTAGAGTTAGGAGAAATTCAAGGTGCTTTTTCCGAGCTCACCAAACTGAGGGGGCTATTGGGTGTGGTAAAACTCACCCAGGCTCTAAAAAGCTGTCCGCAATCGGCTCATCCATTATGTGCCCATAAAGATAAAATCCTTGCATTACCTATCTTTAAAGACCATTTGAACACTGAAGTTTCTGCCTTTGAAGCTAATCTTCAATTGCTGGAAGGAAAAGTAAATGTTTACACTCAGAAGCTTCTTACCATTAAAAACTCCTCTGTTCCCTTTTTGCACTACGTAAGTAACCAAAGTTTTGGATCTGAGGCTGGAGCTGTGGATTCTAAAGCCACATCTGGTACTTTAGTGCCGTCCGCTTATGTGGGTATACCCGCACACAGTATGTTGGATCAAAACCTTTTAGCGGATCCTATCAAAGCCGCCAAGTTTAATGTTTCTTTAGTGGATGACACCTATATAGTTACCTTTCCCATAAAAACAGGCCCTGGCGGGACCTACCTGCAGCCTGGAGACAGTGGAAGCATGGTGGCATTTATGGGATTGGTGCCCTTTGGAATGGTGGTTTCCGTGGATGGCAACCCCACCAGTGGGGGGGTGGTATTACGACCTCTGCCCCCCGAAGAGGAAGAGCCCCAAAGTCGTAAAGACTCTGACGCCACGACCGCCGGTGAAAAAAAACCAAGCTCTACGAAATCCGTTACCCGTTGCAAATGAGCCCATCATTAATTTTAGCAGGAGATGGATTTTTTATTTAAGTAACTGAAATTATTAAAAATGGTTTCTAAAGTCACCTGCCCTGTGATTGTTGAATTTATTTCACCAATACCCATCAAATAGTTTCACTTTACAAAACTATTTTCAAAGCATAATTAAAAGAAGGTAACGGCATTCAGTGCTGTTTTGGCAAATAAAAAAGATCACAATAGTGATTTTAGGAATAATCTATTTACCAATAGGGGTGTCGGCATGAAAAAAAATACTCTGGTTTTTTGTGTATCAATGTTATTGAGCTCTTGTTCTCATCAGGAATCATCGGCGATTCGAGGCCAGGGTACCCAAGTTCTGCCGGAAGGAACGGGTTCTTTGAGCTGTTTGCAAGAGAATCAAATTGGCTCTTTAGAGTCTTTACAGGTTAAGTGGGACACTCGAGAAGCCGGGCCGTCTCTAGAATATAAAGTGGAATCAGCTGCTCCGTTGAACACTAAAGAATCAGGAAAAAATCAGATCATTTTAGAAGGATCGTATTTCTTAGTTAAAGGATTTGAAACAGTTGTTGAAATTAATGAACATCTTCATAATCAATTCGAAGTTAAAGGAACACACAAGTCAGTAAATTCCGCTGATGGAACACCTATCTCTGGGAGAGGCGTGCCCACGAACAGCTCTTTTTCAGCGCTGGTTACGGGAGTTGAATTGGAGCAAAATCAGGAACAAGAGATAACAGGAATGGGTTATGTGAGTCGTGTTTTGATTGATGGCGAGGGCATTGTGTTTAAAAATCCACTTAAGTGCCGTTTTGTTCGTTCAAGGTAATCTGCAATCAAAAAACCCGGGCAAGTCCAACGACTTCCTGGTCTAATTGTAACATGGGTTTGCTGATTCGAAACAATCGCCCTTTCTGTTATGTCTTGATGGTTATTTTTCTGGTGTCTTTTATGGTTTCATCTGCTTTATTCACTGTTACTTGTAGCACTCCATTCTTAAAATTGGCTTCCACTTTTTCAGGATTCACCTTTGAGGGAAATGCAATGGATCGAGCAAAGGAACCATAGGATCTTTCAAAGCGATAATGATGACCGTCTTGCGTTTCATGCTCGTTTTTCTTTTCTCCTTTTATGATAAGCGAATTGTTTTCCAGTTGAATATGAATGTCATTGGCATCCATACCTGGCAGTTCCGTTGTCAATAAAAAGTCTCGTCCTCGATCGGTTAATGTAACAGGCGGCACAAAGGCTCCTATTTTACCGGCTTCTGTTGGAAGATGAAGAAGTTCATCCATCATCTTATTGAGGCTGCGATACTGGGAAGTCCAAGGATCTTCTTTCCATTGAACCGGTCTAGACCCAAAAAAATCTTTAGGAATAATACTCATAAAAAAGCTCCTTTCTTTGACTAAATAAACTAGAAAATTAAGGAGGAGGCTCCTCAAAGTTCGATGTTCTTCGTGATGCGAGAGGAACCTCCTTGTCCTGTATTACGCAAGAAGAATGCCAATCCTGCAATGTCCGCTCGGCGGGCATTTTAGGGAAATACCGTCTTTGTTTTGAGATGGTTTGCCACATTTTATGTGACTTTTTTTCACAGGTATTTTTTAAGTAACGTGGGAAGCAGAAAGCTCCCCCTAAACTATGACTTTAAGCTAGCCTGAGCCGCACTCAAAATGGCAATGGGCACTCTAAGAGGTGAACAACTCACGTAGTCTAGGCCGATTTGATGAAAAAAGGTAACAGATCGGGGATCTCCCCCATGTTCACCGCAGATGCCTAGTTTTAAGGCTGGATTTGTGGAGCGTCCCTTTTCACAGGCCATACGCACCAAACCGCCCACGCCTTCGATGTCTATCGTGGCAAAGGGATCTTCTTTTAAGATGCCTTTCATTTTGTATTCTTTTAGGAAGGAAATGCTGTCGTCTCGGGAAAATCCAAAGGTGGTTTGGGTGAGATCGTTGGTGCCAAAAGAAAAGAAATTGGCGTGTTTAGCAATGGTATCTGCCGTTAGGGCCGCCCTGGGGATTTCTATCATCGTGCCAAAGGAAAATTCAAAATGGGGCGCCTCACCGGGCGGATAGGTCTCTTGAAAAGCTTTACGAGCCGTATCTTTTAAGAGTAGATTTAAATTTTCTAACTCTTCACTTAAACCCACCAAAGGAATCATGATTTCAGGATAAACCTTGAGATTTTTTTGGAAGCAAAGTGCTGTGGCGCGGGCGATGGCCTGCACTTGCATCTGATAGATCTCGGGATAAGTGATCCCCAGTCTGCAACCACGGTGTCCCAGCATGGGATTCATTTCTTGTAGGGCTTTGACCCGCCTGTGCACTTCGGGTGGTGATAATTTAAGTTGGTGAGCCAAGGACTCAATGTCTTCCGTGGTGTGGGGCAAAAATTCGTGTAGGGGAGGATCCAGGAGTCGAATGGTGACGGGATACCCAGCCATGGCCTCTAAGATTCCTTCAAAGTCGGTCTGCTGGAAGGGACGCAGTTTGGCCAGAGCCGTTTCCCTCTCTTTTTTATTCTGTGCTAAAATCATCTGTCTTACCGCAGGCAAGCGGTGCTCATCAAAAAACATATGTTCTGTGCGGCATAAGCCGATTCCTGTGGCACCCATCTGTTTGGCAAGTCTGGCATCCATCGGGTTATCCGCATTGGCTCGAACTCCTAGTCGTTTGTGAGTTTCTGCCCAATCCATAAAGCTTGAAAACGATTCACTCACTTGAACTTTGATGGTGGGCACTTTGCCCAGCAAAACCTCACCAGTGGACCCATCCAGGGTGATCCAATCCCCTTCAAAGATTTCCGTTTTTCCCACCTTAATGAATTTTTCTTCCGCTCGAATGTGCAATGCGCTGCAGCCAGCGACACAAGGCTTGCCCATTTGTCTGGCCACCACCGCGGCGTGGCTGGTCATGCCTCCCCTGGCCGTCAGAAAGCCTTCGGAGGCATGCATACCGCCGATGTCTTCAGGACTGGTCTCTTCTCTGACTAAAAGGACTTGTTCCCCTCTTGCCGACCAGCTTTCCGCGTCTTGAGCATAAAACACCACACGACCGCTTACGGCTCCTGGGCTAGCAGGAAGACCCACCGCCAGGACTTCTTTGGGTGCGTTTGGGTCTAGAGCGGGATGGAGGATTTTTTCCAGTTCTTCAGGCGTTACTTTAAGAAGGGCTTCCTGGGGAGTGATGATCTTTTCATCCACCATGTCTTTGGCAAATTTCAGTGCCGCATGCACGGTGCGTTTAGCGTTGCGCGTTTGCAGCAAAAACAACTTTCCCTCTTGGATGGTAAACTCAATGTCTTGAACATTTTTGTAGTGGCGTTCCAGCTGATGGCGAACCTGCAAAAGTTCTTGGTAGGTTTGAGGAAGGATTTGTGCTAGTTCGCTAAGAGGTCTTGGGGTTCGAATGCCGGCCACCACGTCTTCGCCCTGTGCATTCATTAAGAACTCGCCATAAAATTCATTGGTCCCATTTGCGGGGTTTCGAGTAAAACAGACCCCAGTGCCCGAGGTGTCGCCTAAGTTTCCAAACACCATGGCGCAAACCGTAACAGCTGTGCCCCAATCATTGGGTATTTTGTTGATTTCACGATATTTTTGAGCTCGTTTTCCGTCCCAACTCATAAAGACGGCACCCACGGCCTCCCAGAGCTGTTCCCAAGGGTCCTGTGGAAAGGTTTTTCCCTTTTCCTTTAAGTAAATGGATTTAAGCTCGGTGCAAATGGCTTCCAATTCTTCCGCAGGCACCTCTGGGTCGCTTGATACGCCGAGACGCTGCTTTGCAAGTTCTAATGGTTCATCTAATAAATGATGGCTAATTCCACTTACTACAGAGGAATACATCGTGATGAAACGACGGTAGGAATCAAAGGCAAATCGGGGGTTTTTGGACTTTTTGGCGAGTCCCATCACATTTTGATCGGTGAGTCCCAAATTTAAAATCGTATCCATCATTCCGGGCATAGACACTCGGGCTCCGGAACGCACGCTCACCAAAAGGGGAGAGACTGGGTCGTTAAATCGATTGCCCAAATGGGCTTCCATGTGGAGAAGTCCCGCTTTGACCTGCTCAAAGAGTTGGGTTTGAGCGGCAACGGGATCTTTGATGTACTTCAAACACATGTCACTGGAAATCGTGAATCCAGGTGGAATGGGAAGACCCAGTCGGGCCATTTCCGCTAAGTTGGCACCTTTGCCCCCTAGACTTGACGCCATTTGAGCATTGCCTTGTGCTTCGTTACCACCAAACAAAAATACATATTTTTCCACGAAAGTCTCCCTTGTTACGCAAAGCGGTTTTGGGTTTGCGTATTATAGACCTGACTTTGCAAACTAGCTAGGGTGGGTAGGGGATGGTAACTTAAAAAAGACTAAGCTTCCGATGGCCATTCGGCGGCGCGCATGGCTCTTTCCATTTCACTAAAGGTAGGGATGTATTCTTTTTCCGGAACCAAATTCCGTTCCACCCCTTCCACCCATTTTCGAAGCCAATAGCTTGCCATCCACATCCCAAACATGGGGGGTAAAAAGGATGTGGTGCCCAGCATGTAGCGCTTGTGTTGGCAGGCTCCAAATTCTTTGATGATGTTGGGGCATATACAAAGCCATTCCGTGCCTAAAACAATTTGTTCGGGGTCCAAAGGAACCTCGCTACTGTGAACGCAGGGAATCCCTTTGGTGATCCCCCGTTGTTTGAGCTTTAGCCTAACGGCTTTAGCAAAGGGGTCCACACGTGTTTTGGAGATGTCCAGGATTTTAATCTGGGAGGGGTCACTACGGGATGCCGATCCCATGCTGCTGATCACGGGGATGCCTTTTTGAATGCACCGTTCCAACAGGTCTACTTTGGGAATCAACGTATCGATGGCGTCACAGACCGCATCGGGGGCTTGGCCTGCCCATTGGGTGGCCCGCTCAAAAATTTCATCCCCTTTGTCGGGGTGATGGTGGTGGGTGATGGCCAAAACCTCTACGAGTGGATTGATTTTTTGAATTCGTTCGGCCATCAAGATGGCTTTTTTCTGACCAACAGTCTCTGATGTGGCGTGGATTTGTCGGTTGATATTAGTGGCGCACACCTCATCGTGATCCACCAGTGTGATTTTTCCCACGGCCGATCGGGCCAGGGTTTCAGCGCAATGACTTCCCACTCCTCCTAAGCCCACCACCATTACGTGTTTTTGGCGATAGGCTTGTAAGCCTTGTTTGCCGACCATGAGTTCAAGTCTTGAAAAACGGTGATTTCGAAACATATGCAGATCCGGTGTCCTTAAAGGCAAAAGTTGAAACTATTTCGCCGACCAATTGCCCCCTAAAAGATTGCAGTTTCCCTGGGCGGTGGTGGCATCAAATTTAGGTTTGTAAAAAATTTTAGTGATCGTGTTTTGGTCTTGTTTAATTTTGTCACAGACTCCGATTTGATCGTTAGGGGAGCACTCCACCTTTTTACCCGGTTGTGCGGGGGAAAGGCAGGTTTTAAGCAATTCGTCGGCCACGTTTTCTGGCCCAAAATAGTAAGTGCAAAACCCTTCCTCTTTATGAGTGCAGGTGGCTTTTACGGGGTCTTCCTCTTTTTCGCTGCAACCAAAAGTGCACACAAGAATTAAAATCAAACTTCGTTTTAGCATGAATCACCTCGGTAAGGTTGGGTCAGCCATAGGCCTGGATGTGGGGAGGATCTTAATCTCACCCTAAATGAGTTGTCAAAGCCATGTGAAAACTTCCCCAGAAAATGAGGAATGGGCCTGGGAAAGGGAGTTTACTCTTGAATCCCTCTCGTAAATGTCTTAGCGTGGCGGTCGGTTTGCCCAAAGCAAAATGGGCTTTAAGGAAAGGAGACATACGTGTCTGCTCCATCTCAAGAACAATTGGTTCAATTTTACAAAGAAATGTACTTTGGGCGAAAAATAGAAGAACGCATTGGCCAACTCTATGTGCAACAAAAATTTAGTGGATTTTGTCATTTGTACATTGGGCAAGAGGCTATCTCCAGCGGGTGCTTAAATGCCATCCGAAAGGGACAGGATTATGTGATAGGTGGCTACCGGGACCATGTGCAACCCCTTGTTTTAGGTATGCCGGCGGGTGCCATGGTGGCTGAGCTCTTGGGCAAAGTGACGGGTTGTGCCCGCGGAAAAGGCGGAAGCATGCACATGTTTTCCAAGGAGGCTCGGTTTTACGGCGGGCATGGCATCGTGGGGGGACAATGCCCCTTAGCCGCTGGAATGGGTTGGAAAATCAAAGTTTCCAGGGAAGATAATGTGGTCCTTTGCTTCCTCGGTGACGCCGCTATCAATCAAGGTCAATTCCATGAAGCCTTGAATTTATGCGCCATTTGGGATTTGCCTGTGATTTTTCTCATTGAGAACAATTTGTATGGTATGGGCACGGCCATCTCAAGAACTTGCACCTTAAAAGTGCTTGCGGATAGGGCTAAAGGTTACGATATGAATCAGGCCGTGGTGGATGGAAGGAATGTGATTAACACTTACACCCAGATGACGGAAATCGTGGAAGATGTTCGAAAAACGAGCAAACCTTATTTGGTGGAGATTCAAACCTATCGATTCCGCGGGCACTCCATGAGCGACCCCCAGAACTACCGGTCTAAGTCGGAAGTGGAGCAGGAACGCACCCAAGATTGCTTGGTTTTGCTAAAAAACGAGATAATGCATAAAAATATAGCACCAGAAGACCTCATCACCCAATGGGAAGAAAAGCTGGATGGGGAAGTGGAAGAAGCCATTGAATTTGGCTTAGAGTCCGCAGAACCGGGCTTGGAAGAAATTTGGCAACATGTATTGGCACCAGAAACACAAGTTACTTTGAAAGGAAATCCATTATGGCAAAAATAAGTTTACGAGACGCCCTGAACCGCGCCATGGTGGAAGAAATGGAACGAGATCCCACCGTGTTTTTAATGGGAGAGGAAGTGGCCCAATATAACGGAGCCTACAAAGTTTCCAAGGGAATGTTGGCCAAATTTGGGCCTGATCGTGTGGTGGATTCCCCCATTTCTGAAGCGGGATTTGCTGGCCTGGGTGTGGGGGCTGCCATGGTGGGAATGCGACCCATCATCGAAATGATGACCTGGAATTTTGCCATCCAAGCCTTTGATCAGATCATAAACCATGCCGCCAAAATGTATTACATGAGTGGTGGGCAATTTAATGTTCCCATGGTGATTCGTGGGCCTCACGGAGCCGCCCATATGCTTGGGGCCCAGCACTCCCAATGTGTGGATCATATGTTGGTGAATGTGCCTGGAATGATTGTGGTAAGTACGGTGATCCCTAGAGATGCCTACGGTTTGCTTAAATCTTCTATCCGAAGCAACAACCCAGTCATGTTTTTGGAAAGCGAACTCATGTATGGGCGCGAAGGAGATCTGGAAGATTCTGAGTTTCTCATTCCCCTAGGAGTGGGTGATATTAAGCGCTCGGGTAAAGATGTTACTTTAGTGGCCTGGAATAAAATGACCCTTCTGGCTTTAGAAGTGGCTGAGGAACTTTCGAAGGATGGAATTGAAGTGGAAGTGATCGACCCAAGGACACTTCAGCCTTTGGACGAACCCATGATTATGGAGTCGGTGCGTAAGACCCATCGATTGGTGATTTTGGAAGAGGGATGGGGGATTGCCACACTGGGCAACTACATCGTAGACCGCGTGGTAAAGGAGTGCTTTGACGATCTAGACGCTCCCCCTGAGCGCGTCACCAATCACTTTGTGCCCATGCCCTATAACGAGGCTTTGGAACACGAAGTGTTGCCTACGGCTCAACGAGTTAAAGCCGCCATTCGCACGGTAATGTACAGGTAACTTCATCAATAAGGAAACAAATTATGGCAACCGTAATGGAAATGCCCAAACTTTCAGATACCATGAAAGAAGGAGCCATCGCCAAATGGCTAAAAAAAGAAGGTGAAAAAGTTCAATCTGGGCTTCCAGTTGTGGAAATTGAGACCGATAAAGCCACCATGGAATATGAAGCCACAGCCGGGGGAATTCTTCTCAAGATTTTGGTAGCGGATGGAGGCACTTGTGCTTTGAACGCTCCCATCGCTGTGATTGGCAAGGCCGATGAAAACTGGAAAGAGGCTTTGGAAAAATACGAAGCTAAAAAAGGTAGCTCCAAATCCTCTGCGGCGCCAGCCCACACACCTGCGGCGGTTTCCTCTGTTCCCGCTGTTACTTTGAATCTAGGGGAGGCGTCTGCCCCCTCCTCGAATCGGGTGAAAGCAAGCCCCCTCGCCAAAAAAATGGCCGCACAAAATGGGATTTCCTTGAACTCGGTGCAGGGCACCGGACCCGGGGGCCGAATCATCGCGAAAGACGTGGAAAACGTACCAACTCGAGGCTCGGACTACACCTCCTCTCCCGTCGCAACCTCCTTGGCGAGCGGCTCCACAAAACTTCCCGTTTCCATGATGCGCAAAACGATTGCCTCTAGGCTTTCGGAAAGCTGGCAATCCAATCCCACCTTTTTCTTGACGCTGTCCATCAACATGGGACCGCTCCTGAATTGGAGAAAAGCAGCCGTTGCCAAGATGGCTGAGGATCAAAAGTTTAGCGTAAGTGATGTCATCGGATTTATGGTGGCCCGAGCCTTAAAGAAACACCCTGTGATCAATAGCTCCTGGAGAGGCGATCATATTTTACAACATCATGATGTTCATCTGGGCTTTGCCGTGGCACTACCCAATGGACTCGTTACTCCCGTGTTGCCTTTTGCGGATCGATCCAATCTTCTGGATCTCACCAAACGTTCCAAAGAACTTGTGAAGTTGGCAAAAGATGGCAAATTACAACCAGAGCAGTATTCTGGTGGTACCTTCACCATCTCAAACTTAGGCATGCAAGGAATTGAGGAATTTACCGCCATCATCAACCCTCCCCAAGCGGCCATTTTGGCGGTGGGTGCCACGATCGCGACTCCCACGGTGGGAGCAACGGGTGAGATATTGGTAGAGCAAAAGATGAAGGTGACTTTGAGCTGCGATCATCGGGTCATTGATGGATTCGAAGGCAGTCAATTTTTAAAAACGTTAAAATCTTATTTAGAAGATCCCTATAATGCTCTGTTTTTTGGATAATAAAATAACATGATCAAAAAGCGACCTGCACCCGTTAAAAAAAATCCAAACCCCATTTCCCGTGGGGTGAGTCGGACTAAAAAACCGGCATTAGGAGAGGCCAAATCTTTTGTTGGGGAAACCTCGAACGAATCTGAATCGGAAATCGTCACGGAAATGGAACGGGAAGCCCAATTGCCCCCAGAGAAGATTCGTTTGAATGTTTATTTGCAAAAAAGAGGGCTTGGTAGCAGAAGAAAATGTGATGAATTAATTGAGGTCGGAAGAGTAAATGTGGATGGTAAAAAGGTGACCGTATTGGGCACCATGATCTCTCCCGACGCCCAGGTGAAAGTGGATAATCAATGGGTTCAAGAGCCCATTCGAGCCTGCTATTATTTATTAAATAAGCCAGTTAGGACCCTCACCTCTAGGGCGGATGCCCAAGGAAGACCCACCATTTTTGATCTGCCGAGTGTGAAGAATCTCCCCACCAATATTCAGTCCGTGGGAAGGCTCGATTTCAACAGCGAGGGACTTATCCTGCTCACTAATGATGGGGAAATGGCTTACACTCTCACGCATCCCAAATTTTCCGTGGAAAAAAGTTATGCGGTGCTCACCAATGATCTCATCACTCCTTCTGATCTGGAAAAACTTCGATCCGGAGTGATATTAGACGACGGATTTGCCAAACCCATCCGAGTTAAGTTGGGTGCGAAGCAGGTACTGGGCGTGAGCAAAGGCCACTGGGTGGAGGTGGTGGTCACAGAAGGCCGAAATCGCCTTATCCGGCGTATTTTTGAAGCCGTGGGTCTAAAGGTTTTGCGATTGGTGCGCACGGCCATTGGCAAGTCTTTTTTGGCAGACAAACACAAACCGGGCGATGTTTTGCCACTTTCGAAGGAAGAACTGAGCTATTTTGAGAAACTTAAAACCCAAATGCTTTTGGAAGAAGGGAAAATCGCCCCTATCTCCGTGGCACCAAAGAAGCTCAAAAAATCGACCGAGTTAAAACCCAGCTCCAAAGAAGTTAAAATTCGGAAACTAAAACGCACCCAGTCTCTAAATGATGAGGCCTATGCCCAGGAGGTTCAGCGGAGATCTTTAGCTTTGGCGGAAAAATCAAAGGAAAGACGGGCCCCCAGCCGAGCCATCAAGCCCCGTGTGGTGGCGCAAGAGGATACTTCTCAGGAATCGCCCCAGTCTATGGCACCCGAAAGCGGAGGAATCAAGCAACGACCTAAATCCACCTCTCGAACGATCCGAAAAGAAACCAAACAAGGCAAAAAACGATGAAAGTCTTGTTCTTTTTGATGGGTTTAGGAGCCTTTGCAACTCTGGGAATATCCCAAGGACAACCCTCCCAACCACCTATATTGACCCCAACGGCGGTGCCTGAATCTTTTTTACCCGTGTTTGATTCCAAAACGGCTCGAGAAAAACAAGAGTGGATTTGGGAAAGGTCGCTCCAATCTCGAAATCAAAACGTTCCCGATCTTCAAAAGGCCAATGGCTTTTTGTTGGTTAAGCAATCCTTAAGATCCACCCTTAGGATTTTTGGAGACTCTTTGTTAGATATTAAAATGAGTTTTCAAAGTGATTTTGCGCCTGATGGATATGAAAAAGCCATTCATGCCCATGGGTTACTTGGCAAGGTCAGGTATCGGGCGGTGCCTCCCCCCAATGGGGAGAAAAGTCCTTCTGGTCTGCTATCAGACTCCGAGGTTCCTGGGTTGTTGAGACTCTCGTTTACCTCGGCTCCCGATGGGCAAACCGGTCTTTTAGCTCCCGGGCTTGCCTTAAAGCTCTTTCGTAACCGACATCTCTCATCAAACATTTCTGCTATTTATAGCTTAGATGGTCAAAAAGAAGTCAATTTTTTTACCCATGAACTGAGTAATGTGGTGCCCATGGGAGTGAGCACGAGCGCCAAAATCTCATCCCTTTTGTTTCGTTCGGTAAGTAAACACCCGAGGAAAATTAGTGTAAAAAAGTTTGCAGAAATGGATATAGATGGTAGGTATTTTGCGGGTAATGATTTAATTTATCCCTATCAAATCTATTTTGTTCCCACGCCCAACCTACTCCAAGAAACGCAGAAGTGTGCCTGGTCAACGCCCTCCAATGCACTGGCCGATCTTAGGAATTGCCTCCAAAAAATTTGGGAAATGAACCCCACCCAAACTCTTTATGATGTCTTTGGATCCTTTCCCTCTTCCAGTTTACCCCAAGATCAGGTAGCGCCCAGCGAAAGGGAAGAAATGGACACCTCTCCCGCCACCTATCGCGCAAAAGCTAGGAAATTGGGTGAAATCATTATGGAAAGCCCATTTGAGTCTTCCTATTTTGGCGACTCCCTTCTCTTTTTCAAACATGATGGATTTTGATCCCCTGGTCTGAGCCTTTTATTGGTGGTCCTAAAAATGGTACACTTTTCTTTGTTGAATTTTAGGATGGCAATCAAGGAAAGGTAACTGTATGCTCATTAGGCAGCTCGTGAAGGCAGCTGTGGCTGTTCCATTTGGTTTCGGGTTAACCACGATGGCCTTGGCCCAACCGTCGCCAGAAAAGGCCTCAAATGACCCGGAGGTGGAAGAAGTGGTGGACGCAGCGGTTCCTTCTCCCCTGCGATTCGAAAGTCCAAGAGTGGGCGATCAAATTGCTCGATTAGGCTACCAACACGAGATCCACGTGGCCCATTTTGGATACGATAGTAATGGCAAGCGTGTGGATGAGGGTTATCGAAGATTTGGGGTGATGGGCAAACTCACCGCCCATGCCGGGATCACCGATCGCTTCACCGTTTTTGCCAGTGTGCCTGTGGTGTTTCGCAACAGCGCTTCCTTAGACGCTGGGAAGTTCCGGAAGTCCTCCCGTTATCGACGCTCCTATGAGTCGTTTGAGTCGGTGATCCTTCCCAAAATGCAGGAGGTGGGGACGTGTTCGGGGGCAGCGGAATGCCGGAGACTCATTGCCTCTGGAGAATCCTTTAAAACCCCCACCACCCTGACCCTTGGCCAAGGGGAAAGGTTGGTGGTGCAGTCGGAAGTGCCTTTGGACTCCGTTATCGACAGCCTGGCGGTGTATTCCAATCAGTTGTCATCGGGCAAGACGGGGCTTGGAGATCTCTCCCTCGGTTTTTCCACGGTGGTGCTCACCCACTCAGGAGAGAAGGTAACAGACCCGGCCACGGGAACCTTGGATGTTGCAGTCCAATTTCCCACAGGGCAGTACACCAGCGTTCCCAGTGGGGAACTTCCCACGGGGAGAGGAATTTATGAAGGAAACATTGGCTTTACCTTAGATTACGAACTGAATGACTCGATTCTGGTGTCATGGCAGCACAAAGGAGTTGTGGCGCTGAGCCAAGGAAAACGTAAACTCACCAGCTTAGTTAACAACCGTAAGTTATCTGGCTCCAACCCCGATGGTTCCCAAAAGGAACCCGCTTCTAAGACGGTCAGTCAAAAGGTAACGCGCACTGGGATGGGACATAAAGGCTTTGTAAAAGGACAATTTGCTCCTGTTGATTTTTTAGCTGACCTCCATTCCATCCACTTGTCTGCTTTTTGGAGATACGACGTAGACACCACCGAACGCATTGATGGGAAAGCCCAGACGGCTGGTAGGCCCGTGATTTACACAACCGGCGGAGGGGTTTTCTGGGATGGCCTCACCATGGATCTTCCGCTTCAAGTGGATCTGTCCTTGGAAAAACCAGTTGCTGGAAAAAACATCCTATTGGCGGATTCCAAGTATCAGTTGGAATTTCGATGGCTTTTGGCGCCCTAAACTAGAACTAAGCACAGAGTTAAGCAATTTTGTCGACACTGGTTTCTTTATCCAAACGATTTAGGAGCTGGGAAATGTAGGGGTGGCTGGGGGTGTTCTCTGCCTTCACTAGAAGGGCCTTCACACGTTGTAAAAATAGACCCTGCCTATCATCCGCCACAGGCAAGCTTCTGGATATTTTTTCCACCAATTCCAGGTTGTCTAGGCGATTTTCTAAAAAATCTAAAACCGTTTCCACCGCCTGGGAAGCCCGTTGAAGGGTGAGCACATCCAATGCCCTACCCACAACACTGTCGTTTTCACTCTTCAAGCAATCCGCTAATAAATTTAGTAGATGCATGGGAAGATGGGGAACGTTTTTGAACGATACGATGAGGGGGAGCCTAAACCGATCACTCACCATTAAAAAATGGTCTTTTTTATCTAAAAAATGAAACCTTGGATTTTGACCAATAAACTGCAACACCGCCAGGAGTGTTTCCGTGGAAGCGTTTTTGTTGACACTTCGTTTTAAAAAAACTTCCATAGCCTTTGTGTCTAAGGAAACAGGGATAGGCTCTTGATTCGCAAGAGACCTAAACACCTGAGCCCAGTGTTCGGATTGGGAATCTAAGGTTTTGATCACATTTAAAATTTGGTCGGTTAGTTTGCTTGATTTGATTCGTTCGGCAAAATAGAGTAAACTAGAAAGAAGTGTGGGGTTATTGAACTGCTCCAGCACAAACGACAAGGTGCTTTCCGATTGAAAGCCGTTCTGACCGGCAAATCGAATCCACCGCCCTAAAACGTTTTCGTTCTTTTCTAATTTAGCCGCAGACAAAAAGTATTCCTCGGCCTTATCGTGCTCCTCACATGGGACACTGAGCTTTAGAATGGACCAACTGAAAGCGTTGATGAGTTTAGTTTTTAAACTGCTAGAGGCCGATTGGAACCTGGAGAAAAGCTCCTCAAAGGTTTGTGTGGGTTCCAATGTAACCAAGGCACAGCATTGAAGCCACTGTTCGTGTAGCACTCCCCCCGGTTCCTTAGAACACTTCGCTTCCAGATCCTTTAAAATAGCCATGGCGGCATGGCCGCTTCTCCATTGGAGTGCTTTTAATAGATGATAAATGTGTTCTCTGGAAAGGGATTTGAAATCAATGATTTGGGAGATAAAAGCTTCCAGCTGGGGGTGGTCTTGGCGACTGAGTTCATGCATAGCGTCCGCAGGGAATCCCAATTGAACCATGGCCTCCAGATCGGACAAAATCACCTCTTTAGGGGCACTACGTAGTCCAAATAAGGCTTTCAGTTCGGCTAAAGAAGTGAATCGTTCCTTTACCACCCCTTCGTGCAGCTGATTTTTTAAAAAGTGATACCCAAAGGGATGGGCACTGAGCACAAGCCCCTCAAGGGCTCCCCTTTTCAGTTCCGTGGGGTCATTACCCCGAATGACCTGAAGGCAAAACTCCATCCCTCGGCTATTGGAGTGAATGCCCAGGTTCCGTAAGATGCGCACCTTGGTGGTAAACCAATTGCACTCCTGATACAAACTGATGAGCTCCCTGGTTGCCTCTTCCGTGGGCAAATTGCCCATGGCGTCCACCGCTTCATTTCGATCCACTGAGTTTACGCTAAACACAAAATCTTTAAGTTTATAAATGAGCTCGGTGGCAGTTAGGGAGTTTTTTAGGTAGTCTTGAAAGGAACGTCTTACCAGAGACACAAAGTGTTTCCCCTTGATTTGGTTGGCATTGCTTCCAGCTTAGCATTCATGTGGGTTGAAAACGAGCTAAATATTTCCTGAAATTTGATCTTTTTTGCATGGGAATCTTTTTCCCTTTTCAAAAGGGATGCGCTACCATTAGTGTTACTTTGTTTATTTCCAAAAAAGAATGAGAGCCATGGAAGACAATCAAAGACCAAATCACCTATTTTTTGTTGAAGAGTTAAAAAAGCAGTGGCTTGCCATGATCGATACCATTCAAGATCCCTTGGTTCTGATTGATAAAAATCACCAGATCATCCGTCACAACAAAGCTTATTTTGATCTCTGCCAAAAGCCAGGTTCACGCACTTTAAAAGGGATGAAAGACAGCAAATGTTATGAGGTTTTTGCCAATCGTAGTTCTCCCTGCTTGCAGTGCTCGGCGTTTTCAGCCCAAGCCAATAAAGACTCCAAGTGGATCACAAAACAGTTGATGGATGGCAAAGTTTTGGAAGTGCGCAGTCACACATTGAGATCAGACTTGGAAGATGAATTCACTGCTAACGACGATCTTTATGTAGTTCATTACAGAGATGTGACAGACCAAATTCAGATTCAGGAAACCTTGGCCCAGGCCGAAAAGCTTGCGGCATTGGGAAAATTGGCAGGTGGCATTGCCCATGAAATCAATAGCCCCTTAGCCGGAATCTTGGCATTTTCCCAAGTGCTACTCTCAGAACTCTCCCAGGAAGATCCTCATCGGGATGATGTGCTCCAGATCGAAGACGCTGCGAAACGCTGCAAAGCCATAGTGGAAAATATGTTGGGTTTTGCAAGGCAAAATAAAACGGTGGAAAAAACGAATTTTAATTTAGTGGAAACATTGCAGCAAACACTGCACTTAGCAAATCCCATTCTCAAAAATTTTAAAATTTTTACGGACCTGATTTGGGAAGGTAACTCTTCTGATTATTTTATATTTGGACATCCCGGAAAGATGGGCCAGGTGTTTATGAATTTAATCACCAATGCCGCCTATGCCATGAAAGTGGGTGGTGGAACCTTAAACATCCGATTTAAAAATCTGGAGCATCATTTTTTGATGGAATTTGAGGATTTTGGATGTGGCATAAAGCCTGAACTTCTGGGTAAGATTTTTGACCCCTTTTTCACTACGAAACCGGTGGGAGAGGGAACAGGACTTGGCTTGTCTATATCTTATTCCATTTTAAAACAACATTCAGGTGAAATTAAAGTCGAGTCTAAAATGGGTGAGGGATCTGTTTTTGTACTCACTCTGCCCAAGTTGATTTCCTCCGAATCGGGGGACAAAGACTTTTCAGAGGAGAGTGTATTTTGATTGACATTAAGGATCTCCAAGCATTTGTGGCCATCATTGACTCGGGGTCGCTCTCCCATGCCGCCCACGAACTCCAGTTGACACAGCCAGCCGTGTCTCAGAAACTTAAAAAAATGGAATCGAATTTTGGTGTTAAGTTATTTGAAAGGACTCCCAGAGCCATGGTGCCTTTAGAGGCCGCAAGACTGATTGAACCGCAAATGAGAGATATCCTGTTGCGTTTTCAAATTTTACAGGATTCCTTACAGACCAATGTTTCACAGTTAGAAGGAACCGTTCGATTGGGAACGGTGTTGGGGTGGTTTTCCGTTCTGGTTTTACCCCTCATTAAGCTGGTTCACCTGAAAGCACCTCAACTCATTTTTAAGGTGATTGTGGATCAAAAAGAAAGAATTTTTCCCATGTTAATGCATGGTCAGTTGGATATGGTGGTGGTGCCGGAGACATTTGATCGTCATCTTGGGCTGGTGTGCGAGCCATTACTGCAAGAGACTTTGGTGGTGGTTTCAACGGATTCCCTTCCGGCTCTTCCTAAAGACTTGGCCAGCGCTCAAAAAGAGCTTCTGTCCCGGCCTCTTGTGGTGATGACCTTGCCAGATCCGTTGGTGGATAAACTATGGAAATCTTTATTTGATGAGGAGTTGGATTGGACCCAGGTTAAGGTTCCTGTTCAAATGGATCACATCCAAAATTTACCCAGTGTACTGGAACTCATTCCGGGGTCATGGGGAGTGTTACCTAAACAGACGGTGTGGGGCTGGGTGGCGGCGAAAAAATTGAATATTCTTTGCGAGGTGAAAAGTTCTCAGCAAATTGTATTGCAGTGGAAGGAAGGAGCAATGGCTTTAAAAAGGTTTAAATTTATAAAAGATCTTTTGTTGAAGGAAGCTGCCGAAATTACAAAATACAACTAATTTTCAAAAGCGTTTGGCCAAGAAAGCAGGAATCTGTAGATGTGGATGGCACAAATCAAATGGAGTGGGTTAGCCTGTTTCTTTGCCTCGTTTTGTTTTGGAATCATAGGATTTTTGATTTGGGGTGATTTCACTTCCGCCAAGTACAGCGCCCTGCGCATCCAAGCTCCCTCAGAAACGTCACAAGAGGTTTTAACGGGGATTGGACCCTCGGAACCCCTAACTCTATCGGATGTAAAAAACTTGCTTGTTTCTTGGGATCATGAGGTAGAATCACAAGGGGACGGAAAATTTGTATCTGAATCTGAGACCTCCCCCAAGGGAGGTTCTTTAAATCATTCCGAAGTGGGTTTTGGCAGGAGTTCCTTTTTGATTCGTACCAATTGGGGAGTGTTTCGTTATCTGGGAAAGGACCCGGCGGGAGCAGGTAAAACAGGGGAACTACTTGACTTGGCTCAGCAAGCCGCCTTTGGCACTCCAAGGGACTCTTTACCTGTAACGACAATGGCTTTCACGGTCACTCAGATGATGGAAAATTTTTACAAACCACTCCTGGAGAAGTTGGATTTTGGTCAGGAAGCTTTAAAAAAAATATACGTTAATGCAGCTTATTATTCTCCTCAGTACAATGAAGAAATGGAAATAGAAGAGGGACGGGCCACCCACTGGAATAATGCTTTTGCCATTGGCCAACAGACTCTTTTGGTTTTCCCTAGTTCCTGTTTAAAGTCGGAGAGAAGGATCTTGGGGTGTAACGAAACACAATTGACCGTGGGTCATGACCCAATGGTGGTGGCCCACGAGTTGGGGCACTTGGTGTTTAATAACATTGCGGATTTCTCCCCACCTTTGGGGTTTCAATGGAGTGCCCTCAATGAGGCTCTGGCCGATTATTTTTCGGCCGCTTATTTTCAGACTCCATTTCTAGGCAGAATTTGGCGAGCCAGTGCCTATGGGGATCCTTATCTTCGTAATTTAAACTCCGCACTAGCTTTGGGAGACAAAGAGGCTTTTGATAATTTTCACAGGCACTCTACCATTTTTTCCTCTGGACTTTGGAACCTTAGAAAAAAGTTAGGAACATCCAATGGGGATAACTCTCTCCCCCAAAAAAAGGCCGCTGAGTTTGATGTCGTGGTGTTGCATAGCATTCGATTTGCGGGACTGACCCACAAAACAAACTTAGCAGATGGGGTGATGGCGCTGCTTCGTTCTGCGGAAATGTTAGGGAGGTCCGAGTGGAAAGACGAGATCAGGGCCGAATTTCAAAATCGTGGCGTTAATTTAAAAGAGAATTCCAAATTTCTCTCCCCAGCCGCACAATTCCAGGGAGACGCTTCCTGCGGAGTGGTGGGAAATCAGGGCTCTTTCGGGTTTACATTTACGTTGTTGTTGTTACCTTTAGTGATATTGCTTTTTTCTTTTGGTTGTACAACACGCGGTAAGGCAAATTCGCAGAAGACGGAGGAGCTTTCGGGAAAGGTTTTAAGCTTTTCTTGCAGCTATGATTATTTAACCGGAAAAAGCACAGAAGATTTTTCAAAATCCGCTCCAAAACAGGTTGTTACTTTTCATTTTATGAATCAAGGTAAAAATACTCCGGTGCAAAAAATTAGGGTGAGTGACCAAAGGTTTTTAGAGAATACAGATGCCATCTGGGTGCAATGGATCTCCCAAAACCAGATCATTGATTCGGTCTACAACACAAACTGGGAACCCATCTCTTTTAACGATCTCAAACCAACACAGTTACCTTATTTTTCCGCTGCGCGACTTTTTCTGGAGCAGGTGCCAAAAATACAAAATGAGAGTTTTGGGACTGAAAAAATGTCACCTTTGGGAGCAGAAACGGGACTTGCCGTTCCGGAGGGAGCGTGGCTAACCTCCCTTTCGGGCGTTGGACCAATTGCCAAGAAAGTAACTTATAATGATACAACCATTTGTGAACTGATTGGAAAGGAATAAATATGAGGCTTCAGTATTCATGGTTTTCCATGCTTCTTCTGAGTCTTGGGAATTGTAAGCGCACTGAGGGAGAAGGGTCTGATGTGGCGGAAAAAAAAACAAAACGGTATTTCTGTAAAAAAATCATGGCCTTTTTCTGAAGAATTTGAATACGGAAACGATATTTTACATTTTGTTGGCATTTTCAATGAAAAGGCGGTGTTTAAAGTCTGCTTTAGGGGAAGTTCTGGACATCCCTTGGGGGAATCCATTGATTTCCCTTATGATAAGTCGAAAGAAATTGTGATGGCAGATGGAATTAAAAGAAGTATGAAAAAAGGATGTGTCTATTGTGACAAAACTGGAGATAGTAACGTAATAACGGAAGACGATGCTCCTTCCGCTAACCTATTGGGTGCGGCTTATGCCCTTCCTGACAAGCAAACGGTGGCATGCTTTAATCCAAAAACCAATGGAAAGCTTACTCTTACCGTTTCAGGGTGGCGGAAAAACATTGTGGGCACGAAGCTCAAAAACGAATTGGCGGATTTTGGGCCAATCCAGTGGCCCAAGTAAGTAACAGCCCTAGATTTACTCGTTTTCCAGGCTACATCCTCTGACACTAGCCTCTGGGAAATCGGCAGGCTGACTGCATTTTTCGGCGCCATCCACCATCAAACATTTGGAGAGTGTAGCGCTTGATACACCTTCCAGTTCCTTAAACTCCACAATATATTTATGGCGGAAGGTTCCATCGGGAGCTGAAATGGTGCTGACGAGTTTTCCGGAAACAGGGGTGCAGGCCTCTTCAGATTTTTTGAATAGAAGATTGGTAAATTCAGTTGATACCTTACGAACTCCCACCAATTCTGATTTTACAATACCACTTTCGATGAGTTTTTCCTTCCAAGCTTTGGTGGAAGCGTCACGAGTGACTTTTATTTTGAGTGGGGCGGCGGCTTCAATTTTCACGCTATGTTCCATTGATTTGTTTTTGATCTCACCATTTATGGAGAGATCCCTAGTCCCCTTTCTCACCACATCACTAGTGACTTCTTTAACTCGAATGATATTGGCTGCATCGGAAGAGTTTTCTTGACTCAAGAACTTGATGGACCTTGTACCGATGGCTTCAAAAGAGAGTTTTTTAGAGTTACCTTTTCCATCCGTCATCTCTCTATCAAATTTTCGATTGAAAGATAGGGTACCTTCTAGTCCAGAAATGAGAGCGGAGTCTTTCCAATCCAATTGAGCGTGTTTTCCTGAAGGGTTACAAGCCAATGACACTCCTTCTTTTTTCCATACGAGGTCATGTGTGAAATCCACACTAGCAGAGTAACTCCGAGACTTCGATCTAAATGACAAAGAAACATCCAGGGAGCGAGCAAAGTCTCTTTCCACCAACACGGAACCATCTGCATTAGCCGTGCAAAGACTTTGATTTTTAGCAGGACCATTCCCATCTAAGGAAAGTGCCGTAGAGGTGGAAACATCGCCATCTCCCAAAGCATCAGCCGCTTCGTCTAAGTGATCGCTTGTCATGGCGGTTTCTTCGCCTTCAGAATGAGAGCTGGATGTGGTGCTGGGGTTTCCAGCAATCGTGCCTTTTGCAGGCTCTTCTGCTGTGGCTTTTTCTTTGTCTTTCTTGCCCCCACAAGCGATGGAGACAATGGAAAGAGCGCCCAATGTGGTCAGTAGAGCGAAATTCTTTTGAGAGCGAAGATTTAGTTTCATAAAAAACTCCTAATATGGATTATGCGTACCAAGAGACCGGCCAAACCTCTTACCGACCCTTATTCTACTCATCGGCCGGTATTCGAAATACTTTAGGAATTATTTTATACAAAGTCAAGAAAAATTAAATATTATAACAAATAAGGATAGTTAACTGTTTTTTGTCATATTCGATTAATTCAAACTAAGCGCTCCACAGTCCATGAACCAGGTCTGATGGGTAAAGTCATCTAGAAGCATCCGGTTTTGTTCAACACACAGTAAGGTAACTCCGTTTCTAACAATCTTTTGTAAGGCGAAGTAAACTTCTTCTGCTAGCTTAGGTGCCAAACCTAAGCCGGGCTCATCACACACTAGAAGTTTAGGACGGCTCATGAGGGCTCGTCCCAGTGCCAACATTTGCTGTTCGCCCCCACTTAGAGTTCCCCCCAACTGGTCTCTCCTATCTTGAAGTCTTGGGAACAATTCCAAGACGATTTGGAGCTGCTCTTTAAAAAGAGCCTTGGGTGTGTGCCATCCCCCCAGCTCCAGATTCTGATAGACGGTGAGTTTTTGAAAAATGGCCCGTCCCTCAGGCACCAAACAAGCCCCTTTACGTAGTAAATAAGCCGGATCCCGACGAAGGCATGATTCACCCCAAAAGAGCTTTTTCTGGAATACGGAAGGGCTCACTCCAAAGATGGCATTTACAAAACTGGTTTTTCCGGCTCCATTGGGGCCATAGATTCCATAGAATTTTCCCGTCTCCAGAATAAGATTTGCGTTTCGAACCGCACAGAGATCGCCATAGAACACCTGAGCATTGCAGATTTCCAGAGGGAATGAATTTGTTGAATTATTTTTTGCCATACAAGTGTATTACTCCGTCTAATTGGGAAACACTCTCCACGGAACCTTGAATCACAGTCTTACCCATCTCCATAAAGAGTAGCTCGTGACATAATTTTTGGAGCATAGGAAGATGATGATCGATAATGATCACCCCTGCTTCCTTGACTTCACTCTGAAGCCATTGGAACAGTGTTTGGATTCTCTCCACTAACATCCACTTTTCATCCAAATTGAGTCCTGCCGCAGGTTCATCTAGAAGTAAAAGCTGGGGGGCTAAATAAACGGCTCTTGCCAATTCCACCGCCCTTTTTTGTCCGTAGCTGAGAGCTTCGATAGATTTGCTTTGAACGTCTACCAAACCCATTATATCCAGTAAGGTGGTGGCTCTTTCTAGTGCTTGCGTGGATGGTGTTTTCCATCGAGGATTGGTGCTACTCCAGGTGACATTTTCTAAGACACTGTGTCCAGCAAGGAGTCGAATGTTTTGAAAGGTTCTCCCCATGGGCAATCGAAAACGCTGAAAATCTTTCAAAGCACTGATGTCTTTGCCAAGTAAGGATAGAGACCCAGAGTTGGTTTGTACGAATCCAGAAATGGAATTTAAAAGTGTTGTTTTGCCTGCGCCGTTTGCTCCAATGATCCCTAAAATTTGACCAGACCTTAAGGTAACACTAACGTCTTGTAGGGCGCGCAAACCACCAAAGGAAAGGTTTAGGTTTTTGACATTTAAAATGAATTCTGTTGAAATTCCCGCATCTTTTAGCACTTGAGTTTGGCAAATGGCACCTGGTTTCGAAGCGGGTTTACTTCCTCTTAGGAGCTTAGAAAGACTCAGCTTCGGCTGCCACCAGTGGCTAACACCTCTTGGAAAATACAGGGCTCCTATTAAGGTGATTAGAGAACAAAAGACCAATCGAAAATCTCCCAGTTCTCGAAACCACTCCGGCAATACTCCCAGGATTAAACCCACGACAAACACTCCCCAGGGGTGGGTGGCACCTCCCAAAATTACGGCACAAACAGCAGCCATGGTTTGGTCAAAAGAGACTTGTCTGGAGCTCCAGGTGCCCAAGGAATGGGCTGCCAATACGCCCGCGCTGCTGGCCAATACAGAGCTCCAGGCGGAGGTTTGCCAACGGATTTGAGCTGGGTCTAAGCCGAAACTTAAAGAAACAAATGGATCAAGCCTTTGAGTGGTCCAGCGTTTGCCTCCCAGGCCAGAACACAACCTCCACACTAAAACAAATGCGATTAATAAAGTAGATAAGGTGATTAAGACTAATAAAAGATCATCACTTGAAAGGGGAGAAATGCCAAAGATCCCAATGGCTCCGCCAAACACGTCTAGATTAAGCAAAGCGAGTCTCACGATTTCGGCAAAGGCAAGTGTAGACAAAGTAAAAAACACTCCTTGAAGTTTGGCACTGACTCGGCAAAGGAGCCAGGAGATACCGAGACTTAGGATCCAGGAGGTCGCTAGTTCCATCGTGATGGAAAAGGAACCATTTCCTATTCCTTTGGTCTGCATCCATCCTGCCACGGCTCCACCCAAACCATAAAAACCCACGATTCCTAGGTGAAGGTCTCCTGCCCGAAAGGGAAGGTAGGTGGCTAATGCTAAGATACACCCCAAAAATGCATAAGATAGGACGAACGGATCTAATGCTAACATATGATTAAACCCTTGTTACGATGCGTTTACTTAACAGTCCTTGAGGTCTAAAAAGTAAAATGCCATAAAGACACGTAAGGGCAATGGCGTCTTTCCACCCCGCCCAGGATCCAGGTAATGCGGATTCACCTAACCCCACTAATAACCCTGCCACCAGAGCTCCTCTGAGATGGCCAACGCCCCCCAGAACACTAATGGCAAGGGATTTAATTCCAAACGTTAGCCCAAAAAAGGGTCCGGGAATCCCAAAAGACAAAGCGTATAAGATTCCAGCGATGGCGGCCAGACCACCTGAAATTGCAAAACAAATGACATACAACAACTGAGTGCGAATTCCCATTAAACTGCAAGCAAGACGGTTTTCGGCTAAAGCGCTCAAGCTTCTGCCCCAACGGGAAAAATCAACCCATATCACCAGCACGGAAAAAAGTAATAACGCCACGGCGAAGTTAAATAGAGAAAAGGTTCGCACTCTTGTTCCCCAGAGATCAACAGAACTGGGCCAGGATTGGAGGATATCCCAGTTAAGGGATAGGGTGTTTCCCCCGTATAAAATGAGTAAAATTTGGGAAACCAGTCCTGAGATTCCAAGCCCTATCACGAGTGCCATGGATTTGTTACCTTTAGATTCCAGTTTCTGAAAGAAAATAAAGTAACAAATCACTTGCGCGAGAGCACCTGCTAGAACGCTTCCTAAAAAAGCGATGGAATTGGGGAAAAATTCACAAAATGTATATGCTAAATAAGCCCCTAAAGCCACGAAACTTCCATGAGAAAAATGGACCATGCCCAGCACCGAGAAAATGAGTGTGGTGCCTAAGGAGAGCAGTCCATAAAGGCCGCCCAGCAAGATTCCGTTTACGATCCAATCCATGGAACGAATCCTTTTTTTGGTATATCATTTGAAGATTTCGAATTTTCCTAGGGTGCCTGAGGAATCCATTTTCACTTTGGCTACATAAAAGTCTTTTTGAAGAACTTCCCCTTGGCTGTCAAACTTAATTTCTCCTAAAGGAGTTTGAAACGTACCCGACAGGATAGCCTGATTTAATTTGGACCGAAGATCCTCAGGAGACATCCCGGTAAGACTGGTTTGCTTTTCGACTTTAGCTAAACTTTGAGCCACAATCTGAACACAGGCAAAAGCTTGGGCTGAGATTTGGCCAGGAGTTCTTTTGTATTTCGATTCAAAGGCGGTGACAAATTGTTTATTGATCGGATTGGATGTAGTGGTTTCGGGGGAGTAGGCTTGGGCTACGATTAATCCATCGCAATGTTTTTGACAAATGGGGAAAAGATGAGGACTATTAAATCCATTACCACCAATCACCACTCCTTGATAGCCCGTTTGCCTCAGTTGTTTAAGGAGATTGCCGCCATCGGCCGCTAGTCCGCTGATGATCACGAGGTCGGGTTTGGCTTGGATGGTGTCTGAGGTGAGTGTGGTGAAATCGGCGTCTGTCGTTTGAAATTTAAGCACTTTGTTAAGGTTCCATCCTCTTTTTTGCACGAGCTCCTGAAAGGTTTTGCTTTCTGAAGTACTAAAGGCGTCATTTTGGGCATAAAGCACCACCACCGTTTTGAGATTTGGTTTTACCTTTAGGGCCGCATCAAGGGCATAGGGAGCAACATAGGTGATGGGAGCGCTCACTCTGGTGATAAAATCACCCATTTCTGGGATTCCTTTAGCTGTATTGGAGGGTGCTAAAACCGGAAATTTCTTTCGATTCGCCAGAGGATCTGCCGCAAATGCCTGCTGGGAAAGTGTGGGACCAACGATGGCCACCACCTCTTGCCTCATCAGCTTATTAAAAGCATGGATGCTGGTGGTTTCATCTCCCCCTGCGTCTTCGATGAGAAGGGATACTTTTCCATTTGTCATGGGAGCATGGGATTGTAGCCACTCTTGCGCCACCAAGGCACCGGCTTCTTGTTCGCTCCCCAATAAGGAAACGGGACTGGTTTTGGCAACGGCTAGACCGATTTTGTAGTCGGGCGTTGCAGCGTAGGACGTGTGACTTAAAAAGAGACTCAATAGAATGGGTTTTATCATCAGGAAGGGTCCTCTTTGCTTTGAATAAAAGAAGACCTAGATTTCATTAAAAACAGAAAAATGTCAATCCTATGGCCGGCGAGGAAGACGGGAAAATAAAGGTTTTGTGGGTTGAAATGGGGTCAGACGCTTTCTGAAGTTTGAAGTTGCCGAATGTAGTTTCGAATGGCACTGTCCAGCTCCCGGGGCACTTCCATGAATTGAAGTCCAATCCGGTAAAAAGTCTCTTTGAGGGGCGGTAATTGGCTTATCTTTTCTGAAGATAGCTTGGTGGCCAGTGTTTTTCGAATTTTTTCATCTTCCTCCCCAGAAACCATATTTGTGATTTTTTTAACCCATCGAACGTTAAGAGTGACAGGCACTCTTGTTTTACCCTTCGGAATTAAAAAGAGACCGTCCAGTGTGCTATCTAACACAAAAAATTCAGTAACCAAATGATGATGTGTTACAAGTGCAATACCTCCTAGGCTGATATCATCGATGTGAAATCGATTGATCGTGCTTAGGTTTCGTGGTAAATGGGCTAAGTCCAGATGAATGGCTAAAGGATCCATGGGACTATCCCAACGTGAATTGTCGTGGATAAATCCGGGAACTTCTAATTTCAAGTGTTGAGGGGCTTGAATGCGAAACCGGGAATTGTTGCGCCGTTCAATGGAAACGATGCGGTTGGGGAATCCTACTAAGATTTTAAAAGGCACCCTGCCGCGGATTTTAGACAAAAAAACAAGTTTTTTGGAAAGCAAAACAAACTCTATTTTCACATCATAATGATCTTTTAAAAGTTTAAAACCTTCTGGTGAGATCTGGTGAATGATCATGGTCTGTGCCTGAAAGTCCAGGCTTTCGATGCATCCTCGTATGGCCGTCCCTTGGATGGAAAACCTAATCAATACAAGAAGTTTTAGTCTTTCTGCCTCCTTGAGTATCTCATGGATCTGTGCTTCGTGGGTGAAGGCTATGGCCCGTTCTGTGGAGCCTGAATTTTGAGGCGCGGCCTGATTCATGGAGAACCTTTGTGCAGCATTCGTTACTGCTAGATTTTAGGGTGAAATTGGGCTATAGAGTGGGCAACTTTGTGCTATGCCGCACCTCCATGACGCGAACCTGATGTGGAAAAGGAATCTGAAGATGTCTGGGTTAGAAATTCGATCCGTCTCAAAAACTTATCAAAATAAAGTCAGAGTATTGGAGAATGTGACCCTTCATGTGGAGCAAGGGGAGTTTGTGGTGCTGGTGGGACCTTCCGGATGTGGCAAGAGCACCTTGCTGAGACTCATTGCGGGGTTGGAAGAAATCACCGAGGGGTCCGTGTGGTTGGCGGGTCGCTGCGTCAACGATGTGGCCCCCGCCGATAGGGACATTGCCATGGTATTTCAAGATTATGCTTTGTATCCCCACATGACCGTGGAGGAAAACCTGAGTTTTGGTCTTAAAATGCGCAAAACTCCCAAAGAGGAAATTCAGAAACGGGTTCAGGAGGCGGCTGTCTCTTTGAAGATCGATCATCTCCTGGACCGAAAACCGGCGGCACTTTCGGGAGGGCAACGCCAAAGGGTGGCCATAGGGCGAGCCATCGTTCGCAATCCCACCTTGTTTTTGTTTGACGAACCTCTTTCCAACTTGGATGCCAAATTGAGGGCTCAGACGCGCATCGAATTAGCCTCTTTGCACAAGAGATTAAAGTCCACCATGGTTTACGTCACCCACGATCAAATTGAAGCCATGACTTTGGCCAATCGAATTGTCGTTTTACACAAAGGTAGAGTTCAGCAGTACGGCACTCCCTTAGAGCTATATCATTCCCCAGCCAATCGATTTGTGGCCTCCTTTATTGGAAATCCAAGTATGAATTTTTTGGAAGGAAATTTACACCATCAGGAAGAGGGAAGCGTGATTTTTACCCCGAAGGATCAGCCTACTCTTGGGCTTCGATTTGGGAAAGAGGTACCCTTACCTAAGGTAACAGGCTCTGTGGTGTTGGGAATTCGGCCCGAGTCTGTGAAGGTATTGGCGGCAACGGGACGGGAATCCCAGGGGCAAAAGGACATGGAGCTCACCGTTCAGTTTGTGGAGCCCCATGGCCATGAGTCTCAAGTGGTGGCCACATGGGCTGGGCTGCAAATTTTGGTGAGAACGGCTAACCCCCATCGGCTAGCGGTGATCGATAAAGCCCAGCCGGGCGATAAACTTTGGGCCACCTTGGATCACCAAGCCCTACACTGGTTTGCTCCCACGGAGGAGGGGGACCGGCTGACCGTTTCTTAGGTGAAGACAGAGCAGGTAAAGGAAGGGGATTTGAGCCGGTGGTTGTTTTAGATTATAGAGGCCCAGAGTTGGGGGAGGTGGTGAGTTGTGCCTATCTTAAAAAGTGAAATTCGCGCGTCGTCTGAGTCATTTAAGGAAAATTTTAACTTTAATTCCAAACTGGTTAATGAGCTGCATCAGCTTCGTGAAGTGATCTGGGGAGGAGGAGGGGATAAGGCCAAAGCCCGGCATCGGGAACAGGGTAAGCTTTTTGTAAGAGAGCGATTGGCCCAGCTATTAGACCCAGGGAGCCCCTTTTTAGAGGTGGGACTTCTGGCCGCCCATGGGGTTTATGATGACCCAGTGCCGGGAGCGGGAGTGGTGGCCGGTGTAGGACAAGTGCAAGGCAGACTCTGTATGATAGTAGCCAATGACGCCACGGTAAAAGGCGGAACCTACTACCCTCTTACGGTGAAAAAGCATCTCCGGGCCCAGGAGATTGCAAAGGAAAATCGATTACCTTGTTTGTATTTGGTGGATAGCGGTGGGGCCTTTTTGCCTCTTCAGGCAGAAGTGTTTCCAGATAAGGAACATTTTGGTCGAATTTTTTACAACCAAGCCCAAATGAGTGCCATGGGGATTCCTCAGATCAGTTGCGTCATGGGGTCTTGCACGGCGGGAGGAGCCTATGTTCCCGCCATGAGCGATCAAACCATTATCGTGGACAAAACGGGTACCATTTTCTTAGGTGGACCCCCTTTGGTAAAAGCGGCCACGGGAGAGGAGATTTCGGCGGAGGATTTGGGAGGTGCCCGTGTGCACACCAAACTATCGGGTGTGGCCGATCACTTTGCCCATTCCGACTCCCACGCCCTATCTCTCCTTCGGGAATTGGTGGGTCACTTGGGTTCCAGACCCAGAGCTCAGTTTCTAAGGCAGAATTCCGAACCACCTTTATACGACCCTTCTGAGTTATTAGGCATTTGGCCCAAAGATCCACGCAAAACAGTGGATATTAAAGAAGTCATTGCACGCGTAGTGGATGGGAGCCGTTTTTTTGAATTTAAATCCAACTATGCCACCACATTGGTGACTGGATTTGCTCACATTGATGGATTTCCTGTGGGGATTGTGGCAAATAATGGAGTGTTGTTTGGGGAAAGCGCTTTAAAAGCCACTCATTTCATAGAGCTTTGCTGTCAAGAAAAAACCCCCCTCCTTTTCTTGCAAAACATCACGGGATTTATGGTGGGAGGAGCCTATGAAAGGGCAGGCATTGCCAAGGATGGGGCGAAAATGGTCCACGCCGTGGCCACGGCTCAGGTGCCCAAGATCACCTTTTTACTCGGGGGAAGCTACGGAGCTGGCAACTATGGAATGTGTGGGCGCGCGTACGGACCTCGATTTGTTTGGACTTGGCCCAGCTCCCGCATTAGCGTGATGGGTAAGGAGCAGGCGGCTCAGGTGTTGATCACTGTGAAAAAAGATCAGATGCTGCGCAGCGGGCAGGAAATGTCAGAAGAAATGGCGGCTCAGATTGGAGATCCCATTCGGGAAAAATATGAAACCGAAGGGCATCCTTGGTACGCTTCTGCTCGATTATGGGATGATGGTTGTGTGGGTTTTGAATCCACTCGAGATGTGTTGGCTTCCAGTTTGGCCACCAGTCTTAATTCCCCGATTCTAGAAACCAAAACTGGCGTAATACGCATGTAACACATAGAAAGGCTAAACAATGAAACCGATTCGAATCGCTAATGCAGGTGGATATTGGGGAGACGACCCTTATGCGTTGCGCCGTCAACTAGAAGGAAGTCTGAAGTTGGACTTCATTTCTATTGATTTTTTGGCAGAAATCACTATGAGTATTCTGCAAAAAAGTAAATTAAAAGATTCTAGTTTGGGATATGCAAGAGATTTTTTGCAACAGATTGAGTCTGTTTTACCCTTGATAGTGAAACAAAAGATTAAAGTAATCACCAATGCGGGAGGAGTGAATCCTCAGGAATGCGCGCGTCAAATCGTGGCCCTTGGCCATAAACTGGGGTTTCCGGAACTAAGGGTTGCCGTGGTGGAAGGGGATGATATTCAATCTAGACTTCCTGATTTAAGTCAACAAGGAATTGCCTTAAATAACATGGAAACGGGCGATTCTTATGCTAATATTGCCGGTAGAGTTTTGGCTGCAAATGTGTATTTTGGAGCCAAACCTGTGGCTTTAGCCTTGGAAAAGGATCCTCATATTGTGGTGACGGGTCGGGTAACAGACACCGGGATCACCTTGGCTGCCATGATCCATTCCTTTGGCTGGAAAGAAGATGATTATCACAAATTAGCCTCAGGAATTGTGGCGGGTCATATTATTGAATGCGGCGCCCAGGCCACTGGCGGAAACTTCACCGACTGGAAAAAGGTCCCCAGTTTTCAAAATATGGGATATCCCATTGTGGAAGTGTATCCCGATGGCTCCTTTTTTGTTACAAAACATCCTGAAACCGGTGGACTGGTTTCCTGTCAGACGGTGCGCGAACAACTTCTGTATGAAATGGGAGAGCCTCAAGCCTACATCACCCCCGATGTGATCGCTGATTTTAGCACCATTGAACTAGAACCAGCCGGGGAAAATCGAGTGAAAGTGAGTGGGGTAAAAGGCACAAAGCCCACGGATCTTTTGAAAGTGAGTATGGCCTATTCAGACGGCTATAAGTGTACGGGAACTCTTATCATTTCTGGTCCAGATGCTTTGGCAAAATCACAAGTGTTTTCCCAAAATCTTTGGAAAGCCGTGGATCAAGAATGCTTAAACGCTTCCCTGCCTCTATTGGAGCACAGACTCACCGAATTTGTTGGGTATGATGCCACTCATGGTACCTTAACTCCCGACCACACCCCCTCTGAAATTTTGTTACGATTAGGTGTGAGAGGGCATTCCAAAGAAGCCATTGCCATTTTCCGGAAACTGGTGCCCGCACAGATCTTATCGGGCCCCGCAGGGGTTGCTGTTACGGGGGGCGCTCCGGTGATTTCCGATGTGGTGAGTTATTGGCCCTGTCTCATCCCCCAAGATTGCGCTCCCTCCCGCGTAATTTTAGTGAGTGGAGCGGGAACAACCCACAAAACGGAAGTGGTGGCAGAATCCCTCCCTTGGCCCGTAACCCAAGGTCAGCCACCCCAAAAAAGTGTGTTTGCCAAACCTAAAGCCGAATCCGTCCGTTGGGAAGGACCCTTCCAAAAACGGCCGTTGATGGCCATTGCCCATGCTCGAAGTGGAGATAAGGGAGATACGGCAAATATAGGTTTAATTGGCAGATCTTTTGAATGCTACCTTTGGATTAGAGAAAATATCAGCGCGGATTTTGTAAAACAAAAGTTTAACGAAAAATGTTTAGGTAACGTAAATCGCACGGAAGTGGAAAATCTTTGGGCGCTCAATTTTTTACTGGAAGAAAGTTTAGGGGGAGGAGGGACGATGAGTCTCAACCTCGACGCACAAGGGAAGACTTATTCCCAGGCTTTGTTACGTTGTGAGGTGGAGATACCAGTATCGGTTCTAAAATCCATCTCTCCTGAAAATGCTCCCTGCGCGGGTGAACTTTGGAATGGTATGGAGGTTTCGGATAACTTAACAGGAGGGAACTCATGAGTATGGCCACCCACCCCTATGATGAATCCTCTACTCCCATTGATTCTTTGTGTTCCGAGTCGCTTCTGGTGACTCGCGGTTCCCATGGGGTAGTGACTCTAACCCTAAATCGGCCCGAATTGCATAACGCCCTAAATCCTGGGCTCATTCAGTCCCTCAGTGATGCCCTCACTCAATTGAGTGCTTTAAAAAATTGGGAAGATCTGAGGGTGCTCCTGATCCGAGGGGCTGGAAAGAATTTTTGCGCGGGTGCTGATTTGAATTACATGCAGCTCATCGCCCAACAGAATGAGGCTCAAAATGCCCAGGATGCCAGGAGGCTTGGGCAGTTGTTTTACAAATTGGCCACAGTGCCCGTGCCTGTGGTGAGCGTGGTTCAAGGGGCGGCCATGGGGGGCGGTTTTGGTTTGGTGTGTGCCAGCGATTTTGCGGTGGTAGGTGCTAAGTCCAAGTTTAGTTTTTCAGAGGTTCTACTGGGAATTGTTCCTGGAGTGATTTCTCCTTATGTGGTGCGAAAGTTTGGTGCCACGCTGGCCACTCGCCTCATGCTCTCTGCGGAAATGGTGTCCGGGTCCCAGCTGGCTCAGTGGAACGTGGCAACTTCTGTTTTTGAAGAAAATCAAGACTTGGAGGAAAAAACCCGAGCTTTGGTGCATCAACTTCTACAAGGAGGTCCCAATTCCCAGCGTCGCACCAAAGAACTCATTCGAAAAAGTGCGCCTTTACCCGACACTTCCACCTTTGAATTTACCATTCAGTCTATCGCTCAAGCCCGATCCAGTCATGAAGGACAAGCGGGATTGCAGTCCTTTTTAACTAAACAAGCGGCGCCTTGGAAGCCAATTTAGGGGTAAAATGAAAAGACTTGTAATTGCCAACCGTGGTGAAATTGCTCGACGCATTTTAAAGTCGGCACGTAAAATGGGTATGCGTGTGGCCGTGGTGTGTGCCCCCGATGACAAACATAATTTGGTGATTCTGGAGGCCGACGCGGTTTTGGATGTGAGTAGTTACCTTAGCATTCGGGAGATCGTGCAGGTTGCAAAGGCATGGAAAGCGGATTTGCTCCACCCAGGATATGGTTTTTTGTCGGAATCCAGCGATTTTGCCAAGTCGGTAGAGCAAGCAGGTATCACATTTGTAGGACCTACCCCTGAAAACATGAAAGCCTTGGGCGGAAAAGAATCGGCTAAAAAGAAAGCCATCCAACTGGGAGTTCCTGTGTTGCAAGCGGCCTACTCCTCGGAACTTCAAGGGAAGTCCTTGGGGGAAATTAGAGCTGCTTTGGAGGCTAAGAAAATCATCTCCCCCTATTTGGTGAAGGCCAGCGGAGGAGGTGGGGGAAGAGGCATGAGAATTGTGGAAGAGATTATGGATCTTCCTGATGCCATTGCCCGTGCGGCGTTTGAAGCCCGAAATGCCTTTAACGATGATACGATTTTTGTGGAAAGGTACCTGGCCCATCCTCGTCATATTGAAGCACAGGTGTTTGGTGATGGTCAAGGTGGGGGTGTTTTTTTAGGGGAACGGGAGTGCAGCCTCCAACGCAGGCATCAAAAAGTGATAGAAGAAGCTCCTAGTCCTTCGTTGGATTCAGAACTCAGAAAACAGCTGTGTCACTATAGTATGACATTAGTAAAACACACCCAGTATCGCGGTGCCGGTACGGTGGAGTTTCTCTTGGATTCCCATAGAAATTTGAGTTTTCTGGAAATGAACACCAGACTTCAAGTCGAGCATCCCGTGACCGAAGAGGTGTACGGTGTGGACTTAGTGCAGGCTCAATTGGAATTGGCTTTGGGACATTGGCCTTTCGGTTTGGGAAATCCAGGTGAAGAGAAAATCCCCGAGGCTAAAGGTGTGGCCTTTGAAGCGCGACTTTTGGCCGAAGATCCAAGACAAAACTTTTTGCCCACTCCCGGTCCTCTGCTACTTTATAAAGAGCCTTTGGGCCCAGGCGTACGTGTGGATTCGGGTGTGACTCAGGGAAGTGAGATTTCAGGTTCCTATGATTCTCTCATAGCCAAAATCATTGTGCATGGAGCCCATCGTGAGGAAGCTTTGGATCGCATGCAACAGGCGTTGCAAAGTACGGTGGTGATGCCCTGCACCACCAACCTTCCTTTTTTACAAGCCTGTTTCAATCACCCGGACTTTTTAGTGGGAAATTACTCCACCAGTTGGATCGCTCAGCACCTGGATGTTCTAAACAACCCTCTCCTTCCCAGCGCCATTGTGGAATTTTTAAACAAAGAGGTGTTTTTAGAACAGCTCTGTTGGGCCATGAAACATTCAACTTCCTCCTCTGATTCCCACCCGTTTAGCTCGGATTTTAAGGTAACAAACCGGGTAACAAACGCCCACTTGCCTTTGGGGCATCCCTCTTTGACCCGTGGGTTTCGTGTGGTTCGGGTGAATGAGCATGATTTTATGGTGATGGGTCCTGATGTTCAAGAGTGCCTCAAAAGAAGCATGGCCGAACCAGTGACCCACCATAATGGGATGCTCCAGAAACATCTTACCGAAGTCGTCCTCCAGCCTGATGGAGCTTCGCTTCCCATGAAGGTGCTCAAAACCAAAGATGCAAGTCTCCTGATCCAGTGTTTTGGAGAGATACTGCGTTGTGATAGTCCGGAATTACCATGGGAATTACGATATGATATAATGGGAACTTCCCAAGATTCCGTTTTAACGGCACCCATGGCAGGCAAAGTTTTGGAAGTTCAGTTGGCGGAAAGCCAACGGGTGGAAAAAGGAGTTTTGGCGTTTGTTTTGGAATCCATGAAAATGCAACTTGAAATCAAAACAACGCTTGCTGGAGTGGTAGAAGAAGTTTATGTAAAAGCGGGAGACATGCTCAGCTCCGATTTGCGTCTGGCAAAGCTGAAACCCCATTCCCTTTGATGGGAAGGATTCTTTTTATTCATTTAAAATCAATTGGGAGAACCCATGGTCAAAGAAAATAATAGCGAATTAAAAGCACTCACTCAGTCGGTTAGGGCCTTTGCAAGCAAAGAATTGCTTCCTTATGCGGATGAATTGGATAGGGAAGAACGACTGGCTCCAGGGATCTTTCGAAAAATGGGAGATTTGGGGATTTTGGGCATTACGGCCCCAGAGGCCTATGATGGGGTGGGTTTGGGTGCCATCGCCATGGTAAGTGTGATGGAAGAGCTCTCTTATGCCGATCCTGGTACCACGTTAAGTTATTTAGCCCATACCCTGTTGTTTGTGCATAATTTGGCACAAAATGGTAGCCCTGCCCAATTGGCGAGGTACCTTCCTGGCTGCATGAAAGGGGACCTCATAGGAGGTATGGCTATGACGGAACCAGGTGCAGGCTCTGATGCGGTGGGAATGCAGGCAAAGGCGGTGTTACAAGGTGACCATTATCTGTTAAACGGCAGTAAGATGTTCATTACCAATGCACCTGTGGGCGATGTATTTTTAGTCTATGCCCGCACAGGGGAAAAGCGAAACCAAATCTCCACCTTTATTGTGGAAAAAGACTTTCCCGGATTTAGCGTGGGCAAAAAGCTGTCTAAAATGGGGATGCGAAGCAGTCCAACGGGGGAGCTCATTTTTAGGGACTGTAAGGTACCAAAAGCGAATTTAGTGGGGCTTGAAAATGATTCCATGCTTCACATGATGAAAAATCTAGACATCGAAAGGGTGGGACTGGCCGCCATGAGCTTGGGGATCGCCCGGGCTTGTTTAGATAATGCCTTAAAATACGCCCAAGAGCGCCAGCAGTTTGGTAAATCCATCCTAGATTTCCAGATGGTGAGCGAAAAAATCGCTAATATGTACATTGGCTACCGTGCGGCCAGGTCCTTGGTTTATGAAGCCGCGGGCGTTATTGACCATGGAAAGCGTGCCAATCAGGAGGCCGCTGCCGCCAAAGTCTTTGCTTCAGAAATGGCCACAAAGGCGGCTCTAGATGCCATTCAAGTGCTCGGTGGCTATGGTTACATCCGAGAATTTCCTGTGGAACGGCTGATGCGAGATGCCAAGCTCTTGGAAATTGGAGGAGGCACCAGTGAGATATTAAGAAATGTGATTGTGAAGGAGTTTCAAAGAAGGTAAAAAATCAAACTAAGGTAACGTAAAACCCACCACAAGGCTTCCAATTGCACTGGCTCCCTCTAGGACGGGTACCGCGATTTGAGCTTGTTTTTTCCCGGTGGATTCATCAATCTCTTCTTTGCCCACCCAAAGCTTGCCCTTCATAGGGTCATCATGTTTTGGTTTGCCTTTGTGGGTCCAGTTGGTGGGCTTACTTATGAATCCTACCTTGGTACCATCTGCACCAGAGACAAAGGCCTCCACCAGATCTTTGTGGGAACTTTGGAGAGATTTTAAGTAACTCGCCACTTCATTTTTGGCCAAGGCCCGCACTAAGCTATTGGTGATGATTGCTTTGGCCCACTTTTCCTGGTTCATTTCCTTAGATTCGGGAGCTGGAGAGGAGTTATGGGCTTTAACGGCGTCTACAATGCTTTTTTGGGCGGCCCAGGACTTGGCTAGTGCTTCCTTTTCCCCCACCCACTTAGAATTGGAAGGTTGAGCCAAGGCAACGTTTGGGACTAATGCCTCCAGGGGCAAATTCCTTTCAGCGATTTGCCCAGAAATGAAAATGATAGGTGCTAATTTTAGGGCACGAAATGGAATCAGTGAGAACATAGAATCTCCTTAAATGATATACTTGGATTACTAAACATTTACCAAAGTAACTTAAAGTAATGTCAAAAAATTAACAAGGAAGCTTGTGTCCCATTGAATATTTCCGACATTACGGGGTAGGTGAGGAAGACGAAACATGAAACTATTTCATAAAATTTTTTTGGTGAGTTCTGTGGCAAGTTTGGGGGTAGGAGGGGCAGGGATTGGGGGGCAGCTCAATACCCAAAACTCTACTGAAAAGATTTTTAAATTGGCAAATGAACTTCAATTGAAATCCTTCAAAATTCAAGAAATTGTAAGTGAAAACGAAGAGATCCAGGACGCCGTGCAAAAGTTGATGAGCGAAACAAATCCAGATTTGATCGAATCAGACTTGGAAACGATAACTGGAAAACAAATTAACTTGAGAGATAAGATCTCTTTGTGTGCAGAAGATTATGGGCAGATGGGAAGTCTCTATAGCCAGTTGGTAGTGATGCAAAAACGATTGGTAGAGTCCTTTTTGCAGGGGAAAGGAGCGGAATCATTTCAGTATTTAGTTACAGATGTGAGTCCTAGTTTTGCATTAATCAGTAAGGAATCTATTAAAGTATTAAATGAAAACAAAAAGAAATTTTTAGAGTCAATGGAAGCTGGAGCAAAGTTTTCGGCTCAAGAGCAAAAAACTCGCTTTTCATAACGATTGGTTTTTCTATATCATGTCTAACATTGTTATTACACCACCTTTTGGCTTTGTTTAAAAGACTTAACGCAAATGCTCGTAGCATTGCGTTGGTTGCGGAAGGCAACTATGCCGTTCAGATTCCAGTTACTAAAAATAATGATGAAATTGATTATCTTGCCAAGACGATTAATTTTTTATCCAATTCTCTGAAAGAAAAAAATGAGCACATTGGGATCATAATGGGAAATGTAAGTGCTGGTATTTTGCTTATCAATCGAGAACTTAAAGTAACAGGTGAATTTACTCAGTCGTGTGTGACTCTATTCTCCCAACGCATTGAGGCGCAAAAAAAATTTACAGATCTCTTTGATTTAACCCCAACCCAAAGTGCCACTATGAGGTTGCTTTTAGATCAGCTCTTTGAGGATATACTTCCTGAAGATATGAGTCTGGAGCAGCTTCCCAAAAGAATGACCTGCTCCGGAAAGCAGTTGGATCTGAGTTTTGGTCCGGTTAGAGAGAACAACACATTAAGTTATTTGCTCATAACCGTCATTGATTCTACGGAGTTGGTGAAAGCTCAAGCGGAATTTACGAAATTAAGCTGCACCGTCTCTATCTTGAAGTAGCGTAAAGCCTTTGAGGTTTTTGCCCACGATGCCGTGGAGCAGTTACGCGATTTGGTTTCCGCTCATTCGGAGCCAAACCAACTGGAAACTCGAAGGATATTGCATACCATTAAAGGAAGTTCTTCCCTTTTTGGAATGCAAGAATTGGGGAATTTGATTCATCAACTGGAATCTCAACCTCATATTTCTAGGGAAGAAATTCAAAAGATATGGAGCTACATGGTGGATTTTTGTGTCTCAAAGCAGGACATTTTTGACTTTCATCTCAATGCTGAGGTTTTTAACCAATCCAGTTTGGTGGGTTGTCAGAAACAAGCTAAGACTACTTTTTGGTTAAGTGAACTGGAGAGCTGGGCGCAAAGATGGTTATCTTCAACCAACACAGAAGCATTAGAAGAGGAAGTAGGCGCCTTTGTACAGGAGGCTTCGTGGCCTCATTTTGAGGAATTTACAACTCAAATCCCCAGTTTGGTAGAGCAGATTTCGGTGAAGTTAAACAAAAATGCGTTCTGCAAATTAAAAGGCCTGGGGGTGCGCCTGGAACCCAAATTGGCGGCTGGATTACTCCAGCAGATCATTCATTGTGTTCGAAATTCAATAGATCATGGCATTGAATTCCCTTCTGAAAGAATCCACAAGCCTGCGGAAGCTCAGATAGAAATCGAGCTAGTGGACCAAGATAGGCAGTGGGTGTGTCTCATTAAAGATGATGGGAGGGGGATTTCATCGGAGAGGCTGCTAAAAAAGGCCAATCAATTGGGCAGGTACACAGATCCCACTGTGCCCCCCACCAAAGAACAACTCTATGATTTGATTTTTGAAGATGGGATGTCCACCGCGGAAGAAGTGACACAAATTTCAGGACGTGGAGTGGGGATGTCTGCGGTGAAGTCCTTTTTGATTTCTCATGGAGGTGGAATTTCCGTTCAATCTGAGGAAGGTAAAGGAACACTAATTGAGATGCGGCTACCCAAGCCTGTGCGATCTAAACAAATCAAAACTCCTTATAGAGTGAGCTCGCTTCGATCCGCTTGAGTGGACCTGGGTCGCGGCCATTTCGAATTTTAATTATAAAAATGACATGGCAAAACTCTTCCCATTGGAGAGAGATTAGATCCCATCTAAAATCTGTGCTGAATACCCCCAAAAAATGATGATTGATGATCCAATTGAATTTTCAGGAAAGGATTTCCCCAATGAGGTTTGCGCAGAATAGGCTCCCCTGTAAGATATTATGTTTTGTTTCTGTTTTGTTAGTGATTCAATGTAAAAAGAGATCTTTTAAAAACTCCGGTTCTTCAACCAAAAGTGCCATTCAAAGAGGCGATGCCTGTGGTGTGGAGGTACCGGACTCGATTAGACAAGTGTTTTTAGATTCTGATGACCACTTCAAAAAACGCGCTTTGGACTCTGGCAAATGTCTGGATCCCATGGGGACAAACGAAAAGCCCCACAAATCTGCCCATAGGGAAAGTGTGGCTGCGATGATGAAACGTGAAGGACCAAACGGTGCTGGTTGTAAAGATATGGGAAGAGCCTTTATTTCAGAGCACAGCAACTATTTTGCGGCCACCGACCCCAAACAACTGGATAAGGTACGTACCATTGATGTTTTTAATTGTGGACCAGAAGTTCCTCAAAGCCCTGGAAATTTGACGGACTTGGTCTTTGTAACGGGCTCCAAAGAAGTGATTGCTTTCGACCGAGTGAGCAAGGCCTTTATGTATTATACATCGGAAACCACGGAGGCTGGCGCTGTATTTACCTTCCACGGAAGTTCCCACCGTATGGCGGAAAAAAATGAGCTCTCTGAAGGTGCTCAAATATCAACTCATCCCTGCACACAATGTCACATGAACGGCGGGTTGGTGATGAAGGAACTTCGAGCTCCTTGGTTAAACTGGCAGACGGACCGAAACTTCGGAAATAGCCAACTTTTGGACCTGGCAGAACTGGTTAAACAGTCTAATAAAGAAGTTCCCAATTCTCGCAAAGAGCCACTGCCGCCCCCCGATAGAAACACCCCAGAATTCACACATGGTCTTTTCACCGGTCAGGAGGTGGAAAAAGTGACCATGCAGTCCCAGGTTTTGATGAATGAGATTAAAATCAATTCGATACTTCGGGGAGAACCCATTCGAAGTCCCGGAAACCTGAGTCCAGGTTCCATGACGGTGGAAGAGCTTCTTCGCCCCCTATTTTGTGAAACGGAAACCATCATGGCAACAGCTCTAACGGCGGACGATGGTACCACGGCACAGATGGAGCTTCCCTTAGATCTTTTTATCAATCGATTGCTTATCCCTACGGCCGACAAAAACGTTGCGGAATTGGCTAGAATTCGACCCGCTTCCGGTGCAACGGCAACCATTGGAGATCTGCCATTGATAAAATTCCAGAGCCGCCTGGACATGGGAAGTGGACCTGATGCACAGGATAGTCAATCGTTTAGCACCGATAATTCACGAAAGTTCGTGCCTCCCGTCATGAATTTAACCGAATGGAGAAAATTTAAAACCAACAATGGATTTTTTGTGCCCACCTCCAGTTTAGATGGTAATAAATCCTCCACTGGGAAATTTCACTTCTTAATTCCAGCTCGGTCTTTCCAGGATGATGACTTTGTGTCAAGGGCAGTGGCTGCGGGGATTTTTGAAGAAAAGTTGGCTCAGTCGGCGCTTATGGTGGATTTTCCCAACCCACTCTTCTCCAAACGACGATGTGAGGTGCTAAAATTTGCAAAAGGTACGGGAACCACACTTGTTTCAGATTTTGTCTCCAACGGCAAATTTGATGCCGCTAAGTTGACTCAACATGTGATGAAGGGAGTGAATCAAATGCCCACATCCAATCCCCCAAGCGGTGGTGTGGAACTTCTTTCTAACTTGAAAAGCACCAACGCTAAGTTGAGTGGTTTAGTGAAAGATTATTTTGAAAGATGTAAATCGGTTCAGCCCGCTCCAGAAGAAATTTGGAAACTCATTCGCTCTAGAAGAGCGCGATGGTTCCCTGTGGAGGCTGATGAAAAAGTGAAAAGAGAACAGAGATTTGCCGTTGAAGACATGGTTCGGGAAAGACTTGTTCCTTCGTTTGAGAAAATTAAAGCCAACTCAGGATCGTTTTTTGGTGGTGACAGTTTTCGAGAAGTGGGCCCCCACCTGTTGGAAGCGATTTGTTTACCTGATTTTCCAAAAAACACCGGGAATCTTTAATGGGTTGGTGACAATGTTGAGTTTCTTTTTTTCTTTCGAAATTTAGCATATTTTTGAATCGAAAAGAAGATGAGAATGGTGAGAAACCCAAAAAACCAGGATGCGGCGGAGGTGGGGAATTGACTTTTAAACACAACAAGCATCACCCCTCCTAACAATAGAAATGTGGGCACTTCATTTGCAAATCGAAGCACCTGGCTAGACCATTTTAGAGGTTGGTTTGATTTGAGTTTTTGAGTTACTTTAATACACCAATAATGATAACCATACAAAACCCCCACAATGGCTAGCTTAAAATGGAGCCAACCAGCTTCTAAGAATCCAGGCTGCAGCCAAATTAGTCCAACGGCCATCAACGTGGCAAATATGGCCCCTGGCGTGGTGATGAGATGAAGTAAACGTTGTTCCATGAGCGAAAATTGGGAACCCATTTTGGATTTTAAGCTCTCTTCTTCAGCAGACTCAATTAATTCTTGGTGGTAAATAAAAAGTCTCACCAGATAAAAAAGTCCGGCAAACCAAACCACCACCCCAACAATGTGTAAGCTTTTAAGCCAAAGAAAGAGCACTATTTTGCCTTCTCCACACAAGCGTGCACTACTTTTTCCGCAATTTCTGAAAAGCGAATGCGAATGGGGTGCCCGCTCTGTCTAGCCAATGGATTTCCAGAATCTCCCGCTTCTCGGATTTGGGCTTCTAAGGGAACATGTCCTAAAATGGGGAGTGAAAATCTCTGTTGCAATTTATCCGCTCCGCCAGAGCCAAATATTTTGGTTTCCACACTGCAAGCAGGGCAATGAAAGGTGCTCATGTTTTCCACGGCTCCCAAAATAGGGACGTTGGTTTTTTGAAACATGGCAACGGCTTTGTAAGCGTCCAAAAGGGCCACATTTTGAGGTGTGGTAACGATAATGGCACCGTCAATCTGCAAAGACTGGATGAGCGTCAGCTGAGCGTCTCCCGTACCAGGGGGAAGATCAATCACCAAAAAATCACACTCACCCCAGTCCACATCAAAGAAAAATTGTTGCAGTGCCTTCATCACCATGGGACCGCGCCAAATGACCGCGGACTCTTCCCCCGCAAAAAAGCCAAAGGACATCACTTTGATATCGTTTTTGACCACAGGAACAATCTTGTTTTGAGCATTCACTTTAGGGTCTTCATTGATCCCCAGCATCATGGGGATGCTGGGGCCATAGATATCCGCATCCAATAGACCCACTTGATAGCCCTGCTGAGATAAAGCCGTAGCCAAATTGACGCTCACCGTGCTTTTCCCCACGCCGCCTTTGCCGCTGGCCACCGCTAAGATGTACTTGACCTGGCTGAGTCGCTTGGGTTGGTACATCCCGCCAGCCTGACTCTCGGATGAAGTTGGCTTAGGAGGGGATTGGGAGGTTTGAGGTTTTGTGGGGGAGGGTTGAGGAGTGGATTTATTCTTCCGTTCCATATAGATAAGGGTTTTTCCTGCAAGAGCAGGATCCATTTTGGCTAAGGACTCCTGAAGGAATTTTTCCATGGTCTCTTTTTGATCCAACACCAAACCATCGGAATAAAAACGGATTTTATACTTCTCCCGCTCGATCTCCACGTTGTGGATCCGCTCAGACAGGGGGAATTCCTGGAAACTGGTCCAGTTTGAGACCTCCTGCGGCAAGGGAAGAGCCTTCAAACGCTCCAAAAGTGCAGAAGATTGGATATCCAGGCTTGGAGGGGAAGAATGAAAAAAAAACCCGCTTTTTAATGATGTTACCATATTTGTTCAATTCCCTTCACTTCTGGAATGAGTTCCATTAACATTTTTTCTACGCCTTCATATAGCGTTAAGGCGCTGGAAGGGCAATGGGCGCAAGCTCCCACTAATTTGACTTTTACAATTCCATCTTCCACATCCACGAGTTCAATGTCGCCGCCATCGGCGTTTAAAACTGGTCTGACTTTGGTCTCAATCACTTCTTTTACTTGGGCAATCATTGGGTTTCCTTCCAGGGGAAAAGGGAGGGAATTGGGACTCTCCTCCAGGAGCACTTGGGAGCATAACCGGATTGCGGAGGTGGTCAAGCTTAAATTTTTGAAATCTGCGAAATTTTTAGCCGTTCCAGGTGTTTTGCAAAAAATCCTAGGGAAAAGGTTCCGTATACCCTACTCCTGATCTAAATAGAGAATCTCAGCGGCCGTTTCATAACTAAATAAGTCACAGTGCCTACCCCATTTCAATATGACCTCAAATTGAAGCTCTGCGTCTTCAAAGGGCAGTGTCTTATGAATCAAATCCAAAACGTTTTCTTTACTCACCCCATCTTTGCCAGAGGTGGCAATTTGGGAATAGATAATACTAAAAAAGGGAAGGTTTAATACAGCATCACTGAGCAGTTGCTGTTTCTTTTGAGCTTCATCTTCCTCGGCGTATCTTCTGCCTTGGGGGGTTAGATGCACCAGCGTCCCCGGGGTGATGACGAATCCCAGGGTTTCGGCGGCGGCCACGGCGGGAATCATTTGATCCACACTCTGGTTCATGTTTTCGCAAAGGGCATAGAGATCCAGGTCGGAAGTCTCCTGAAGGAGTCTCAAAACCAAACCTTCCACCAAAGTGAGTGGACAGTTTATCAAAGGCCTTGGGCGTTTGCGTTGAGATAGGGGAACCAACGAACTTGGTTGGGAATCGATGGGACCGTGGGTAGAGGAAGCGGGGCTGGATGTGAACTGACCCTCTGGATTGATCACCAGGGTGCTATCGGGAATGTCTTGACTGATGCGGTCGAGATGCATTTCCCCGAAACTTCGTTCCAGCTCACCTAGGATCTTTTGGTACTCTGGAGAGTTGATTTTGCGTGGCCTGGGTAAGGCTACGGGAATGTTTTTGTAGATGGTGCCGGGATTGCTAGAAAGTACGATGACTCTATCTGCCATCTGAATGGCTTCTTCAAAAGAATGTGTAACAAATGCAATGCATTTTACAGTGGCGTCTTCTTTAAGCCAAAGTCGAAGGATTTCAGACCGAAGGGACTCTGCGGTAAGTGGGTCCAGATTGCTGAAAGGTTCGTCTAAGAATAGACAAAGGGGATGAGACACTAGCGCTCTCGCCAGGCTGACGCGTTGCTTCGTTCCGCCGCTCAGCTCATTTGGGTAACAATCCGTGAATCCGGAAAGCCCAAGGGTGTCTAGAGTCTTCTCTACCCTAACCTCTCTCTCTTTTCTGGTAAGATGTAATACGCTTAAGGATATATTTTCTTTAACGGTGAGCCAGGGAAACAAGGCAAAATTTTGAAAAACAAACCCAATTGGGTTTTTGGTACCCGTACCGATGAAGGTAACGCTACCTCGGTCTGGCTGCAAAAGTCCGGCCATGATCCGCAAAAGTGTGGTTTTTCCACTACCTGATATACCTACAATGGCCACAAATTCTTTTTCAAAAATCTCCAGGTTGATGCCTTCAAGCACGCTAAACACATCGCCGCCAGGCCGTTTAAAATCTTTACTTAGGTTTTTAACCGTCACTACTGGTTTGGATTTATGCATGCCAAACTCCTTTTGATAGACCCATACATTTAGATACGTCTTTCAGACATTTTGCTTAAGCTACTCCAAACCGCTCGATTGAGAATGATAACGGCAAATGAAAACACTACCACGGCAGTTCCTAAAAGCAAGAAATTACCCTGGGAGGTTGCCTTGGAGATGATGTTTCCAATGCCATTGATTTCTAGTTTTCCCCCGGGAAACTCGATAAGCTCTGCCACGATGCTGGCGTTCCAGGCTCCTCCGGCGGCAGCAAACCACCCCGTTACCAAGGAAGGTAAGATGCCTGGAAAGTAAAGAAATCTAAATTTTTGCCAGAGGCTTAGGCCGTAAACGGAAGTCACAATTTTGTGGTCTCTTTCAATGGTCATGGCGCCGCTAATCACATTAAACAAAAGATACCACTGATTTCCAATGGTCATTAAAATGGTGCAAATCACCCAGGGGGGCACGGAAGTGGAACTAAAAGTGGCGGCCAGCAGGGGATACAATACGGGCACTGGGAAAGCAGCCACGTTTTGAATGATGGGTTGTAATACACTTGCAATACGTGAGTTGGTTCCAATCCAAATTCCTATGGGTATGGTCCACAAGGATGCCAAAAACAAAACCCCTAAAACTCTCAAAAAGGTACCGATGAGGCCTTCTAACACTTGTGCCCAGGCTTGTGGGTCAATTTTTCCTAATAATGCAAGGAGCTGAGGCGATTTAGGAATCAACCAAAAGCCCAATGCGCCCAAGCCTAAGGTGAATAAAAATCGTAAGACTCCAAAGTATTTTTTGTATAGTTTAGAAGTGAATTGAATAAAAATGGAAATCAATTTAAATAGTTTGAGAAAAGGAAAAACAAGTAAACCCAAAATTCGTTCCAGAAAAACTTCAGCCTTTTGATGGTTAAAGTAACTCTCCCAAACCTCTTTCCCACGCTTTTGCAAGTGGGTAAAGGATTCTGCTTTTTGCAATAAGGTCACAAAAAGACTTCTGGCGTCGTCTTGAGATTCGGATTCGGAAAACTTAGAAACCCATACTGTTAATGGCCTAAACAAAATGAAATCCACACCCATAATGAGAATCACAAGGGCTCCGATTCCATAGGAAAATGCAGTAAAATCCTGATTTTTATAAGTGATAGCCAGAAAAGAACCAAGCCCAGGCAGCTGGTATCTTTGATTTGCGATTTCAAAACTTTCACTTAGGGTAAGAAAAAACCACCCTCCCGCCATGCTGACCATGCCATTGTAAACCAAAGGCCTAAGTCCATTGGGTAGGTTAAGATAACGAAACTTCTGCCACGGGGTGAGCTTTCCCAGGGAAGCGATTTCCACAAATTCCCTGGGAATTCCCTTTTGTGACTCGTAGTAAGCAAAAATCAGATTCCACACCTGACAGGTAACAAGCATTAATATGCAACTAAATTCAAGCCCCCATCGCGTGGATGGAAAAACTTGTATGAGGGTTAATACGATGCTCGGAAGAAAAGTGAGCATAGGTAGGCTTTGGAGAATATCCAAAAGGGGAAGTAAAAAACTTTCTGCCTTTTTATTTCTCACCATTAAGGTACCATAGGCCACGGCAAAAACGAGTGAGATGCAAAAGGCAATCAAAGACCTAGTGAGACTTAAAAAAGCATATCTTGGGAGCTCTGACAGGTTGGATTCCACCAGCGTAACGGCTTCAAAGGTTCGATTGCCTTCCTGCCAAAACCAAAATCCACTCCAAAGAAACATGGTGATAAAGAAGAGAACAAAGATATCCGCCCAAAGGCTAGAATTGGGAGAAACTCTTTCTTTCCATCTCAATAGAGACGCATTCATGGGTCATCTCCTTATGGCGTATTCGCCTCACCCTAAAGTCAAAAATTTACATTGTCGTGGAGATAGGTTACCGCGCTATGAGCCACCATGGAAACCACATTAGACAAATTGATGCTCCGAACCCCTGTATTGTACATTGGCAAAGAAACATGGGCGTGTCTACCCCCGGGCAACAGCATCGACGCCATGACGCTTTCGCTGATCCCCACCGTCTCCGATCCAAAAACCAAGATGTCGCCCGGACTAAAGTGAAATTGGTGAACTAGGGATTGTGACCCTGTTTCTACAAAAATAAATCTTCGATCGGGTCTGTTTTGTAGTAATTCTTCCCAGGTGGAAAACAAAGTAACATCTACAAAGGACCAATAATCAAGACCTGCCCGATTAAGAGCCTTTTCGGTGATGGTAAATCCTAGGGGTTCTACCAAATTGAGTCGGCAGCTGAAGGCGGCACAAAGCCTGGCGATGGTACCCGTATTGGGGGGGATTTGGGGAGCTAGGAGGGTGATTTCAGGGTGAAAACGTAGGAGCTCGTGTCGAGAATGGGGCACTAAATGCCGGTCTCCCGTCCATTCCAAAAGCGGAGGCTTCCATAGAACATCCTCTGAACCGATTTTTTTAGGGGATTGAACACATTCATGGAGTTTCATAGAAAATCGGTCCTAAAAAAGAGTGCTAATTTTGTTGAAAGGTTTTAGGATCTTGAGAGGCAATGAGTCCGGCAATGCCCTCAAAAACCTCTTTTAAGCCCATCTTCTTTTCAGAACTGGTGCTGATGCAGGCTTCGGGAGTGAGTAACATGGAACGAGACTGTTTAAGTTTAACCAGTGGCCATTGACTTTTAGTTACCTTATCACACTTGGTTTGAATGAGTAAAATCCCAATTCCCAAATCTTGAATCCATTTGGCTAAAGCGATGTCTTCTTCCACCACATCACGCCTCACGTCCAGCAAAAAGAGAACCCCCACCAGGGATTGTCTTTGAGTGAACAGATTTTCCATCATGTGCTGCCATTTTCTTTGCGTTTCTCGGGCTGACACCGCAAAGCCGTACCCTGGTAAATCAAGGATTCGAAAAACGTCATTTTGACAAGAAAATACATTAATGAGCTGCGTTCGGCCGGGAGTGCGGCTCACTCGGGCTAAGTTTTGGCTGCCGCTTAGGTAATTTAATAAAGAACTTTTACCCACATTGGAACGTCCCACGATGGCAATCTCTGGAGGACCCTCCGGCGGAAGGTGGGAGACTTGCTCTCCACTACAAAGGAACTGAAAGGCGAGGGGTGTGCTTCGATTCATTAAAAAATTCAGCTTTTTTGGCGACATAGGACACTCGAGTCAAAATGGTTTCCCCCACCTCAGTGTGAGAGGTGACGGGGGACTAACACACCTTTGCCTTTGTCACAAGGCTTTATTTCAAGCACTCCCATGGAGAATCTCCGCTTTGAATTACAGCAACTATCCCTTTGGGGCTTTTAGGTGTAATTTAGAGTCTGATCCTCTTTAGTAAAAGGGGAAGAATTTACAACTCTAAACAGCCGCGGAGTTAGAAAATGGTAGTGGATATCTATAAGCTGTTCCCCCAACTGCATCTGCCTAATTTGGAGTGGTATGGACTGCGGTGGTGCCGGGAAAGGCAGCTCCAATTACATATGGTAAACGGGACCTTGGAAGAAAAACGCTGGCAAAATTCAGAAGGTTTTTTTGCAGAAGTGCTGGTAAACGGCCACTTTGTTTATGTGGCAGGCAGTCATTGCTCCCGCCAAGCCATTTTAGAGGCATTCGAGAGAGCCTATTCACTTGCTTTGCAGTGTTCTAGCTTTCAATTATCCCGATTTAGCCCTTCCGAGCGACCTTTTGCAAGCTCATTAACGGAGCGCACCTGGAACGTACAAGGTACCCCCAGCGCCTGCCAAGGGAACGAATTTTTCACCTCTGGACCCACCCTTCCGGAAGTGATGGACTGGATGAAGAGGGCCGATTCTGGTCTAAATCAAGGGAACGCAGTCCTAAGAAGAGGCGTTTCGGTGCAAAAGATCCATGCTGATACCATATTGGTCAGTTCCCATTCTGCCCCTAGGGAACAGCAGACTCTCATCACCAGCGTGGGACTTGATGTGATGGTTCAAGGGTCTCAAGGGATAGGCCAAAGAAGATGCCAGGCGGGATCCCATAAGGCTGGCCAAAGGGAGCTGAGTCACTGGATGAACTCCCAGACCGATCTTCTCATGGAAACCCTCCGGGAAGAAGCGAATGAGCTTTCCCATGCACCATTGGCTCCCACGGAAGTGTGTGATCTCTTGATTTCGCCAGACCAAATGGCGCTCCAAATTCATGAAAGCATTGGCCATCCTTTGGAACTAGATCGCATTTTAGGTGATGAACGAAACTATGCTGGTTCGAGTTTTGTAAAAGCATCGGATGTAGGACATTTGCAATACGGAAGTTCTCTTTTAAATGTTTCTTTTGACCCTACCATGCCAGGAGAAATGGCAACTTATTTGTGGGATGATGTGGGGGCTTTAGCTGAAAAAAAATACCTCATTCAGGATGGGAAATTGGTGGGTGTATTAGGAGGTGTGGAAAGTCAAAAACGCACGGGTTTAAGTGGTGTTTCCTGTCAAAGAAGCTGTTCTTGGAATCGACCTTCTTTAGACCGAATGGCCAATTTAAACATTGAGCCTGGTGCCTCGCCTTTTGAGGAAATGGTTTCTGGAATTGAGAAAGGATTGTTTGTGAAAACCAACCGAAGTTGGTCCATCGATGATTATCGAAACAAATTCCAATTTGGATGCGAATACGGAAGACTCATTGAAAAGGGAAAATGGGGAAAAGTGGTTAGAAACCCCAACTACCGTGGTCAAACCCAAGATTTCTGGCATCAATTGAGTGCGGTAGGTGATTCCCAATCTTGGCAGATGCATGGAGTGCTCAACTGCGGAAAGGCCGAACCCAACCAAACCATTAGAGTGGGTCATGCCTCCCCAGTCTGTTTATTTAAAAATGTTCAAGTTTTTGGGGGGGTGTAATATGAAAGGAATCGACGACTCTGCCTTTATGGGTCATCTTCAAATGATTTGGGAGCCCCTGTGTCAATCTCTGTTTCTTGGCCTAGAGCCAGGTGAGGAATTGGCTGTGTATTTGCAGGCAGAACATTCGGACTTTTTGAGATTTAATCAGAGTCGAATTCGGCAGCAAGGGCAGGTCCTGGAAGCTAATGTGACCTTAATACTGCAAAAGGATCGCAAAGAGTGGTCTGGAACGTGGACATTGGGATTGGATTTGGAGCAGGATAAAGCCACGCTGTCTCGCGTTTTAAAAGCGGCCCGGTGGGACCTGAAGGCTTTGCCTGAAGATCCGTTCTTCACTCCCCTGGCCCCTCCTTCTACTTCCACTCAGGAACGAAAGGGCAGGCTCACCGCCTTTGAAAATGTGCCCAAAATTCTTTTTGAAAAGACGTCTGATTTGGATTTGGTGGGCATTTATGCCAGTGGACCCCAGGTGCGTGCCTTGAGATCATCCACAGGTCACAGCCATTGGTTTTGGGCAGACACCTTTACACTAGATTATAGTGCTTGTCATGATAGTGGAAAGGCTGTTAAAAAAATATACGCTGATGTTACTTTTGATATTGAATTTTACTTAAAACAAATTATAGACTGTAGGAAACAACTTCTCGCCTTGAATTTAGAATTGATTTCTCCACCTCCTGGAAACTATCGTGTTTATTTAGAACCCGGAGCGTTTGCGGAGCTGATGCCTATGTTTTCGTGGCATGGTTTGTCGGAGCGGGAAATGCGCCAAAACACCAGTGCTTTTCTGGCTTTGCGTTCCGGAGAGAGGCAATTGAGCCCACAGTTTACGATGGTGGAGGACCTCAGTCAGGGGCTTTGTCCAAGATTTGGGGAAACGGGAAGTTTGGCTTCTTCCAAAACCGTTTTGATTCAAAATGGAAAACTCATGCACACCCTTGTAAGCGATCGAAGTGCCCTGGAATTTGGTGTGCCAACCAACGGGGCCAATGGCTGGGAGGGTTTGAGATCTCCCTGTGTGTGGCCTGGGACCTTAGAGGAGGGAGATGTTCTGGAAAAACTAGGTACTGGATTTTATCTTCCTAATCTGCATTATATCAACTGGAGTCAGAGGGAAACCGCAAGTTTAACGGGAATGACTCGACACGCTGCCTTCTGGGTGGAAGGTGGAAAGATCAAAGGACCCATTTCCGACCTCCGATTTGATGTATCCCTTTATGATCTTTTAGGGAGTGATTTAGAGGGGTTAACCCGCCAAACCCAATACATTCCGGAGGTTTCAACCTATTCGAGCAGACATCTGGGTGGAGTTCAGCTTCCTGGCTTGCTCGTTTCCCGCATGAATTTTACTCTTTAGCTTTGAACTCACCTTTTGAAATCAACTCTAAGCTAATGGGTTAGTGGCAGCGTCCACCCGTGGTTGTTACGGTGTGAACGTGGCACATCAATAGGCCTTTTGCAGGGACACCTTGGGGACCTTTTACCAGGCCGTATTGAACTTGTGTCCAGGTGTCTAAGATGTCTCGGCAACCGGTTGTGTCTGCCTTATTGGCAAGTTCCTCTTGAACCAAAAGGTTTAGTTTAAGGGAAGTGGGTTTAGATGCTGGGGTGAGCAGATTGAGCTTTACGGTTTCGCCTGGCATTTCCAAGCTAATGACGTCGTTTGTTCCTTCGTGTAAATAGGACTTTCCTTTGATTTTAACCTCATCTCGACTTACATAAATCTGCTGATCTGGGGAGGAACAATTCACTTCAATGCTTCCTGCCAAAGCACTCCCAGTCAAAAAAATAGATCCACAAAGCACAAGCGTATTAAGTTTCATAAACTCTCCAGGTTAGTTTGAATGCGTTCACCTTGAACCCCTCTTTTTTACTTGAATTGGAATGGGGTTCAAGCAACTTTGTAAAGCGACTTAAGATTCTGAAATAGATAATTTATTTGGTGTGAGAACAAAAGGCTTGTAGGGGGTGGCCCTTAGATTTTCAAAAATGTCTTGCCATTGTTTGCGTTGGTTCCCCAAACAAAAAATTCTGCCAAGCTTCCTGCCACCCAGTGGAGAGTTTTGGTTTGAGGATTAAAGTGAGCGGCAATGCATGCAAAATCAAAGTTTCTTTGATGTGCCTCTGCGAGGGAAAGGGCTACGGCGTCCCTAAGGGTTTTCCCGTCGGACACTCGTGTTGTGACTTTTACGGCAAAGCCTTCGGCCAGGATTTGTTCTCCATATCCCGTGCAACTTATGGCTGTGTGAGCGTTGCAAAAATTTCCGGCCACAGTGGGGGTGTCTCCCACTCTTCCCACCACCTCATACCCCACTCCTCCTGTGCTGGTGCAAACGGCGATGGCGCCTGAAGCCTCCGCCACGATGGAGCCAATGGTGCTTTTACCTTCTATTTTTCCTGGTAAAATAGGGTTTTTAACAATACAATTTTGCTTTTGGGGATCCAGTCCTTGGGAGCGTTTCTTTTCCCACTGTGCCAGCCTATGTGGCACCACTAGGTTCTGTTGGATGAGATTTAGGTCCTCAAAAAGCGATTGGGCTCCCATGGCGTCCAAAACGCAGAATCTTTGGGATTGGAGGTAATGGGCTAAAAAACTGGGATGGGCAAACGAAGTCAAATTGATAATGGCCGAAAACTTTTGAGACAAATTATCCATGTAGCTGGCGCTCACCCGAGCGATCCCGTCAAATTGCAGTGCCGCTCCAAAACCTGCGTTAAACAAAGGCTCAGCCTCCAAAAGGGAGGCCTGCTGCAAACACAAGGCGGCCGTGGAGCTGGTGGGTCTTTTAACCTGAGGGTAACTGGAGGCAAATCCACCGAAAGGAGTGTTGAGCACTTTTAAAAGAGCCTCGTGGGAGGCAAAAGCTTCAGATCCTTTGGGATCTTCGGGTCCGGCCCCTCCATGGATCAGCTGAAAGGGGGTGCCTTCAGGAACAGTTTTAAAGTCGAATTCTCCGCTGTGTATGGTGGGCATGCCTAAGCTCCTTATGTAATGGAGGTTAAAATTAGGTTTTATAGTGGATTGTGTTCTTCCCAGCTATTGCCCCAGAGATCTTCAAGTTCCAAAAAATCATTTTTTCGTGATTTAATAAATTGAGGGTTCAGTGGGATTTTACCGGTGGGAGTGTCCAGAACATACTGGGGAATGGCGTAGCCCGACGTTCTGCCTCGCAATTGTTTTACAAGTTCAATGCCTTTTTCAATGGGCACACGAAGGTGTTCTGTGCCTTCCACAATTTGAGCCTGGTATAAGTAATAAGGTCTAACCCGGATGCGCACCAGAGCTTCATTGAGTGCTTTTAAGGTGTTAAAATCATCATTCACTCCCTTGAGTAACACACTTTGATTTCCCACAGGTATGCCTTCTCTTAACAAGATATCAATGGAATTTGCCGCATCGGGTGTGACTTCTAACGGGTGATTAAAGTGAGTATTTATCCAAATGGGATGAAATTGGGCTAGACCCTTGGCCAGTTCGGGTGTGATCCGATAAGGAAGAGTCACGGGCACACGTGTGCCAATGCGAATGATTTCCACATGGGGAATGCTTCTGATTTCCTCCACCACCTTCAAGATTTGAGAATCATGCGCCACTAGGGGATCGCCTCCTGTTAAAAGCACATCTCTGATTTTGGGATGAGACCGAATATAATCGACTCCTTCTTGAATCACCTTCGGATTAAAATGAAGTCCCACTTCTTCATCCCGTCTTTTTCGGAAGCAATAGCGGCAGTAAACCGAACAGAGTTGTGCGATGCAAAAAGCCACTCGATCTTCATACACATGTACCATTTCTTTTACGGGAGAATTGGAGGTTTCATTAAGAGGATCGGCCACACCAATGGGGTCGTATAACTCTTGTATGACAGGATTTGCTTGAATGCGTATGGGGCAGGAGGGGTTTTTAGGGTCCATGAGCATGGCGTAGTAGGGAGTGATTCCTGCCTGGAATTTATGGGAAAGTTTCTCAAACCCCTCTGTTTCGTCCGGGTGGGGATCCAAAACGGTCTGAAGTTGTTGTGAAGTGCTGATTTGATGTTTCATTTGCCAGCGCCAATTCCCAAACTGATCGGCAGAAACCTGGAACCGCTCAGCGCCCATGGTCACGATGTCTTTTTTGTTGTATGCGGTTTTGAAGGCTAGAGTGTGGCTTGAGTTTAGTTCCATGGGTGGATCCTTTTTTGGGATGGCTCGCTTGGGGACACGGGTTGGTCTTGCCACGCGGGGTTTCCTCACCTACCATAGCAAGGGTGTGCTTAGGCGCTCATAACTTTAAATTTAAACTTAAGCAACGCAATTTTAGCTGGCAACGGAATGCAAGGACGGTGATGCAATGTGGAATGGCATCGGCTTTATTTTAAATCGATATTTAAGGTCTGGAAAATTTGCTAAGAAGGCAAAGTTAAGCGCACCCATCAGCATTGGAATTCCATTGGCGGGAGTGGCTGTTGGTGTTTGTTTTTTTGTTGTTGTTTTAAGTGTCATGAATGGTTTTGTGACAGGACTTAAGGGAAGATTATTAGGTTTTGATGCCCACATTGAAGTTGTAAATGCGAAGGGGTTTGGAAACCTAGAGGCAGACGAAGAACTGCTTAATTCTATAGCTAAAATAAATCCAGGTATCGTGGGTGTCTCCCCGTTTATCAAAGGGGACATCATTGTTACGAGTGCTAAAAAACCAAGCACAGTCATGCTTTTGGGCATTGATCCCAACACCGCCGAAAAAACCACTCAACTGGTGAGATTTTTAGAGCGTAGCTCACGTTTTGACATGCTTAAATCGGAAACAAATGTATACGATCATCGAACAGGGGAAACCTTAACTCTTCCTAGTGTTTTGCTGGGAAAGGATTTGGCTGTGCAGATGTCTGCAGAAACATTCGATCGGGTAACGTTGCTGTCCATCGTAGGTCAAGAAGGACCAGGAGGGGTGATTCCGGTGCAACAACCCGTGGGGGTGGCTGAAACCTTTTCTAGTGGTTCCACTGTCCATGATTCCAAACTCGTTGTGACCTCACTGGCATTGGCTCAAACCTTTTTTGACATGGAAAACCAATGGAGCGGAATTCAAGTGGCGGTGAAAGATCCCTTTCAATTAGATGGAATTGTAAAGGAATTAGATGAACAACTCAAATCCAAAGGGCTTAGGGCAAAAACCTGGGAAGAGAATAATAAGAGCCTCATGAGAGCGCTTAAGCTAGAGCGATGGGGCATGCGATTTGTGTTGAGCATGGTGATTTTGGTGGGTTGTTTTAGCATCACCATCACTTTAGTTTTGGCGGTCAAAAGAAAGAGAAAAGAGATGGCAGTGCTGCGGGCTTTAGGCATGTCTCGCCTCAACCTTGGACTTTTGTATGTGTTTATAGGCACCAGTGTAGGGGCCATGGGCATGATTTTGGGGCAGGCCTGCGGCGCAGGGGTTTTGTGGTATTTGAAGCGATTTCCTTTGCCCTTTGTGCCGCTTACGCAAGGAGGTAAGCCCCTTCCTGTGTTAGTATCTTGGGACGAAGTGCTTTTTGTTTCCATAGGCAGTGTGGTGATGGCGGCTTTGGCGGCATTGTGGCCAGCCATGGAGGTGATGTCAATTGATGTCGTGGACACACTTTCGGATCGCACGTTGTGAAATGATTTTCAATATTGGCGTTTTTTAAAGGGAAAAATGGTTCCATGAGCATACTAAACAGCACCCAAGCGAGAGAGCCTGTTCTTCAAGTTGTGGACTTATGTAAGTCCTTTACACTTCAATCAGACACAACCATAGAGGTTTTGAAAGGGATTCGATTTGAGGTGATGCCATCAGAGTTGGTGGCCATTACGGGAAGAAGTGGTTCGGGGAAAAGCACGCTCCTCCATTTGCTGGGAACCCTTGATTCTCCCACAAGTGGTAAAGTATTGGTAAATGGCGTTTGTCCGCATGATTTAAACGACAAAAAAATGAGTGAATTTCGAAATAAAAGTCTTGGATTTGTGTTTCAACAAAATAATTTGTTGCCAGAATTTTCTGCCACAGAAAATGTGATGTTACCTTCATTGATTAGAGAGGAATCACCTGCCAAAGCCAGACATAGGGCTTGCGAACTTTTAGAGCTAGTGGGACTGGCCCATCGCTTAGAACACTACCCAGGTCAGCTGAGTGGGGGAGAACAACAACGGATCGCCGTGGCTCGGGCTCTGATCAATCATCCACTTTTATTATTGGCTGATGAGCCATCTGGCAATTTGGACTCCCAAAATGCCTTAAACGTTCACAATCTTTTTAAAGAGATCAATCGCACCCAAGGCACAACCATCTTAATCGTTACTCATAATGAAGCTTTTGCCAACGAGCTCCCCAGACGTATTACCCTCCTCGACGGTTCGATCCAAAGCGATGTGCGAGCCCACTTTTAGCCTAAAATCCAGATCGGATAGTTCCCTCACCCCTTCCGTAACCGGTTTTGTGCTTGCTCTTTTTAGGGTTTTAGGGAATAGTGTAGGCTCTTTTGTGCCACCTAATCCCTAGGCGGGTTCCTAACCTTGGATGAAGGAAGTATTTGTGAGATCTCTATCCTCCCCTTCGAGTGGGTTTGTTTGGAAAGGGTCCAAATTTTACGTATTTTTGGCTCTTTTCATTTCTTTTTTTCCTCTTGCGAATGGCCAAATTCCTTCCCGAAGCACCCCTCGGGAGCTGGTAAAAGAAATCGACGTACGTGGCAATCGGGCGATTCAAGACGATGCCGTAAAAGGTCTCTTGGATATTCAAATTGGTGATGAGCTGGATGCGGCTTCCTTAAAAGAAGACCTGAAGAATGTTTTTGATAGCGGTTACTTTAAAGATATTAGTGTGGATAAAGAACAAGTAGATGGTGGGGTAAAGCTCATTGTTAACGTCGTGGAAAAGCCCAGTGTGGGAGAAATTGCCTTCGTGGGATTTGAAGCGGTCACTTCTTCTTCTGTTCAAGACAAAATCAGCGTTAAAAAATACACCATTTTGGATGAGAAAAAAATCAATTCGGATCTACGCTTGATCGAGCAACAATATGTAGAAAAAGGTTATTACTTGGCTCGGGCAAACTACAAAGTGGAATCACTTTCTTCTGGTGAAGTTAAACTCATCTATCAGGTGGTGGAAAACAACCCCATCACCGTTGCCCACGTGAATTTATTGGGAAATGCCTATTTTTCCGATCACGAGTTGAAATCAGGAATGGCCACTCGGGAAAAAAGGTGGACGAGCTGGTTTAGTAATGCGGGCACTTTTAAAGATGAGTTTGTTACTAGAGATAAAGAGTATTTGGCTTATATTTATCGAGATAATGGGTTTGCAGAAGCCAATGTGTCTGCGCCCAGCAGCCAGCTCGATCACTCCCGGCAAAGTGTGGATGTAACCTACTATGTGGAAGAGGGAGAGAGATTTAAAGTCACCAAAATCTCCTTTAGTGGGGATGTTTTATTTACACCAGAACAATTCGATGAAAAAATGCAAGTAAAGTCTGGTAATTGGTTTCGAATTAGTCAGTTTCAAAATGACTTAAAAATTCTCCAGGATATGTATGGTGATGAAGGCTATGCTTTTGTGGATGTGCTTCCCAAGACCACCGCCAATCGCGAAAAGCAGACCATGGAGTTGGAGTTCACTTTTAAAAAGGGTGAAAAGGCTTACTTTCGAAACATCGTCATTGAAGGAAACAGCAAGTCCAGAGACAACGTCATTAGACGTGCCCTTCGAGTGGTGGAAGGGGAGCGATTTCACGCCACTCGTCTGGAAAAAAGCAAAGTTAACATTGAGCGCACTGGCTTCTTCCAAGAAGTGACCATTCAAAGGGAGCCCGATGTTCCTAATCGAAGTGTGGATCTTAAAATCAAAGTGAAAGAAAAAACCACAGGCACCTTGTCTGCCAGTTTGGGGGCCAGCCCCAAAGACAAGAAAGTGGATTTTTTTGCCCAAGCCAATTATTCAGAGGCCAATCTGCTAGGAAAAGGATGGTCCTCTGGCATATCAGGCCAGTTGGAGCCCAATGGAAGTTATACCATTTCCGTATCAGCCACAGAGCCCAGTCTTAGAGACGGACCTTGGAGTCTTGGCTTAAGTGGGTCTTACAGGAGGGAAGTGATCGATAAAACGGACTACCGCCCCAAATCCCAGGCGAGAGCTCGCACGGTGGGTGTTACCTTAGGAAGGGAGCTTTTTGTTGAAGATTTGCGGGCAAGTTTGGGTTATGAACATGAAAGGGAAACAAGAAGCCTTTTGCAGCGATTTGAAAAGTTATTTGTGCCAGAAGGAGATACAGAAAGTTTAATCCAAACTCTCTCCTATGATAAAACAGATAATTATCTTCAACCCTCTGAAGGTTATTACACTAGGCTTCGGCACACTCTTGGCACCCGAATTTTTGACTATGGCTCTTTGGGGGGAGATCATTACTTCGGACGTTGGGATTTTCAAGCCACTTTATACGTACCCGTTGTGTTTTTTCAAGACTATCGAACGAATTTTAGATTTTCTTTTGAGCCCAGCTATGTTTACCCTGTTTTTGGAAAGCCTGTTCCTTACTGGAAGAGACTCAAACTGGGAAACACATGGACCATGAAAGCCTATAAAGATGAGCCCATCACGCCGAAGGTTCCTCTGATCATTTCGCCCAGCCGTGATGAGGTGGTGTTGGAGGAAAAGGGTGGTAACAAAAGGTTTTATGGCTCAGCAGAATACTTCTTTCCCTTAATCCAAGAAGCCAATTTGCGCATGGTTACCTTCTATGAAGCGGGATCGGTTTTGGATGATAACGAGTCCTTTAAGTGGAAAAACGTTTACCATGACGTTGGATTTGGATTCCGTTGGCAGACTCCCATTGCTCCTTTTCGGTTTGATTGGGCATGGCCGCTTTCTAGGGGTCGCCTAGGAGAGAGTGTGTTTGTGTTTACCTTTGGAAACGATGATATTTCGAGTCAAAATTAAGAATTTTTTTGCGGGAGAGTGTAACTCATGTTAAACAAGGTTAAATCGGCGGGATTGGGATTTGTAATGTGTGGTTTAGGGCTTGCTCTGGGAAGCGGCTCTGCCTTGGCACAGAAAGAAAAAAGTCTAAAAATTGCTTTTGTAGACATGCAAATGGCTATTCTAAAAACGGAAGAAGGCATCCAGGCCAAAGCCAATATTGAAAAAGCTGCAGAAGCAAAGAAAAAAGAGCTGATGAATCAGCAGGACGATATTAAAAAATTGGAAGAAGAGTTTCAAAAACAGATGGCCATTCTCACCGATGATGTAAAAATGCAAAAGCAAAAGGAACTGCAGACCAAGTTCATGAATTGGAACAACGCTCGGCAGTCCTTTGAATCTGAAATGCGCCAAAAAGAATTAGAAGAGACCAAAAAAATATTGGATAATTTGTCTGGAATTTTAGATGGAATGGCAAAGAAAAAAGGTTATGATCTCGTGTTTGAAAAGGGAGCAGGCGCCGTGATTTACTCTTCCAAAACCGATGATCTGACCGATGATCTGGTGAAGGAATACAATTCTAAACACAAAGCCAAGAAATAATTCTCATGAATCGAGCCATTGATTTTGTTTCCTTGTTTGGGTGTGAATTGGTGGGAAAAGGAGACACCCCCATTTTAGGGGTGGGTCCTTTGGAAGGGGCTGAATCGACTCAAGTTTCTTTTGTTCAGGGCCCGAAGCATCTGGCCTTGGCAAAGGCTTCTCAGGCGGGTGTGCTCATCGTTCCGGCGTCCTGTTTAGAAGAGCTGAGAACCCATTTTCCCACTCGGGATTACTTAGTTCATGCCAACCCTTCCGCTTGTTTTGCAAAAGTATCACAATTTTTTTATAAGCCCATCCCTTCTTTTTCTGGTCAATCATCCCAAACTTTTGTGGATGCTTCGGCGTCCCTCCACCCAACCGTCACGGTATTTCCATTTGTTTTCGTGGGACCAGGGGCTGTGGTGGAGGAACACGTGGTGCTTTACCCGGGAGTTTTTATTGGGGCGGGAAGTCGCATTGGTGCGGGGTCAACTTTATATCCCAATTGCGTCGTATTAGAAGGGAGCGTGATTGGACCTAGAAACATCCTGCAGCCGGGTTGCGTTGTGGGGGCCGATGGCTTTGGATTTGCGCCGGATGGTCTGCAAAATGTCAAAGTCCCCCAATGGGGTAATGTGATTTTGGGGGCTGATGTGGAACTGGGTGCTAATTCTTCAATTGATCGAGCCACTTACGGTTCCACCAGAATTGGGGATCAGGTAAAAATAGATAATCTTGTGCAAATTGGCCACAACTGTGAAGTGGGAGAAGGTAGTATTTTGTGTGGTCAGTCGGGATTGGCAGGAAGCACAAAGTTAGGAAGACGCGTTACTTTAGCGGGGCAAGCGGGTACGGCTGGGCACCTTAAGATCGCCGACCATACCACCATTGGCGGGCAAAGTGGAGTCACGAAAGACATCAAAGAACCTGGATTTTATGCGGGCACACCCTGCAAACCCAACCGGGTTTATTTAAAAGAAATGGCATTTGTGGGTCGTCTATCTAAGCTCAATGATACCAAACCAAATGATGCAAAATCCGTTGATACCAAATCAGATTGAGGTAGGAACAAAGATGAAAGTAGATTCAAAAACAGCTTGTGTATTAGATCACAAAGGCATTGAGGAGCTATTGCCCCATCGCTATCCCCTAATTTTAGTGGACAGGGTATTGGAAGTGGACGGCATTAAATCCATTCACGCTCTAAAGGCCATTGGAGGTACGGAACCGGTTTTTCAAGGGCATTTTCCGGGAGAGTCCGTATGGCCCGGTGTTTATATTATTGAAGGCTTAGCCCAGGCGAGTGCTGTGCTCGTGTTCCATCATTTAAAAAACAAAGGCAGATTGGATTCCAATCGCTGTTTATTGACTGGAGTAGAGGATGCTCGTTTTCGGAGACCCGTTGTGCCTGGAGATGTGCTTCACTATTACGTTACCCTAGAGCGCGTTCGGAACCGATTTGCTTGGTATAGTGGAATTGCAAAAGTGGACTCCGAGGTGGTGGCGGAAGCCAAATTTAGCGCAATGCTTGGGGTATCCATTGAGTGATTTTTTGTGAATTTATTGTGTGCTGAAAGGAAATGTTTTAAATGCAGTCCTCTAATACAGACAAAACGATCGTTCATCCCACCTCCCTCATTCATCCGGGTGCTCATTTAGATGTGGGTGTTACCGTGGGACCATTCTGTGTCGTGGGTGAAAATGTGGTTGTGGGAAAAGGAACCATTCTTCATTCCCATGTGGTATTGAGCGGACACACCACCCTGGGCACAGAAAATGAAATTTTTCCTTTTGCCAGTGTGGGGCACGCTCCGCAAGATCTCAAATACAAAGGAGAGCCCACCACTTTGGTGATCGGTAACCAAAATAAAATCAGGGAAAGTGTTACTTTACAGCCCGGAACGGTGCAGGACAGAGGCACAACATCCATTGGAAATGGGAATTTATTTATGGCCTATACCCATGTGGCCCATGATTGTGTGGTGGGTAATGATAATATCTTGGCCAATGGAGCTCAGCTTTCTGGGCATGTGACTTTGGGCAATGGCACTGTGATTGGTGGACTCTCGGGAATTCACCAGTTTTGCCGCATGGGCGACTTTGCCATGGCGGCGGGTGGGGCTAAAATCGTAGAAGATGTGCCTCCTTATTGCTTGGCTCAAGGAGATCGGGCGGTGTTGAGAGGCCTTAACAGCATCGGATTGCGACGAAAGGGTTTTAATGCCACTCAACTTAAGTCCATTAAGGATTGCTATCGGATTTTGTTTTTATCCCAACATGCCACGCTAGAATCGGCATTGGAGCGGTGCTACGCAGAAACCTGGAGCCAGGACCCAGCCATTGCCTTTTTTCTGGAATTTTTTAAGAATTCTAAACGTGGGATCATGCGGCCCCCTGCAGGTTCAAATCATGAAATGGCTCCAAACATCAGTCTGTAATCAAGTGGCTTACGTCAGAAACCTTTTTGTTTAGGACCCCCATGAATCAACTGATCACGAATCCCAATGTCATGGTGGTGGTGGGGGAACCTAGCGCAGATTCGCAAATGGCCCCCGTGCTCCGATCCATCTTGGAAAGTCTTGAATCACCCATTTCATTTTGGGGATTGGGGGGACCTTCCCTGCAAGCATTGGGCTTGGAAAGCATTGGGGATTTGAGAGATTTAAGCGTGATGGGGCTTACTGATGTCATTGCAAAATATGAGATCATTCGAAACCTATTTGGACGTCTCATTCGAGAGGCCGAAATCCGAAAGCCCAAAGGCGTCATTCTGGTGGATTTTAGCTCCTTCAATCTCCGATTAGCGGAACAACTTTGGGCATCGGGTTTTAAAGTGCATTTTCATATTCCCCCAAAGGTCTGGGCCCATGGAAAAAATCGAGTTTACAAATTAAAGCGATTTTGTGCATCATTGTCTGGAATTTTGCCCTTCGAAAAGGAGTGGTATAAAGCGTTTGATATTCCGTTTGAGTTTGTGGGAAATCCATTAAAAGAGGGTTGCGCGCCCTTTTTAGACCCTTTTAAATCTCCGCCTAGTTCTTCCTCACAAATCCGTATCGGACTGGTTCCAGGGAGTCGGGAAAGCGAGCTAACTCATTTGGTGCCTGTTTTTATAAAGGCCTTTGATCAATTGAAACGAGAACTTGTGAAAAACGGCAAAATTTCGTCGGATCAAGTGAAAGGGTTTTGGCCATTGGCACCCACTTGGTCTAAGGCACGAGTATTACAATTGTTAAACATTAATCTAAAAGAGTTACAACAAAAAGGGATTGAAATTGTGGAGCGCCCCTTGCCTGAAGTGATTTCGCCCATGCATTATGCCTTTGTGTGCAGTGGAACCGCCGGATTGGAAACCACCTTTTTAGAAGTTCCCCATTCCATTTCTTATATAACATCTGCTTTAACCTATTGGGTGGGAACAAAAGTGGTGACGGTGCCTTTTATTTCCCTTGAAAATTTGTGTGCGGGAAAATTAGTTGTTCCCGAGTTTATTCAGTCGGAATGCACCTGCGATCATTTGGTAAAGGAAGCCGCACGAGTGCTGTTAAGCGATGAAGTTTGGAATCAGCAAAAGCAAGAGTTAAAAAAGGTAAATGCACTGTTTCCGGACGGTAGTGTTTTAAAAGCGGCGCAGTGTTTGTTACATTGTGTTAAACAATGGTAAAACAAATGAAGTCCCCTAAGTCATCAATCACTGAACCGCTCTTGGGGAGGTGGGGGAATGCGCCCCTGGTTTTAAAATCGGTTTGGGAGTCGGGTCGTCGTTATTTGCTGTTGTCTGCAGCGATTTCTCCCATTCAGGCCTTTATGGAGGTTTGTTTTGCGCTGAGCATCTCCTCTTTAATTCAACTGATTTTTTTTGAAACCCCTCGAATAGAAGCCATTCGAATGGTTCCAAATTCATTGCAAGGCTTTTTTAAGCTGGGGCAAACCTTAGATCGAAAGGACCTCATCTTGGTTTTGCCTGCCATTATGGTCCTCTTGGCGTTTCTACGCTTTTTATTTGCCTTTGCGGGAACTTACTTGGTGGAGCTTGCTGGGCTCAAAATGAGCTCCGCCTTTCGCCTCTACTATTTTCAAAACACGCTTCAAAACCAGGGAAATCCATTACTCAGAATGGACCCAGTGGCCCTGGCCAATCGGGTGTTTCAGGATGGTCAGATTTTACAAGGTTTCGTTTCAAAGGGAATGCTTTCCGTGATCAGAGACGGATTTGTGGTTTTGTTCGGAATCTTAGTGGCCTTGTTTCTTTCTCCTAAAATATTTTTTGTGCTTGTATTGCTTGGGGTTCCGGTTGCCCTCATTTTGAGGTCCGTGGGAAAGAGAATAGCACATTTTGCATTGGAAAATCAGAACCAAACCTTATTTCTGACCACCCGGATCCAACAGTCCCGAAATGGATTTCAAACGATTTTATTGAGGCGCATTGAACCTTGGGAAATTCAATTTTTCAGAAATTTGAGTCTGCGTTTTTTTGATTTTATGAAAACCACTTTTCTCTTGAGAACGGCATTTAGACCCTCCACTGAAGTGGTTGCTATTTTGATATTAGCCTCACTCTTGTTTTGGAAATTTAACTATCCCGATCAATTTATGGATCCGTCTGATTTTACTTCAGTGGCGGTGATCATTGGATTTATGTTTAGACCACTTAAAAATTTGGCACAAAATGCGGGACTAATGGCAGAGATAAAAGTGCTTTGGCATAAGTTAAAGTCATTGGAATCAACGTTGTTGGAGGACCCCACTTTGTCCAATCGAGTGATGCCCGTTTTGAATTCATCCGTGGCGCTTTCGGTGCAGGGACTATGGGTTGGTGGCCATGCTGCTGCACCTATCTTGGATGTGCCCCATTGGCAGGTTCAAAAGGGAGAGTGTCTTTTGATGATGGGACCCAGTGGGTCTGGAAAATCCACTTTGTTAAGAAGTGTGATGGGGCTTGTGAGCTGGGATCGGGGAGAAGTTCAGTGCATCACCGATAAGCTTTATTTTACCCAATCCCCCTATTTGTTTCGTGGATCCCTCATGGAGAATTTGGTTTATGGTTGGAATCGATGGGATTCCCCCCGTGCAATGGATAGACTAACGGAACTACTCATCCATCTGGGATTGTGCCATTCCGAAGGGGGTGCCAAGATTTGGCTGCAAAAAAAATTGGGCTTTTTAGGTGAGGGCTTGTCGGGTGGGGAA
>JBIIVH010000091.1:0-8603 GCA_044339525.1 Silvanigrellaceae bacterium | reverse complement strand
CCATTTCAAATCTCATTTTGGGTCTGTCTGTCAAAAAAAAATAAGGTCATGTCAACCCATCAGACCCCAAATTCTGCGGTTTTGGAAGCCTGGTGACAGAACATCAAGCAAGCAAAAACCGGAAGCCAGAAACCAAACTTCTGAGTCTAAAGATGTTTATAGTTTGGTAGTGACTCCAGATGGAAACGCCACATTGCAAAAACAAGAGAAAGCTGAACCAACAGATGTAGCTGCAAGAGAAGAAAAAAAGGACTCTGTACTTCAAAAAGCTTGGGATTTTTTCGACTCCAATTGCGTCTCTCGAGTTACTAAGGAAATCGATTTTGATACTTTTGACCCAAGTTCGCTCCAGAATCCCATCATTTTCGAAGGACCCCTTCCTGCAGGAACAACACCTAGCAGAGATGGCATTCAAATCAAGGGGAAACTAAAGGTAACCGAACTTGTAGAAAAGGCGCCTCTGTCTAAAGAGTGCAAAGAGGCTAAGGAACAATTTCAAAAATAAACACAGGTTTATTGTCACCAAGCTTGTAAAACTGCCATCTGTTCAGGGATTACGGCAAAACTCCAAGAGAGCCTGGGTAGCGGCCTTTGCTGCTGCTGTTTTACGAGCTTGAATTTGTTCTTTCGAAAGAACGTGAAACATCATCGGCCAAAAAATGAGACCTTTTATCACCCCATAAAACAAATCCACCGCAAAATAGGGGTCATGTTCCTTTAGCGCCGATAGGGCAACGCCGTGTTTCAAAACCCGGTGTAGGCCTTCTTGAAGGATTTCACCATATTCCGATTGGATTTCCTCAGCTAGTTTTTTGGACTGAATCAATTCGGCGTAAAATACTCTCCCAAACATCAAATTTTCATCTTGGGTGAGCAGCTCTATCTTTTTTTCTCCGTAGGTCACCAAATAACTCTCAAATTCCGCTTTTTGGGTGGGAAGGGGCAAGGTTCGGACCACTTGCCCCTCCAGAAATCTCAAAAGCATTGTCTTTAAGATCTCCTCTTTTCCTGAAAAGTATTTATATAAGGTGGCTTTGGAAACTTGGGCCTCTTTTGCTACCAAATCCATGGAGGCTTGGGAAAAGCCCACGGAAGAAAAGGTTTTTAGGGCCGCCTGGAAGATAGCCTGGTGTTTCCTATTCCCATTAGACACGATGGATCCCCCTCATAGGTGATTCTCCATTTTTAAGTCCGATTAGGACCCTATCACAGATTTTTAAAAAAACTAAACCGTTTAGTATATGTTTTAGAGTCGAAGCTGATTCTAACTCATTGAATGGGAATAAAAATGAAAAAGTTTCTTTTAAAACAGCGCTCTGTAGTAAAAATGTTTCCGGTCCTGGCCTTACCTGCCCTTCTGACCCAGTGTACTTTGAGTTCCCCAAGGTCGCAGGTGGAAACCACAAAAGGGGAGCCACACGGCCTGCTCACTACTAACTCCCCATTAGTGGAAAATTTGACTCCCCAAGTCCTAGAGAAACAATGGAATGATGGGATTTTGTATAAACAACTCCGAATTTCCCTTGCACAATGGTGGGACTTTTATGAAAGACCTGGAAAAAAACCCGTGGCAGAACAACTCCAGCTGCTCACCCCAGATATAAAGATCCTTTCCATTAGAGGAGAGGTGAAAGGAATCGAAAACTATGAGAAGTCTGCCCAGACGTTTATTTCCACCAATGAGGCTCAACACACCCATCATTTTCAGGATCTCAAGATACTCACCTCAGAGGGAGAAGAAGTCACCGCACAGGCCCATATCCTCTACCAAACGAAGTCTAAAGAGGGAGTGGTGACCACCATTCCTTTGAGATATGAAATCATCGCCCAAAGAGCGAAAGATAAGATACTTTTTAAGTCCCTTCAAATTTTGCAGGAGAGTTCGCCTTCCAGCCTTGCAAACGAGTTCGGGGAAATCATAGGTGAGCATTTTAAAGACGCAGTGCTCCGAAATCGCACGGGCGAATTGCTGAGTCGCTGGATGCTGGGCTTCGAGGTGGATAATGCGGATGGTGTGCGATCTATTTTAAGTGAATTTTCCGCATTGGTCACAAAGGACAGATATCAGGTGATTTTTCCGTCAAGTAAACAACCCATTGAAAGTGAATCTCAATTTAAGGAATGGTTTCAACAATCTGCTGCCAAAATCAAAAAATCAAATCATGATCTGGTTCCATTTCACCTCAAGTAAGGAAACGACTTTAGAGCCCGCCATTCCAGAATGAGTTCATGAAAGGAATCACGCCTTGGCCTTTTGGATGTAAGATTTTGCCACCTTAATTCCAATGGGCAATACAGATACGATCATCACGATGAGCACGATGGCATGGATGTTTTTCTCAATATTGGGTATGGTTCTACCAAGGTAATAACCTGCTAATAACAAGCTCCAAATCCAGAAAAGCCCACCCACAATGTTAAACATCCAAAACTTTGCAAAGGGCATGTTTGCCGCCCCAGCCACGGTGGGAGCAAAGGTTCGAATGATGGGAATAAAACGGGCAAAAATGATGGTTTTTCCGCCGTGCTCCTCGTAAAATTCCTTGGCAGCGTTTAAGTGAGATTTTCGGAAAAAGAAGGAATCGGGTCGATTGTAAAGTAACGCTCCACTTTTACGACCTATCCAATACCCCACCGCATCTCCAATGATGGCTGCTAGACTTAAAAGTACCCCTAAAATAGGCACGCTCAAATCGCCCCGAGCCGCAAACAAACCAGCGGCAATCAAAAGGGAATCGCCTGGCAAAAAGAATCCAATGAGGAGACCCGTTTCTGCAAAAATAATGGACGTAAGACCTACATAGCCTGCCGTCTGCACTAAAAGTTGAAGGTCTTTGAGGTACATTAACCCTGTGTCTATCCAACCAATTCCGGTTTGCATAAAAGTTCCCTCGCCCGGGGCGCAAGGGCTCCCGGCGTTGTCTAAAAAGTGTTTTTTCGTTAATTTAAAGCCAATTCCAAAATCTTTTGCACTGCCGCAGCGTCAATGTCTTGGTCTTGTCCCATGGGGAAAGATTTGATGTCTTGCAACTGTTTTACAATCTTAGGGATCTCGGAAGCTCCGATTTCGTAGGCTTTTAAGGAAGTGGGCACTCCCACATTTTCAAAAAATTTCTTGGTGCAGTCTATGGCCTGTTTGGCGAGGGTGTCTGCAGGTAGTTTGGAGTCTATTCCCCACACCTTCACCGCCATGCGGGCCAAACGATCCTTTTTATTCGTAAACTGCACTTGCATTAAGGCGGGCAACACAATCGCTAAGGTTTGGGCGTGATCCAGTCCCTTAAGGGCTGTGAGCTCGTGTCCAATGGTGTGCGTGGCCCAATCTTGCACCACACCTGCCCCCACCAATCCATTCAAAGCCATGCTAGCAGACCACATGAGCTGCGTGCGAAGCCCAGAATCCTTGGGATTTTTCATCAGTTTTGGACCTGTCTCCACTAAATTTCTTAGGATGCTTTCAGCCAACTCCGTTTGGATGGGCGTGGGAATGGATGTTTCCTTAGTGGCGTATTGCTCCATCACATGGGTAAAGGCATCCACAATTCCGTTACCTAATTGCCTGGGAGGCAAAGTGAGCATGACGTCTGGGTCCAATAGACTCACTTTGGGATATACAAACGGCGAGCCAAAGGCTCTTTTTTGTCCTTGATCCCGCTTGCTGATCACGCTAAAACAGTTCCATTCTGATCCCGTAGCGGGGAGAGTTAACACACCTCCCCAAGGCACGGCACCTGTGATGGCTGCCCCACCTGTTACCAAATCCCAGGGCTTGGCTTCGGGAGTTCCCAAGGCGGCCGCAATGAGTTTTGTGGCGTCAAAAACGCTGCCTCCTCCCACGGCTAATAGGTAACTGGCACCAAACTCTTTTGCCTTTTGAATGGCACTGAGGCAGGTGGTGATGTCTGGGTTGGCCTCGATTCCCCAAAAAATCTCCACCAGCTGAGAGGGAAGAAGACTTCCCAAAACCTTATCCAAGATTCCATTCTCCTTAATCGAACCCTTTCCCGCAATCACCAGAATTCGACTGCTGGGAGGCAAATGACTGCCTGTTTGCATTAATGAGCCCTGACCATAAACCACTTTAACAGGATTGTAATAGGTAAAATTTTGCATACCAAGGTTCCCTTCCCATTGATTACAGTACCTCTGTGTATGGAACACAAGCGGGTAAGAGTACCAACTTCGTTGCCACAAAGTCAATTCAAGCTTAAGGGGAATTTCAATTGGTTAGCCTCAGGCCCACACGAAGAGAGTGGAATCAGCTGATGGGCCAAGCCCTTTTTCTCCAAGCCTGCCAAAACAAAATTCAAGGATCTTTAGTTCCAGCCCCCAAAAAAACTCAAGAACCCAACCAAACACAACCAGGAGGAGGCCCAGAAAAAAAAGAAGCCCAACCCGAGAGCACATCCACCCCTACCTCCGGGGGAAATGGACCCTTAAAAGGGCTTTTGGTGACCATAGACGTGGGTCACGCCAAAAGCGGTGGCGACACCTCAGCGGTTTCGGGAAACATCAATGAGCACACTCAGGTGCGCAAACAATCGGAAATCATCAAAACAAATTTGTTGAATTTGGGGGCCACCGTACTGGTCCATGCCTATGACACAGCTACCCTTTCCATGTTGGCCGAAAGGGGACGCAAGGCAGCCGGATCCCGGTGTCACATTTCCCTTCACCACAATGCCTTTAGCAATCCCGCCACTCAAGGAACCGAAGTGCTGGTGGACTCCAGAAGGGGCATGAAAGCCAATGATATGAAGCTTGCTGGATTTGTGCAGTCGGAAATGGTGCGCGCCATTTGGGGGCTGGAGCCCAATTCGGGAAGCTCTAAAGACAGAGGTTTAAAAGATCAATCCCTTTCCGTTTTAAATAACACACCCAAATCCGTGGAGGCGGCTATTCTCACAGAAGCCTATTTTATTTCGGGCACGGGGGCTTCTCAAAATTTTGAGGAGTGGTCTAGTAAATCTGCAGCCGCCATCGCCAAAGGCGTGGAAAAATGGTTTTTGAGCCAAAATTCTGTGAGTTTAGCCGAAGGTCCCCTGGTGTATACCCAATTTAGCCGACACCCCGAAGATGAACTTTTGTATGCCAATCACTAAACACATTTACCTTTAGAATTTTTGAGTGTTTCTTTAAAAATGCAAATCCAAAAAAACCAAATTTTTTGAGGACTTTATACGAAACAGCTTCTCTTCTTTCATCCATACAATTTCCATTCCCAAGGGATTTAAAAATTGGGATGCCCGCAACACCTGCACCCGAATGCGTGCAGAGTGTTTCAATGGGTGGAAAGCCACCTGATAAAATTTTTGATGAATATGGTCTTGGGACAACTCTAAGCGGGAGTTTTGGAAAATCTCGATCACCAGACTTTGAGTTAACGAGGTTTCTCCGCAGGTTAAGATTTGCCAGGATTCACTGTCAAAGTAAAGAAACAAATGGTGATTTCTAAAAAAAATAACACTTGTTTTTTCTGCCAGAAGCTCTTCAAACTCTTCAAAAAGGAAAGATCTAGGCTCCGAATCGTTTGCATGTAAGTATTTTTTAAACAAAAATTTGGCGTGGCATTGGATCTGCATTTGCATCTCTAAATATCGATAAAAATCCCGGTGCAACCCGTACTCGATTAAATAGGGTAACAATCCAGAGGCGCTCCCTTCAAATAAGATTCCTATTACCAAACGTAAAAAATTTCGCATCACGGGAAGGTGGGCCTGGACCGCACCATCATGGGCCAAGGTAAAAAATCTTTGGGCATCAGTAGGGTTTCCCAGTCTAAATTCACATTGACCCAACACGGCTTGGGTTTGGATCTCTAAGAGTTTCCAACCCGTTTCCGAGCACTTGTCTAAAACACTCCTAAGGCGCGCCATCTCTTGGTCTATTTGAGAGGCCAGTAATGGTTGGGCAAGACCCTGAGCGATTTGCAACAGAATGGTCTGAGTTTGAAGATAGTGGTCTTCCAGGCCCGCAGGGGATCCCATCTCTCCCGTTCCACAAGGAGAAAGAGATTCCAAATCCTCTCTCTGCCGCAGGAAAAGCTCCAAAAGTTGTTGCTCATAGTTCACATTTATAAACTGAGGGGCAATTTGATGATAGGTGGCTAGATGTTGAGCCTGACACAAAGCCTGGCGGGCGGCAGAGGGTTTGTCGATCCTCAAAAAATATTGGGCTTGGTACTTTAATACATTCATCCAAGCGTTGGGAGAGCCTTGTAGGGTTTCGGGAGTGTGGGAAAAGATCTTTTCACACGCATCAAAATTTTCCCTAAACACATTAAAAAAAACCATTCTGCTAAAGTGGCTATGGATGAGGTTTAAAATCCCCAGTCGCTTGGTTAAGTTCTTTTCCAGCTCCAGGAAAATCTCTGCTTCTTTAAGGTAACAGAGCGGGGTACAACAAGTGCCCATGACCCCCAGCGCCCGAGACAGCGTGTATCCATCCCAAAGACCTGTGATCTCGTTTTGGGGAGCGCCACAGGATCCTTCTAATTCAACCACCCTCCCCATCTCCAACCATGGAAGAAGGGTCTGAACGGCCTCCTTAAATTCCCCACGGTTCATGGCCCAAGCGGCCTCCTCCACGTGGTACTTTAATCCCATGAGCGCCCCACAGCTCCCAGCAGCTTGGAGGGCTTTTTTGAAGTAAGCCGAGGATTCACCTTCCGCACCACAACGGTAGAGTCCCAGCCCCTTGTAAAAAAGCAAATGGGCTAATGCCAACCCCTCTGTGTCTGAGGATGGCTCTAGCTCTAAGGTAACTGTTAGTTTAGACAGTGCCTCGGAATTTCCTTGCGCCAAAAGCGGAATGGCTTTTTGAGAGTCCTGAAACCAAGGGGAATCCTCTGCCAAAACAGACTCCAATGTGGAAAAGGGAACACGTCCCAGCCTCATAAGCCCCTGTACCTTTTTTTTAATCAGTGCCACTTGTTTGGAAAAACCTTCTCTAAATGGTGCATTTAATGTCCCGCCCCAAACCTTTTTGGCCATGATTCCCCCTCCTCATGCGCAAAGTTGTTGACCTGCCACTCAAAAACGGCTAGGGTTAAGCCGATATTGTGTGACGTTCCCTAATTCTCTCACACTTTTTCATTACCGGGGGTGATTTGGTCTCGACGAAGAGAGATGAGCAAAAGGAGCATGCAGGGGTTGGTTACAGCGCCTCTTCAAAACGTTGTGGCAGCCAGAAATGGCGAAGATCTACTTTTAGCAGCTTAATAATATAGCAGCTCGGTTCCTGGAAGGGTGGCAGCACGAGCCCTCCTTGCGCCGTAAATCTTCGTGCGGGTGTGTCTAACCTTCCGTTTGTAGGTTAGCTCCCCTAACAATCAAACTTTGGCTTCATCCAGGTCTGTCTTGGAGCCTGGAGGCCGAGAAACGCTCTAAGAAGAAGCATGTGGCGCCAATTGTATCTTCCTTTTTGGACCCGGGTTCGATTCCCGGCACCTCCACCATTCATAAAGGATTTGTGAATGAAAATGTCATCGGATGACTTAACGGAACAAAAACAGCAACTTGGTAGCGAGGAGCTTTTTTTCTGCCACTTCATTCAGTTCCTGTGAGTCCCTGCTAATGGTGAAGTTTTTCACTGCGGTTTTGAATGGAAAAGTCACCCACAATGAACCAGCGTACGTGAATCTTGAATTGTTCGGACATCAAACAACTCTTAAACCAAACGAAACAATTTCGCCGGACCTCCCTGATTTTCATTTTGGGTTCAAAATGAGCTTAAAGGAGTTTGATCGAATCGCAGGGGGGGTGACCACTAAATTTGCCGAGCATATTCACATGAAACCAAGGGTTGTTGATGCTGGCACTCCTATGGAGCGCAAGAAAATGTATTTGAAGTGTCCCACTGGTTATTTGGCGGAACTAAAGGGTTACCAGTGAGCGATAAGGAAATGTCTGAGGTTAATCAAGCCCTGAACAAAGTAAAAGCATCAATCAAATCCACCGATTGGTTCAAGAAGGGTAAATGGATTGTCTCCACACATGAATTTCCAGCGAAAAAACCTGAAGCAGTAACTCTTCACGTTTATAAGCCTCACTGGTTCAACGAGGACAAATGGGGCATCCACGTCGAAACTTTTTTGTCCTATGATGTGAAGAAGCGCAAAAAATCCTACGTTACGGTTCACCTTTGTCATCATTCAGTCATCCCAAACACAAAATTAAAACGGATCACGATTTCAAAACCCATAGTCGATTCAATTTTTGATGATGTGAAGTCGTGGGAAGGTTATAAATTTCGGGCTGGTAAGTACGGGCTGCAGCCATTTACTTACGTCGTCGATGGGTTAAGCAGCGACTTTGAGAAAGTGGTGACGCGGGAAATTGCGCGAGTTTGCCAGCTTATTGGACCGCGAATTGACCAGGTATTAAAAGAAGTCTTGAAGTGAATCAGTCGGAAGTTCGGACTTTTGAAAATGACTAGCGAAACTGAAGAAAAACGCCCGCCCGATGAAATTCTCACTGACCCCCACGGTCAGCAAAGATGTCTTTATTCAATGAAGCGTATGGGGGTGTAAGGAAATTAGGGTGTTAGAACGAGGGTATACAGAAGGTTTCAAACAGCAAGCGGTACAAAAATTGCTGGCAAGA
>JBIIVH010000003.1:0-137436 GCA_044339525.1 Silvanigrellaceae bacterium | reverse complement strand
AATATTGTGGTGATCCTGGCTCAAAAAGGAAAGATATTAGACCATGAATTGGGAGATTCAGGAGCCATTTTGGGCACGGCCCCCAACACCATGGGCTTTGTGGCCATGAGCACTTTGGATGGCCGCCGCAGCACGTCGTTTGAAGAACTCCCCACACCCACTCCCCAAATTCCCAAGCCAGGCACCCTCCCCAGCAATCCTTCTGCTGAAAAAAAGCCCGTGGAAAAACCTCAAAAACCAGATGAACCCGTTGATAATCAAGACAATCAACGCCGGGAGGCAGGCCCCCTGCCCGATTACATGAGAGATCCCATTTCGCCTCAACGGCCAGAACCCCACTTCAACAACTCACTTCCTAATTCTTCGCAGTCGAATTCTTCACAACCTAAACCCACTGAAGTGCAGGAGGGCCGATTTTTCGACCCCAATCGCATCCAGCCCCAAGCCAATTCAGCTTCCGAATCCAATGTTTCTCGGGATTCCTGGCGCCAATCGGGAGCGGAAGAGGCGGATACGCGTAGTGTGGCCCAATCACCTTCTTCAAAGGGCTCTTGCCAATGACTACGAAGGTGATGACTGCCAAAGAGTCTGAATGGCCATAGCGGTGGCGTCCAAAGGATAAGTTTCCAAGTGTTTCTTTAAATACACTAAAGCCTGGGAGTCGTTTTTTTTGTCGCGCAGGCGAATGGCTTCGTTAAAGGATTCGCTGGGCAAAAAGAATGGATTCATTTTATGAGCATATCCCACTTGGTACAATTTTACCAACTGGGCTGAAGCATCAAACTCATACGCTCCTAGGTAGCGGATCACAATGTGATCCAAATCCCCTGGCTGCTTTTCTTGCTCCAAACCATCCAAAAGATCTTGGGTGATCAAAAGATCGGCGTTGAGTTTTTTGGTGAATTTTTCCACTCTGGCCAATAGATTGATGGTTTCGGAATGGTAATCTAACTGCCCCGAGTAATTGCCTGCAATGAGATTCACATTGATTTCACCCCACCCCAAAGCTCTTCCAAATTGAAGAGTGATCTTAGAATAACATTCGGGATGAATCCGGTTTTGATGTTTAAAATGATCCAGATCATGTTCATAAAGCTCCTTGGCATCCAGGGCTGTTTTGAGCATGGTAAGACATTTTTGAGGCTCTGATTCATTCACCGGGCCAAAGAGGATCAAGGAGTCGCCGTTGGGGCCAATGCGAGTCATTTTGTTTTTAAAAGCCAGGTCTAAAAAGGGTTTAAAAAGAAGATTTAAAATCTGGGAGTGGCTAATCTCCAGAGGGTTGTTTCCCATATCGTAACACCCTAAGTCCTTTTGTAGGATTAGCTTGGAATAGCCACGAATATCAATCATGAGGGCAGGGAGATAGCGTTGGAAGGTGAAATCAGGTTTCACTTCAATGAGAGACTGATATCCCAGCTGGCGCAAAATGGGGTCATTTTCACGAAACACGCGATGCACATGATTGGCAATGTGGTCCAAGCTTCTGGAATAGACCTCGATGGCTTTGGTAAGCCAATCCCAGTCCCCAGAACCACTCAAAGAAGCATGGGGGAAGGTTTCCAGGCAAAGAGAAACGTGGGGGATGTCGCTTAAGGAGTGGTTGGCAAACAGATGGATCTTGATCTTTTGGGCTTCCACCATCAAAAAATCACGGAGCTCTTTTTTATCTATGGTGGCTATGGGGGAAGAAGAAATCATGAGATCCCAATGGGACCTCTTATCTAAATCGGAAACCAAAAATTCTTGATAGGACAGGCTTTGGGTGGCAGGGCTTTGGTACAACCGAATCTTAGCAGAGGCCTGGTGGATCACATGAAAGGCTTGCCCTATCGTCTGCAGTAACTTCAAAGAATGTTCCATTTTTTGTTGGTTTAAATAAGCCAAATAGGGGAGGGGGTGTTTTCCCTTAAGTGTTTCGATTTTGGAGTGGATGAGACTCGCAGATTCCAACAGATCCGGCTGGATCATGAGTTTCTGCCGATGAGAGAATAGAAAGTATTCTTTCATAATCAACAATAATCCCATAAAAATGGCATGGGAAAAGGAAAGGGAAGTGGAGGTGTGGTAAAAGAAAGTAATCACCTGCATGAGTCCAAAAATCAAATAAATCAAACTCAAATAAAACAATTCCTTTTCGTATCGATAAAACAATGCAAAATCGTTTTTTAATACAGTTGAATTAATCTTCTCAAATAAAGTTTTTTGAAAGAAATATCTCAAACCAAAAAACAAAACAATTAAAAATGGTATTTTAAAAACAATGGCATCTACAATCCAAAACTTCTGCATCCACCACACAAATCCCATGGTGTTTTCAGCATAAATGGAACCCCCCAGTGAAAGGGCCATCACTCCAAAAGAAATGATCTTGACACGGTTAGACAAAAATAAAGACATCAATTCCAAATACATTTTGACCAGGATAAATACAAAAATCATTTGTAAAAAAACGTAACTTTGCAAAAATAGGTTTAAGTGGTTGGGAAAGATTTTGTTGTCTACGAAATAAACCACCAATGTTCTGGCGCAAACAGACATTAAAAGAAACACAAAAGAAAGATAGGAGCTCTGCCTCCTGGCTAAATAAGAAAACAATGCCACACCCATAATGGCAAATATCATCAAAACTTCACCATTTTTGTCTTGGCTTGAAGCGGGGCTCACAGCAAAAATAAAGTCAGAAAATCGTTCTTTTGTGACGAAGCCAATGGGAAAGTTTTTGGTTCCCAACACCCCTCCTTCATAGAGGTGAAAATCCATTTCTATGGTGTGGTCCAAATCAAAGGCCGGAGAAGCACTATTCCCCTTTTCAAAGTGAAATGAGGTGGGATGCTGACGACTCTTTTGATAGGTATTGTAGCCAAACTTGTTTGATTGGCTATTTAATTTATAAAAAAATAAGTTGATGGAGTGGGTGTCCATTTTAGGAACCACAATGGAAAAATCCCCAGAGGCTAGAATGGCTTCGATGCCCGGAATGTCAGAAATTTTTGCTTTAATTCTAAATGAGTTTGTTGGATTCTGGTTTCTAAAATCCAAAAGTCTAGTGTCATTATAAAAGGGGGTGATGAGTCGTTCTGAAGATTCCGTGCATTCTTTTTTTCCAGCACAGTCCAGTGGAACAAGTTCCCACCGGTCATAAGTGACCAATTGTTCTTCTTGCTTGGCGTCATAGATTCGATATTCAACAGATTTGCGCAATGAAATCAGGAGAATGAGAATGGGAATCAAAATTAAAGGAACCATTAGCAAAAAGTGGAACCTGTCTTTTTTCATGAAACGATTTTTGCTCCTGAAAGGAAAGGTTTTAAAAAAAATAGTAACACAATTTGAAGTTTAGAATCAATCGATGAGTTCGTGTTACCTAATCACTTCAAAAAATTGGCATCAAGGGGCCGGAGGATCCTTCGTATGATTCTCCTGCCCATTCATCTACTGATACGCTTGTAAAGCTTTTTGCTTTCGATAAGTATTTCCGTTGGTTGAATTGGAGAGCTCCCTTTTTTCTGGGGGTTGGATTGAGGAAGGATGATTTTGGGTCAGCCAGTCGTTGACCAATCTTTGAATGCCAAATTGATCGCTTTCCGCGATGGCTTTTACAAATTCTTCGTCTTTCATGCTTTCATAGATTTCTTCTGCATGGGATTGCTCCTCTTTTCCAACTGTTTGTCTCATGCTTTTTAACAAAACACTCACAAAAAGTCCCTCAAAGTCCTTGGCCACCTCCCTTGCTTTTTCTGGGGTGGAGCCTTCCTCTTTTTTGCTTAAGGATTCAAGGGGATTGAGGTTAGAATCTAGGCTGGCTTGGGGAAGTGTTGATGGGATTTTCATTTGGCCTCAATTTCTGCGTTTATCGCGCCTGCCGATTTAAGTGCATACATTATGGCAACGAGATCTTTAGGTCCAACGCCAAAATCATTAAGAGATTTTACGAGATCTTGGACTTGAGTCTGACCTCCCATTGTGCCCACCATTTGTGTCTTCTTGCCCACTTGGATTTGGAGGCCCCCATGGCTCAATACGATGGGTTGGATAACGATTTGACTACCCGCCACCACCGTTCCGGTTCGTTCATTGATAACAATTTTTGACTTTTGATCGGGAACCACTTCTAGCTGTTCCAGCCAACTCAAAAAGGCAACAGAGTCAAAGCTTTTGCTTTCCAGAATCTCTCGATTGACTTCTATCAAGATTGTCCCCGAATTCACGGCCTGCGCCACAAACTTACCCATTTGAGAGTTAATTTCCTGGGAGACTCTATTTGCTGTGGTAAAATCCTTGTTTTTTAGACTTAATTCGATTTTATTTTGGATCACAAACTGGGTTTCGAATTCCCGTTCCACGGTGGCATTAAAGGAGGTGGCCACTGTTTTGGGAACATTGGAACGATTGGGTGTTCCCCCATTGTTTCCGCTCATGGCGCTTCCTTGGCTCAGCATGCCTTGGGCCACGGCATAGGTGAGGTTATCAGCACCCTTAAGCTGAGTGAGCAGCAAAGTGCCCCCCTCTAAGCTCGTGGCATCTCCCAGGGAGCTTACTCTAACTTCAATGGAATCACCCACTTTTGCAAACGGAGGGAGTTCAGAGGTAACCACCACAGAAGCTGCATTTTTGGTAACGACGTCTTTGGTTTCGCTGGACATACCCATTCTAGAGAGGGCATGAGCCATGGCTCGGTTGGTGGCCGCAACTTGCTTGCTGTCTCCCGTTCCGGCTAATCCCACCACCAATCCAAACCCTACAAGTGGGTTTTTTCTCACTCCCTTTACTTCTGCCAGGTCTTTGATCTTGTATTTGATCACCTGAGTCTGAGCATAGACTTCGCTGACTCCCAAGGTGGCTCCCCAAAACCGGAGAAATAAAGTAACACAGACACCCAGTGTTTCTTTGGTTTTGTAAAAAATCAAAAAGTTCTCCTTGTTTTTTTATACTATGGTTTGGGTGAAGACACTGGCTTTGGAGCATTGGATGCATTAGGTGTTTCCGTGCCTTTTTTTTCCTCGGATTTTGCATTTGGGTCGGATGAACGGGCGGCCTCTTTCCGAATGCGTTCTCGCTCCATGATAAGTGCTTTTGCCTGATCTCTTAGGGACTTTTGTAATTGGATGAGTTCCTGTTTAGATTGCTGATAGGACTGATCATTGAGGGTAGGTTCTCCTTGAGAATCCCAATATTTAGAAGCAACGGTAGACCATCCTGTTCCTCGATGGGATTTGGAGATTCCATTGGAATCTGTGCTGATCTCCAGATCGGTTACATCGGAAGCATTGATTTGGTTTCCCTTAACGGCCTCTGCAGGAACCTTTGCCAGCAAGACGGTTTTAAGCGTGTTTTGATTGGGAAGGGTCTGTTCTTTCTTGCTTTTTAAATACACAAATCGTTCATCAGAACCGATGATAACCGCTTTTATGGCTGTGCTTGGTTCGGACTCTAAAAAGTTGGACTCTCCCAACTCTTCTAAATTTTTCAATAGAATGTCATCTTTCTGCTTTTGTTCATCCGTTTCTTTTTTATCTGGTGCTGGTTTGGATTCGGCTTTTGGCTTTGCTTGTTTTGAAATAAACGAATTGTCTATGGCGATTGTGATGATATCTCCATTTAGAATAGAGACTTTGTCAGACACCAAATCGATTTTTTTTTCCGAATCGGCAAAAATGCTACCTGTTTTTGAGCCTTTATTTTTTCTTTCAAGCAAGATATCGTTGTTTTTTTTATAGAGTATGAAAGGATCTGCTTTTTTAGGACTGCGTTCGGGGTCGATTAAATTTGATTGAGGAACGGGAAGATTGGGCGTTTTTTCAGGTCCTGTGGCGCATCCAAAAAGAAAAATCATAACAGTACCCACAAAAAATAGGATATAGATTTTTGCGAGCACTTTGGATTGGGCTTGGGCAATTTCCGCGTGAAAAAACTGAAACACCATTTTCTCTACAAAACTGAGATAGCTCTCAATGATCCTCTCCCAAATCGTATCCATTTTTTGAAATAGTGAGTTAGTTTTCAATGAGAAGTTCTCCGGATTCTTGGAGTTTTGCCTTTATCTCCGTTTGGTTTAGTTTAGTTAAAAATCCACCGTCTAATATTTTTAGTCTTACCATTTTCCCAACGGGCGCTGATTCTAGGCTTTTCGCTTGCATGCACACTTTTATGAGATCTTGATTCTGGGAGCATAAAGTGACAATTTGCCCCATCTCAATTTTGTTGGGCACCATGAGTTGAGATAATTGAATCTGTTTTCCTTTTGGAATGGCCTGAGCCCATACCAGGCCACGGGATGTGATTTTAAAATCATTGTATTGCTTTTGATTTAAAGGGAACAGTGAATTTAGGTTTTTTCCGGTAGGGCAGTTGAACTCTTCCATGCATCTATCCAGTGCGATGACTTCCTCGTTAAAGGCTTCCCCAGGCTGGGTGTTTTGAGAGGTTTTGGGGGAGTATCGGAGCTGAGGGCTCCAGAACTCAATTTTCCAATGGTTTACAGCCATTTCGGAATGAGAATCCTTTTGAAAAGTGGGGGCATTAGAGTTGTGTTTTGATTGAAAGGATAACATGATTTTTCCTTCGGCAGATGGCTCCCACTTTAGAGAACTCATTAAGGGAAACCCTTCTTCTGCTAGGGGCACGCACTTCAGGCATCTGGCAAGCACGGTAATGGAGGCTTCCGCATTTAAAGTTTCCGGCGGACTTTCTAGCCACTGTGCTTGAATATTTGCCGAGGCCAAGGCTTTTTGAAAAAGGTCGGTCACCCAAAGTGAAGGTCGTTCTCCTTCCATTTCCTGAACCTGGCCTAGAAGAAGTATCTTAGCCAATAATTGTGGTGGAAAAATGGCTCCCAATAAGGTCATGATGTTATCTCAATTGGTTGGTGGCAGCTAAAATTTCATCGTCTGTTTTGATGACTTTACTGTTTAGTTCGTAAGCTCTTTGTCCCATGATCATGGAAACCATTTCATCCACTATGTTTACGTTGCTGGCCTCAAGTTCTCCCTGGCCCAAAAGCCCTGATCCATTTTCACCAGGATTTCCCACCACGGGCTCCCCAGAAGCGGCGGTGGCCGTATAAAGATTTCGCCCAATGGCGTTCAGGCCAGCTGGGTTAATAAAGTTTGCAATTTGGATTTGGCCTAAACTTCGAGGTTCAATTTCCCCACTGACCACCACAGAGGCCACGCCATCCATACCCACTTTTAGTTGTGTGGCGTTGGGGGGGATGATGATCTCCGGAAGTAAAGGTAGACCTTCAGCTGTGGTCAGTTTGCCGTCATTGGATCTTCTAAAAGTGCCGTCACGGGTGTAAGAAACCGAACCATCAGGCATTTGAATTCTAAAAAATCCTCGACCTTTCACCATGAGGTCTGTGTCATTTTTGGTGATTTTTACACTTCCTTCTTCGAACATTTTTTCTACAGAGGTAAGTTTTACGCCGCCGCCCACTTGAATCCCCGATGGAGTGACGGTGCCTGCTACGGAAGCCATGCCTGGAGCTCTAAGATTCTGATAGAGTAGGTCGTTAAAATGCGCTCTGGAACGTTTAAATGAGGTGGTGTTAACGTTGGCAATGTTATTTGAAAGTGTGTCAATTAGACTCTGTTGAGCATCCATGCCGGTTGCTGCGGTTTGCAAACTTCGTAACATTTTGCCTCCACCTGGGATTTCATTGGGTCTCTATTCCATTTAATAGTTACACTTGAAACCATCGCGGTTAAAGCGAAAACCTTTCCGCCCATAGCCAAGCCAAAAGCATGCAAATAAATACTGGGATAAATTGTTTATCTATCTGTGGCCATGCGTTCTTCTAGATTATCTTGTAGTTTGTGAATTTCTCTAAAGATCTCTAGATTTTTTGCGGCAACATATGCCGAGTGGGAACCGCCAAAGTAATCGGTAAAAATAGATTCCAGCTCAGGGCGGCTGGCGCATTGGCGTAGTCCACTTATCAATGCCCCTCGAATTTTCGGATGGAGTGATTTTGGGGTGCTCAGAATGCTTCCAGGAAGAGATGGGCTAATGCCCAAAACGACATACTGATGAATCTTTTGTCCTAAACTCAGTTGCTTATTTTGAATCTCTGGAAAAGACTGAATCAGTTGAATCTCTCGGATAACGCCTACAAGTCCTGTTTCTTGCTCAATGGCCTGCAGCACCAGTTCCCCGGAACTCACAAAATAGGCAGAACCGGGAAACACATCTGCTTGAAGAAGGAGATGCCTTGGCACTAGAAAATCCACAGGGTCCGTTTTGGATTGATAGATGATGGAAGAGCCTGTGAGTCGTTCCAAACCTTCCACAAGTCCCCAGAAGGGGGCCACGTTGAGTTGAGATTTTGACAGTATGGCGTTCCATAGTCTGAAATTACCCACAAAAAAAATTCGATTTTGGGGGGATTTTTGAGGGGTGAAAGTCACTTCGTGCACGAAATCGTATTTGTATTCTGCTTCAGCGGCGCCAAGAGGGCTGAAAACTCCTCCATGGGCGTTTCCCTGTTGAAGCCGCTGTGCCACAGCCTCATCATTGGAAACTTGTTCAAACATCACTCGAAAGCCAATGTAAGATTCCATGCACTCAGAAAGGACTTTTAACGACTCGTTTTGTCCGGTAGAGGCAATGGATAAATTGGTTAAAATTTTTAGAGGATTGGATTTTGAACCCAGCTCCGATTGGCCTAGGCAGGTGCGAACACATGAAACGCAAAATAGGGAGCATATAAGTGCCCCCCAGAAATGGGTGCGCATGAACCGCTCACTTTACCAAGCTGTTTTCAAAGAGGTTTGAATTCGCCCCTTCGATTTTTTGCCCAGGCATCTTCACCGGACCCTTGAATGCTGGGTCGTTCTTCCCCGTAGGAAATGGTGGAAAGGGAGGAGGCGCTTAGGCCTTCAGATACTAAAAATTCTTGGATGGCCCGGGCTCGGCGTTCGCCCAGGGCAAGGTTGTATTCGTTGGACCCGCGCTCGTCACAGTGCCCTTCAATTTGAATTTTGGCTTGGCCTTGTGATTTTAAAGATGCAGCAATATTACGCAAAGTGGTTTGAGCTCCTGCGTTAATAGTATAGCTGTCAAAATCAAAATAAATGGTTTCCAAGCCTGTGGCGGGAGCCGAGGCTAGGGGAGGTTCGGAACTTGGGGGGATAGGATCATTGGTGATGGCGGGTGGAGCAGGATCTGTGGCCACAGGAGCTTCATTGGAAGCGTTTGAATTTGTTGTATCTTTTACTTCTGCGGCAGGAGCCGCTTCCTCTGGCTTACTGCTGCAGCCCAGTTGATTTAAAGAGAGAGACACACCAAGTGCAAATAAATAATGGATGGATTTCATCGAAATTTCTCCTGGGAATCATATCATGAGGTTATAAGAATCTTAGTTCAACATTTTCTACCCTAATTAAAAAATAAGTCAACCATTCCGATTCTGTAACAAATTTGATTCTCTCTTGCCCGATAAAATCACCACGATAACATTTCCCCGGTCCTATTTTTTTGGGCTTGAAACCTTGAATGAATTTGGATCCTGATGTATGAGCCTGGGTCATTGTTTTTATTTGCATTCCAAAAACTGGAGAGCCCCATGTCAACTGAACAAATTTCCATCTCCGTTTCCAAACGGGATATCAAAACCAAAGGCCACACCAATCGATTGAGAAAAGAAGGGAATATCCCTGGGATCGTCTATGGCGGAGCCACTCAAACTCCTGTTCTGGCGGTGTTGAAAACCTTTCCTAAGGGTCATACCAAAACGGGTGTGGTGGAATTGGACTTTGGATCTGAGAAAAAACTGGCCATCATGAGACAAGTTCAAGTGGATCCTATCACTAATGCTCCTTTGCACGTGGATTTCCAGGAAATTCAGCTGGAGTCCGTGGTTTCTGCTTATGTTCCTTTGCAGTTTGTGGGTCTTACTCGTGAACAAGAGAAAGAGGGGATGTTTAAAGCACTTCGTCGGTCTGTGCTGGTTCGCGGTAAAGTAAAAGACTTACCTACCATGCTGGAAGTGAATGTGAGTTCCCTGAAAGTAGAAGACTCTCTTCATGCCTCATCTCTTACCATTCCTGCTGGCGTGAAACTACGTGTGGCATCCAATCTGCCTATCGCTTCTCTTCTTAAAGTTTAATCGTTTGTATGAAGCTTCTGGTTGGTTTGGGTAATCCTGGAACGCAATATTCCCAGACCCGGCACAATGCAGGAGCTTTGTTTTTAGAGCACTTGGGTAGGCTATGCGGAGTCTCCCTCCATCAAGTAAAATTTAAGTCTCTCTACGGTAAGGGTTTTCTTTTTGGCAAAGAGACCGTGTTTTTGTTCCCCCAGACCTATATGAATCTTTCTGGTGCCGCCGTGCGGGAAGCCATGACCTTTTTCAAGATTGCGGTACCGGATACTTATGTGATTTTTGATGATCTCGATCTTTCTCCCGGTGCGGTTCGGCTGCGAGTGGGAGGAGGTCATGGGGGTCATAACGGCGTACGGAGCATTTTGGAAGAGTTGGGGTCTGATCATTTTCATAGAATTAAGATTGGAATTGGAAAGGCGGAACACAAATCCGCCACTCAATCCCATGTGTTAGGGAAATTTACAGATTCGGAAATGGCAACACTGGAATCAGAGTCCTTTCCTTTGGCTGTGGGTCGTTTGGAGATGCTTTTTAAGGCGCCCACGGCCGGGTAATTTCCTTAAAATATGGAATCTATTGGATTAAAAGACAATAGCAGATAGTCTTCGGTGATTTGCAATATTTTTCCTCCAAATAACAAGGTTTCGGAGTGGGTCTCCGTGAGATACCCTTTAGGAGATTTGATTACCACAAAGTATCGCAGGTATATCTGGTGCTCAGGGAAAGTGCGGAGAAGTTGATTGCCTGCTAACATGAGATTTTTTTTCTGTTTTTTTCTTACTAACAAAGGTAAAATCGCATCTCCCAGGTAAAGGGAAAGAGAATACCTTGGATTTTGGGTAAGGCATTTGATCTCTGCCACGCAAAGGGTTTTATCTTCTGGATTGTGATAGACTCGGTCCAGTTCTCCCCCTGGAAACCTGTGGTTTTTGAGTATGGCGGAGTAATTTACCCCTTTCATCCACTGATCCACATTCTCTTCTCCCCACTGGCCCAGTGACTTTCGATTCTTAGGAATTGTCATTTTTTGGTTTCCCCTCTTTTAGAGACGTGTTATGGTCCCGTTCGACTTTTTGTAGTGTGTTCAAATCGCTATAAAGGGGCAAGACGATTTTGTATTACTGGTAAATTACGTGCCATTTGTAATCTTTTTTTCCACTTGGGTGACCATCATTGAATTCAGCAATCCTTTCGTTTACCCCCTCCACTCATGCCTTACTTTTTAATCAAATTAGTGATTTAATTATAAAAAAACAAAAGGAACGCCTTGAAAACGGGGAGCCTCCACCTTCGTCTACCCCATTGCCTCCTCTCCGGCTTCGGGAGGTGTTACTTGATAGAATTAGTGGCAGTTTGGTGTTGAGCGTTTTTTTAGATAGGGGGTATTTGGAAAGTTCCAATCTAAGTCTCCCTGTTTTCTGGGATGCGTTAACAGAGGATCCTCCCCCTGCCGATGCCTCCGTTGACTTAGATGATTGTTTGATGATACATCACTGGCTGCTTGAAAGCGAAGCAGTTTCACTGATTCCCGATGGTACTGAAATTCAGGTGAGCAGTCCTGGGGCCGAGCCGTTTTTGCGGTCTGTAGAGGATTTTGTTTCCTCTGTAGGTCTGATTCTGTCTGTTAAGTGCTGGGAAAAACAAAACGGCCGTGATAAGTTCGTTATGATGCTAGACGCTGTGAATCAGGATGAGGGGGGTGAATTTATTCTTCTAAAAGAGGGATCGCACCAGCCCAAATTGTATTTGAATCAAATAGCAAAAGCACAAGCACTGAGTTTTCATCCTCTTTCCCTGTCTAAATCCAAGCAGAGTGGGCCTGGAAAGACTAAGGCAAAGAAGTTAAAAAAGTCTTAATTTATTGAAGAGGCAAGAATCATGCAACTAGAGCTGAATCGTGAGCTGGAAGCCGTTGGCAAAGAAAAAAACGTAGATAAATCTCAACTCATAGTTGTGCTTCGGGAAGCTGTGCTTACGGCTGCCAAGAAGTATTATGGCGACTGCATCTTTGAAACTAAATTTAATGAAGAAACTGAAGAAATTGAGTTGTGGCGCTACCGTGTGGTGGTTGAGGGAAATAAGGTCACAAACCCCTTGAGAGAGATTTCAAGTGCAGAAGCTCTGCAAATGGATGATACTCTTCAGATTGGTGATGAGGTGGGAGAGGCTCTTCCCACAGAAGCCCTAGGCCGAATTGCCGCTCAATCTGCTAAACAAGTTATTGTTCAAAAGATGATGGAAGCGGAAAAAGATAAAATCATCAAAGATTTTCGCGAAAAGAAAAATCAACTGGTCACAGGAATTGTGCGTCGTCTGGACAAGCAAGATGTGATAGTGGATTTGGGCACTTGTGAAGGCTTGTTGCCTTCCCGGGAGCAGATTCCTGGAGAGAGATTTAAACTTAAAGATAAAATTCTCTGTTATGTTTTGGATGTGAAAAAATCGTCCCGCGGGCCCCAGGTTGTGTTGTCTAGGGCTCATCCGGAATTTTTGGTTCGATTATTTGAGCAAGAAGTGGCAGAAATCGCAGATGGTGTGGTGGTTATTCAGGCTGCCGTGCGAGACCCCGGCTCTCGATCCAAAATTGCAGTGTATAGCACCGAACCTACGGTAGATCCCCAAGGTGCTTGTATTGGAATGAAGGGCGCGCGCGTCCAGGCCATTGGAAATGAACTAAAAGGGGAGAAGATTGACGTCATTGCTTACGACAGGGACCCTGCCCGGTTTGTGTGTAATGCTTTGGCCCCCGCGGATGTGGCAAAGGTGATCATCAATGAGCGATTGCACCTGATGGAAGTCGTGGTTCCCGATGATAGTCTATCGCTAGCGATTGGACGCCGAGGGCAAAATGTAAGATTGGCGGCTCAGCTCACCAATTGGAAAGTAGATATTGTTTCTGAGTCTAAAATGAAAGAATTGATGCAGGAACACCGCAATGTTTTAGCTCAGATCCCCTTATTGGGAGAGATGAGAGCTGAAATTTTGGTGAATGAAGGGTATAAAGACCCTGCGGATGTGGCTCGCATGGACTCTAAGTCATTGCTAAGGCTGTTGAGATTCACGGAAGAGGAAGCCGCGCAAGTGATTAGCGGAGCTGCTGAACTGGCGTCTCGCATTCAGATTAGCAAAATGGCTAGCCAGGAAGAGGACGCTTTAGCGGAACTTGGTCTTAACATGGACGAAGTGGTGCCAGAGCGGGATGATGAGCAAAAAGCGCTGGATACGTTGGATAATATTGCTCAAAAAACAAGGCCAAAACCGCTACAGGATCCTGAAAAAATTGATGTTAAATCTGTGTCTACAGATAGACTACATTACTGGATGAAGGTTCGTACAGTAGGAATTCATACGGCCGCTGTGTTGCAGTGTTCTGGAATTGAGTCTCTTGAAGAACTGGCTACTTTATCTGTTGATGAAATCGCCTATAAAACTGGGCTGTCTTTAAAATACGCTGGGAAAATTAATGCTGAATCTGCCAAAGTCGTTTGAGGGGAGTGAGAATGCTTGGAGCTCCCTTGCTCGGAAAGAAATATCTTGGATCGATAATCTGAATGCCCTGGAAATTCAGATGGGTCCAGGCTTGTGGAATGCTCTTTTCCTGGCTAAAAGGTCTGGGAAACTCCATGGAGGACTCGAAAACATTGGGTCTATTTTGGAGCGGGAACTAAAGGGCCTCACTAAGCTTGGTATGGGTCATTCGGAAGGGTCTGCAGGCCGAATGTCGAAACTTTTGTTTGTCACGAGTGATGGCTCTCCGCGATTTTTGCGCCAGCTCAGCCAGTTAATGGAGCGTCATGGTTTTCGAGTTCAACTTTGTCGGGTGAACGAACCCGCCGAATCCATTGGGAAGAAACTCTATAACAAAGAGATACCTGTACGCGCTATGATGGCGGGCGAAAAGAGTTTTGTGGCTAAGTGTTTAGAAGCAATTTTGGATCAAGAAAAAAGAATGGTTCCGGGAGTTGATTAAAGCCTGTATTCCATTTATGTAACGAATGGGTTGAATTCCCCCTTCGACTTTCACGCACCGAAAATTTGGGAGCCCTCTTGGATGAGTCGTATTAGAGTTTTAGATCTGGCCAAAGAGTTGAATTTAGAAACCAAAGTGGCATTGGGCAAGCTTTCCGAGATTGGCGTGGCTGTAAAGAACCATTTCAGCGCTATCTCGGACATAGAAGCAGACAAGCTTAGATCTTACCTAAGAAAAGGCCGAATCCCAGAAAAGGATAAGTCCACTCCCCAGTCTAGGGTGGTGATTCGAAGAAGGGTCGTAGATGCAGATGCGGAAGCTTCCATGGAAGCGGGCAACACTCTAGGTGCGTTGGAAAAATCTGGGGGAAGTGTTGAGTTTTCTGCGGCTACCCCGGAAGCGGTTCAAGATATAACTTTAAATCATTTAGACGCCCGTACGAGTCCAAAGGCGGGTCCATCTGAGGAACCTCTTTCCGAAACCATGGCTCAGGCTCCTTCTGCTCAGGTCACTTCCCAGTTGCCTGTGCCGGAGAAAGTCCCGAGTGTTGCCACGGCGGATGCTCCCCTGAAAGCTTCGGAGAAAAGCGCCCCTAAAAAGGAGCCTAAGTCTGCCGTAAATGAAGCGCCAGAGCCAAGTCTTTCAGCGAATAAAGTGGCTCAAGGATCTCCATCCGTATGGGAAGGTGATTCAAGCCCCGTATTAAGTGAAAAAAATAAAAGCGTTACTTTGCCAGGGGTGAGTATTTCCCAAGAGGTGGCGCTTGATGGATTGACGGCAAATCAAAGCCCAGCTCAGAGTGCCGTGAGTGAATCCGTTGTCAAAGCGGGCTCGGCAGTGACTCCTTCGCCTGAGGCACCCAGCACCACTGGGGCTACCATTGTCAGTAGGCCTGCTCCTGGGGCGACGGCGCCCACGGCTAGACCGGCGGGTACAGGGGCTGTCATCATTAAACAAGCTCCTCCTCCTTCTTCTTCCCAAGGAGGCACGGCCTCTGATTCATCCGCTCCCGGATCAAGAGCGGTGATCATAAAACGGGGAGAAACACCTTCGGTTTCCGCCTCGGGAATGTCCTCTTCCGGTGGGCAAGGAAATCAGTCCCGGATCATTGCTAATCGACCCACAGGCGGTGGGTTTCCAACCAATCGTACCGTGGCAGAATCACAGAGATCTTCTTCTTCCACAAATGCCTATCACTCCAGCACCCCATTTGGAGGTGGACCCAGGAAAGAGGGCGGCGGGATCCAAATGCGTACCGCGAGAGAAGGTGGAGGCTTTCCTAATCCCAGACCTGCTGGCGGTGGTTTTCCTTCCGCCCGTGATGGCGGAGGTGGGATAGGCGGCCCAAGACCTGCTGGACCTGGCGGCGCTGGAGGTCGGTTTGGTGGACCTGGTGGAGCGCCTAGACCTGGCGGACCTGCTGGTGGTGGAATAGGTGGCGGTTTCGGAACTCCTGAAGCCGGAGCGGTGGCTGGTAAAGAGCCAGGCACCAGACGTGACCGTGAAAAAGAAGCCTTAAAGCGCAAGCAAAATGAGGAAATTGAAACCAAGGTAAAAGCCAGAGCAAAGGGCAGACAGTCTGAAGATGAGCTTCTGGATGAGGAGCTTCTAGACGAATTGCTTCTTGAAGGAGATGCGGAAGAGGCCGTGGTGGCTCCTACGGTGCGCACCATGATTCCCAATCGGAAAAAGGGCAGCTTCAAGCCTATCAAGAAAGACAAGCGCTCGGATGCTTTGGCGAATCCCACAAAAGCCAGCAAAAAAGTGCTTAAAGTGGACAATACCATTTCCGTGGCCGATTTGGCGGGATTGCTTTCTATCAAATCGTCACTAGTGATTAAGTCATTGATGAAACTTGGTTTAATGGCGACTGTAAATCAAATGTTAGACATTGAGACTTCCACTTTGGTGGCTCAGGAATTTGGTTTTGAAGTGCAAGACTCCACCGTGTCCATTGATGATATTCTTTCTAAAAAGAAGACAGACGTGCATGAGAGCGGAGAGCATACTTTTAGATCGCCTGTGGTTACCATTATGGGCCATGTGGATCACGGTAAAACGAGTCTGCTGGATGCCATTCGATCTACCAATGTTGCCGACAAAGAAGCGGGTGGAATCACCCAGCACATCGGTGCTTATCAAGTGTCCCACAACGATCAAAAAATCACCTTTTTGGATACCCCGGGCCACGAAGCCTTCACCAGCATGCGTGCCCGTGGAGCACAAGTTACCGATATTGTTGTGTTGGTGGTGGCTGCCGATGATGGTGTGATGCCCCAAACCATTGAAGCTATCAATCACGCTCGAGCCGCAAAAGTGCCGGTCATTGTGGCGGTAAACAAAATGGACAAATCAGGTGCGTCCTTGGAAAAGATCCAAAGGGAGTTGTCGCAACACAATGTGGTGCCTGAAGACTGGGGTGGAGACTGTATATTTGTACCTGTTTCCGCTAAAACCAGAGCAGGTATTGATTCCTTGCTGGAGTCCATTTTGCTACAAGCAGAAGTTCTAGAATTGAAGGCATCTGAGGAAGGATTGGCTCAAGGCGTGGTGATTGAAGCTCGTTTGGATAAATCCCGCGGGCCTGTGGCGAGCGTCATCGTGACTCAAGGTACCCTTAAGGTATCGGATGTGATTGTGGTGGGAACAAGTTATGGTCGAGTTCGCGCCATGTTTAACGACAAGGGCGAACGAGTCACGGTAGCTGGGCCCAGTATGCCAATAGAGATCATCGGTATAGGTGAAGTTCCCAGTTCTGGGGATATGTTTAACTGTGTTGTAAATGAAGCCATTGCGAAAGAAGCAGTGGGTTTTAGAATTGAAAAACAGAAATTAAAGGAATCTTCCACTTCTGTGAAAGCCTCTCTGGCCGATCTTTTGGCCAAAATGCAGGATGGCTCTGCAGCGATGGACTTCCCCATTATCCTAAAAGCAGACACTCATGGCTCAGTGGAAGCCATCAAAAATGCAGTTTCTAAGCTGCAAAGTACCAAAATCAAGTCCAAGTTCATCCACTCTGGGGTGGGAGCCATTACAGAGACCGATGTGACTTTGGCAGAAGCATCTAATGCGCTTATTTTGGGCTTTAATGTTAGACCCGACCGAGCGGCAGCGGAACTGGCAGAGCGGGAAAAAGTGGATCTCCGAGTGTTTTCCATCATCTATGAAATTGTGGATTCCATTCAGGCTATAATGGTTGGCAGGTTGGCTCCCGTGAGATCTGAGAAAATTCAGGGTCATGCCGAAGTGCGCAGCGTGTTTAGTGTTCCCAAAATTGGAAACATTGCCGGTTGTGCCGTTACGGACGGGATTTTCACCCGAAATTCCCATATCCGGGTGTTGAGAGACAGCATCGTGATTTACACGGGCAGAGTGGGATCTTTAAAGCGATTTAAAGATGATGTAAAAGAAGTGCGCGATGGGTTTGAGTGTGGAATTGGAGTGGAAAACTACAACGACATCAAACCCGGAGATGTGTTAGAGTCCTTTATCATTGAAGAAACAGCCGACACGCTGTAAAGAGGAAATTCCGGTGGCTGTTTCGAAACGCCAGAACCAAATGGCAAAAGACATTAAAAATGTGGTGGCCACTCTCCTGATTGAAGGAAAAGTGGCGGATCCGCGAGTTAAAAATACGTATATCACCCATGTGCAGGTTTCACCCGATATGAGCGTGGCTAGGGTTTATTTTGGGTTTTCCGCTCGATTGGAAAACGCTCCCTTGTCAGCAGCGGAAATCGCAAAAGCGGTGGAAGGCTTAAAAAGTGCTTCCAAGTTTTTGAGAAGTCATGTGGGAAATCTGTTGAAAACAAGAGTGGTTCCTGAGCTGAGTTTTTTTTACGATGATACCCTGGAAAAAGCGCAGCGTGTGAATGAATTACTGAGCAAAATTAAGCAAGACGAAGGGCCAGAGGCTTCCGTTTCTAACTTTTCAGGATCTGAGTCTTCAGGTTCTAAGCCCTCTGATTCTAATCAATAGTTGAACCCCTATGAATTTCCATCCTAGCCCGTCACTCTGTGTTCCTCCTACTAGTTCACTTTGGTATAAAACCGGTTTGATTCTGGTGGATAAGCCGGAGGGTCCCACGAGCCACCACGTGGTTCGCTTGGTGAAAAGGCTTTTGCCAAAAGGATATAAGGTAGGGCATTTGGGCACCCTGGATCCGTTTGCCAGCGGTTTACTCCCCATCATGGTGGGAAATGCCACAAGGCTAGCCGATGAGCTCATGGCCACGGAGAAGACCTACCTTTTTCGAGTGGAGCTTGGGAAACAAACCACCACCTTGGATCCCACGGGTCAGGTGACACGAGAAGCGGCAGTGCCTCCACATTTTCAGGACGATTTTGATAGGGTTTGTGAGAACTTTCGGGGGGCGATTTGGCAAACACCTCCGGAGTATAGTGCCCTTAAAGTGGATGGAAAACCCATGTATGAATACATGAGGGCTCAAGGAAAACTACCCATCGAGATTGAATCTAAAAGACGTGAAATTTTTATTTACTCTTTAATGCCCACTGATTTTTGGAAAGGTCAAAGCGGGTATACGGACACGCTTTCTCCTTCTGATGTTTCCTCTTCATCCCTTCATCTGGATTTAGAGGTGCAATGTTCCAAGGGAACCTATGTGAGGTGTTTGGCCCGTGATTTGGCAAAGGGTCTGGGAACCGTTGGATATTGCTCCAAATTAAGAAGATCGGCCGTGGGTCCCTGGGGGATTCAGCAGGCCGTATCCGTTAAAGACCTGGAAACAGCCGAATCTTGGGAAACCTTGACTTCAAAGCTCATCACCATTGATCAGCTGTGTCCCACGTTCCCCATCTTGTGGGCCTCCGAAGAACAATCTAAGGCTCTGGCCAACGGAAACCGGTTTTTTTGGGATCCTGCCGCTGCGTGCCTCCCCCCTTTCAGCCCCACCACACGCGATGGATGGATAAAAATCCTAGAGCCGAGTCGAAAATTTGGTTTTTTGGCGAAATGGGAGCTGGGCTCTGATGAAAATCAAATTTTAATCAAACCCTATAAACAAATTTTATAATCACTTGGTCAAAGTTAAACGGAATTGGTATGCATTTAGAGGAAACAAAATCAGATGTCAGTTTGAATGAGCTGGAAAGCCAGGTGAGCCGACTCATCACTAGGGCCCTTTCCACCTATCATATGATTGAGCCCCATGACCGAGTGTTGGTGGCTGTGAGTGGAGGAAAAGATAGCGCCGTCCTTTTGTACATGCTTGGCCAAATTCAAAAAAAAGCTCCCTATCCCTTTAGCCTGCAGCCTGTGCTTTTGGATCAAAAACAGCCAGGTTTTCAAGTCCGTGACTTTTCACTTTGGGTAAAAGAAACAATGGGCCAGGAGCTGATTGTTTTAGAAGAAGATACCTATTCCATCGTAAAGGAAAAAACGAAAGAAGGAAAAACCTATTGCGGATTATGCTCTAGATTAAGGCGTGGAATTCTATACACCTATGCTAAAAATCAGGGCTTCCAGAAAATTGCTTTGGGACATCATAGGGAAGATCTTAACACAACCTTCCTGATGAACCTCTTTTTTGGCGGATCCGTGTCTAGCATGCCTCCTAAGCTGCTATCTGAGGATGCACAAAATGTAGTCATTCGTCCACTGAGCCTCTGTTCTGAGAGCTCCATAGCGGCACTAGCCCAAAAGCTAAAGGTGCCCGTGATTCCCTGTAATTTGTGCGGATCTCAAGAAAATTTGCAACGAAAGAAAATGGCCAAACTCATCGAAGACCTGGAAAAAACCAACCCCACAGTGCGCAGTTCTCTTTTAGGAGCCCAGTCAAACTTAAAACCCAATCTGATGGCTGATTCCTTCTTTTTTGACTTTAAGGAACTAAAGCCCAGACGGGATCTGTAAATCAACATAAATGAGTCGTCGATTTGTTACTTTAGGGTCGATTAACCGGCGTGCCGGATGGCTGGTGTCTGGCCAAAATACACCCGATGAGTCTATCGTAAGGGATTTGTTGGGAATCAAAAAACTCGTTCTTAAATTGCCATGGGTTTCCGGACTAAAATAAGTGGTGTCGTTGGAGGCCGTTCCAATGTGAAAAGCATTTTTTCCGGCCTCAACGGCTGCATCTTCCGTAGCGCCCACGGAATTGGGTAATACATTTGAATTTAAAATATCCAAATCTAAAAGCTGATTGATTGAGGTTTTAGTGCCCGGACCATCGGATGGATCCATCCTAAAATCTGCGCCTATGACATAGTGCGCATTTGCTGCAATTCCTCCTTTTTTCCCAGAATCATCTTCAATGTATTGGCTGGTTTCAGGAGATAAATAATCTTGTAAAAACTGACTTTCATCTTGGTACTGTTCTGGAATGACAGTCTCAGAAAGTGACTCCAGTTCTGTAGGTGCAGAGAGCAAATGAATTAAATGAATTTCTGTTTTACCAATGACCATAGGAATGTCTGCAAAATTGTGAGAAAATAATTTTTTAGCGCTTTTTAAGCGATCTAACTTGGCCTGAATCGGATTTTTGTACTTAGACTGGAAACGAAAGTTTTTTGGAATTTTGGATTTTTGCATATCTTCCCAAGCAAAATTCTTAAAGGTCCGAATTTTATCTGATTTAAAGGGAAACTTAGAGAGTATGCAGGATGATCTCAATTTATTGTTACTTTTCATGCAATAAAGATGGGGGTACTGAATCGGAGTTTGTCCAGACTGGGTAACCGTTAAAAATGAGCTAGAGAATTTAGAAACGGTTAATTCTTGTGCATCAACGTCAAGCCCGCTTAAAAAGAGAACTTGTGGCTTTACTCTCTGGATCACTTCTGCTGCGGCGGTAGCTGAAAAGTATTTAGAATCACCAAGTTTAAGCAAAAGATCGGCGCTGGATTTAAAATGCCAGCCAAGATGGTAAAAAGCAAATCTCACGATTTTATCGGGAGCTCCTTCCGTCTTGGTGGAGCTTAGAGCTCCAAAATGGTAGGCATCTTCCCCGGATTCTAAAAGGGAAGGCGGCTCCGCAGGGGTGCTTTTGCATTGAATCAAAGGCAAAAGAATCAAACTCATTATTCTAGAAAAAGAAATACTTCCAATGTTTGTCATAAAAATTCCCGATAGTTCCCATTCAAGCAATTGGAAAACAAAGTGGTCTTCCAGCCAATAAATGACAATGTATATAATCCACCGATTGACCTGCATCCCGCCCATTATTAATGATCAATCGATAGCCTGAATCGATCACTTTTAAATGGTGGGCCACTAAGCCTGCCATTTCTAAGATGCGTCCAAGAACGGGTACGTGTTCTGAAGTGGCCTCAGATATATTTTTGAGTTTCGTTTTAGGAATGATCAAAACATGAATGGGAGCTTGTGGAGAAATATCGTGGAATGCAAGGCAAAAATCATTTTCAAGCACCTTTTTAGCCGGTATGGCGCCTGACAGAATCTTGTCAAAGATGGTTTCGGAATTCTGCATGTCTAGCCCTTTTTAGTTAGGATATTTGAATTTACATATATATAGAATTGGTCCGCATTTTTGATAGCCCCCAATAGCGCAGAAAAAGGCTCTATTTCAAATTCGCTAAACTTAAAACCAATCATACTTTCGACATTAACTGATTTTTCTTGAATATCTAAAATAAGTGGAGTGAGTTTGTTTACCGTTTTTCCTCGGATAGTGACACTTAAATCACCTGCATGTGTGAATTTAACTCCACCTATTGTTTGTGGTTTGGCTTGCACTCTAAAGAGCCTTGCTTCTATCTTTGGAAAAGAATCCGCAGCAAGCTGTCCCTTTGCTAACATATTGGATTTGATTTTTTCCTTATCTGACTCCCCAACTTCCGAAAATGGACTGGGTAAAGCTCCAAGCTGCATTAATCTTTCTTGATGTGCTTTTTGTTGGCTGGCGCTATCCACTTCCAGTGATTTGGCATCCGCTTCAAATGTCATCTCAAGGGAGGCAAGATTGTCAAGGGTTCCTGTAAAGCTAACTTGCGGGTTGGTGGCAACAATCAAGTGATGATGCGCAAGCTTGGCTGCAATTCCAGATCGATTAGTGACCACACTAAAAGTACTCTGATTGGGATTTAGGCTTAGGGACTGGGCCAAAACGGGAAACTGAATTGCAATTGCACAAAATAGCCTAAAAAACATAAATCATCCTTTCTAAAAAAAAATTATGTAAATAAATAAATGCCAGCTAAAAGTAACAAAAATACGACTCCAAACCAGATAAAGCCTGATCCTTTTTTGATTTCTTCGGATGCCATGGCATGGGGCTTCATTTTTCCGGATTTTGAATCTTCTGCCACTGGGGAAGGGGAAGATGATTTTTCTTTTTCTGAATCCGTCGCCTTGGGAGGGTCATGATCGGGCGTTGTGAGGTTTTTCCCGTCGGAATGAAGGTTTTCATTGGAATGACTTTGGACTGGTTTTTTTGCTCCCTTTTCCACACTGGGATGGTACTCCTCCTCACCTTGTTCCGCGGAAGGAGGATGGGCTGGAGTGTTGGCAGCGAGAGCCATACTCCAACGAAAAGAACTGGAAAAAAAAACAAGATAAAAAACAATTGCGATTGCCCATCGAGTAAAAATCACCCAAAGCCTCCAACCAAATGAGAGATCAGCCTAGCATATACCACCTTTGGTGATTCGAAAAGTTGAAAAATTGTCTTGTTTAGTTAATCTACTAAGAATTTTGTTTAGTTTGGACTAGGTAAAGATTCCCACATTTTCCAAGCCTCTGAAGTTGATGTCTCAAACGCATCAAATTCAAAAAAAGCCGACCCACCCGTAATATAGAGAGTAGGGGGATACAGCGCGTACAATACGAAATTGGGCTGTTGAGAGGAAGGGTCAAGAAAGAATTTGAGTGCAATTCGGGTTAGTTGTTTGGAGGATTCCTGAATTTGTCTTTTTAATTCGGAGAAAGCGGATTCAGAACCAACCCCCGTTAATTGGAAGTAGGTTTTGTCGCATTTCTTTTTGACCAGTTGACATGCAATACCAAAGGCAAAGGACCCATAGTTAAACCAAACATCTGTTTTAATCCCTGTGCCTAAATTCACCCGTGAGAAACCTCTCTAATATTCAAAAAAATCAAAAGGTTATTATTTGTAACCTCCGGACCTTAAAATGCTGATGACCAACCAAATCCCCAGAATCATGGCAATTCCAAAGCCACCAATACCCAATATGGATAGAGAATCAAAGAGGGGACCCGATTTATTAAATGTCAATAAGCTACTGCTTAAAACAATGGCACCTAAAAGGAGAGCTAAACTGAGGCGGTTGGAAGCCCTATCAATCTCCCTGGCTAAAATTCTTAAATCAGGAGAGGCCACCTGCCAATGGAACACGCCCCGCTTGAGCTGTTTTATCCAAGTTCGTATGCCAAGGGGCAGATCCCGCGCAATCGCTTGTGCATCACGCATCCAAAGAAGCTTTTCTTGTTCGCTAAAAAGCTGCTTCATTAGTCCTTTTGAAGCGAGTGTTTTAGAATATTCGTTGGCTTGATGAATGGCATCAAACTCGGGATCCAGAGCTTTGGCAAAACTCTCTAAAGCTATGAGTGCTCTAAAAAAAAGCACAAGGTCGCGACTCACCGGCACCTTGTGTTTCGCACAGATCCGGGCGGTTTGCATAAAAAGTTTTCCCAACTGAATGTCTTGAGGCGCAATGGCTAAAGTGTCTTCCAGTAAATTTCGGAGATCTCGGACCAGTGAGGACGTGTCCATGGTTTCTTCAATTTCTGTAAAATCTAAAAAGAGTCTACAAAAGGTATCGATATCCTCATTTACCAAGGATAAAAGTAGGAAGGATAAAGTGAGTCGGTTTTCTTTGGTCAGTCGAGCCGTAAGACCAAAATCCAATATGGCTAGCTTTTGATTGCTAAGTAACAAAAAATTTCCCGCATGGAGATCAGCATGAAAAGTCCCAAACTTAAATGTCATATCCAAAAAAGCCTGTAAACCCATCTTAACCAAGTGGGACTTGTCGTGGGGAATGGTGCCGTTGGAAAGCTTTTGCCCTTCGATCACCTCCAAACAAAGAAGGCGTTTTGTGGAGTATTCTTTATAGACTCTAGGGATGTATATCGTTTCGGAATCTTTAAAGAAGTTTCCCGCCCTTTGGGTATTGCTGGCTTCCCTTAGATAGTCTAGTTCCAGATAAAGCGAACGATGTAACTCTTCAATGACGTTTGAGATGCGCATAGCGCGCATTTCTTCCAGAGCTGCCTCCAAAAGGGCAGCCAAGGACCCGAGCAGAGACAGATCCGTTTGGATCAGCGCTTCAATGCCAGGGCGTTGGACCTTGAATACCACCCACTCTCCCGTTGGCAACATAGCCCGATGAACCTGACCGATGCTGGCAGAACCTAACGGAACATCATCAAACTCTTGGACAATTTGAGAAAAGGAGCGACGCAGTTCTTTTTCAATCACCTGTTTAACAATGCCAACCTCAAAGGGTTTTGCATTGTCTCTAAGTTTACGAAACTCAAATAAAAAATGCTTGGGAAGGATATCTTCTCTGCTGGCCAATAGCTGTCCTAACTTAACAAAAGTCGGACCAAGTTCTTCCAATGCCTGCCGAAGCCGTTTGGCCCGATAGGATTTTGGATTCTGAACCGTATGGGAGCCACTAGGAGTCCGAACCACTTCCTCTGTAGAGAGCTCTGCTGCATCTGGTTCAATGTATTTGGCCAAATCCGAAGCCTGGATCTCTGTGCGAAACCCATAGCGTGCAAAAACATTTACGATCTGACTGAGCCGACCTACGTTTCGGAAGGTTTGAGTTAGCGCATTGGCCATAGACTCCTAATCGCCGATCACTTTCTTAACGGCTGCTAATAGCTTTTCGGGAACGAAGGGCTTGACGATCCACGCCATAATTCCAATCTCTTTGCCCTTAAGAGCAATATCTTGGCTGGCCTCCGTGGTCAACATAAAAATGGGGATATCTTTGTAGGCTGCATCTGATTTCACCGCTTGAGCCATTTCAAGACCGTTCATATTGGGCATGTTAAGGTCGGAAATGATTAGGTCCACCTTTTCGCTTTTCAATTTGGCTAGTCCCTGAACACCATCCTCGGCCTCCAAAATATTGTATCCGGACTTTCCCAACGCAAGCTTTGCTAAATTGCGAATGGTCATAGCATCATCGACTACCAAAATGGTTTTTGACATAAACAGCCCTTTCTAAGCGAGTTGACACTTTCACTTCGGAAATCCATTTTGTTTCTTTACGTGTTAAACAAAAATGGCTCATGTCAACATTCTGTCTCATTTGAATAAAAAAGAGTGATATCAGTGGTCTTTAGAACCAACCACCGATGTTAGGAACCTAACCAGAAATTTAACGGCTTTTGGATTCGCCTCTTGCGTTTGATTTTCCCTGGCCCGCCCATTGTTGGTATTGCCAAGATGATGATGATCCCACTTCCCGCGTGGATCCCACGCTATTTCCACCGTAAAAGATCCCATACTTTGAAAAAAATCCGAATTTAACAACAGCTAAAATAACCAGGGTGAGTACAATGTATGGCATCACAAGTTGGGTTGGTCGATGGTTGTTTTTCATAGGCACCTTCCTCATGTTTCAGGATTCCTCCTTAACAACGTGGTCGGGCGTTTTTGATTTAACTGAAATGAATTAAATATTAATTAGTATTTACAGAATATTAAATTTGAATCAGTTGCAGTAACAAAGCCTCAAATCAAAGTCCCTTTTCATAGGAGGTAAAATCCGAATGTTCATCTAAAGCAACCCAGTTGGGAGGCACCAGAAGGTACCGTTGGGAGTGCTTTGGGTTGGAACTGGATTGCCAGATTGAGTTTAAGGTTTGAGCCAGCTGCACTGCTCCTATTGCCATTTGCTGAATGGCTAGCTGCCTAAGATGCAGGGAATTTTCACTTGTTTTGCGGCCATATTGAGAGTCTATGTTAAGCAAAGGATCCACTTCCTCGTAGCTGCGTTTCATGAACTCGACCCACTTTTCTTGATTCGACTCACTCTCCTCCAATGACTCATTGACGATAAACTCCTTAATCCGGCTTATTAAATAGGATCTGTCTGATGAATTTAAGTTTTTTGACTCAAACCAAGCATGAATACCTGTCTGGCCCGTCATTTGTCCATCGTAGTTGGACGTGACATGGAGGGGTTGGGCGATGTCACCAATGTAATGGGACAATACACCGGACCATGACAAAAACTCAGGAATTCGATTCTGCCTCAGCTCCTGTTTTGCTTTGGCTTGCAGCTGCTGTATGCGCCAGAGAGCTAGTCCGTTAAAGCTTAATTCTTCCGGGGTTAGGGCGTTAAGCACGTCTTTAAGTTTCAAATTCCCCAAATTTTTAAACTTAAAAGAATAGAAATCCATGTGGAAAAAATGGTAAGGCTTTTCTTGGTCGGACTGCGGAATCGATTTCCAGATTCGGTCAGGATGTGTTGAAAGTTCTTGCAGGGATTTGGTATTTGATGCGAAGATAGGCGCTTTTTGGGTCAATAACTCCGTGCTTACCTCCACTACCAATTCGTGGCCTAAAGCCCCCCAAGACAAAGCCTTTAATGCCGGTAAACACAACCCTAATACGACCAAATTAAATTTCCACATGGGACACTCCTAGGAGGGACTTTTATCAAACCTGCCACGAAAGATAAAAATTTAAAATCTTTAAATATTAAAAATACTTGAAAAAAAAGTATCAACCCTCTGAAGGATGTGCCAATTATGTTAAAATTTCAAAATAGCTATAAAAGTCTTCCGCTCTGTCTCTATACAGACGCGAGACCGGCCGTTTTTCCCAAGAGCAAAGTGCTTTTGTTTAACACGGATCTGGCTGCAGAGTTTGATGACACTCAACTTTTAAACAAAGAATTAGATATGTTACTTAACGACCTTCAATTTGGAACCCAGGAATATATAGACTCCCCAATTTGCCTTTCGTATGCAGGTCATCAGTTTGGACATTTCGTTCCTTTATTAGGGGATGGGAGAGCTCATCTTTTGGGGGAATGGAGAAATAAAGAAGGAAATCTTCGAGATATTCAGTTAAAGGGCTCGGGCAAATCCCCCTATTCTCGCGGTGGGGATGGTTTGGCGACTCTCTATTCTATGATACGAGAGTATGTGGTCAGTGAAGCCATGTGTGGTCTTCGTATTCCTACCTCACGAAGTCTGGCGCTGATTTCGTCTGGAGAGACGGTATTCCGAGGGCAGGAGGAACCAGGTGGAATCCTGATTAGAGTGGCGCAGAGTCACGTGAGAGTTGGTACCCTAGAAAGACTTGCCCATCTAAATTGCTTAAAGGAATTGGAACAGCTCATAGATATGGTGATAACTCGACATTACTCACCTTTTTGGATTGATACGCCCGAAAAAATAGAGATGTTTTTGCAAGCATGGATGAAAAAACAAATCGACTTGGTGGTGGAATGGTTAGGGGTGGGGTTTATTCATGGAGTGATGAACACAGACAACACCACACTTTCAGGAGAAACATTAGATTTTGGTCCCTGCGCCTTTTTGGATGAATATGAACATTATAAGGTTTTTAGTGCCATCGATAGCTTTGGCAGATATGCCTATGGAAACCAAGGTAACTCACTCTTTTGGAATTTTCAGAGACTTTTGGATTCCCTTAGAATTCTGATTCCAAAAAACGATCTCGATTGGAATGATTTTACGGAAAAATGTCTAAGTGATTTTAAGAGCTACTTTAATCAGTGTTTCTTTAAAAAGTTTGGAAGTAAAATTGGAATATTTGACTTTAACACGGACTATAGCCAAAAACGGATTAGGGATCTTTTATTCATTATGGAAAAAAACAAGCTAGATTTTACAGTTACCTTTAAGTCACTTGAGTGGCATCTTCGTACACTTTTAACTCAGGAAATAGGGAATCCATGGGAAAACTCACCTAATCCCCCGGCGGTTTCATTGGCTGACCTCTTCCAGATTTCTGACGGTTTGAAGGAATGGGTCTTGCTCTGGAGACATCAATTGGATTTGGCGGATGCAAAAGTGGTCAATCCTGAGAAACTCAAAAAACATATTGATCTCATGAGTTTGGCGAATCCCTCTCTCATTCCAAGAAATCATTTAGTAGAAAAATACATTAAGGAGTGTGTGGAAAAAAATGAATTGGCGGGTCTTAAAAAATGGATGGAAGCATTAAAAAATCCTTATTGTATGGATAATATCGATTTGGCTTGGGTAACACCGCCAGAAGATTCCCAAAAGGTTAAACAAACACATTGCGGTACCTAAGTTTCCAAAAACTTTGATTTTATCAGCTGCCACTAAAGCTTACGTCAGAATGTCCGAAATGCATCCCGGATGCTTTTTGTACTTTTCTGGTGAATTATATTGGTCTTGAAATCGGTCACAATTCTTCTTTTTCGTTTTAAGTATTTGATTGTTAAAGCTAATATCGTATTTCTTTTTTGGGTGGTTGGAGCTTGCAAAAGGCTGGGACAAAATAGCGTTGTTTCCAGCTCTGACTCAACAGGTACACCTACAGGGTTAGAAGCATTTGTGAGTGATGTGGACGGGTATTTGGAAGATCCACAGAGACTGCATCAATTGTTTCGAAAATCATCTAAACTTGGCATTTCTAAGCTTTTTGTGGTCGTTTGGACGAAAGGATGCACACTTTTCGATTTTCCAGAGGGCATCGAATTAGGACTACCACTGCGATGTAGAGCTTATCGATTAGTACCAGATTTGCTCAAGTTATCTGAAGTTTACAATATTAAAGTGGTACCCTGGGTAGAGTGGGGTTTGCAAGTTCCTAGTGATAGTGAAATTGCGAAATCCGCCAAATTTAGCTTTGGGCCAGAAGAGATTTTTCATGATGTTAAAACCAAGCGACTAAATCCCTGGTCTAATGGAAACAAGGTTATACATTTATTTGACAGTATGTTTCTTAGAATTCAAAAAGAATTCAAAGCGGATGAAATACACATTTGTGACAATCATGCATTACCTGTTAGTACCTTAAACTCCCTTCAAAAGGGACAAAAGGACTTCGAGCAATTTATTGAAAAAATAACGGAAAATTCTAGAAAACTGGGAGTTTCCTTCACCTTGTCCACTCATGTGCTTTCCTACGCAAAAAGACATTTTTTGGTAAATTGGAGAGATCTGCTAAATGCAGGAACCATTAAAAAAGTATATATAGAAACCTACCATGTAAGAAATAACCCGTTGGGTTTTCTGGGTGAAATCACTAATGAAAAACAAAATGGTGCCAGAGGTGTGGCCATCTATACAGGCTCCAAATCTGACTGGAAGTGGAGTTCGGCCACCGATCAAATTAACTTGTCTATCGCTCGGGGTCTAAGCGCTGCTATTTTTGATATGGGAAACCTCATCAAACGCTATATTCCCTCGGAAATGGCAGCGGAGGAGCTTTCGAAAAATTTAAGAGGTTTTCCCCTCCCTAAAGCCTCTCCCTCCACACAAGGTTTAGAATTAGAGGGATTCAAACAAAAATGCCTTTATCGTAATTTAGGAGAGTTAGTTGCTCCGAATCAGGTGTATGTGGACCACAATCAAACCAAGAACGTTTCCTTAGATGTGGCTCAGAAACTAACCGCTGGTACGATTCTGACGCATCATTTCACAAGACTAAACAGCAAAGGCCGGATGATGGCCTTGCTCTCCACTCCACACACCATGAAGCACAGTCGATTTTGGTTGGAAACAAGTAAAATCAAAACAGACCTGGAAAACAGCTGTATTTTAGCGGATCAGACTTTTGGGGATGGAAGTGGGAGAATGCAGCTGCCAAGCCTAGCCCCTCCCTCCCAACCGTCCACTGAGTTTGTTCCTAATGTGGTCAATGTGACTTTAGAGTGTCCAAATCCTATCATTAAAACAAATAACTCTCCTTTAACCTTTTACAAAGACAAAGACTTCAGTGTTACTTTAAGACAGTTGGACCCTCTCCAAGTGGAGGCTACTCTTGTATTGGCCATTTCAGCCGTGCTTAAAATTAAGATACCCTCAAATGAACCGGAAAATCAGCGATACCGACACGCTGCCAAGGTTCAGGTGGGCATACCTCCCTTAGCTCCGGAAGAAGTTTGGATGGATGCGGGGTATTTATGGAGTGGAACTTCAAACCAGTTCTGTCTGCTTAGGGATTGACATGAACAGACTTGCACCTCAATTGAGATTTACTTCTTAGACTTATGTCTAGTTAACAGGTTATTTTGATTAATAGGCTATTCACGTCAGATTTTTTTGCATGTCAAAATGACATCTTGGTCAAATTTCGGACAGACATACATTTCTAATATTGGGTTATTCTTACTGAGTTAATTGAGAGTGAGAAAAACTACTGCATGATGTTTTTAAACGTTCATAAATTTGGCGCATTTGGATTGATGTTAGCCGGACAGTTCATCTGCGATAAAATCCATGCCGATGTCAAAGATAGTAAACAAAGTGATCCAAAATATACTAACACCAACCACCCTTATAGATTGTCTTTTTTTCTAAACAAAGAAATTAAGTATGCTACTCACTACAATAAAGAAACAAGAGAGTTAAGTGTTAAGATATCAAATTCAAAAGCTTCAGATTTTGATAACCTAAGTCGATTCGATACGAGATACATTCACCGAATAACACTCGTAGAGGAAAACAAAACAGTAACCCTTAAAATACAACTTAAAAATGAAGAAATCATGTGGTCTGTGCACAATGACGATCATTCAGAAGTCACTGGACTTATGCTGGACTTCTGGAAGCCAGGGGTCATCTCAAAATCCTTAGAGCAAACCTGGAATTGGAACGCGTCCGACCCTCAAATTGCTCAGGAAACAGGGACGACTTCCCCCTCTCTCGACAATCCTAAGCGACAAAAAGGTTCTCCCACCATTTCCCAAGTTGACACTCACAAAGAGGTCAAGCGAGAGCTAAAAGAGGACCTGGAACAAAAACTAAGTGCAGATCCTCCAGTTGCTTCCTCCCACAAACTAAGCCATCAAAAAGAGACTCCCAGCCAGACAAGAGCATTTCCCCTTGGATTTGGCAGAATGCATTACTTATATCCTGGCCTTCCTAAAATGCCTCCGCAGACTTTGGAGGCCCTCGCTCAGTTTGGGGCAAGTGTTGGGGCAGTAGGAGAGACGACCGATCGGCTCAAGGCGGTTCAGCATCTTTTTCATTCTGAAAAATACAAGCATATCATTGGTTTGACAAACGAAGCGATTGTGAAAGAAAAAGTGTCTCCTCAAAAGGATGACAAACTTTTTCTATATGCAGGTGAAACTGCATATCTGATTGGAGAGTTTGCAACGGCTAAAGACTTCTTTTACTTGGTAAGAGAAAACTCTTCGAACACAAAACTAAAATCACACGCTATAATGAGACTTGCGGATATAGATGTAATTCAAAAGTATGACAAAACAATTAGTTCAGATCTTATCGTTGAATCCGATTCCTTTGCTGAAAAAGAATTTGACACCTATTTGGATCTGTCAAACCAGCAGCAGGCAACGGATGAGGTTCAAGTCTCATCACTCCTTAAAATTGCTGACAAAATGGATGCTTCCGAATTTGCTAGTCAAAAATCTCATGCCATTAAATTGAACAAATGTGCACAAAATAGCTTTTTTGCCCTTGAACTTAGAAAATTTTGTGCCTACATTCAAATAAGGAAACAAATAGATTTAGGCGAGTTGTCTTTGGCAGTGGAAAATCTAGATAAACGAAAAAATGAATTTGGAGAGTGGTTGAAATTCAACAGTCTTTCAGTCTTGCTTTCAAAGAGTGTAAAACAGTCTTTGGTGGCACATGTTGAAAAGAAAGAAGCACATAAGTGGATTGAATTGGAAAAATCGCTCCCGCCTGATTACATTCAAAAAAATGTATCAGAAGCCAGTGAAAAAATTCTTAGGGCAAAGGCCTGGGAAGACTATGGCGAACCAAGAAAAGCGATTGTACTTTATCAGTCTGTCTATAAGGACATCTCAAATCCTAATGATAAAATAGATATTTTGATGAAACTTGCTGAGGAATCATTTGATAAAAAAAATATAAAAGAAGCAAAAAAATACATTAAAGAGTTAGCCTTGTTTGATTATAGAAAGCTGAAAGGAATCGGTAAAAACCACTACCAGTCCCTTTATGATATGCTGGAAAACTCTCAGCTTTCCCGTGAAGTTTTTGACTTATTCTTAGATGAATTGGCGCTGTCTTTGTACGAAGAATCAAATCTGAGTAATTTGATTAAAATTTCTGATATGGCTGTGAAATTTAGAAAAGGAGAGTCTCTCCTGACCGAGAGAGTCAAGACTTATGTAGCTCAAACAGAAGAGCAGTCACAACAACAGGAGAGTGCACTTCTCAAATTTGCTGATGCCAAACGAGTGCAAAGTAACTTTGGTGAATCGGCGCAATTGTATCTTTCAGTGGCTAAGTTACCAAAAGCAAAAAAGAAATCAGAGGCTGCATATAAAGCAGGACTTCTGTTTGTTCAGGCAGGCGATCTTACGCTTGCAAAACAGTCTTTTGAGTTGGCGGCTTTGTCCGCCACGGATGCACGGTATTTGGAACTAGCCAAAGAGAGACTAGATAAACTTAAGTAAAATTGGAGGATATATGTCAGAAGAACGACCAATAGATATGTTTTACACCTCGACCAATAATTTTATGGAATCCATAAATTCTGGATTAGAGGGATCAAGAATCAATCCCATGGCCCATGTGGTTTCGGAGGATAAAGTCACTGAAGAGGAAATGCTTAGACACTTTCCTACCAGAGATGAAAAAGTATATAAAATACTGGAGATTGCACGAACCATTGCCCCTACAAAAGTGCCAGTGCTTATTGTTGGAGAGGGAGGATCTGGAAAAGAGACACTAGCAAAAGCCATTCACATCGCCGCTGGAAAAGAGAGAGGAAGATTTGTTTCTGCTAGTAGTACTAACATTCCAGCGAATTTCTTTGAAATGGAGCTCTATCCCACGTCTCGCGTTAATAATGATTTTAGTGGACAAAATCGAAGCAACGGGGAACTCCACTCTTTAATGCTGGATGAAATTACGGAGCTTGATGAAGTGTTCCAAAACAAATTGGTACGAATTTTAAAGGAGCAAGATACGAATAAAGGAATCATCAAGAAAGGAACTGCTGCCGATGCGCGCTTCTTGGCATGCACTTCTAGAAATCTACAGGACGAAGTAAACGCAGGTCGGTTTAGATCAGATTTATTCTTTAAGCTTCATGTCATTCAACTGGAAATTCCTGCCCTCCGACACCGAGCGGTGGACATCGACTTTTACTCTGATATGTTTATCAAAGAGTACAACATGAATTTTTCTAAGAATGTTCAGTTGTCTCCCACGGCAAAACAAGCACTTCGTACTTACACTTGGCCAGGAAATGTAAGAGAACTTCGAAATGTTTTACAACGAAGTGTGTTGCTTTCTACAAAAGATTATATTGGAGTGGAAGAGCTTCATCTCATGAAAGCCAATAGCAGAACAGAAGTGGCTATGTCGGATGCACTTCCACAGATCACTCTGAGGGAATTGGAGCAAAGACTTATATTGCAGACCTTGCGACGAATGAATGGGAATCGTACTCATAGTGCAAAAGCGCTGGGAATTTCCCTGAGGGCACTTCGATATAAACTAAACGAATTAGTTGAGTGTGGATATGAAGTAGAAGGCAAAAATATATGAGTCGGTTGATTGCCAGTCAGACAAGGTCTTCGACAGATGCGGTTTTGGAAACAAGCCTCAATCACAGACTGGCACTTCAAGAAATTCTGGCGAGTAATATAGTAAACGCCAATACACCCGGCTTTAGAGCATTGGGGTATGAATTCGAAAGCCAGCTTAGAGCTGCTACAGGGGACTCTACACAATTGCTACTCAAGACGTCGGATGGCAGGCACAATAGACATCCCGGCTTATCCCAGGATGGAAAGATCAAACCAGACGTTTTTGTTAAACCTAGTGAGTCTATTAGTAACGACGGAAATACAGTTGACATTGATTCTGAAATGGCTGAACTCTCCAAAAACCAGATCCTGTACCGCACCACCATCGAACTCATTAACAGAAAACTCGGAATGTTAAGATACGGAATAAACGGAGGAAGGTAACATGGGATTTTTAGATGGTTTAAAAATAGCAAGCTCAGGATTAACGGCTGAGCGCGTTCGCATGAATGTCATTTCTAGCAATATTGCAAACGCCAACACAACGAGAACTCCAGAGGGAGGTCCTTACAAGAGAAAAGATGTACTATTTTCGGCCCGCAACAGTGGAGTCCAGTTTCACAATCTCATGAGAGATGCCTTTGATCCAAATCTTAAAGAAGTGGCTGTAGACGGAATTATAGAAGACAAACGCGCTCCAAAGCTTATTTACAATCCCGGGCACCCTGATGCGGATGGCCAAGGAATGGTTGCCATGCCGAATGTATCCGTGATGGAAGAAATGGTGAATTTGATCACCTCCAATCGTGCCTTTGAAGCCAATACCACCTCCATGAATGCCACTAAATCCATGGCCATGACGGCGTTGCAGATTGGACGTGGCTAATGGTAAAAATGGGGGGAGCAATCAATGTTTCAACTCGTGATTTAGACTCTTATTTAAGGGAAGTTAGCGAATCAGGTGTTAAAAACAGAGATTCAAAAATACAGAATAAATCTACATTTTCAGATCTTCTCAAAGATGGAATCTTAGAAGTGAATCAATCGGCAAAAGAGGCTGAAAAAGCCGCAACGGATATTGCCGTGGGAAAAAATAGCAACATACATGAAGCCATGCTCGCTGCCACAAAAGCAGAACTGGGTTTTAACTTGATGGTTCAAATCCGTAATAAAGCAATTGAGTCTTATCAGGAAGTTATGAGAATGCAGGTGTAATTTATGATTGAAAAAATACGTGCATTTTTTGTTCAATTTACTGCACAATTTGTGCAGTTTTTTAATTCTTTGACCAAAGCTAAAAAAATTGTATTTTTGAGTTCTGTGGCTTTAGTGCTTACTTTTGCGATTTCTGTTTCTTTTTGGAAGTCAGAGGAACGCCAGGTGTTGGTTTATTCTAATCTTTCTCCAGAGGATCAGACCAAAATTTTGAAGTTTCTTCAGGGAAAACAGGTTGAGGGAGTCAAAATAGAGGAATCTGCCCTCTATGCGCCTGAAAAAAAGAGTATGGATGTTAGAATGTTACTCGCCCAAGAGGGACTTCCCAGCAGTGGAATGGGAGTGGGCTGGGAAAAGTTTGATGATAAGGAATTTGGTGCAACCGACTTTGACCAGCGCATCAATAAACTTCGTGCCATTCAAGGGGAACTCTCAAGGACAATAAATAAACTAGACTCCATTGAAAGTAGTCGGGTTCACATTGTAATGCCTGAAACGGCAGTATTCCAGGAGGAAAAAAAAGAACCCACCGCAAGTATTTATTTACGGTTTAAATATGGTAAAAGTCTTAGTCCGAGACAAATTCAAGGAATTTTGCATTTGGTAGCAAAGGCTGTAGAAGGATTAAAACCTGATAATATTGCCATTGTAGATCAAGATGGAAACATTCTTACCAATCCGGATCAAGATGAAAATGGTTTAGATCATGTAACAAGCGTGCAAAGAGAGTATCAAAAACGCACAGAAAAAGAATTGGAATCCAAAATTCGCGAGATCCTCACGCGAGTGGTGGGCCATGATAAAGTGGTTGCTAAGGTGCAGGCAGAGGTGGACTTCAAAAAGGTGGAAACTACGATTCAAGATGTGGATCCAGAACGAAGTGCCGTGATTTCCTCTAGCAGAAACGAACACTCTTCCAATGGTAGTGGCGGAAATCCAACAGGAGTTCCTGGAGCCAAAAGCAATTTACCCGGAGAAAAAGAAGACGTGGTGAGCGGATCGAGTAGTCAGCAAAGTAAACAAAATAGTGAACAGATGAACTTTGAAGTTAAAAAAACCACGAGCAAAATCATTGAGCCTGTAGGTACCATAAAAAAATTGAGTGCAGCAGTTTTGGTGGATGGAAAATACATTGCAGGTAAATTTACCTCAAGAACCGCAGAAGAAACAAAGATTATAGAAAATTTGGTAAAAAACGCAGTTGGATTTGTAGAGGGAAGGGATTCCATAACCGTGCAGCAAGCACAATTTGAATTGGATGCTCTATCCTTGGCAAAGGCCAACCAAGAACAAGAAAAAAAGACAAATTTGATACAGACATCCATCTTTGCTCTAGTAGCATTGTGTGGCATGATTTTTGCCTATTTTGGAATTCTTAAACCTTACTTTAAATGGCTTATGTTTGACCCGGATAAAAAGGCGAAAGAGGAACAGGTGCAGGTGGATTATGAGTTGGAAAGAAGCTCTTCAACGGCTAAACGAGTGCAGGTGCAAGAAGAAGTGCCTTTTGAAAAATTAACTCCTAAGGAGCAAATATTCTACCTAGCAAGACACGATCCCAAAAAGACGACGGAAGCCATTCGACAGCTTCTCTCACCGCACCAAGGGTAGGCTTGAGCTCCCTGGAGATTTGTTCTACGAATTTCCTTTGCTTTCCACTAAGCGACCTTTTTCTAAGGTGAGATGAACGGATGCTTCCTCAATCGTGTGAAGACGATGGGCAATCACGATTCGAGTGCATCCTTGAAAATTTTCACTTAAAATTTTCTTTATTTTTGTTTCTGTGGAAGGATCTAATTGAGACGTTGCTTCATCCATGATCACAATGCGATTTTTTCGAAGCAGTGCCCTGGCTAGGCAAAGGAGTTGCTTTTGCCCAGAACTTAAATTGTTGCCCTCTTCTGCCAGAACAAAAGAAGCTCCAAAACCGTCTCTTATGCCTAATCCAAGTTCGTTTAAAACACTGTTGATGTCGTTCTCGGGGGATTCATTAAAGGGGTCTAAATTATAACGTAACGTTCCACTGAAAAGATTAGGATCTTGAGGAATGATGGACATAGCCCGTCTAAGAATCGGAAGGGGGATTGTAGAAATGGGCACACCATCGATGTAAATTTCTCCAGATAGCAGTGGATTGACGCCAAACAATGCACTTATGATGCTAGATTTACCAGAGCCTGTCCGACCTTGAATGCCCACAAAAGAACCACCTTTGAGGCGCACTGAAAGTTCCAATAAGGCAAGAGTTGGAGAGTTGGGGTATTGATAGGTTACTTTGTCAAACTCTATGGTTCCAGAGCTGGGCCAACCCTTTGGGGGGGGGATTTGGCCCGAGTGTTCGGCCTTTAGAAGAGAAAACTCAGTGATTCGTTCTACGGCGCTCATCCCACTTTCTACCTCGGAAAACATTCTTACGGCCCAGTTGAGAGTGTTGGTGATCATAAAGGAAGAGGTGATGGCCATTCCTAAAACGTTTAGGGAATTGGTTTGAAATCTCTGCATCAGTGCGAAGGTAACGGTAATAAATGATACAACCGCTGATAGCCCTACCAAATGTCCTGCAAGCCATCTATTGATGGATATCTTTGTATAAAAGGCATTTTGGCTATATTCTAAATGGTCCAAAAGTAGATGCAAATTGGCTCTCTGAGCCCTTAAATTTCGTATGAAAGTCACACCACTTAAAGACTGGGAAAAATGGGCATAGATGGGCGACCGGGAAACATCTTCCATGCGCTTGACCTCTCGACTTGCCCTACGAAATTTGTTTTGAATGTTAAAATAGACCATGAGGATAGGTATGCTAAACAAGATGAAGTAGGAATTAGAAATAAAAATAATACAAAAGGTGCTGATAATGGTAAAAATACAGGACGTGATTTCCAAATAAACGGAAGGCAATTCGGAGTCAACCGCTTCTGTGTCTTTACTGAATCGATTTAGAACTTGGCCGATAGGCGTGGTATCAAAAAAATGCAGGGGAGATTTGAGAACGCCATTAAGTAGGCCTAGATGAAGTTTATGGCTTGCTTTGAGTCCCCATGATAAGAGGATAAATACCCTCAAAAAAACAAATATTAGACCTAGTGAAACAAGGATTAAGTAAACACTCAAAAAAACCAATTCAGAATGATTTGCCCATCGAAGGTCAGCTCGCGAGATCCACCAATCAGCACCGGCTGTGGCTAGTTCTCGGAATGCAAACAAAAAGAGTAATGTAAAAATCCCCAATGGGCTACTCAGGGCTCTAAGGTAATTGAAATAGATTTCTTTTGAAACCGACCCCACTTTTCGTTGTTCCGCTTTAATGCTTGGAACAAGGGAAGGAGGCTGGGCGCTTTCGGCTCTGGGAGGATGGTTGGGAGAAGTCTTTGCGGTACAGAGTTCAACGGCTTCTCGGTCTAATTTGGTTTGGAAATGGATTTCCCCTTCCGAAATTTTAATCACATGCTTTGAATTGGCGATGATTTCATCATTGTGAGTGATAAGCAGTATGGTTTTCTTTCCTGCGTATTCCATTTGGAGCTCGTTAAAAATCCGCAGAGTCGTGTTTTGGTCTAAGGCAGAAAAAGGGTCGTCCAGAATGTAGGTTTGAGCGTCTGAATAAAGGGTACGCGCCAGTTGAATGCGCTGCTTTTGGCCACCACTTAAGCTCATACCTTGTTCACCAACTATGGTTTGATCCCGATTAGGCAACTGTGAAAGATCTAAAATAAGATCACAGATTTCTAAAATTCTTTGATATTTTTCTAGATTAAAAGGTGAGTAAAAAAGAATATTTTCTTGTATTGTACCACTTAGTATCCAAGGAGTTTGGGGATTTAAAGAAACGGGTAAGGGCAGGAACGTGCGAATGGGACGATGGGAAAGTTCTCCTGCCAAGTAAAGAGCCAGAGTCGATTTTCCGGCACCAATATGACCTACAATTGTATTACATTTTCCAATAGCAAAGGTTTCTTTTGAGAGAAGTTTGGCTAGGTTTAATCGAAAGGTAGGCGTACCTGTGGGTGATTGAAAGTGTGAAGAGTATTGGAAGTAACTGGAGGAAGTGCCGAACTCTTCCAATGAAGAGGATATTGAAGGGGCTTTTTCAGGAAGCCTCATAAAGTGATTAAATCGTTTGGCAGAAGTGTAGGCAAACAGAAAAGAATTGGCAATACCCGGGATTTGACCCAAAATTTCCCTAAAAATGGTGAAGAGGGTAATGCAAGCAAAGATAGTGGGACCCGACGGGCGATTGTTTTGTAAAATGGCTATCGTAAAACAGGTGGCCGCAGCAAGAAGTGGGCTACCTAAATAAATAACTAGGGATATGGAGTGAATCAGTATAAACTTTTTTAAGTAGAAACCCTCTTTGATTTTCATGTCGTTTAATTGACTTAAAAAAGGAATGTCCCACCCCAGAAACTTGATGGGTTTAATTCCTTTGAGGACCTCATTCATGCGGGAGATTCGGGCATCGGAACGGTGGTTGAGTTGGTCGCGGGCAAATTTGTTCCGCTTAACCAGGTAGGTCTGAACAGGAATGAGTGCCAACATAACCAAAAGCCCTAGTGACGCAACAGAACCTAATTCTTGAACTAAAAAATACACGGAATAAACGATCTGGATCGGTACACACAAAAATTGAAATAGATACTGACAGAAATCTCGAATTCGAACAGAATCAGGACCCATTAAATTGATGATGTTTCCTGAGCTCATGCTTTGTTTGCTCAGATAGTGCAATCGCATGGATTTACGGTAGACCGCAGCCACCAACCCTGAATTTACATTTATAGAGGTCTTTAAATTAATCAAATACAGATGTTGTAAAAAAAATTGAGCTAGGGCTGGGGAGGCAATGCACCCCAAACCCGCACCAAAGAGAGTTGAAGTTGGGATTGCGGGATTTGATAAAGACTCTAGAAATTTTTTAAGCTGTCCAGGAAGGCTGAGTTGAAAGGCCACACTGATTAGGCCCACTATAAAAACAAAAGCATACTGGCGCCAGAAAAGACTTCCGATGACTTTTGTTAAAATCAGGCCATCAACTGCACTTTTTTCTTGATATTTTCTCCAAAAAAGAGAGGCCCAAATTTCAGATTTTTGAATAGGAGGAGGAACTAAAAGATCTTGTCTTTCCAGAGATTTGGTCTGAGATTTCCGAACAAATTCGTAGGGCCAAAGAAAAAGAAGCTTAAGGTACCAAGCTGATTTGAATTCCTCGGACTTCGAGAGGTAATGGTTTAATTTTTGTGGGGAGAGCGTAGAACGAAAAAACATCGAAATTCCTTGGATAATTCTGAGACTTTCCATCCTATAAAGTGCTTACTTTTAGGTCATTGAAAAAAATGGAAAGTGCCAGTCTAGATTTAAAGCACAACTTGTGGTAAGAAAGCAAGATATGATGATTTTGAACCCCAATAAGCCTGTGTCATTTAGGAGAAATCAATTGAAACTAAAGATGAATTTAGGTGCATTATTAGTGCTTGGCTTTTTTGTTGCCCCTTCTGCGCAAGCAGGCGCTACATTTGATAAAGTGAAAAAGAGTGGGGCATTGAACTGTGGAATTGCTGGGAGTTTGCCTGGCTTTTCTACCACGAACTCAAAAGGCGAATATGAAGGTCTGGATGTGGATTTGTGCAAAGCCATTGCCGCGGCCATGAAAGTTAAACCAAACTATAAGGAACTTACCGCAAAGGTTCGATTCACGAGTTTGCAGACCGGGGAAGTGGATATTCTGGTGCGAAACACCACATTTACTTTGAGTCGAGATACTAAGTTGGGATTTGATAATACGGGAATCAATTTTTATGATGGTCAGGGCTTTATGGTGCCCAAAAAACTCAATTTAAAATCGGTGAAGGACCTATCTGGAGCTAGCATTTGCGTGCAGTCGGGCACCACCACAGAACAGAATTTGGCCGATTATTTTAAGTCAAAAGGACTGAAATACAAAGCCGTTGTGTTTGAAAAGATCGAAGACACAAACAAAGCCTATATAAGTGAGAGATGCGATGCCTACACCACCGACGGTTCAGGCCTAGCTTCCGTAAGAAGTGGTTTAAAAAACCCAAAAGAACATGTGATTTTGCCTGAATTCATTTCAAGGGAGCCTTTGGGTCCAATGGTTCGTCAGGATGATCCTCAAATGGCCGCCATTGCTAGATGGGTATTAAATGCACTTATTTTGGCGGAAGAAAAAGGCATTACCCAGGCTAATGTGAGCGGAAAAAAATCAGATCCGGATCCGGAAGTGAAGCGTCTATTGGGTTCCTCAGGGACTTTAGGAGCCGAACTGGGACTATCAGAAGATTGGGCCTTTTTAGCGATTCAAGCCGTGGGAAATTATGGGGAGATTTTTGAAAGAAATGTGGGCGCCAATACCTCCATGGGATTGACGCGTGGCCTCAATGCCCTTTGGAATCAGGGTGGTCTCATGTATGCTCCTCCTTTTAATTAGGCAACGATGAATTCGGAAAAAAGTGAGAGATCCTTACGGGTCAAGGTCATTGATCCCCTAATTTGCCTTGGGTTTTTGGGATTGCTCTGTTTTTTCTTTTTTGAACTAAAAGAGCAACTGGACCTTAAAAGCATAAAGTGGGGTTTTGGTTTTCTGAAACAGGAAGCGGGGTTTCCCATATCGGAGTCACTTCCTCTTCCAGAATGGATTCTACAGCTCCAAGGGTCGTGGAATTGGATTTCCTACGACTCGGCGCACACGTTTTTGGGTGCGTTAGTAACGGGCCTGATGAATACCTTAAAGGTGGGGGTTTTGTCATGCTTTTTTGCCATTGGACTTGGGTTTTTGATGGCAGGTCTTGGCTTTCTTTATCCTAAATACATTAAATGGATCTTGAGTGAGTGGATTGCAAATGTTCGCTCTGTTCCATTGTTGGTGCATTTGGTGGTTTGGTACGTGATGCTCATCAATGTGTTGCCTTCAGTCTCGCAGAGCTGGGTTTTGGGAGAGTGTTTGTTTCTAAACCGTAGGGGACTGTTTTTGCCTTGGGTGGAGCAGATGTTTCCTCTGCAGTTGGATTTTCCTAGGCTCATATTTGGTGGACGTAATTTGGAAGGTGGAATGACCGTGTCTCCTGAATTGGTGGCGATGGTTTTGGGGCTTGGAACCTATTCTAGTGTGTTCGCTTCTGAAATTTTAAGATCCGGCTTGGAGGGTGTTGCAAAAGGTCAGCTGGAGGCAGGATTCTCTCTTCACTTAGACCCCTTCCAGATCTTAAGATACGTCGTGTTCCCCCAGGCCTTGCGGTTTGCAGTGGGGCCAATGGCGAGTCTGATAGGCTCCATTTTAAAAAATAGTTCCTTAGGAATTGTGATTGGGTATCCCGATCTGATTCATGTGGGCGGAACGGTGATTAATCAGACGGGTCAGGCCTTGGAAGTCGTTTTCCTTTGGCTAGTGGTGTTTTTGGTGTTAAACAGTTGCATTACAATTTTCTTTAGATTGTTTCAGCAAAGATTTTTGGGAGGAAAACCCCAATGAAACTATCTAATGGATTTATAAAGTTGATTTTATTTTATCTTGTTTCTCTTTTGGGACTTGTGGCACTCATTTCTTTTTTTAATCCCAACTATTTGTCGGAGTCCACGTGGGTTGGGTCCAATGGAGAAATGTGTTTAAGAAAAGTGACTGAGGCAGAGCAGTTAGAGCTAGAATCTCTCGGAACTCTTCCAGAAAATGGGCTGATTCGCAAGTCGGGGTTTTGTTTTCCGGCGATTTGGGGAAACTGGGAAAGTCTTCTGGCAGGAAGGTATCCCAGAGAGGCTATTTTTAGACCCACGGTTTCCTTGATGGTGCTGGGGTTGTGCCTTCTTTTAATTTTTCTTAACATCAAATGGAATCTTTTACAAAAGTACCTATGGCTTTGGGCCTTGGCATTGCTTTTTGTAGGATTGAATTTGGGTTTTGGAAACGAGGATGTGGGGGGTTGGCAATACGTTCCTTTCCATCGGTGGGGAGGGTTGTTGTTGACATTTTTTTTCATCATCATAACCATGTTAGGATCTTTTCCGGTAGGCTATCTGATGAGTTGGCTGATTTCGCAGAGATATTTACCTATGGTTTCAAAATTGATATTGTGGGTTACGGATTTGATTAGGAGTGTTCCCTTAATTACCCTTCTTCTTTTTTCCCATTACCTATTGCCTTTGGTTTTTCCCAATGCTTTGGGTGGGGAAAGTGGGGCTATACCAAGAGCTTTATTTGTTTTCCTCCTTTTTGGGGGGAGTTATTTGTGTGAAATATTAAGAAGCGGACTTGCTACTTTACCTAAAGGACAGGCAGAGGCTTCCTATTCTCTGGGACTTTCTCCCTGGCAGGCTTATGCCTTTGTGCTCATGCCCCAGTCTATTCGGGTAAGCCTGCCCTCCATCGTGGGGACTTTTGTGGGTCTGAGTAAAGATGCGACACTCCTAGGAGTTTTGAGCCTACATGAGCTCATGGGAGTGGCAAGAAATATTGCTTCACACCCGAAGTGGAATGGATTTGATCTAGAGCCTGTGGTGTTTGCCGCGGTCGTTTATTTAGTCATTTGTAGAGGATTAGGGGAAATTGGCAACCGGCTTATTGAAATCAACAAGGTGAATTAATTTGATAATATCAAAAGAACTGCATAAGTATTTTGGGAATGTTCATGTGTTGCGTGGGATTCGCCTCTCGGTGAAGCGGGGAGAAATTCTGGTGATTTGTGGACCGAGTGGGTCTGGAAAATCCACACTGATACGCACCTTAATAGGACTAGAAAGCTTTCAAAAAGGCCATCTTTCCGTATTTGGGAAGGAGCTACAACCTGAAATCAAGCTTCAAACCCCACCAGGACCCATCGGAATGGTGTTTCAGAATTTTCATTTGTTTAGTCATTTAAATGTTATGGATAACCTCATTTTGGCTCCATTAAAGGTCAAAAAAAGTTCGAAAATTGAGGCTAAGAAAAAGGCGATGCAGTTTCTTGAGATGGTAAAGCTTGCCGACAAACCTTCTGCCTACCCTAGTGAATTGTCTGGAGGTCAGCAACAAAGAATTGCCATTGCCAGGGCTCTTATGATGGAACCTGAGATTCTATTGTTTGATGAGCCCACTAGCGCTTTGGACCCAGAACTCCGGGGCGAAGTTCTAGAGGTGATGAAAGATTTAAGCTCACAGAACCTTACACAAATCATTGTGACCCATGAAATGGAGTTTGCAAAACAGGTTTCCACCAGATGTGTGTTTATGGAACAAGGTTCCATTTTGGTGGATTGCGAGACGCAGGTGTTCTTTAATTCTATGCCTCATCCAAGGCTTAAAGGATTTTTGGGGAGTGCCAAAGTCTTGTGAAGCCGTTACTAACTTTCCATTTTGCAAATCAAGAGCGATCCTGTGGCGGTCACTTTTTACTTTAAATGAGGCTTTTGGTCGTTACTATTATCGCCTAACCACGATAATGATCTTGTCACCTTTGATGATTATAATGATTATGATTCTCACTTTTGCCGCTGTGGAGGATTTGACCACTTCGTTGGCTTGGGTTGTGATTTCTGATTTAAACGATTCATAGCTCATCTTCCCAGACGCTTTTGAACTTTTATAAAAAGACTTCAGCGCGGAATCATTTAAGCTTGCTTTTCCTCTGTTAACAGTTACTTCGAGATCGAGTTTGTCGGAAATCACGTCTCCACCGGGATTGACAGGGGGGCGCTGGGTACTCTGTGTCACTTGAGAATCCTCAGACATCTCTTCTGATTGGGGAAAGGATCCACATGCTGCAACGGAAAGTACAAGGGAGGAAGCTAACAGGGTTTTTGCATATCGTTTGGTCAATTGTTTCATTTTTTATCTCCTAAAATCATTTTTGTGTTTAGTTAAAAGTTTCTTCGTCTTCTAAAATCAGTTCTGTTGGGTCATTTAAGTTAGTTTCTGTTATGGGTCTAAATAAACAAGGTAAGTCAGAGCCCGAATTAAATGCAATTAAATTAGCGGAATCATTTAAAAATACACCTGGACCCGACTGAAGTTGTTTATTAACGTCTATTTGAACAGGTAGCCTCTGGCAATGAGAAAACGTATTTGGCGCCACGCTTCCGCTTAAAAATCCGGACTGGCCTGGTTGAATGGGACCACCCAATAGGAAAGCTCCACCTGCACTGGGTCCATAAATATACAAAGAGTGTGTTCTGCCTGCGATGCGAACGGCCATGGGACCTGTAGCTTTAAACGTTTTGTTTCCTTTGTTGGTTACATGGAGACGAAAGTATTGCACAGGAAGATTGGTTACATCATCTCCTATTCCGGCTCTAAATGAAAAGGATTGGGGACTCAAATCGATTTTGTTTTGGCCAAAAGCTTGGGCACCCCCTGTTCCCACCCACACGCCTAGTGGCGTCAAAATGAATGCTTTAATGATCTTATGTTTCATGGAATATTTCTCCTTTTATGGGAAACAAAAAGCTTGCTTCCCTCTCTTTTGTATCGGGAGGGGGTGAAAAGCGCTAGGGTGGTTTTGCAAGAAAACGGGCTGTTTTTAGGGATTCACAAATTTATCCTGACATTTCAACGGGTAAAAATTTGTCCGGACACACTGAGTTCTTTAATCGCATTTCATGGTAAGAGAAAAATGGCTTTAAATGAACCTTAAACTGGTTAATTATGTATACTTATGATGCAAAAAATGTCTTAACTTGGGTGGGAAGGGTTTCGGAAAGACTCCAAAAAGCCATTGCCAGTCAAAAATCAGGAAATTGGATAAGTGCACTGACCCCTCTTGAGACTTTGCATCAGAGCCTTTCTTTGTGGGTAGATCTGGGCTGGTTGGTAGAGGTCGAGGAATTGGTGGATTCCACCTTGAAATTAGACCATTTTGAGAAAAGGGTGGGAATGGGTGATCCGCTTATCAAATCCCAAGTTCATGCCTATTTTGTTCTGTTTAAAGCACATCTCCATTCTGTGCGACAGCATAACCTTCAAAAGTGCGCAGAGGTTTTTGGCCAATATGTGGGGTCTAGTCATATTTTTTTATCGTCATGGGCTAAGTCTGGGGCTGGTTTAGTGCTAGCATTTCAAAACAGATTGAGTGAAGCGAATGCCCAATTTTTGGAAGCGGCACAAATGCAATTGGAACTGGGAATGCCTCTTGATGCTGCTAAAGTAATGATTCGCTATTTGGTTTTTAATCGAAAAGGACATCAACTTCAGGATGCTTCGCAGTATTGCTCTAAAATAAATCAATGGTTACAACCCCTGGGGTTAGAGTCCCTTTCAGCGCAAATGATTTTGAGGGGCATTGAAGGAAACATTGCAATGGAATCCGGGGCTACTGCTTTGGCTTTGAGGCAATTGAAGGAAGCGGCCAAAATGGCGAATGCTTTGCCGCCATCTCCGTCTGGAGGATTTGCTTTGTTTCAGTATGCTCAAGCTCTGGAAAAATCAAATCGCTGGGCCGACTCCCTAAAGTGGCTAGATCATGCCGCGCAAAAACAACGGGTCATTAACCCATTGGGTTTGCTGGGACTTCAAATGGTTAAAGCTCGAACATTGGACTCCATGGGAGATGAGGTTCAAGCCCTTTGTCTATCCAAGGAAATTATGTATCACAAAGGTATTACAACCGAATTTGCGGACGCCTTGGATTTTCTAGTGTGGTGGGATGAGCTGGTTACACGCTGGCAGCGTTTTTCATGGAAAGTGCAAGTTTTAAACCATCTCAAAAATCAACATCCGGCCTTTTCAGAGTGGTCATCCTTTGCTGAGTTGCGAAATTCCTGGGAGAAAATAGAAGGGTTAGACACAAGGGAGACGGAACCAAGTCGCTCGACTTTTTGTGTTCAGTTTGGGAATGTGATTAGGTTGAGCGTTGGGCCAGGCGATTTTAGATGGGCTCGGGACCAAAATTTGAAACTGAGTACCTTTAAAAACTCCTGCGTTGAAAGCCATTTTTTAAAAGAGCAGTTAAAGAACTTTTCTTTAGGCCATTTGCTCGATTGCGGGTTAGAACTTGATTTTTCTTTTTTCCCGATGGAGGAATTGGGCGTAAAGAAAGATTCGTGTCGAAGACGCAGGGATCGATTTATAAAGGATCTTTTTGAACTTGGGGTTTTTCAAAGAGAGGTTTGCAAAAAAAAAAGCTCTAATTTTGAAAAAAGAAGTCAGATTTATGTTGTGTGAAAATAATGAAAAAGGAGAAAAAACGTGATTCAAATTTTAAATTGGCGGGGATTAGGGTCAATGCTAGCTGTGACGTTAGGAATGATCGGGAGTGCTTTTCCGGCCCATGCGGGAGAGTGGATAGATGTGGGGCTTTGGCCCACCAGTGTGGGAAATTTTCTGCCGGCGGTACCAGCCCCTGGATCAGCTCAAGAATGTGTGGGAGGTGCTGTTACCCACGCTCCCAATCGAGATACCAGACCTGAAAGTTTTCCCAGTGTTTTTGCAGAAGTGGTGGCGAGGAAAAGAGATATTTTTTCCCCTTTGCCAGCTAGATGGCAATTTCGAGTTATGTCAAACAAAAGTATAACACAGCCATCCGTGGGAGCTGGAAATCTTGTGTTTTGGCAACCACGATCGGCCTCGTCTTCCCAGCCAGGTTGGATGTCAGGAATGGGACCAGGAGGGGTCGCAGGGTCGGAAATTGTTTTAAAAGAGCATTCTCAATTACCTTCTGGCATTCCTTTTCAGTCTCATTTGGCTTGGCAGGATTTGGATAAATTGTTGTTAGAGAAAAATACAACGCGAACCGCTACTTTGCCTGCCGTTTTTATGTACCGTGAAACTCAAGGGTCCACCCATGTTTTGGTTCGCATGGCTGCAGACCCTAAAGCCTGCCATTACCCCTTGGACCGGTTAATCAATGACCCAACACGTCCTCTCATCAGTCATGAAACCATTCCCGAGCTAAACCAAAAACTAGCCTTTCTTCCAACCTATCTGGACAGGAAACCGGATGGTACCTTAGCGTTTACTCAATCTGTGAAACTGAGATCAGGACTAGCAATTGCAAAGGTTTTTGCAAAATATGTACCTGCCGTGAATCCGAGAACTTTGGGTCATGCGGATTTTGAAACACTTGAAGTGACTTTACCAAAGGATGCACAATTTACTTTATGGCACTTAAAGGTGAAAGGTCCAACGGATTTCGTTTGGAATGAAATGGGAACCATTACGGGATTAGGTACCCGTTCTAGCGTCTTAGATCTAAAAGGTTTGGAGCCTAAAGACCCTCAGGATTGGGGTTCGGAACAGGTTCCCCGATATCGAGTGGCTTTGGTGTTGGCTCCTGTTAAGCCTTCCGTTGGCACTTCTACAGAACTCCCTTTTACCTTGGTTGAGTATGACCAGGGGGGAGTAGGGTTTATTCCCACTAGGGGTGTGGTTTTCCCTTTTTAGAAACCAATGACGTTTAGGTAACAAACATTTAGTTTTTAACGTAAGGCCGGACCTGTTTGATGTAAATTTTGCGATCTGGACCAAAAATCTTCCACTCAATGTCCACGGGAAATTGGCTCGGATCTTGGCGATAAATTCTGGCCATCATATTACCAAGTATTTCTGAAACTCTTGCCAGTCTTCGAGCCTCCATTTTAGAAGAGTCGGTTGTTGTGGAAAAGTCCTCCATGAGCACACTTTTGCCTTGGTTTACACTAGTTGTGGCTCGCAATTCCGTTGACCATAGTTTCCATCCTCCCTGATCTGACGGAATGCTTTGTGCATTTGCGGTGGTTACCAACACCTCTTCTGTGGAATAAGGTAGGTTTGGGTCTTGACCTAACTCCAAAAGTTCCTCATCGGTGGGAGGATTGGTTACGGCCAGATCCCAGTGTTGACCGTTAATATAAGTGGAGAACTCCGAATTTTTTACAAAGGGATTGGTGGTGATGAGAACCCCATTGGCCTGCTCTCCCGGCGTTCCGGAAAAGTCTTTCACGGCATAGGCCCTATGCACGGCGATGCCCACTTTTACGTTGTGGTGTTGTTCCTTTCGGATTCCAAACCACTCTCTTTCGGCAAAGGCTCTATCATTCCAGGCGCTAGAATAAACAATGGGAAGTTTTTCCCTAAGCTCTGATTCGATTTTAGCCCAACTGTTTGGCTTGGAAGCATCAAATCCTCCTGTGGGAAGTTTTTTGTATAAAGAAACACCTTCCGAATTATACAGGCCAGCTCCCGTAAATCCTGCCAAATCCTCTGAGTTGGTGGAGCTTCTTAGACGGATACGGGGGATTTTTGAAAGGTGAATTGGGCTAGCGGGGTCGTCAAAAATAACCTTTTTAAATTGAGTAATCAAAGAGTCTGGAATCTTTGATTTTAGTAAAACACTTCTAATTTCATTTAAAGCCGGAGCCACTTTACAAATGCTCGTGAGTCCTTCGGTACTTTGGTTTCCCGATTTTGCGAGGATTTCTTGGATGAGCTGTTGAGGTGAAACCTCCCGAGTAGGGTTGGTAGCGTCCAATTGGGTTTGCTTAAATTGTATGAATTCTTCATAAAAATCAAATGGTACCGCAAATCCATCGCTCACTGCGACTCCCAATTCTGATTTTTGTTGAGCAGGAAAGGCTTGAGTTAACAAAGCCAGATTTGTGGCTTTAGCCCCTACTTTTCGAATGGAACCAGAGTGGACATCTTTTGTGGGAATTCCTGAAAACAGGGAACTAAATTGAAAAAAGGTTTTCAGACCGTTAGGATCGAGATCAAAACTCAATTTTAAAGACTCCGTGCCGTTTTTGGCTGCCCAAAACTTGGATATTTGTTCATTGGCTGACTGGGCATCAAGTTCTTTTATGTCCATTCCATCCTTTTTGAATTTGATATGGACAGGTTTACCTTTATAAAAACTCAATATTTCGTTTGCATTTTTTACTGCCGCGTTTGGTGTTCCCCGGTTGGTGCTTTTGATGCTGACATGGGACAATGGGGTTTGAATCTCTTCCGTTATTACGCCGGCCACTAAGCCAATGTCATTTGGTACGGATTTGTATACGGCAATATTGGTGTGATCAACACAAGGTTGTGATTCAATGGCTTCGTCCAAAAAGGTAACATAACCCATGGTTTCTCCTAGGTTGTAGGGAAAATAGGTAACGTTTGCAAAGAGTTCTGGTGTTAAAAGGGTAGGAATGGAGCTTCCCGCCACCATTTGTTCCTGTCGGGCGCTAAGTGGATGAAATTTAACATTGTTTGCCATTTTGAATTGACCCTGAATCGCCAGATGCAACTCACCCATATGATGGGTATCCATTGTATCTCCAGGCCAAAGTTCCCAAATGGTTTTTCCTTCTGGATGTTGAGTATTAGGAGGAATATAAGTCAAAGTAAATTGGTTAAATTCTCGCTCGGATCCACCTCCCGTATAATTTAAGTTAAACTTATCTCCTGCCACCCGGATGCCTAGACCGCCTACCACAAAATCAAAGTGAAAGGGGATGTTTTGGGTGTTTATAAAGTATATGGATCCATTTCCTTTTTTGTCTCTTCGATAGAGTCCCTTAATGCTTCTGGCTTCGAATGGCAGTCCACTGGTTTCTATGGATAAAGCTAGAATATCATTGATGGAATGAATGGCGTCTAAGCACGTTCCTGGTTTGCATTTGGGAAAGGTGTCGTTGGACCTTACAGCCGTGGATTTTTGAGCCGTTGGCGAATGGTTGAATTGGCAAGCTATTGATGATAACGAAACAACTAACAAAGTTGAAGTCAATGTATTTAAACGAAAATGGTGAGTCATGGAAATGCCCTCGTGAATTAGTTTCCGAGGCTATTTCTAACGTAGATTCCTATTTTTAGAAACGTGAATTGTTGATGGGTAACTTAAAAGTGAATTCTTGTGGTATTCAGCTGACCAGCTAACCAGTCCTGAGTTTTAGATCAGAATGTATTTATCTAAAACGAGTTTTTTGTGATTAAAATCAAATGTTTAAAATGATTTAAAATCAGAGGAAAAAATCGTCATCAGCCGATTTTTCGACGGTGATTTCCAGCTCTGGTTCCAACTCTTGAAGTAACACTCTCTCTTCTGCGGTTGTGGTACGGCCTAAATATAGTTGAGCCAAGTTTTTGCGAGTAAGAGTGGGCTCCTCTCCTTTTAAATAAACGGAGCAGACCTTTTCGGACCATAGAAGTATCATTTTATGAAGGTTTTCAAGAATCTGTCGCACACGATCTTGAAACTGCAGCTGCTCTAGAATTAAATTTCGATGATTCTCGGGCAGGGTCTCTTCAGAGAGTGCATTGGCCAACTGATTTACAAGGGCCTCTGTTTTAGCGGTGAGCCGATCCAGAAAATTTTTGTACAGAAACAAAAGATTAGACAAAGCGTCGGAAAGATTAATTTCCCCGTAGCGACCTTGACAGGCTTCCTTATCAAAATGTTGTTCCATATCCTCTTTGGAGCCAAAATCCACAGTGGCGTGTTTTTTTTCCACTCCTATTACCACCCGAGTCCATCTAATGGCAAGATAGGCCATGGGACTCTGAAATGACTCCATGATTTTTAAAGTAAATGGCAAGCAAAGCCCTTTTACTTGGGCGGTGTAAAGCATGAGCTGAGTGTCATTAGCGATGGCGGGCACAGACAATACCCGATTTAAGGAATCACTGGATATTTGGGAAACCACTTGAAGTGTTTTTGAAAAATGCATCGAAACAAAAAAAACATGGAGCTGGGAGGACATAAACAATCTCCAAATGGATTAAAGTGTGTAAATTTTTTTAGCCTAACAAACGTAATGCAACTTGAGACCACTGATTTGCTTGGGAAAGCACAGACACACCAGATTGTTTCAGAATATTTGTTTGTGTGAGTTTTGCTGTCTCCACTGCAAAATCGGTGTCCCTGATGGCTCCATTGGTGGCAGAAGCATTTTCAGAGGCAATGCTGAGATTATTGACAGTGGAGTTAAGCCTGCTTTGAATACTTCCCAAAGTGGCTCGATACCCAGAGATGGTATTAATGGCCTTATCTAGAGTGGATAAAGAGCTCTGGGCAGAAGTTTTGTTACTTACATGGGTTCCATTTTCATCATTCACTTCTCCCAAGCCTAAACCTTTCAAGCTTCCGTCGAGATCCTCTAGGTTGATACGAATGATGTTTACAGGATTCTGAGAATCAGGACCGTCCGCGGAAGGTAAAAAATTCTTGCCTACTTGAAGTTCAATGGGGTATTTGTTCCCATTGGCTGTCAGTTCCTCAGGTAGATCGTCCCTTTTCCCGGATAATAGAAGTGTTCCATTAAATTCTGTAGTTTTAGAAATGCGTTCCACCTCATTCTTTAGGGAACTATACTCTTTGTTTAAAAACCCACGCTCGTTGTCGGTGATGGTGTCGGATGAAGACTGCACGCCCAATTCCCGCAACCTGGAAAGGATATTGGTGATTTCGTTGAGTCCGCCTTCTGCAGTCTGGATGAGTGAGATTCCGTCGCTGGCGTTGCGTTTCGCAACGGTGAGTCCTTTGATGTCCGCTTTTAACCTTTCACTTATCGCCAGTCCTGCCGCGTCGTCGGAAGCCTTGTTGATTCGATAACCTGAACTAAGCTTTTCCATGCTTGAGTTCGATTCCATCACGCTCTTGTCTAATTGACGTTGTGAATTCAAACTTTGAACATTTGTCGCGATCCTCAGTCCCATTTGGTTTACCTTTCCTAGTGCGATAGTCTAAAAGTTGTTTGAAAGAGGCAGTCTTTACCCCAGTCACTTCGATGGATCTGGGCAAATCTTAAATGCCGCCGTGTTGGGATTTGTCTCCATAATTTGAATTTTCTATTTTGATTTCAGTGGGTTTAACGGGCGATGCTCCGGTGGGCAAAATTTGACAGGCAAATGAATTTGGAATAGATTGGCCCGTATAACCATTTTCAAACTGTAGGCTAAAATTGAGTGATTTTAATTCATTATCTGTGAATCAGGTACGCCACCATGAAGTGGATTGGCTCAGAATTTTTGTGGTTTTGAGTCTGGTACCCGTGCACGGGGCCATGGTGTTTGTGGAACCCTTTTTTTTTGTGAAAAACGCTGAAAAAAGTGAATGGCTTTGGAACTTTGTTGTATTTATGTCAGCATGGAGAATGCCTCTGCTTTTCTTGGTTTCAGGGTTTGGAACTTGGTATGCACTAAGGAAGAGAACGGTGAGGGAATACATAAGGGAACGTGCCGCTAGGTTGCTGATTCCGCTTTTGTTTGGGATTTTTTTCATCATTCCTCCTCAAATTTGGGTAGAAAAGAACTATCAGATTCCCTTGGATCAAAGAGTAACTTTTTGGGAATTTTTAAAAAGCGCGTGGGTAGGAATTTATCCAAAAGGAAACTTAAGCTATCATCATTTATGGTTTTTACTGTATCTTTTTTTATTTTCTCTGCTGTTACTTCCAATTTTTCTTTGGGTCAAATCAAAAAAAGAGTCAGGAAATACGAATCAACGGATGATTCCGTGGAATCTTGGGATACTTTTTCTTTGGTTCTTTGAGCTGATTTTGAGACCCATTTCAGGAAGTTTGCCTGTATTAGTGGGTGATTGGGCCAATCTATTTCAATACAGTTACCTTTTTTTCCTTGGCTTTGTTTTGGCTCAAAACAGACAATACCTGGATGGCCTCGTTAGACAGTGGCACCTGAATTTTGTTGTGCTTTCCATTCTAGTAGCGGTAAATTTTAATGTGGGGTGGAGGCATTTTCCCGCTCCGGGCTACTCCCCTGAGTATTTGAGTTATATTTTTGTGAGGTCTTCCATAACCTGGTTTGGAATTTCGACAGCGATTGGATTTTTTGGCCACTATGCAAAAAAATTTCACCCGAGTTTGGAGCTTTTAAAGCTGGGGGTTTTTCCGTTTTACATTTTGCATCAAACGGTTTTAGTGGTGGCAGCCTACGGTTTGATTCGGTTGCAATGGAGTCTACCTGTAAAATTCATCACCTTATGTTTGGGAACTTATTTAGTATGCGCCTTAATGATTCGTTACATTATCTTGCCTTTACCATTTCTGCATGTTTTTTTTGGAATTAAAAATCCATCCCCAAAACAAAATGACCTTAAACCTCAGGTGTCAATGTGTTCGCCGTCTTAAACTATTCCTTGGGTTCGTCTTTGGGGGGCTCGGCACCAGCGGGGGATATGGGGGAGGGATTTTGGGGCGGGGAATTTCGGGCAATAAAAGGTTTTTGCCCTTGTTTCTTTTCACCTGCTCTAAAAGATGGAGACCCGGAGTAACCCGGGGCAGGCTCGCCTCTGGGAGAGGGTGTTCTGGGATATGGTTTAGGACCAAATTTCCCTGGTCCACCAGAAGGGTGTTGATTGCCTTGGGGACGAGGCCGGAAGGTGGAAGGCTTCACGATCTCTTGAGTTTTGGTAAGGTCCAAAAGCTTTTTAGATACTGCCATGGCAGAAACCAAATCAATGGCAATGAGGTTGGAGGGGGAAAACCGATACTTTAAATAGGCCACTTCTTCCTTCAACTTTCCAAAGGGAATTCGTTTGAAATTTTCATTTCCTACGATTTTTGGTATGAGCTCATTGCCTAAGAAAAAGGAAGCACTTCCGTCTGCAAATTTATGAAAAACAGATAAGACGTTGTAAAAATTGCGATCTAAAACGCAATTTTGGCAATATTTCCAATCTTTTTTCTTTAAATTTTGTTCCGTATTTTTTGCTTGGCATGCTTCGCAATACTCCACCACTTTAAAACGCTTGTTTACTAATACTCTAAAGTTGATCTTACTTCGATAGGTTGCTCCATTGGCCACATTTAAAAAAAGAGCATTCTTGATATCAAAAATTTCTTTTCGTTCATCATGGGACTTAAGTCGTCTAGCGTGTGCCGTAAGACATAAAGCCATCAAAAACTGGTAGAGTAAAATTCGTTGCTCTTTGGTTTCTTTGGCAAGGGTGGTGGCAAATAGATCATATTTTTTAAATATGGAACCAGCTTCCATGCCTTTCTTTGAAAATTTTAGGAGATCGCCAAAAAGATCAATTTTCAGACAACTGGGAATCACTGGCACTGACTTTTTTTTGGGTGTGTCAGGAGTTTCTTTTTGATTCATGAAGCCATTTTCTTTCTTATCTATTTTTTGCTAAGTTTCTTTTTTGCAAAAAGGCACGCCACAGGTGATTCCAAAGATTCGGAGATTTAAAACCCTTTTTTCTCCCTAAAAGATTTCATGAAATCTCCTAAAACCTGCACGGACTCCAACGCCAACCCATTGTAGGCACTGGCTCGGATTCCACCTAAAACACGGTAGCCCCTCACTTCAAGAATTCCTTCTTTTTGGGCGGCGCTGATAAACTCTTCATCCAAAGTGGCATCTGGCAGACGAAAAACGAAGTTGTGTCGAGATCTGTATTTTTGATCCGTGTGGCCTATGTAAAATTGGCCATGGGCACTATCCACCTCATCGTAGATTCGTTTTGCTTTTGCTAAGGCAAGTTTTTCCATGGCGGGGGTGCCCCCTTGTTGTTTTATCCAATCTAGCATCACACCCATGGCAAAAATGGGGAAAACTGGTGGGGTGTTTAACGCGCTTTTCGCTTTGAAAAATGAATCATATTGAAGCGCATTTCCGATGAGATTGGCTTTACAGAGATCTTTGGAAGCCTCCAAAATATCTTCTCTTACTATCACGGCGCTCACACCGGCTATGCCAAAGTTTTTTTGGGCGCTGGCGTAAACAAGAGCGGTTTTGTCCCAAGGAATATCCGTGCGAGCCGCTAGGGCGCTGGTCATGTCCAAAACCAGAGGAATCTCCCCAAAAGTGGGGATTTTGGGATACTCCGTGCCATATACGGTGTTATTCACCGTTAGATGAACAAATTTGGAATGAGGGCTTACTTCCCAGGTTTCAGGTGACCCTAACGTTCTGTATTGATTAGAAGATCCATCAAACACCAACTCTACCTGTCTTTGACTGGCTAAGGCTTCTTTGCAGGCAAAGTGGGCCCAAACTCCGGTATCTGTGTAAGAGATGGTGTCACCGGGCTTGGAAAGGTGGTGAATCAGCAAAGAAAAGTGTTGCTGCGCGCCAAATGGTGTAAAAAACAATTTATGGGACTTGGGAACCCCAAAAACATCCTCAGCCACACGAGTGATTTTATGGGAGAGTTCCTCATAGAGAGAGTTTCTATGGGAGATTTCCATGATTCCCACACCTATCCCAAAAGGGTTTTGCATCTGGGCTAGGATTTTTTCTTTAACGGGGTCGGGTAGGGTAGCGGGTCCGGGGCTAAAATAATGCACTTTCATGGAAAATCTCCGTTTACACAAACGAAGTTAGACTATCAAATGAGCCGACTAAAAGCCAGTTTTCACAACTTTGGACAGGGTGGTCCGTAAATCTCCCACGGTACCAGATTGCTGTAAATTTGAGATGGTGATAAGAAATGGTTGAAAAGAGGGAATAACGGTTTGAATCGACAATTGAGCAAAACAGGGGCGGGTTTTTTTTCGGCACTATGCGTTTTCCTATTATTTCAGTTCCTTACAATGCCAAAAATGGAATACATGGGCGTTTCTACGATCCCTTTTGTTCGATTTTTATGGAATGAGCATCAGGTCACACTTTTGCAGGTTTGTTTTTCCTTTTTTTTAACGATTGGAATTTTGTTACTTTGTCTGGGTGTGGTGTTATCTCCCCTGCCTCGGCGCTTAAGAGTTTTATTTCCATTTTTGCTTTTTTTGGCGTTTTTACTGCGCTTTATGATATTGGTGCCCGCCGCTACCACCCAGTGGAATGTGGCTTCCTGGTCGAATCATTTTATAAAGACACTGGAAGAAATGGTTACTTTTACAAACCGACATCAACTGCATTCATTTGTAAATTTTTTACCGTTTTTTGTATTTGTTACACTTTCGATTTTTTCATTTTACGGTGTGCATAAAGTATCCTTTTCCAGGATGAAAATTCGAAGGAAAAGGTTGTTTGCTAGAGTTCCCTCCCTAGGTTCTCTCTCTAGAGAACGGTTGTTTTTAGGTGGATTTCCGTGGCAGGAATCCTTTCATTTTTCCGTTTGTTTTGGATTGAATACGCTGTTGCTTATGTCAACAATGTCTTACAATTGGTTTGGCCCAAAACAGGTAGAAAAGGTTCAGCAGCACCCTCATCTTTTTGTTTTTGCTATAGACAGTTTACGCGCGGATAGATTACTTACTCCCCATCAAAGTTTGCCCTATCTTTCCGAGATGATTCCCAAGTCGCTCCTTCAAGCCCCTTTTCTGATGGGAGTTCCCAGAACATTTTCCAGCTGGGCTGAAATTCTTTCGGGGAGAGAAGTCTTAACCCATGGCATTAGACATATGTTTCCTTCTGAACAGATTAGACAAAATTACAGGCCTACTTTAATTGATTTGCTAAAGAAAAACAGATATTCGGTGCAAATCATATCGGATTTCGCAGGTGATGTCTTCCCTAGATTAATCGACGATTCCGTAAAAATGCAGACACCCAATTCTAATATGCAAACCCTGATTGAAAATTCTTTATTTTCAGCTACGCCGCTTTTTCAAAGTTTCTTTTTTTACCCGAGATTGGCCTACCTATGGAAGGGGTATTTGGAAAACCCTGACTTGGTCGATCCTGGGTTTTTAAGTTATTGGTTTGGAAAAAATCTTACAGATGAACCTCAGGCGAGTGTATTATTTTTTTCTGCTGCCCATTTTCCATATGCCACCCCGGGTCCGTTTTGGACATCACTGGAATCAAACGCCGCTCCTATTTTTAAGCAAAATCCGGTTCAAAAATCACTAAAAACAGATTCCGATGCTTTTCGTAATCTGAAAAAAAATGTAATACATTTGTATGACAATTCCTTAGGATCCATTGATTTTCAAATTCAAAAAATGATGACCACGCTAAAATCCAAGGGGTATTTGGAAAATGCCGTGGTGGTGGTTTTGGGGGACCATGGTGAAAATTTATTTGATGGCACTTTAGGTATGGGCCATGGGGATGGAGTTGGGGGAATTCATGCTCCCCAATCCGCCATCGCCATCTGGAAATTTGAAAAAGGAGCTCCCCAGTCTCTCTTGAGTCCCGGAAAAGCCCCGTCCGTGGTTTATGCCAAGGATTTTGCTCCTTCGATTTTAAGTTTATTGTCTATTTCCTATATGCCTGACCATTTTGAAGGCCAAGATGTTTTAAATCTGGAGTCGCCTAAGGCCACCAAAGAAAAATTTGATTTGAATCGATGGACTTCCATTACCCACTCTCAGGCGGTAAGTGCCTGTGAATCTATGGAAAAATATAATCGAAACGGATACTATCAGGAAAGTGGCATTTGGTTTACCCCAGGCTCCATCTCACCAGAAGGCTATCCTAGGACGCCCTATCCGGGAATTATGGAGTTACTGAGTCTTGATCATTTTCACTTTAAAGAATTTTACTTATCTAGATTGTTTGCCCCTATTGTTTACAATTCCAAGGAAAGGGCTTGGAATACCGCTTCCGGTAAATGGATTGTGCGCACCAATTCCATGGGATCTTCGTTTTATTTCTCCGATCGTTTCGGTGTGGAGACACAGATGGATCTTTTTGATACTGGTTCCATTGCTGAAAATGGAAATATGAAGCACTTAAATGATTTTTTGATGTATTTAAGTTGTAAGGGAATGTATCTTCGTTCCCTTGGTGATGAGCGACTGGCATTGTTTGATTTGAATGTCCCGCATTTTTAAACAACCATAGACCTGGGTAAAAATGAGCAATAAACCCCTAAGAAATAAAATGAAAACATCAAAACTTTCCTCAAATATACTTTTCCAAAAATGGGTGTTTCATTGGATGATCTGGGCAAAAACTTGGGGGTTTTGGAACCGATGGTTTGAGTTGGTATTGCGTCAACAGGAAGTTGAATTTAAATCAGCGGTAGAACGAGAGGTGATTCTTTTTTCCCTTCGGGCAGAGCGATTTCCGGTGGGGTTTGGACCGATTTGGCTGCGTCGATTTTGCACGTGGCTGTTCACTCGAGGTTCAGGAGCATGGAGTGGTGCGGTGATTGGCTTTAAAATTTTGATGTCAATTACCTTTGTTTGTTTGCCCATTGGATTATTTATCCTATTAAGAGGGGTGTTTCCCGTTTTGACAAAGGTTCCAAATTCGGAAGTTCCCTATGCTTCTCTGGGACAACCCAAGTTTTCTGTGTATGATTTAAACCAAGCGAACTCCACCTCTTTGTTTACCTCGGAAGGAAAATCCGTAAATCGAACGATTTGGAAAGAACTTCCGCTCCCAAATGGCTTTCAGCTTCATAAGTCAAACCACCCTTCCGAACTCAAAGACACTTATTTTTTGGGATTAGGGCTTTATCCTAGGCAGGTTCAGCAGATTCATGGAAAACTGATTAGTGAAAATGTACATATGAAAGTGGAGTTGAGTGATCCTGATGATGGCTCAATACGGGAAAACATCAAAAAATGGAAAGGAAACTTTGCGCTGTTTCCTTCTACTAAGTCTGAGTCTATTCTTTGCAAGTTGGTGATCAAAGATGCTCTATCTCAAAATATAGTGTGGGAGGGCTCTCAAGGGAAAGTCTTAAATCATCCAGTTGTCCCGAAGTGGAGGCAGCTCTTTTACGAAAGATTTGTACCCGCTGGATTGGCAGGATTTGCTTCCAAACTGGACGGATTTGTGATTTCTGGAATTAAGTTGCCTCAAACCGCTATTTTGACGGTTGAACCCGAGTATCCAGCAAACTGGGTAAAAAAGGTAACTAAAAAAGGTTCCGAAGAGATGGATGTTTCCAATGATGATTGTGTTTACTTTATTGGAAATATGAAGCAGGAGAAAGTGATTTCCAGTCCACAGAAAAGAAGAGGACTTATATTTGTGGTGGTGGATAGTTTAAACTATCAGGTGAGTCACGATAAAAAATTAATGGAAAATGTTTGGAGACATTTTTCTAAAGGGGGCATTGATTTCAAACAGCACCGTTCTCAAGGTAACATGACGGTGCCAAGCATCGTATCTACCATGTATTCTAGACTGCCTAGGGAGCTTGGACCCGTTGCTTTTTCCTACGGAGCTCCGGCAGAAATAAAACGCTCTTTTTATAATAGAAACTGGAAACCTTTTCCTTCTTTGCTTGCGCAGAAGGGTATCAATGTTGGAGCCATTGGAAACCTAAGCTTATTAACGGAGGCTATGGAGGGTGGGATAGATGTGGGATTTAGGGATGTTACTATATTAGAGGCACCGCAATATGAGTCCCGCCATGTTACGGAAAATGCCCTAAAATGGGTGGCAGATAATTCACATACACCCTTTTTTTTATACTTGCATTATCACACGATGCATGGACCATTTAGACCGGAACTAGACCTATCTTTATTTTACAATTTGATTAAGTATCCTTTTGGATTAAAAAGGGAACAGAATTTTTACCGGCAGCTAGCTAAAAATTTTGATCAAGAGTTTAAAACATTAATCGACGGTTTGGAGCAGATGAACTTGCTGGATCAGATTGATTTGGCATTAACTGCCGACCACGGCGCCCAGCTGGAGCCAGAGAATTTTGGAATTTATCAGGATTTACCTAATGATTTGAATGCTGCTACGCGAGATAAGGGGTACACACTTAGTGACCAGGAGATACGTGTGCCGTTTCTTTGGAAGTCTGCCAGGTCGGCTTCGCAAGAGGTGACGGAAGTCAATGGGCTAACCGCTCATTTGGATCTTTATCCGACGCTTTTAAGCTGGTTTGGGGTTAACTCGGATCCTGAGTTGGTGTCAGATCGGTTCCCTGTAGTAGACCTGTCTTCCTTTTTGGAACGTCAGAATAAAGGGAACCAAGTTTCCTTGGAAGAGTTTGTAGCTAATCCTAAAAGAAACTGGGTTTATTCGGAGGGGTCTAGCCATGCAGGAGTGATTTTTCCTTCTCTTGTGAATCGATTCCAGTATGTGAAGTATGTCAGACAATTTTCAAAACGTAGCGCTAAACTCTTCTGGTATAAATCGCCATATGCTCAAAGGTTTGGTTGGTATGAGCCGGAGCAGTTCAGTGTAGTTGATATTCCTACCATGCAGGAAACCATCGTTCCGAATTTGGCGGCTTTGGATTTGGTGCGTTCCAGGGAGCTCTTTAATCAAGTGTTTCCTTCCGACAGATTTCTTTATATGGAAGCCATAAAATCGCAGATTTTAGACTGGAGGATAACGCTTAATGATAATTCGCCAGTAGAGTTATTTAAGCCAGACACAGTTAAAGTACGGCAAGAAGGAGCTGAAGTTTGGATAGAAGGCAAGATGGAGGAGGGAGAATTTTTAAAATGGAATGTGAATATTCTTCAAAGAATTGAGAATATTTCTACTAAACAAGATAGATTTTGGGGATGTGCCGCGGGGTGGTTGGTGGAGTCTGAAGTCGTTTTTAAAGGATCTGTAACTTTACCATGTCTGGAGCAACCCTATCTCAAATCTTCGCTTTTAGAGACGATCTCACGCTCCCAGTCTCCTGCTCAAAAAGGTGATGTTTTTTCGGAGTGGGGTGTTCGGGAGGCTTTTCCGGAGGGGCTAACTCAATCCCTTCAGTTTGATGGTGCGGGTCAGGCTTTGCGTGAAGCCATAAAGGACTGGGGTTATGAGCGCTAAATAAGACTTAACATTTAAGAAAAAGATTGACAGCCTTTTGGGATTTTGCTAAAAGTTCAAGCATAAAGAGGGAGCTTTTTGTAAAATGCCAATATTATTAGATAAAATCTACCTATTGCTTTGGGTGATCGCAACCACTTCGGTTTTTAATGCCTTACATTTGCCCGAATTGCAAGAAAAAAGTTCGGCATTTTCTATGGTTACCGTGTTTTTGTTTGGGGCGGCGGGAAGCGCCTCCATTTTTGGGCTTCAAGCCTGGGTAAAAGAGCGAGGGTTATCAAGGAGAGGGTGGGGGCTTGTGCTCCTATACTCATTGCTCTTGTACCTCTGTTTAGTGATTTGGTTTTATTGTGTTAGCCATGGAGTAAGATATGAAGTGTCCTTGGCAACCTTGGCGTCTTTACCTGTATTTACGCGATTTTGGTCGGCTTTTTTAGATTATCAGGAGTTGGAAAAAAGGGAAAAGTGGACGTTTTTGGTATCTATGTTGACTATCCTGCTGTTATTGTTGCGACCATGGGATGTGATGATTCACGGGCCAGATTTCAGCACAAATCTAATTCAATTTTACACAGATAAGCAGTTTATGCTTGATGGGGGTTCTTTTCTAGCGCTTTTTGGGATGGGATTGTTTTTTTCCTTGTGTAGAAAGTCTTATAGCTTGGGGGTTTCCACAAAGTATTTATTTTCATTAACCTCTTTAATTGCAGGAGTGCTTTCATTTCCCCTTTCCATTTTAGGAGAGCTGTCTTTTTTTAACTTAACATATCCTTTACCAGAAAGAAGTTCCATGCACGGGATTTTTTACAACCACCCTGGATTTAGCCGAGGAGAAATGGCTTTTTCATTCCAATCTGTTTTGATGCTATCCGTGCTTTTTGGAATTCTTTTTTTGACCATGCGAAGCTATTTACATCTGCAACCGGTAAGATCTTTTTCGAGCATTTCAGCCTCTCGGTTTTGGAGTCTGGGTAGCATATTTACGGGACTTACTTGGGTGCTTTTAAATGGAATTTCCTCCCCTTGGCCCAGTCTGGTGCTTCTTGTGGGATTGGCGGTGGCCCCTTTTTTGAACGGAAAAGGAATGTTTTTGCCCGTCACCTACCGAGGGCCTTTTGGCGTGCATTCACCCGTTCAAGCACCTCAGACTTGAAAAAAATCGGACTTTGAAGTAACCTCCCTCCATTTAGTGCTAATTTTAAATTGGTTATTTTTTTGGCGAGTGGGGTTTTGGTATGGTGTTCAACCAGTTCGTGGCAAAGCGGTGTCCAGTTTGGATGGGCTTGGCCCTCTCATCCTTTTTGTTTTTTTTACCGCTCGTATCCATCGCTTTTGCAGGAACCCTTAAACCCGAAGAGATTAGCTCCATTCAGTCCAAATCCGCCAGCCTTAAGGAATTCAAATCGGAATTTATGCAAGAAACTTATAGTGCCCGAACAAAGCAAACCAAATCATCGGAAGGGGTATTACAGTTTAAAAGTCCAAAGAGTTTTCGCTGGGAGACGGTAAAACCCAAGAAAGAACTCTATGTCAGCAATGGACAAGATCTTTGGAAATATGTGGAAAGCCGGAAACACGCTCAACAAATTCCCTCTGATAAAGCGCAGTTGGATTTTCTGAATGTGTTATTTAATTTGGCCACTTTGCAAGAAAAGTACCAGGTGGAAAGTTGGGAGTCTGGGGATGCTTTGGAGCCAGGTCTTCCAGATGGTGGAAAAGAGACCGGAATTTTTTTAAAACTGAAACCAAAGGGCGGCCACCCAGGCACTCAAGGTCAACTGGCGGTCTTTTTGCAGATCAGTCGGTCGATGGGAAATGTTTCCGAAATGCGTATTCACTTTGATAATGGTAATAGAACAAAACTTTCTTTCTCCGAATTTAAAGTACAGTCCCAGTCGGCTGATTCCTTTGAATTTAAGGTGCCCAAAGGGGTCGTGGTAGACAAAATCTGAGGAACTTGGTGGATGGGTTTGCGTCTCTTCCGCAATTAATTGGCATTCTTCGAACGAGATGGGGTAGACCGTGACATTTGGCGAATTTTCCAGCTTTATCACTTGGAGAACCTCGCTTGATGTGTTGCTCGTCGCTTTTGTACTTTACCAAATTTTGTCCATGCTTAAAGGAACCCGTGCGGCGCAAGTGCTCGTGGGCATGTTTGTTTTATTTGTAATCTATATCTTTGTGACACTTTTAGAACTTGAGACCATTTCTTGGATTATCAATAAGTTTTATGGTTCCTTCATCGTGGTTGTCATAGTGCTTTTTCAGGATGATTTAAGACTTCTGTTGACTCGATTAGGTAAAAAACCATTTTTTTCTTTTGAATCCGAAATTGGGATGAACGTCTTGGATGAAGTGGTGAACGCTTGTAAAACCTTGGCACAAGATCGCTCAGGTGCCATCGTGGTGTTTGAAAGATCTATCAATTTAGATAGACTTCATGATCATTCTGTTTTGTTGGATGCGGTGCCAACGGAACAACTGATCTCAAGCATTTTTCAGGGATTTTCTCCCCTTCATGATGGCGCCATCATTATCAAAAAATCCAGAATTCATTGTGCCTCTGCCCAATTGCCACTCTCTAAAAATGCCGTTTTCAATAAAAAACTGGGCACTAGACATAGCGCTTCCGTGGGAATAACGGAGGAAACAGACGCTGTAGTTTTGGTGGTCAGTGAAGAAACGGGTTCTCTTTCCATAGCGGTGGAAGGCCAACTTTTTAGGCAGTCAAGCTCTGATGCAGCAAGAAAAACCTTGGTTGGATTATTGAAGTTGAAACACACCAACTCGCAACCAAAAGGAAGTCGATGGCATCGCATCATATTTGGACTAGGAGGGCAAAAATCTTCAAAAAGTAACATTGGAACATGGTCTAAATTAGGTACAAATTCCTCATCTGGTGGTGTGAAGATTAAGGATGTATTATTGCGCTTTTCCAAGCAAAGTAGGGAAAATTTAAAGACGGTTTCAACTCAAGGCATGGTCATTTCCCATTTACCAGTTTTGGGCTCTAGTGATAAATCTTCTGGAGGAGAAAGAGTGAGTGACTTGGTTGATTCTTTTGAATCTCAGGATGAAACTCTGGATTCTCGAACCGCATTGGATTCAAATGAGGATTATTTAAAATCGGAAGCCTCTTCTTTAGAACATCACTCTGATTCGCATCAATCAACAGGTACTCTATTAAACCAAGCCGCTGTGGCCTTATCCCAGCTTAAGCCTGAGGATAAATTCGATCCGCCCGCGCCGCCGGATCAGCCCCCAGAACTAGACACTCCAATTGGGGCAACTCCCTCCAGACCAAATCAAAGCAGAGGTCCAAAATAAAATGGGAAGTTCAGCTTCGAAACAGCGGTATCGATTTAATTTTCAAAAGATCTGGCTGCAGTTAGCGAGCTTATTTCTAGCGTTCGTACTTTTTTACATCGTCCGGACCCAACAGGTGAGAGAGTACACTCGGCTTGCAAAAATCAAAATCATTACCGCTCCCGAAGTTCTTGTGGTGGGCTCCACCGATCGAGTGGTGGAGGTAACCATTCGAATGCCTGATTCTATCTTGTCTTCTCTTCCCGCTGAGGAAGCTTTGATGGGAGAGGTGGATGTGGCACGGGAGCAGTCAGGCAAAATCAGAATTCGACTTTCCCGAGAGAACTTTCCAAATCTGGATAAGCGGTACAGCCTAACCATTCACGAGCCTTGGATGGAGCTGGATCTTGATTCCATTTCTAAGAAAAAAGTTCCTATCCGTGCCGTGTTACAGGGACTTCCCAAAGAGGGGCTTGGAATTGATCGCGTGAGTGTTTCTCCGGAAATGGTGGAGATTACGGGTCCTAAAAGGGTATTAAATAAACTAGAATATCTGCAAACAAGCGTTATTAATATTCAGGATATTGACAAGAATTATAGCACTTTGTCTAGTGTTGTGCTTTCTGAGGATCAGTCTGTTACCGTGGCTCATGAGAAAATAAACATCGAAGTGATTGTAGGACCTAGTAAAGTGATTAGGGTGTTTAAAGCAGTGCCCATCGAAGTCATTGCACCAAGAAATTTGAGCTATCGAATTGAATCCGATTCCGTGGAAGTGAGAATCCAAGCCTCCAAAACCGTAGCTGAGAAAGTCAATTTGAGTTCCATAAAAGCGATTGTGGATTTGAATGGGGTTCCTGAGGGATTTCAAGACAAAATAGAAATTCAGGTTTCTGCACCCCAGCAGGTAAATGTCATACAGATTTCGCCTGAAAAAGTTAATGTAGTGGTATCACCTTAGACGGGAGTTCAATTTTAAATGGGAAAGTACTTTGGCACCGATGGAATACGCGGAGAAGCAAATCAAGGGATTATGTCGGTTCAGCAGGTTACAAAAATTGGTCAGGCTTTTGGTGCTGTTTTAAAATCTATGTTTCCCGAAAAAGCGAAAGTGTTGATTGGTAAAGACACTCGTGTGAGTGGATATATGTTGGAAAATGCCCTAGCGGCTGGTCTTTGTTCAGTTGGGGTAGACGTTTTATTTGTGGGCCCGCTCCCCACCCCAGGGATTGCCTATCTCACCCGTGGGATGAGGGCCACGTCGGGAGTGGTGATTAGTGCCTCTCATAATCCATTCTACGACAACGGCATAAAATTTTTTGATAAAAATGGCTTTAAATTTCCCGATGAAATCGAATCGAAAATTGAGGCCCTAATTGATGATGAGAGCTTGTCTCAGTATTTGGTGAATCCCATTGATGTGGGTCGCGCGAGACGCATTGATGACGCCATTGGTCAATATGCCGTTTTTTTGAAGGAAAGATTTCCAAAGCATTTACAGTTAGACGGCATGAGAATTGTAATGGATTGTGCCAACGGAGCTGGGTATCGGGTGGGTCCAAAGGTATTTCGGGAATTGGGGGCTGAGGTGTTTTGCATCAATGATGAACCCAATGGTTTTAATATCAATTTTGAGTCGGGAGCGCTTCATCCGGAAAAGCTTCAAGACGAGGTGTTAAGGTACCGAGCTGATATTGGGATTGCTCTGGATGGCGATGCCGACAGATTGATACTGGTAGATGAACGTGGTGGGGTGGTGGATGGTGATCAAATCATTGCTTTATGTGCATTGGAGCTGAATAAAAGCAACTTGTTGGCAAATCAGCAGGTGGTGGTGACGGTCATGAGCAACATGGGTTTAGAAGCTTGTCTAAAGAAACACGGAATCGAAACCATTAGAACTCAAGTGGGTGACAGATTCGTGGTAGAAGAAATGCGAAAACGTCAGCTCATTTTGGGAGGAGAGCAATCAGGGCACATTGTTTTCTTAGATAGTAACACCACTGGGGATTCTATTTTAGCAGCACTTAAAGTAATGGAAGTGATGTGTAAAAGTCAACAAAAACTGTCCATTTTGGCAGGCGTCATGCAACACTTTCCCCAGATCACACGCAATGTTAAAGTGACAAAAAAACCAAAATTAGAATCTCTCCCCTCATTTTGGGAAACAAAATGTGCCACGGAGAATACCTTGGGCAGCCAGGGAAGGTTACTCACTAGGTATAGTGGCACAGAAAGTCTGGCCAGAATCACCTTGGAAGGCCCTGACGCGGGCCAACTTCGAAAGATGGCTGACGTGCTGGAAACGAAGTTATTGGAAGATATTGCCAAATTACCTTAACCTGAGTTACCATCTACTTTGTGTTTTTAAAAAAAGGCTAAAGTAACCATGGTGCTTTCTTTAGATATGGCAAAAGCGTTAAAAATGCCCAATTTTATGCTCACTTTCCATAAACGACAGGGTTTTGAAAGTCGTTTTATTGATTCTCCCTTTGGTCGGTTTCATTTTCTCGATAGTAATCCCGCAGCTGCTGGTGTTCCGTTGATCTTGGTCCACGGGATAGGGAGCAACTCCTTTTCTTGGCTTCTACAAGCAGCGCTTTTTAAAAACTATGTTCGTCTGATCATTCCCGACTTATATGATTTTAATGAAATGTCAGTAAGCAAGAGTAAAAATGTAACTTTATCCGAACACGTGGATTCCCTACTTTTTTTAATGGATTCTCTGCAAATTTCTCAGGCTCATTTTTGTGGACTGAGTTTAGGGGGGTGGATTTCAGCTCGTTTGGGTCAAGTCTATCCCAATCGAGTGGGTAAGCTGGTGCTTCTAAATCCCGCTGGAATCAATCGTAACACGGAGCAAATAAAAACCATCTTTGAAACCATCGATCTCAAAACGATGGAAGCGACGATGCCACTTTTGATGAGTCAGTACCCGAAATTTAATTTGGGTCTATTAAGTGGATTTGCAGAATTTGTGGTGAAGCAAGGCACTAAAAAAACACTCTTCCAGATTCTTTCAGGGCCTGAAGTGAAGCGGTTTTTGCGTTCGGTGGTAAAAGGAGATTTTCTAGACGAGTTTCCCTTAAAGTTGAAAGCGCCTACTTTACTTTTGTGGGGTAAAAATGATGGACTTTTACCCTACTCTTCGCCACAAGTGATTTCCGATATTTCAGAGTCCACTCAAGCTTTTTATGTGGAAGGGTGTGGCCACATTTTGTGTGTGGAGTCGCCAGTGACGTTAGCTAAAGAGATAAACCGGTTTTTGGGTTTAAATCCAAAACTGGACTCCGATCCGCTCCTCCAATTTTACAAACGAATGTATCCTGAACACGTCCTTTTGCCGATTTCAGCCTGACGTCTTATTTTAGCTGGGAAAACGGAAATGATGCAAGCTACACAGAAGCAGAAATATGAAGCTGAAATCGCAGAGCTTGTGGGGTATTTTTTTGAAGACAACCCTAGAGATCGCTTCGTTGCGAAGACTCCCCTTAGTCTCCTGCTCCAATCTTTAAAGCCCAGTGAAACCTTTTTTTTGCCGGTTACTAATCTACAGCAAGCATTTAAAGAGAATCAATTTTTAGGAGGAATTAGCTTTAGTAAGATTCATCTGGAAGATGTGGGGGTGTCCCTCATTTCAGAGTATCTGAGTTTAATGTCGTCCATAGATAAAAGCATAGTGAGTTACATTCTTTGCGATCCCGAAAACTCCCCAATCGATTTAATCAACGCTAAAAACAAGGGAATTACTGGAATGACTCTGAACGTTTCTTGTTTTAGTTCGGCCCAAATTCAGTTTTTAACGGAAATGGCTATAGAAATCGGTGTGGACTTGATTTGGGTTTGTGAATCGAAATCTGAATTAATGACTTTTCTAAAAACAGATGCTCCTTGGGTGGGATTTTGGTTGGGGTCGCAAAAAGAACAGACCCAAAAATGGCCCACGGTGTATCAATGGCTCAGCACATGCCCCAAAAATGTCAAGATTTTTGGATTTGTCTCCCATGACATTCCTGTTTCCGACGCGTTTTACACACAGACCAGACCAAGTTATGTGATTCGAATTTGAAAGTTATAAACTAATACTATCTCAACTTCTTTGCTTCTTTTTTTCTTTGATTTCGGCAATTGTGGTGGAGTGCATAGGCTGAATTTTTTCCTTGGGATTAATGAAGTTTTTAGCCATGTTAGCGGCAATAGCGGCTTCACTAAATCCTGTGACGATGAGATCTAGTTTACCTGGATAATGGGTGATATCACCGGCTGCAAAAACACCAGGTAGATTGGTTTCCATTTTAGAATTCACCTTAATTCGATTTCCTTCTAAATCCAATCCAAATTCTTTGAGCTTTCCAAGTGAGGAATTAAAACCAAAAAACACAAAACAACAGTCAACCTTTAACTCAGTGGTTGTGTCAGTTGCTTCGTTGTGTAGTATTACAGATGTAAGACAGTTGTCTCCCTTAAATTCTTTTACTTCTACGTTTGTAAGAATAGTTGAATGTGTGGCCTTAAATTTGTTTAAACTATCTGCATGAGCTCTAAAAGCATCCGTGCGGTGTGCAAGAGTCACTTTACATCCCAAGGCAACAAATTCATTTGCCCAGTCCAGGGCAGAGTCACCCCCTCCTAAAACTAAGATGTTTTTTCCGGCATAATCCGTTTTCTTCATCACTCCGTAATAAATGCCTTTTTCGTAAAACGCACTGGCACCCGGTGCCGAGTGCCACTTGGGGGAATATTGGCCTACCCCGCCCGCTATGATTAGGGTACGTGTTAGGTAAGACTGAGTCTGGGTTTGGATTTCCCATAATCCATTCTCCCGCTTTGTGAGCCCCTGAGCCATTTGGGAGAGTTGAATGGATGTCTGATAGGGTTCGATTTGTTGAATCAGGTTTGCCACCAAATCACCCGCTAAAATCTTAGGGAAGCCAGCAACATCGTAGATGTATTTTTCCGGATAGACCGCGGTTAGTCTGCCTCCAAGGCTTGGCAAACTATCGATGATGCGACAACTGGCGTCTCTTAATCCAGCGTAAAAGGCGGCAAAAAGTCCAGTTGGACCACCTCCTAGAATGGTGATATCAACGGCTGCATTTTCCATGGGTTAATCCTTCTTAGACTTAACAAGCGGGTTACTAGAACGAATAGGATTAACTAAAAAGAGGTGGGTATGTCAACCCAAATTTTGAGTTCAAACCCATAAGTACTGGATTAGTAGCGATCTCTCGATGATTCCGGTTCCGGAGAAGAAAGCAATGGAGAAATGAGATCTCCTTCTTCCATGCCTGGACGCACCTGCCTCACCACCTTCATTCCGCTATATTGTTTTTCTTTAAGTTCAATCCAGCTATCCACTAATGCTCCTGTTTTCACTTTTATGGCTTGAAGTCGATTGTCGGGGCCAACGGAGTAAATGGTGCCTCCCTTGTCTTTTTCCCACTCTTTAAAACATTCTATGGGTAACAATAGTTTGGGTGTTTCTGATTTCATCTCTATTTTTCCTAGTACCATGACTCCGGGAACGAGACTTTTTAAAACAGGTGACTCCGTCGGACCCATCACAATTTCAAATGTCTGGTGGGCGGGTTCGATGTGCGTCGATTTCTCCGTAACCACCCATCGGGCAGGTGGATCGAGGAGTTCGCTGGATACTTGTAATATATCCGTAAGGGTACCCTTTTGAACTTTTTCAAAGTAACTTGCATGGATTTCTGTTTTTATCCTGATGAGTCCAGAGTCCATTATGATCATGGCTGGTATATCTGGACTGATTGGATTGCCGGGCTTTGCAAACAGTTTAACAACGGTTCCTTCCCATGGAGATATGAGTTCGTGCTCTTGTTTCTTTTTACTGGCCATTTCATATAAAGTTTGGGCGTCGTTTAAATTCGCTTTAGCCACTTCATGTTGAAGTCGCACTTGTTCGTATTCGGCTTGACCAATCACCCCGCTTTCAAAAAGGGCCTTTTGCTTCTCCACGAGGTTGGAATCTAGGGCGGCTTTAGCGGATTCCACAGATTGTTTCGTTCTGTTGAGTTCCAGGTCTACCGCGGTGGTGTCTAAGGAGCAAAGTTTCTGATTTGCCTTCACCTTTGACCCTTCTTTAATATAACATTGTGTTACTTTACCAGAGACCAAAAAATGTAAACCTGCTCTGTTTTTGGCTTCGGCAATTCCGATGTAGGGAGTGACCGAATTTTTGATGATGGGTTTGATTTCATATATTTCAACTTTAGGGGGCTGACTCACTTCCCTGACTTCATCATGAATGGGAACGAAAATGCATCCATAAAGGTTGGTCATTAAGAGAAATATCAAAAATGTATGAAATTTCATGGCTTTCCGACCAACATTTTGAGTTTGCTGAGCTGTTTTAGGATCTGTGCGTCAGCGGCGATAATATTGATTTTGGCCTCGATCTCCGCCGTTTGTGCTTCCGCCAACCTAAACTCAGGAAGTTGGCCTTCTTTCACAGCCGATTGTGCTTGTAACTTTCGATCTGCCGCCAAACCAAGGGCGCGATTTGCGGTTTGTTTAGCTAAGTAAGCTAGTTTTAGATGGGACACGGTGTCTGCAATTTCAATTTTGAGTTTTCTCTCCGCCTCTTCATAAACAATTCTAGCTTGCTGGGCCATAGACACCGACTTTTCCACCTCTGCTGCTGATTTTGGACCATCGTATAAGGTCATGACCAGTGCCGTTCCCAGGCTCCAAGAAAAGCCGTCTTTGGCTTTATTGCCTAGCCCCTGCACCCACTCGCCCGACCCAAAAACCACCACTTGCGGCGACCAAGCCTTTTGGGCAGCTACCATCTGAGACTGAGCGGAAGCAGAATCCATGAGACTTTGAGAGCGTTTGATTTCCGGATATTTTTGTACGGCAGATGCGAAGTAGTCTTCCACACTTTGTATATTCACATTGGAATCAGGGTTTACAATTTGGGTCAAGTTGATGGGAGCTTGGGTAGGGTGGCCGATCATAATGTTGAGCAACCCTCGGATGCTGGATTCCTCCTGTATAGCTCCCAGTAGCTCTTGATGATTCTTTAAATCAGATATTTCAATTTCGGCCAGCTGGCTTTCACTGATCACTTTGGCAGATCTGGCTTTTTGTGCTGATTTAAGTCTGTTTTGTATGGCGGCCTGTTTGGCTTCCAATAAAGTGATTTTTTCTTTCAAAAGTAACAAATTTACATAAAGGGTTCGCACTTGCTCTTCGATATTCATAGTTTCGATGGAGACCACCGCATCTGCTTCCATGATTTGGCTTTCCTTTAATTTTACAATGGAGGAAAATAGCCCCCCAGAGTAAACAAGCTGGGAAAATCCTAGGCCCATCACGGCCAAGTTGTTTTGTAACTGACTTTTGGTTCTGGTGCGCAATGCATCAGGAGCGTCTGTGTCCACGGTGTAGGCATTGGTTAACTCTCTGTTGATGATTTCATTAACGAGGGAAGGGTTGCTTTGATAAAGATAACCTGTAGTGCCCATAATTCTAGGAAAGAGATAACTCTTTGCGGCCACCACATCTAAGTGACGTTCTTCCATTTTTAACCTTGATAGTCTGATTTGGGGGCTAACCTGTTTAGCTAAATTAAGCACTTCGTCTAGGGAATAAGGTTTGGTGTAAGTAGGGGAATCGAAGTCAGTGGCATAGCCTTGAGTAACAAAGTGTGGTGGTAGCCAAAGGAAAAATAGAAACAAGCCCATTTTCTCAAGGATTTGTCGAATCACTTTTTTGATGAACAAAACAACGGAGTTCTTTTCTCCCGATGGTTCCGAATCTGCCTCTTTACTTTTCTGAGATTGTTTTTCCAACTGCTCTTCCTGCAGGCCCAAACTGGCTTCAGGAAGGGTGTAATACCTTCGAATCACTCGGTCTAAGTTAACACTGTGTATGGTTTCCAATACTTTTCCGGATGCGGCCACAAGCACCAAATCTCCACCCTCTCTTCGAGCTTCTCTTTGTCGTTTCCAAAGTGTGGCAAGGCAACTAGCAGAAAGATAAGTGCATTTTGATAGTTCGATGATGATTTTTTTGCGTCCAGTGTTTAAAATCGTTTTGAGTTCCTCAGATAGAACTTTTGCATTGAACTCATCCACTCTTTCATGAAGCTCCAATACAACAATTTTTCCCAATCTGTATTCAAGTACCTGCAAAAAATGCCTCATCGTAATTATTGTTAATACGCTGAATAATTCGGAAAAATAATTACATCAACGTGGGCACAATTTGGGTTCCTGGTAACTTGACACTCTCCTTGAAGTGGGGCACTCATGTATTATATTAGAGTGACACAATTTAAATAGAGAGAAACATGCTAAAAAATATTTACGCACCACTCTCTGGAACCGTGGCTCAGGAAAGAGTGATTGATATTCTTTCCAATAATATTGCAAATGCCAACACAACTGGCTACAAAGAAGATACAGTAACGTTCAAAAAACTGTTGGCTAATCCCTGGCCAAATTACCCATCGCCTGTCCCTCCGGCTCACTTCAAAACAGACATGTCTGAAATGCACCCGCTTAGGGGCAATGAAATGGAATATGTGGGAATTAGTGATATTGGGACCGATTTCACGGTTGGTAGTTTGAAATCCACTCAGAACCCACTGGATTTTGCATTAGAAAAAAGTGGATTTTTTGTGGTGGAAACGCCATTTGGAGAGAGATTTACTAGAGATGGTAGTTTTATTTTGGGTAACAACGGGACTTTGCTTACTAAAAATGGAGCGGTGGTGCAGGGGTTACGAGGACCGATTACTGGACTAAAAGAAGGTTCTTTGGAGGTGAATCAACGTGGAGAAATCTTTGTTCAAGGGCGCTTTGTAGACCAAATTAAGACCGTGGATTTTCAGAATCCTAAAAACCTTCAAAAAATTGGGTCAAACTTGTTTATTTATGACGGAAATAGGGATGAAATGACTTCTTCAATAAGCAATATTCAGCAAGGTTATATAGAGTCAAGTAACGTTAATCCTGTCAAAAATATGACGAATTTGATTGTGGCTCATCGAAATTATGAAGCCCTTCAGAAGGTCATTAAATCACACGATGAAGCCCTCTCACAGGCAAATAATAAAATTGGTACACTTCCTCAGTAGCATTTAAAATGGAGTTAAATATGCGATCAGGTTTGGTTAGATTGAGTTTGATGGTTCCCATTGTGTCCTTGTTTAGTGGTTGTTTTTTGTTTAAAAAGGAAAACACGGTTAGCAAACCAACAGATACAAGCACTCCCCCTCCCGCCAGTGTTCCCTTTTTAAATCAGCTCAAAACGGTTGGTGATTACTCTTCCCTCCAGTTTACGGACGATGTGGGTTTGAACCATGTTAAATACTCTTTTTTCTTTTCTGAGGCCGAACCCAAGATCTTTTTTCAAAACACCACCGCCTTCAATTTTCACCTACAGTTTTTTAAAGAACATGTTCCCATCATGTCCGGAGTGACCAATGAAACGTATGAAACCTTTTTAAGACCTGGTCCACAACGTAAGATTTTAGGGGGCGCCATTTATTGGGCTCCCGATAAAGCTCTTGAAGATTTTGGTCGAGTTCCAGGAACATTGGGTGTTACATTGTACTTTAGTATTGATTTTAACGACATAGAGACCATCGTAAACAAAATTAAGGAAGCGGCTCCTTTTGCGGAAGGTAGAGTGGCTTTTTTGTTTGATAAAGCCACAGATTTTGTCAAGAATAAGCGTCCTTTGGCTGAGAAGAAAATTGCTTCTAGTTTGTTAAATACTTTTATAAATCAGGGTCTTACTCCCAGGTCTTATCATATCGCTAAATCATACGGATTCCTGCGTAAGGTAACTCCTCAGGATATGGAAGATTCCAACTACACCTCAAAAGACATTTTAATTTTGGATGAACTTCCCCTGGACCTGGCACCCACCTCTGGGATCCTTTCCAATATTCCTCAACCCCCCCATAGCCATGTCATTTTTAGATCCATCAATCAGAACATTCCCAATGCGTTTTTACCTGGTGTTCTGGAGCGTCCGGAAGTGAAAAAATACTTAGGAAAGCTGGTAGAATACGAGACAAAAGCCAATGGCGAAGTGAGCATCAAAGGTGCGGATGAATTGGGAGGAGAGCAAGCGCTTAATCAACTAGCCGAAACCTATTTTGCCTCTCGCAAGCCAAACCTTCCTCCCTTGCGGTTTGACTTAAACGTAACCGCCTTAAGGTCCATAAAAGCAGACGGGATCACCAAAGATGATATGGCAAAGTATGGTGCAAAAGCCACAAATTTTGCGTTTCTTGATTCTGCCCTTCGTGCCAATCCCGAGACGGCACCTCTGCGTAAGCCTTTTGATGGGGGAATGATGTCTCCGCTGGCCTTTTATTCCACCCACATTTCACAACCCCTGACGGATAAAATATGCGCTAAAGCCTTGGAAAAGTGCGAGCCAGAGTCCCCTGGAAACTGTTCTGAGGGCGCAGGCCTCTGTAAAGATCTGGCAAAGTCTGGCAAGCCCATTTCAGACCTAGGGAAAGCCATGTTTAATGCCCAAACTAGGATAGATCTTTTGTCCAATGCGGCCAGGCGAAAAGGGAATTTGGAATTTATGAGGCAGACGATCCGAAGAGCTCCGCTTCCCAGTTCCGTGGAGACGGCCATTATGACGGCCGTTAAGTCTAATTTCCCCCCTACCACTCGTGTTCGTTTTAGGTCAAGTACCAACGCCGAGGACCTGGCGGGTCTTACGGGAGCTGGGCTCTATGTGAGTAAAAGCATCTGTGTTGCGGATGAGGGGTCATCAAGTGCCGGAAAATCGGCCTGTATGACTCCTTTGGAAGAAACACGTATCAAAAAGAAAATAGAGATCCTCACGGCCAAAAATGATCCCAATTTGGCAAAACAGATCGCAGAATTACAAGAAGACTTGGTAGACAAAGATGAACTTAAGGATGCCGTACGCACGGTATATGCTTCCATTTGGGGTGAAAAAGCTTATTTGAACCGAGATTTTTTTGAATTGAACCATCACGAGGTGTTTATGGGTGGTCTTATTCATCCTTCTTTCACCGATGAAACCGCCAACGGCGTTGCCATTCTGACGGCACTAGAGGGAGGCAAATTTTCCATCAGCATCGTAGCCCAGCGAGAGGATGTGAGCGTCACAAACCCCGAAATCCCTGGGGCGCTTCCTGAGGAGTGGATCGTGGAAACGGCTCAAGATGGAAGCATTGTTCAAGCTCAAACGGTGCGCAACTCCACTTTTGGAACAGGACCTGTTTTAACCCAAGATTGGGTGAAAAGTTTAGCCAAACAGATGGTGCTCACCCAAGTAAAAATGGCGCAAGTTCATGGGGATGCCGCCAAGCGGCTCGACATCGAATTCATCATTGATCCCAACCAATTGCCCCTTATCAAGCAGGCTCGACCTCTTTAATTTGCTTATTTAGGAAGCCTATCCTAGCACATCTTGACAGGCTCCCTGGCCAATGTTAGCAGTTCCCTATCCAGTCCTTTTAAGGGCGCTTAGCTCAGTTGGGAGAGCGCTGCCATGGCATGGCAGAGGTCAGGGGTTCGAACCCCCTAGCGTCCACCATTTCTCATTCTTCGCCCCTAATTACCTTTTTGATTCTGGTTAGAACTCATTACCTCTGGATTCCGAAGTTCTATCCAGGCTTGACACTTTCTTCAGCTGTGCATCAGGCTTAAGGATGGCTCGTATCTCCCCGTCAAATGTCCCAATACTTGATGACTGCCTGTCAAATGTTACCATAAGTTAAGCACCATTAAATTTTAAAGGTAATCAGTGATGCGGAAAATTCACTTTGTAAATGGCCTGATGTTTATTGGATTGATTTTAGTGAATGATGGTTGTAAGAAGCTATCTATGCGGTGGTTTCAAGCCCTTCTTTTACGGAACGAGTGGCCCTACTAAAGTCCCAATTTCCCAACTGCAAACCCATTCCTTTTGAAGAAAAAAATCCAATCGAGCTTTCTGATTCTGTGGGGTTAAAGGCCATTCAAGGTATTTTCAGATCGTGTCCCGATTTTCGGGATGCACTGCTTTTGGATCCGAGCGGAAAAAAAGCGGCATTTGTGGTTTTTCCGGAGGTCGTTACAAAGGCCTTTGAGGTGGGAAGTTACAACGATGTTCTTCCTGTCACGCGAGTGGACCGCGATTTTCCAACACAAGTCAAACCACGATGGGCGGTGTTAACCGATATGTCGCAGGTGAAGAAGGAACGGATGGTGTTGTATTCACCGGGTTTATCTTCAGAATTGAAAGGCGAACAAGCAAAGGAAGTTTCTAAACTAGGAATACTTCGATGCTCTCTAATGAAGGGTTCAGCTCGCGTGGAAAGAGCCGATCCCCGCGTGTCTAAAGGAATCTTGGACCATGGTGATAAACTGGATAAAGCGGCCTATGCGTTGGGCTACTCGGAAGACTCGTTTCGGAGTGCCTATGAGAATTTTAGGAATCAAGATGAATTTGCTGTCTTTTTTGAAGAATTCTTAAATTCAACATTGGCTGAGGTTGAGTTTTGGAATTCCGCGCGGGAGGAAAACTGTATAACTCTTTACGAACTGGCTCATGGAACTTTGGAACAAAAGAAGATAGCGCAACCCTTTTTGGAAAAAAGAGGGGCAACCTTCAGTGCGGAAGAAGTTAACAAGAGTTGCCCTGGACTAAGGCACTCCATAGCTCTCTATACGGCACAGGCATCTCAGCTGCTCCCGTTTGGGGTAGGAGCGGTGGCCACCAAACCAAATCTTAAAATCTGTCCCCACAAATTGGATGAGTACGTTACGAATGTGGTTCCTGCGGTCAAGGAAGCCTTTGAATCCTGTAAAAAACGTTGGGCAGGAGGCAAGGTTCCTGTTAAACCAATCGTCCTGCCAAACCCTGGTTGTGACGCGGGATCTCAAACCATTTTAGAAGCCACGTTTTTAGCCAGAGACTCCGCCCTGGACTTGGGTGCGGATGAATTGGGTGATAATCCTGATTTTTTGATGAATTAGCCACCTTTCTGAGAACTTTTGGACTCTGCAAATGGAACTAGCTCTGGTAAGGACCCTAAAAGATTCATTCCATATAAAATATGCAGCAAGTGAAGTGAGCTTATTTTAAGATGTTAGGACCTGCAGCCTTTTCGATCTTTTGAATTTCTTCAGCAGAAAGGACATTATTGCTGTTTTCATACTCTCCTGATTCGGCAATATAATCAGGTTCCACCTTCTTCATGGAATCGGAGAGGCCGCCGCAACCTCTGTTTGAAAGGGAAAGAAAGGTTTTTTCCACTCGATTTAAAAAGACGGAATTTCCATTTGCGCAATTGACCTGAAACCCGTAAGGAACATTTCGAATGATATTCTTTGATACCGCAGTCCAACTGCTACTAAAATCTAAGTAGACACCTGATGGACGAAATGAGGCAATTTGGGAAGGATTGGAAAATAGGTGAGGAGCGCCCATATTTTGTATTACATTTTCTGTAATGTATAAATGGTGTTGAGAGGTTAAAGAATGAGGTTGGGTGGTGTTGGTATAGATTCCTCCAGCGTCTCCGTATTCTAAGGCCACAGACTCTAATTTATTGGATTTAACAAGATTGACTCCCTCCTTGATTCCGCTTAGGCTTATGCCTGCATTTGCAACTTGATTGATGAAATTTTTCTCTATTGATACATTTTTACCGCCTGTGATGTTAATACCTCCACCGCCATACTCAAATCCGATTTTTTCAAGGACGTTATTTGTGATCTGGATTCCATCAAAAACTTGATAATAGGGGGCTGATATTGCCTGCCCTGCCACATCTTGAAAGAGATTTCGGTCAATTTTGATTTTTTTAGAATTAATACCTCCAATGCTAATGGCATCAGCTCCTATTCCTCTAAAAGTATTGTTGGAAAAGGAAACATCCTGAGCATTCACCAATTGTATTGCACCTGGCATGGTGGCCTGGGTAATGTTTCGACTCGCATCAAAACCTGAGATGAAACTGGATCCAGCCCACATCATCAAACTTCTATAGGTGGCATAAGACCAGTTGGTGTGGGATATTGTTAAATTTGAAAATTCTAAATGAGTGACCGGTGAGGAAGTGGTTCCCACCTGTATCAACGTTTCTCCCTCCTTTGGTTTTGTGCCACCTGGTAAAGTGACACTGTCTTTCATTGGATCAAATGAAGTGGGCGCTATGAAAAACAGCTCCTTTGATTTAAAGTCCGCATACCACTCTCCTGGTAAATCAATAAAACAGCGGCTATTTTCAAAATAATAAGGCTGGCGCTGGTTTCCCTCATCGTCATGGTGATAAAATGGCCCATAAAAAGCATCAGATGAGAGGGAGCAGCCTCCCTTTTTTACGGTTTGCGTTAGGCACAATTCAGCTTCGGAGGCTTCAGAGGATAAAATAATTTTGTCCTGACCATTGCCCATTCTGACCAAACTTGAAATTTTGTGTCTGGCGGGAGCCCAGGTTTTTTTTAATACAATTTCCGCATCAGAGACGTTGCATAAATTATTGTAATCCGTGGCCCATGACTGCCAACCTGAGCTAGGAACCAGTAATGATTTTTCACTTGGCAGGGAATTTAGTGTCTGTTTTGTTAATTGAGGTTGTACGGAATCCCCGTTGGGAATTCTAGCTCTGATTCCCTTTTGTTTTCCAAAATAAACTTGGGCAAAGCGGCTCTCATTGATGGGAAGAGAGTACATTTTTTTTCCATCAGGAAAAGTATGAAATAATTTAGCTTTTCCTGTTACTTGATTTCCAGCGCTGAGAGTCACGGTCTGGCCTTTTTCGGTAACTCCGATCCAACGAGTAGGCTTTGTTGGGGAAGGGCCTGAATCTTGAGAGTCAAAGATGAGCGGGGAGCTTAATTCATAGATTCCACTCTTTATGAGAACGTTAACTGCAGATGATTTATCACTTTTTAGAATGTTTCTTTGTATTTTTTGAGCATAATAAAGGCTCTTTAATGGCTTATTTTCATTTCCTGGGTTGGTGTCCGAGCCGGTGGGGGAAACATAGATTTGATAGATTCCTTTTTCAGACTTTAGGGTAGAAGATTCACCTGCGATACCAAGTTCTGAAGCCGAAGGTTGAGAGTCCTTTTGAGGGGAAGAATTTTTATGGCGGGAGTTTGGGGAGGAACAAGAGGAAAAAAAGAATAACATTCCTAAAAGATTGAGATATTTTAATAAATGCATTGTTATCAAGGCCTCCCCAAGCAAGTTCTTATTCTGGTATCGTAATTTCTGCATGAAAAATAAACTTCTTCAAGTTTTTATTTGTAATAATCCTAGTCTAGATGGATTGGCAAATCTTAGTTCCAATGGCTTTTACATGAAAAGTTAACCCATGTTAGCGTATTTCATGAAAATCGCCATCACAGATTGCGAGGTGTATAACTATCGAATACATAAAAAGAAAAATTGATTTGAAGCGCGTATTAGAATTGGGCACCGTTTTTCTGTTCGGCCCCAGGCAATGCGGCAAGTCAACGTATATTAAACAGGAAATTCAGACACTTGCCGTAAAAACCTACTCTCTTTAGGATTCCAGTTTGTTGCTTAAATTTAAGGCGGATGCAACTCGGCAGAGGTCGGGATCGTTGCTTCCATCCTTTTTGTTGGGCGGAGCTGTCTTCGGAAGGTAAATTTGATTTGTTAAAGTCAATGAATCATGGTCTGATCCCAAACCATTACTTTGATTCAGAGCCCGATGAATTATTGGGCGCCTATCTGTCACGTTATCTTACGGAAGAAATCATTGCAGAAGGGATTTCCAGAAATATACCTGCATTTTCCCGATTTTTAGAAACCGCTGCCGCAAATAATGCACAACAACTTGATTATACGGGTTTTGCGAGCGATGCCGGTGTCTCTAGGCAGACAGTGCAAAACTATTTTCAAATTTTAAAAGACACCTTAATTGGGTATGAGCTCCTTGCTTTTACAAAAACAGGCAAGCGCAAAGCCATGGCCTCTCCCAAATTCTACTTTTTTGATATGGCAGTCGTAAGAGCGTTAAGGCGGTTTGAGCGGGTGCAGCAAGGCACTAAGGAATTTGGAGATTTTTTTTAACATTTTATCTTTTTAGAACTTCGAGCCTGGATAGACTACACCCACCCCACTTATACGCTGCATTACTGGCGTAGCACCAGCGGATTTGAAGTGGACTTTATTTTAAATCAAAAGATTGCCATTGAAGTGAAATCCACCCATCGACCCAAAGAATTTAAAGGACTAAAAGCGCTTGGTGAAGAGAATATCATGGATAAATATTTAATGGTTTGCCATGTCAAGGAGCTTTATCTAGAAGGGAACATCATGGTTTATCCATGGGAAAAATTTTTAGAAGACTTATGGGCTGGGAAAATTCTTTGAAGGAAGGCGTTACCGGCTATGGAACCTCACGGGTCATAAAGTGGGGCTGTTTTGAGCCAACGCCACAAAGGGCTTGTCGTTTTGCAAACGTTTTACAACTTCTGAAATCTTTGAGAAACGTGGGTTTGCCCGCACCAATTCCTCCCAAGTTTCCAGGGAGGATGGAAGCAAAAACTGAACCCATTCATAGATTTCTGCCGGCAAATCTGTGGGCTGGTCTTGAGGCGGATGCAGTGCACTGATTGTGTCCAGATATTTCAATTCAAAGAGGTGGGAAATTTCTTTGGGAGTGGGCTGAGTAGGATTGGCGTTGGTCAACCGATAGGCACTCAGTGGGATTTGGAACTGGAGGCCTTCTTCCTGTGGCATGAGGGAAATCACAAAGGAACTCAGAGTCATATGAGCTAAAACAGAAAATAGATACCGATTCAAAACTTTTGGACCATATCCCCTCAGTCTGTGATGGGCTGCAGGAAGGGCGTTGGTAACTGTGGTGCAGTACATCACCATGTAATAGCTTAAGGTATCACCCTGCTTAAGTTCCAGTTCCAAACGGAGATCTTCGGGGGTACAGTTTACTTCTGGAATCAAGGGATTCACAATTTTAACGTCGGTAAAGGGCGCTTCGTTAGGACGAGAGGCATTGATGAAGGAAAGTAACTCTTCGGGACACTCCACCATCATTTTTTTGAAGAGGTAGCCATTTACAAGCGGAATCCAATTGTGTTTGAGTAAATTTTCCTGTGAAGTAAGGTAGGGACAGTTCATGGGGGTTCTCCTTTATTTCAATATCCGTTCAAAATCCTTCGGATCTGGGATTCCACATCTACAGAGTGAAAGCTATGGTAAGGGATGCGCAGCAATTGGATATCATCAAAGGAGCCCCCGTGCATGAAAGCAGCCATTCCACGCCGTTTTTTGTCACTTTCGATGATCACCTCTAAATACTCGGGATGTCCCACAAAGGTCAGTTCCACCTCCCGGATATGGGAAAAGGCGGAGCCTGGGTAAAATTCAATCTCCTGGTAACAAGGAAGTCTAGAGGAACCCGCTCTGCCATATTCCAAATCTGTGCTTTTGAGGTGCATCCCCATCTTCAAAAACGTATCTAAAACGAATTGCTGAGCTGCATTGGGTGAAATCCAAATGGGGTCAAAATCTCCAGAATCTTTGCCGGCGCTGATGTCAAGACAGGTGCGAAGGCTCACGGGAATGGTCCGAATCTCGTGCCCGAAGAGCACGTTGATGGGGCACTCCAAAGGTATTTTTAAGGTAAAGGGAAATCGGACCACAGCTTCGACGCCGATTTCTCCCGAGTTGGCAATTCTAAGCGACCCAAGAGTGACCTTTACCCGGTCTTCCCTATCATGAGCTTCCCTTTCTGCCACAGATTCCAAATAGAGTTCCACTCCATTGATTTTTTGAGGAACCTGCCCTCCTTTGATCACTACTTCGCCTGAGAGAATGGAACCCGGAGTTGCCATGGAATTTTGAAGGATGGTGTCTACCTGCGCAGAACCAATGCCCGCTTTGGCTAAGATGGATTTAAATACCATAGATGAATCCCCTGTGGGCGTTTTATAAGACAGGTGCCCCAAGTTTTTTAGTCTATCTTTTACCTGATGTCTACTCCAAAAAATCTTCAAGCCTTTTTTACGAAAGCTGATTTTAAATTCAAGCTGCCAATCCCCTCTATTTTGCAAGCAATGTTGTGACCATTATCGCCGTCTGTGAGACGAATGCCACGCACTTTGGTACCTGCTTTTACGGCGCTGCTTGAGCCCTTGATTTTAAGTTCCTTCAGCACAATGACGCTATCACCATCTTGTAAAGTAACACCATAAGCATCGCGCACGGTTCCATCTTCTGATTGGGAGGGATTTTTGTTATCACCGTTCACAGCATCCTCGGAGCTGAGGAGTAGGCCTTCAGGCCATTCAAACGAGCATTCAGGGCAAATCCACAGGTTGCCATCTTGGTAGGGATGTTCACTTTGGCATTTTGGGCATGGGGGACTTTCAGACATGGAAAAACTTCCTTTTTTTTGGCTTTCATAAAGTACATTATATGTGGCACAGCACGCGTTTGATACCACGTGCTAATCGTTCGGTAAAGAGGAATTTTAACTGTCTCTGACAATTGAGCTTTTCACGCTCACCACGACATTCGCACCGTTTAGGGTTGTTTCGTTCCAGAAAACGTGGATTTGTAGGTGCAAACAATAGCCCAGAATATCCCGTCACATTTGCAGTGATGCCGCTGGCGGCTAGTTCTCGGTCTTCTGCTGCTTGGTCGGCAGGTGCCAGTTTTAAATTTTGGGAAATTGTTAAATTAGTATTTCCTTGTTGAACTTTTGTTAATTTAAAATGATTGAACCATGCACCGCTCTGGCGGAAATGAGAAGACTCTGGAGGAACTGTTGGGGAGGGAATTATCATTGTAGGTAAGTGTAACTACTTTGGTGGACCGATTGAGTTGAATGTTCCACCACCCATAAGAGCTCGTTCCATCCCAGTCATCGGTAATAGTGACTCCAGGATTCGTGGCTCCATTTTGGCTCGCTGAAAAAAAGCTGGAAGTGGACGTTTGCATGGCTGAACTTGAAATTTTAGCCGCCACGAAAACATCTCCTGAAGAGAGGATGTTAGTGTCAAACGTGAAATCCAATCCGCCTGAAGGAATGGATAGATTATTTGAGGAAGCCAATTGCTGTGTTAGATTTCCGCTGCAAAACACATTTTGAGTGATCTTGGTGGCAGTGGCTGGGCTCCCTGCTTCCCCGGTATCCCCTTTGGTTCCAGGCTCACCTTTGGCACCCTTGATTTCGATATCTCTCCATTTGCCTTCAGAGCAAAACTTGAATGCTTTGGACTGTTTAATGTATACCAAAGCTCCCTCCCGCTTAGATTCGCATGGAGGCAAATCCGATTCCAAATTCAGAACTTTGGAGTCTTCCTCCTCGGCTTGTGGGGTGGCACTATCTTTTAGGGGCTCTGGATTTACATTTGCATTTTGAGGGGCGGAATCTTTAGCACTTCCGCAAGATAACAAGGTAACAGCTAAAAATAATGAAACATTTAATGAATTCATAGGTTCCTCCATGCTTGAATTCTCCTTCCAAAATCGAAAAAAAAAAATACTTTTTTTTTGCAGAAATTAAAACTGATTTTTTAGGAAGAATTGATAGGAAACCATTTAAAACAGCGATTTAAGCCTTTTTAGGTTGAAAAATGACTTCCAAAATCACATATGATAAGTCAAATTTAAGTAACATTTCATCAAACGATGTCCACTCCAAAAATATCTTCAAGTTCCTCATTGGAAATCGCTTTTTGATTAGAGCTTTTAGTGAGGCTTTTGATTTCAGGCAATAGGTCCCTGGGGTCCACTCCGCGCAGTCTAAAGATGAGTTCGGGATCGGAGTCCAATCTGGAGCCCACTCCATACAAAACGGCCGCCACGTGCTTGCAAAGGGAGGTAAAATCGGGGCAAGTGCAGGAGAATTTCATTTTCCCCGTTCCTGGAAAAAGTCCTTGTCCCTCTTCACTCACCAATTTCATGACGGATTCTGGAATTTTACCAGCCAAGAGATCCACCAACGACGAAACCTGACCCTTGCATTTGTTTTGAAAGGCGAGCCATTTTGCTTGTTCCAATTCATCAAACACGATTTCTACTTGATAAATCGACGAGCCTGCCACGATGGCCCGGACTTTGTTTTTAGAAAGTTCCAAGTGCACAATAGAGCCATTTCTGGCATATGTTCTGGCCTTAGCCAATCGATTGGCATCAGGACCATTGCGTTCCAGATCATCGCACCAAGCTTTGCCCCAGAAGGACTTTGCAATGGTTCTGCCCTCAATTTTAACAGGCGATACCTTCACTCCCTTTTTTTTGAGTTTTGTAGCCTCCTTATTGGCATTTTTTTGTTTGGTGGCGCGGTTTACATAAGGGCCATAATTATAAGACATAACATTCCTTAAATTCTAAGTTTCCACTTCTAGAGAATGGAGGTCTAGGCTTACCATTTTTAATAGTTCATCGTTGGATAGCTCTGTGAGAGGCAGCTCTTGCCCGCCCCCAAGCACTCCGTCTGAAAGCCCTTTTTTAGATTCTATCATTTCATCGATTTTTTCTTCCAGCGTTCCTTTACACACAAATTTATGAACGAGTACGTTTCGTTTTTGACCTAGACGAAAGGCTCGGTCCGTGGCTTGATTCTCCACCGCCGGGTTCCACCACCGATCAAAATGAATCACATGATTGGCGGCTGTGAGTGTGAGGCCTGTGCCACCGGCCTTGAGAGACAAAACAAAAAAAGGTGGTCCCTGTTTGTCTTGAAACTCTTCCACCAAATCTCTCCTTTTGGACACCGGAGTGGAGCCATCCAGCACCAATCCCTCCCGATGAAAAACGCTTCTGAGCCACTCGGTCAGAACGGGGCACATTTCTCGGTACTGGGTAAAGATCAGTAATTTTTCTTGGCGGGAGGAGATCTCTTCTGCTATCTCTAAGAGGCGTAAGCTCTTCCCGCTGGATTGGGGGTCAAAGGAACCCGTGCCTAAAGCCAGGGTAGGATGGTTGCAGATCTGCTTGAAGCGCAGCAAGTAACTGAGCACGATGCCTCTTCTTTTGACTCCGTCTGAGGCTTCTAAATCTTTTTTAAATTCTTCAACGGATTTCGAGTAAAGCTGAACTTGTCTTTTGGTCATGGCGCACCAGGCCAGGGTTTCCGTTTTATCGGGGAGATCTTCAATGAGCGTGCGATCTGTTTTGAGTCGTCTTAAAATATAGGGCTGCGTGAGGGTGCGTAAGGGTCCTAGTCTGGGCGATGCAGACTTGGCATTCACAAACTTTTGAAACTCTTCATGAGTGGAAAGTAGGCCAGGGTTTAAAAAATCAAACAAAGACCAAAGATCGGTTAAGCGATTCTCAATGGGTGTTCCTGTGAGAGCGATTCGCGCCTTTGAGCGCAATGATTTAACGGCGAGGGTTTGGGCTGTGTTGGGGTTTTTGATGGCTTGGGCTTCGTCTAAAATCACCAAATTCCAATGTTCCTTTGTGTATTTATCCAGCCGAGCAACCGTTCCATAGGTGGTGATCACCATCTCTGCCGATTCAAAATCCCCTTCCTTTTTAAAGGCAGCGTGATCCACACAAACTTGAAGACTCGGGGCAAACTTTCGGGCTTCCAAAAGCCAATTGGCCAGCAGAGAAGCGGGCACCACTAAAAGCGATCTCATTTTAACGTCTCGGCTTTTCTTTTGGCTCTGATAGCAAAGTAACAAAGCCAGCACCTGAATCGTTTTTCCTAGACCCATGTCGTCTGCTAGACAAGCTCCCAGTCCCAACTCCGATAGCAAACCTAACCATGCTACCCCTTTTTCCTGGTAAGGCCGCAGCTGGGCTTTAAGTAAGGTACCAGGATGATAACTCTGAGAAGCCTGTGGAGAAAGCATATTGCTTAAAATAGACTGAATTCCCGAGCCGGCTATGATTTGTGTCCATTCTGGAACGGGATTGGCAAGCGTATCGGTGGAGAGGGAGCTCCCTTTTTCCCTTAATCCTTGGCTCCCAGAAAGCAATCTCATGCCCTGGTGCCAGGTCAAGCCGTCTTTTTGAACGGCTCGGGAGGCTCTATTCCAATGGGATAAGGTTTGTTTTATCTTTTCGGAATCGATTTCCACCCATTGTCCCCGCAGGCGTATGAAAGACTCCGTTGAGGAAAGGATTTCTTCTAGTTCCTCGGGGGAGAGTGAGTCTTGACCCAGGGCCAGGGAGACATCAAAATGGAGCATCGCTGCCCCTCCCAGGGTAGAGCTTTGAGATGGGTGGATCACCACTTGAGCTTTTACTTGAGAGGAGGGTGCCTGCCACCAATTGGGAACGCGTACCCGGATCCCTAATTCTTGCAAGGTAGGAAGGGATTTTAAAAAGACATAAGCTTCTTTTGCCGTCCAGCTCTGAGGCCCATAAATTTCTTTTTCTTCAATGGCTTTGGCGAGCCACGAAACCTGTTTACCGGCTTCCACTAAGGGACTCAATAAGTGAACAATCTTTTGACTTTCTCCGGTCAAATCCGCCTCTTCCAATGCCTTTCCGAGTGGGGTGTAAATCACACGGCCTTCCTCATGGATAGAAAGGGCTACGGTTGCCATAAAAGCAAAGGGTTGGGTTTCACTTCGTTTGTTTTCCGCCAGGTGCAGACACACCTTTCCCAAAAGACCAAACGATCCTTTTTTGGACTCCAGCCATTGGGTCACATTGTGGGGGTTTTCTTGCTTGAGAAGCTGATTCCTTAAGGTCTGAACCATCTCTGCCCATAGGTTTTGAAGATTCTCAAGGGTGATGTATTCAGAACCTTCACAGACGGGGCGGTTTGCAATGACTTCGGTTAGCCAAGCTTCAGAGGGTATGAGATCGCTTCGATCTAGAAGGGCAGGCAGGTGCTGTTGATCTGCTAGCTGTGTTAAAAAGGTTCGGCCCACAGACCTCCAAAACCGCACGGAATCGTCAGAAACGATAGACGTGGATGCCAAATCCCAAAGACCCTCTTCGGTGGATTCTTCAAACGATTTAAACCAAGGTAAAGCGCAAGAGAGATCAGTAGGGAATGGCTTTCCGTTGGGCATTACGTGTAGGGCAAAAGTGTTGATAACCGTTTTTTCCAAACTTTCCGTACCCCTCTGATTAGCGTATCTCATTAATAAGTCAGAATAAATTTCCAAAGTTAGGAAATCGCAGTTATGGAATAATTCAGGAGGTCCTTTTTTTCAATAGCCAATTTTTTGGGTTCAAACTGGGAGATTTTTCTGGTCTGGGACAGTTAAAAAGTCTGACCTTGAGTCATTTACAGCTTAGACATATTTACGAGTCTCAATTTGATACGACCAATCAAATTTCCAAACTTCTTTTGGATCATAATGAGCTCACTTTCGTTCCTTTGAGATTATTTGAGGTTTTAGATGCTTTATATGAGCTAAATATTTCTCACAATAAAATTTCTAAAATACCTTCAGGAGCCTTTTTTACAGAAACGGCCGATTCCTATGTAGATAAAAAACTAAATCTTTCCCATAATCTTATCCAAAAATTGGAGATAGGTGCCAACACATCCTCCAAAAAATACGGCCGATTTTCAGAGATTGATTTGTCTTATAATTCGATCAGTGAAATCCCAAGCAATCTATGTGAAATCATCGCAAAATCTGCCAATCGCCCCTTCATAAACTTAAGTAACAACCCTCTATCTGATGTTGCAAAAGTAAAGATAAAGTCTCTCCCTTGCGCTAACTGGATCGGACAATAACGAAAATCAATAGCCTCCAAAATTTGGGCAATAGTGTTCTTCTAATAAATTTAGGGCCCACCAAAAATAAGATTAAAAATACTTTTAACAAAATCGGACTGTTTTTTATCAATAAAATAAGAGTGTCCTCTAAAATGATCGGCGTAGATATCGTAAAGTTCACACAATACCTTTTCTTTTGTAGGCAAAATCTGTTTGAGAGATTCCAGATGTTTCTGGGTAAACTTTAAAGATCCGGGGTCTACCCAGCCTGCTTTAATAAAGGCGGCAGTCTTTTTGCTACATCGACAAGGGTTGCTTGAATTTACCAAACCACATTTTTCGTTCATATATGAAGTCAGGTCTTTTCTGGATCTTTCCAGTTGTTTGCGGAATGAGGAAGGAGAAATTTCCATAACGAAGGCAGCGTCCACAGAGCTCATGCAGAAAATTTCACCAAGCACGTAAGCCAACCGTTGATTCCTATCCAGACACAACAGCATTCCCAGCATGCAACCCGTTTTTGCTTCCTCAAAAAGCAGTCTACGCTCTGGATGATACCTTAGTTCTGTTTCATCTGCCGGCATCGAATCTAACGTCTTGCCATAATCTTCAAATCCAGACACCGCCTTTTCCAAAGTCCGTCTATGACTGTCGATAAAACAATTCTTGGCTATGCGGAATAGTCATGTTCTTTGTAGCCGTCTCTTCCGAATCACTTCCGATTAGAAACGATTGAAGACCAAAGACACCTACCATTCTTTAGACGACACTCTCCCCGTTTTGTGACAGTGACTCAAAAATTTTTTGATTGCATTCTTATTGGTTTAATTTTTCATGGGATCTTTTTCTAACTCAGGACTCAAGAGATTGATCATTCTTCCGATATTATTTATAACGAACGTTCGATATAAAAAGAGGGGTTCTTATGCCTAAGATCATCGATGTAGATAAGCAAGTATCTGAAATCTTAACAGAAAGTATTGATATTTTGAGTGAGTGCGGATTTGCTCAGTTAAATATGAGGTTGCTGGCAAAAAGATTAGATATTTCAACAGGAACACTTTATCACTATTTTGCGAATAAGGAAGACTTCTACCTTAAACTTCTTGAATTTACAGTGCAAAAAGATTTGCTCCAGCTGGAAACTCTGTTGGCTCAAAATCTCAGCACCTCCAATTCCTTGGATCTGATTTTTGAAGATATCCAGCAAAATCAGTCTCATTATTCTAAGCAGATCAAAATCTGGAGTGATTTCTTGCTCCAACTTTCGTTTTGCTCCCAGCAAGATCGGGGGCTCGCCCTGGTGGAAAAACACTCCCAATCCGAAGAACAGTGCATTCAACTTTTGTGCCAGATTTTTCGCACCACTCAAATGTCCGAAGTGAGGGTCTTTTGGTTGAGCCTGGAAGCCATTCTGGCGGATCAATCAGTGACCCAAGACGCGGCTCGGTTCACTGAAATGCTGGGAGTTTTAAAAAGATATTGCCTTCTTCAGTTTTCACAAATTCCGACCCCTACCACAAATGAGGAGATTTAGTCATGAATGAATGGAAAGATCTGCTTTCTTTGCCTAATATGCTTCACTTTTCAGAATCCATGCAGTGGACTTTGATTTGGATTACGGGTCTGCTGCTGGGGCTCTCCTTACCTTTATTGATTTTGGAGGTCATTCAACTGCGAAAGCAGGGCGCACTAAGTAAACAACGTATTTTGGGTATGTTGAGTAATTTTTCACTGTTTTTTCCTCTCGTATTTTTTCAGTCTATTTTGGCGGCTTCTGTTTATAGACTCTATTTGTTTTTTTCTGGGTTTCAGATTTGGCAGGTGGGAGTGAGTTGGTGGTCTTTGCTGGGCTGCCTAATGGTGATCGATTTTTTGTATTATTGGGAGCATCGTATCGTTCATAAGGTCCGTGCTCTTTGGGAAATTTTTCATTCTGTGCATCATAGTGGAGAGCGCTTTGATCAAACCGTGGGAACGCGCATTAGCTTTTTAGATAACTTATACACTCCCTTTTTCTATCTTCCCGCCATCGTCATTGGCTTTGATTTGGAGTTGGTTTTGGTGTGCATGACTTTGATGTTAACTTACCAACAATGGATTCATACGGAGTGGATTCAAAAGATTCCTGGGATGGAAGGGATCTTTAACACTCCGTCTAGTCACCGGGTGCACCACGGGCGCAATGGGATTTACCTGGATAAAAACTTTGGGGGAATTCTCATTTTATGGGATCGCCTTTTTGGCACGTATCAGCCCGAAACGGAAAAGGTGGAATACGGAATCCTTCATCCGGTCAAATCCATAAATCCCTTGGTGGTGCTTTTTATAGGGTTTTCCAGACTCAGTCGAAAGTAAGAGGGAGAGAACTTGCATCAGTTGTAATAGACAGTACTTCACACATGCGTTTCGTTAATTGGCGATTATCACGGCTGAACTCGCATTTTGAGCAGTCAGAAATATCTTTTTTATAATTGTGCAACTGCCAGAAGTGGTGGGTATGGCAGAAAACAACAAGCTGGCCTCAATCTTTTGGCCAGACACTTCTAATTTTAAGTTAAGTTTAGACTCATAGTCGGGACCCGCACAAAGTTCCCCGTTATAATTTTCAAAATAGACAAACGTATCGCCTTCGTATTTGCTTAGGAGTGCAGATTTTTCGTCAACCCTTAAAGGGTAGTCCGAGCGAGTAAAAAGCTTTTCCATGCTCGATGTGCTTAATACACCAACCTGTGCGTTGCCTAAAAAAGAAGGACCTCTAACTTCTGTGACTTTGGAATTTTTGACACTGCTTTTTAAAATAAACAAGGCGGCTCTATCTATCCCACCTGTTCCGTTAGCAAATTCTCGCAACACAACTTCGTGGGAGAATTCTAGTTCTGGCACATTGGTGTTTGGGCCGGGAACTTTCGTTGGTAAAGGCGTTGGGTTGGTTTCTGAGGGAGCAGGTGCATCGGACTTACGAGAATTTTTGGGTCCACAGGAGGACAAACAGGCCAGAAGGGTGGAAATGAGAATCATACCTCTGATCATTTAGAACTCCCAATACATATATAAAAACTAGCACAATCGGATGGTATAGCTAGCACAGTTTTTTGCGGCCTTCAATCTCGATTGTGGGGAAATTCCATCTTGCCCAGATTCTCCACCCCAAATTGGTTATTTTCATCCACATTTTCTTTTTTATATTAGCGTGATACGTCTAGTCTGTGAAAATACATGACAATGGCATTTCATCCTTAGTCTAATTTTTATCAGCCTCCTCAAGCACAAAATCATAATAGAAACGTTGATCTTTACACTCTTGCTCCAAAGTAACCACAAGGCCGAGTTCGTATTCACCCGCTCCCAACGGTTTCTGAAACTTTTCTTTGGGGAAACCTTCGTAAATCTTTTTCGGATCTAATGTCACGGTAGCTTTCAGGAAGGATCTCTATCGTTTTGGATAATGCAAAGTATAAGCACTGCGACTTGGTGAGGATTCGTATAATTGGAGGCGCTCATGGAAATCCACAATATCCCATTCGGAGTCACAACCTGGGAAAACATAGAACGGGAAGAACACAGAGGAGAAACGGGAGTTGCCTACTGGCGTACGAAACAGTTTGGCAGCATTCGCGTCCGGCAGGTTGAATATTCTCCCCAATACTTGGCGGATCACTGGTGTGAAAAAGGACATATTTTACTTTGCCTTGAAGGCGAACTGGAGACCGAACTAAAGGATGGCCGCCGTTTCACTTTGAAGGCAGGTCAGAGCTACCAAGTCTCTGATGGGATAGATGCGCACCGTTCTCGCACAACAAAGGGTGCTAAATTATTCATCGTTGATTAGCAAAACCCGGACGGGACGCAGGATTTAAATCTTAGGATCTAGCCTTAAAAAGTATCCTATTATTTTGCGCAACATCGTAAGCAAGCGTACCCAGTTCAGGTTCTGCTAATTCTTCTGGTGTCATTGGAATGGGTTCAATAGCGGAGTTAACTTTTATTTTTAATCTTTGCAATATTTTCATTGCAATGTAGGGTTCTATTCCAGAAAAATCCCTAGAAACAACAGCAAAATCGATGTCAGAAAACTCGTGAGCACATTTTTTTAAATAGGATCCGAACAGTCGAATCTCCACAGATGCAAAAACGTCTCTCAGGATGGCGCCATATTTGTCTGCCACTTGCTGCACTTCTTCCTGAGATAGTGGGTATTTAAGAGTTACCATAGAAGCACCTCTTTTCCAATTTTCATGAATTCAGATACGGTTTCTTTGTTCAAGGATGCATTCACGAAATTTTTGTATTCTGGGTATCGGGCTCGAATGTAAAATGGATTGAGTTCAGAGAAAAAATCAATGTATTTTTGAGAAATGTTTATATACGGAGAAAGCATTTCAGCCAATCTTACAAGGTCATGCAGATACGGCGGCTGGGCATTTTGGAAATAGAGAAGTTTTCCTTTAAGTACTTTCTCCATTGACTGTTGCAAATGGAAGGCAGCATAAAGCAACTTATTATTGTGCAACGAGAGCTCCGCCATTTGATAGTCTTCTAGCGCAATGGATAGCCATTTTTTAGCCAATTCAGCCGTCTTTTGAGTGTCCACAATTGACCTCTGTAAAGCTAGCAAAGAGAAATTCGTTTCTTTGGGTCTCGGAATTTCCCTAGCGTCTAACCTGCAGGATAAGCTGTAAAATTAGGTTTTGCAACCGATGTGGTCGAAAATTCATTTCAGCTCTTTTTGTTGGAACCGCTATAACCCAAGTGGATACCGGAGGTTCCACCTCATCGGTCAAGGAGCAATTAAACAGGGGTTTTTATGCCATAAAAAAATTTTAGATTGAATTGAATTTATTTGGCTTTATTCTTGTGAATAAACAATTTAAGTTTCCTTTTACAACGGTATAAACCGACTTAAAAAAGGAAAAGGTAACCATGAAGGTCACAAGTCTATCCATCGTCAGTGTTTCTTGGCTAGTTGGATGTAACCTCTCAAAAACAGAGGGAAATAGTCAGATTTTAGCAGAGGGTAAATGCATTGTTCAAAAGAGCAATGGCACGGCAGCCGAAGAACAAAATGATCCTCTTTTTGAAATATTGAAGCAAAATCAGTGCCCTACAACTGTTTCTGATTTCAAGAAGTTGCTTTTGGAGAAAAACCTCACAAGTTTGCCTTCTATGGTGGCAAATCGTGGCTTTCACAATCCTGAATTTGGAAGTTTTTCCTTTTTTGAAACGGTGTCTGGGACTTTACCGTCTGGGAAAAGTGTGGCTTCCCATGAGTTTATGTTTGGCCATTTTACGGGCGAAGATTCTGGAAAATTGGTGTTAGATGAAGCTCCCTCACCCCGAAAACTCATGATAGAGCTCATCGTATGGGACAGTAAAAAACAAGTTTATAATTTTTATGAACTCATTGGAAAAGCAGGCGGATCCACCTGGTTTTACCGGGGAGATTCCTTGGACATTTTAAAAGATAATGAAATGCTTCTTCTGCCAAATTCAGGTCCCGCCAAACCTAGCACTCTTCGATGCTCGGCCTGCCATACTTCTGGGGGACCCATTATGAAAGAGTTAAAGGCCCCACACAATGATTGGTGGACCACCGCTCGCAAATTGCCTTTAGGCACTCTTACTCCAGATGAGAAGGTTTCCCAAACCATAAGTAGCCTCCAGGATGCTTCGGACTTTGCTCAGTCTGTGAAGGCGGGAATCGCGGCCTTGGAGACGAGCCCCACGTATCAAGCCCAGAAGCAAAAGGGGAGTCTGCCCAGTCAACTCAAACCTCTATTTTGCACCGTGGAAATCAATTTGGAAAGCGATGTTTTGCCTTTGGATGAATCTCAAGCTACGGTTCAAGTTCCCACGGCAGCGGTTACTTATGAAAAATTTGCAGATAGTGGATCTGTTACGATGAAAAAATCCGTGTATTTAGAGTTCTTGAAGATGAAAAAGCTTAAGTTCCCAGAAATCAATCGGCCTGATGGGGACCACGCCTTTTTGGTTCCAGTAAAATCCCATTCCGATCTTCTAGCCATTGAGACGTTGATTAATCAAGGAATCATCACTCAAAAATGGGCCGATTCCCTGCTTTCGTTTGATCTGGAAAATCCCTTATTTCCCAAAACCTGTGAACTCCTTAAATATGTTCCAAAACAAAGCACCCAGTGGGAGTTGGACTTTGTGAAAGCATTGGAGTCTTCTGGGGACCCCCTAGCTTTGGACCTGAAAACTCACATTCAGAATTTTGATTCTTTGAATCTTAAGCAAAAAACAGCAGATCTCCTTTCTCAATGGGAACAGAATCTTAGTTCCGTTACAACGGCTCTTCCTTGGCTTCAAACCTTTTTGCTCAACAAAAGAGACTCCGTGTTTACCAACGAGATCTCCCAAAATCCCATGGGACAGATTTTGGAACCTGGTTTTCGAGTGATTTTTCCCAAGTAAATGGGTGACCAACCTCCATTGGCAAAATTTTTGGGTTTCAGGTATAGAACACGGGATATTTTTTCCTGAAAGAAAGGTCAGTTATGAATCACAGAGCCCCTTTTTCGGGCGTGTTGACGGCCATTGCCACTCCCATGAAAGCGAATGGAAAGTCCATTGACATCGATTACAAATCATTTGATGCCTTAGTGCAGCATCAAAAAAACAACGGTATCCATGGAATTGTGGTGGGAGGTACCACTGGGGAAGGCCCCACGCTTTGCGAGGGAGAGAAAAAGGAACTTCTTAAGATAGCGTTATCTCACCAAAGTCCCGAATTCAAGATTTACGTGGGCACGGGCTCCCACAACACCCAGCTCACGACTCTGGAAGCGGCTTCTTTTAGCACCTTTCAAAGTGACGGCAAAAAAGTAGATGGCGTGATGACAGTTACACCCTACTACAATAAACCCACTCAATCGGGACTTTTGGCCCATTTTAGGGTGGTTGCGGAGGCTGTGGGGAATACCCCACTTTGTCTTTATAATGTTCCTGGCCGCACGTCTTGTTTTTTAGCCCCTTCCACGGTTTTACAATTGGCAAAGGAATTTTCCCATATTTGTGCTATAAAAGAAGCCGCTGGGGATGTTAAAGTGATTGCTGAGCTTGCTAAACTCTTTCAGGGGTTTGGCAGACGCTTTGAAATTCTTTCGGGAGATGATTTGACATTTTTGCCGGCTCTTGCTTCTGGCGCTACCGGAATCATTTCCGTATCAACCCATGTGATCCCTAAAGAAATGATCGGCATTTATGACTCTTTTAGGGAAGGGCAAGTGACCCAAGCCACCCAATGGCACTTAAAGTGTCTAAATATCAATACTGAATTATTTTGCGCCCCTAATCCCATTCCCCTAAAATTTGTGCTTCATTCACAGGGGCGTTGTGAGCCAGATCTGCGTCTTCCCCTAACCCCATTGGAAGACCACTTGAAGCCTCAGGTAAAACAAGCTATGGCCAGCATGGATTAATCCTGTTTTCCAAGGGGCACCCTAAAATGACCTCAATTGTTACGAATCCTAAATTTGAGTTTGAAAGCATTGTGCGTGTGGATAACGTGAGTCTTCGTCACCGAGGCGTGCTGATCCTGACGGGACCATCCAGTTGCGGAAAAGGGGAAGTGGCCTCTGCACTCTGCCGGGTGATGTCTATTCCACCATCTAGCCACCTTTCCATGGGGGAAATCCTTCGGACCACGTTTTCCAGTGCCAAAAGCAGTGAGGAATACCGTGATCTTCTGAGAACCAAATACAACATCAGTGCCGATCAAAACATTTTCGATTGCATTGATTCCACCCCCGAGCTCACCAAAAAAGTGTTAAATTATCTGCCTCTTCTTAGGCAGTATTTTAAACGTCCAGACATGGAGAAATTCACCAGTCAGTTGGAGTGGTTGGAGTTTTGCACCATGAATGGTTTGCTGGTGCCCAATCGGTGGACTCAAGACTTTATTGCGGCGCATATTGAGCATTCCGAGCAAATTAGAAGTGGCGCTTTCATTTTGGATGGGTATCCTCGAACGGTTACCGCTGCAAAACATTTGTTAGACTTTTTGAAGCAGATGAATATACCTGTTATAAAAGTATTACATTTGTCTATCTCCCGTCAGGAAATGATTGCCAGGGCAAAGGGGCGGGGACGTGCCGATGACGATGAAGCGTCTTTACTTTCAAGGTACCAGTTTTATACGGAAAATGTGCAACCGAGCGTGGATTATATGAAGATGGAATTGGGTTCCGAAACCATTGCACTGATTGATGCCCATCAGCCCATCTATGATAAATCAATGGAAGAGCCTAAGCTAGATCTTAAAAAATCCATTTATAATGTGGTGGCCAGCAGCCTGAGGAGCCTGGGAGTCCCCAGAATCATCATTCGGGACTTGTTGAGTTAATGGAGTTTTTCGGCTATTTCATTAGGAATGAGTGGTAGATTCCAGCGCGGAAGAGTGTAGGAACCCTTTTGTTCCTGTAACTTTTGGGTTAGATTTTGCATGGTCCATAGTTCGATGCGACCTAAAATCATATTGGTGATGCTGGGGAGAAGATTTCCTCCTGGTTCGGCCCACATGCGAATGCTGAGTTTAAATTCTGTGTTGGAAATGGGCTCTAATAGCCAAATACTCTCCCAATTGTCCACCCTCACCATGTCATGGGGTTTGCTGGGGCCTCCTTGGGCTAGATTTAAGTAACCCACCACTTTTGATTGAGCCTCATCTTGAAAAAATCTCACTTGGGAAATGAGGTCTCGGTCTTGAAAAGGCCAGGGTAGGTCCATTTGCAGATACGTGGAAAAATGGGTGGGATCTTTCATCTCAACCAAATCGGATTTTAGACACGAATACACCCACTCTTTATAGTTTTTAGGATCCATAAAATAGGCTAATGCTGCAAACATATCTGATTTTAAAACGATTTGTCCCAAGACCTCATTATAGGGTGAATGGGCGCGGCTGCGCTTAAAGATCGTTATTCCATTTTCCTCAATAATGGGCTCAAACTTTTTAGCCTCTTTTTGCTCAGACACGGACGGCTTAGAAAGGGGAAGTGTAAAGGAGGAAGGAATCAAGCTAGCTCCCAGTAGAGAAACCAAAATGAGGCATAGAATGCCTTGCGTCAATGGCGAAAAAAAAAAGACACTAGAACACTCCTTTGGATAAAAAGGCAGAACTCAAGAATCCTCAAACTCTTTGATTTCACCTGCCGTGACCATTTCCTCTTTTATCTGAGCACCCATAGAGAGCAGCTTGGGAGCCAAATTATCATATTTTCTTTTCAGCTCCTGGATGTTTATTAACGAAGTTTCACCCTGGGCCACCAGTCCAGCCACCACCAAACACCAACCCGCACGAATGTCCGTGGGGAGTTTAAATTTTCGGGCGGTTAGGGGCGATGGGCCTTGGATGATGGCGGAATGCACGTGATTGAGTCCTTTAAATCGGCAAGGCACTTCCCCCAAACAAGTGGAAAAAAGAGTGATGTTGGCCCCCATGCGATTTAAAAATTTGGTGTATCCCAATCGATCGTCGAAAACCGTTTCATGTAAAACACTCACGCCTTTGGCCTGGGTAAAAAGTACCATAAAAGGCTGCTGCCAATCGGTCATAAATCCAGGATGCACATCCACTTCAATGTGAGTGGCTTGGAAACCTTCTTTGGGGGCTTTAACAAACACTCCCTGGGAGTTTATCTTAAATTCGCCACCCATGCGTTGTATAAAATTAAGAAAGGAATACACAGGCTCGTGGGGCATTTTTTCTAAAAGAATGTCACCGCCCGTGGCTAGGGCTGCCACGGCAAAGCTAACGGCCTGGTTGCGATCTGGCATGACTCTGAGTTCGCAACCCTTAAGTTTAGGCACTCCTTGAATCACGTAGCTTCGATTGGCGGTAAACATAATGTCTGCCCCCATCTTTTGGAGCATTTTTACCAGCTCAAAAACCTCTGGCTCAATGGCAGCGTTTTCAATCACGGTTCGGCCCTTAGCCAGTGTGGCGGCCAAAAGCAGATTCTCTGTGGTCATCACACTGGGATAGGGGAGCTGAATGTGAGCTCCCACCAATCCTTTATCGCCCACGGAAAAATGGAGTTCCTGGCCATGTTGTTCTACATGGGCGCCCATTTCTTGAATCCCTTTGATATGAAAATCCACGGGTCTTTTGCCAATTTTGTCGCCACCCATGGTGGCCGTAAGGACGGCTTTTTTGAATCGATGCAACAAGGGCCCAATGGCCAAAATGGAGATACGATTTTTTTGACAGATTTCTTTTGGAATGGAAAATCGATCCAGATTTTGTGCACAAAATTCAGTGGTGTTTTGGTCAAAGTCTTTAGTGGATCCTCCCAAAACCTGAAAAAGTTTCTGCACGCTCCAGCGCTCCTCCACATCGGGAGCCCCTTTGATCAAAATGGCCTCATTGGTTAGTAGAGCGGCCATAATGCACTTGGTGACTTGGTTGGAGCTTCCGGCGATCTCCACTTTTCCGCCTGAAATCTTACGCCCACCAACGATTCTTAATACGGGTTCTTGGACCATGGTTGCCTTTCCCTATTTCACTTAATGCTTATTTAAAGCCATTTGAGAACGCGAGAAACCAGTGATTTACCAAAAGGCGGAGGATAAAACACCTGAAGCCCAGGTTTATGGGAAAGCTCACTTTTTATGGAATTCAAACAGCTGCTTTTAGTCTTTCCACTCGTTTTGAAGGACTCCACATCAAATGTCAAGTGATGGATGCCCATTAAGACCAAAAACTGATTGAGGTGTTGGTTGGTGTGTTCCACCAAATTGCTTGAAAAGAGAATGGTTTTGGCTTTGTTCCACAAACAAAATACAAGGATGGTTTTAAAAAGTGCGCAGTAGGTTTCTTTGGGGTGATCTTGGATATAGGGGCTGGCATAGAATTTTTTAATGGTAAGAATGCGTTCCGTGTTGTCCAGTTCAGCCTCCAGGGAGCATACGTTTTCGCTGTTGCCCACCAAAGAGATGGATACAAAGTTCTGTTTGGAATCTTCCAATAACGTACCAGAAACAAATTGTTCTTGTGCCATAATTCCCGAAAAGAAATCAGACAACACCATAAACCGGCAAGTTTCATCGTTTGGGCTAAAATGGCTACAGGGAAACTTGGCGTTTTTAAGTAACGCAGTGGACACTCTGGGGTCCGAATAAAAAAGCCAGTCCTCCAAGCAGTCAATGGAATCTTCCTGACTTTTAATGAGATTGAGTCCCACCAGAAAATAAGCGGTGTCAATTTCGTGTCTTATATAGGCAATTTTAGTATACAATCTGGCCTGTCCAAACCCGGGAAGGGTTAAAGTGATCCAAAGTCTTTGTTTTTCTAGGAAAGGTAACGAATTTTTATCAAAGGCAACTTTAATTCCAAAGAGCGAAACGTCCACCACCTTTCCAAAAATGGGGTCCCCATACCAAAATTCTTCATAGACGCGCACAACGGGGGCATAGTTGGTGTCTAGCACCACCCTGTCGGCCACTCGACGCTGATCCACAACGGCCATTTGGGTGGTGGTGGGCAAAAGTTTAAAACCCAACCTAACATAAGAGTTTCCGTCAATGAGTTCAGGAAAGGCATTGGATAACTCTGTTTCTAGCCAGAATTTGGATCCAAAAAAATCAAAATTTAAGATGTATTTTTGGCCCATCTGAAAGGTAGAAGCATCCAGCGCTTCTAAGGTGATTAGCCCCACGCCAAATGCATTATAATCCAAACATTTACAGACCCATTTTTGGGAATTTAAGGCGACCGTTACATTAAACTGCACCGCATTGGGGGTGACGAATCTCTCAAATCTTCGGTTTTCAAGCTTATGGGCGGCAATGGCCGACATAGTCCTTCTCCTAAGGAAGGTGAGTCTTTAAATTGATTGTGGCAAATATTGGAGGGTGGCGCTGTCAGATGGTGCCCAGGAAGGCGATCTTTTGGCATCCGTGTCTTTTTGGAGAGGAGAGGGCTAAAGCCACCTTAACACCCATCGCCCCTGGAATCCTTAGAAGATTTAGCAGAGCCGGAATTTCCGCTGGTTCTTTCGTCATCCACTTTGGGATTCCGTTTGGGGAGTTCCACCACATTGGCACCTCCACTGGTGTCGATTTCATTTCCAAAGCTGGCCACGGGAATTCCGGCAAAGGTGATGAGATTATCTAGGTGAAAGGGCTGGTTGAGATTTTGTTGGTTGGGTCCTTTAGACTTAATGAGGCGCAATTTGGGCCCTTGAATGAGGAATTTTAGCATGCCTGTGTAGGGATGTTTTGGGTCGTTACCCAAGGGAAGTGGTGCAAAAACAATGTCTTTGGGGCTGGGGTTGGGGACGTTGGGCACGTGATTGGTGAGCAAAGCGAGTTTGCCGGGGTCAGAGCGAATCAAATCATGCATTTGTTCAACGGCGGCCACGTATTCTTTGGCTTTGGCATTGCTTCTAGACTCCATGTCCTTTTGTAGGACACTCAATTTTTCCAGTTCTGAAGGAGCGTAGTTGCTGGCTATGATTTGATCAATTAGGGGAGATTGTTCAGGCATCAAGGATTGTTTGAGTATATTTAAAAATGGTGACCGGTCCCGATTGCAGTAATTTGATTTGCTTTCGCCTTCACAAACGGGATTGGCAATGCCCAGTGTTCTGAAATAGAGGTAGTCTTTTTGCACAAACTCTTTCAGTTCAGTGCCTAATTGTCTGATTTGATTTGAAAGAGTAAATGCTTTGGCTGCAATTCCGCCATCGGTTTCGATTTTTTTAAACACACCTTTTTGAATTTCCAGTAACTTGTCAAATTGACCTGTTTTTACAAAGGGAATATTGGGATCAACGTCAAAAGTAATGTCTAGTGTCTTAGCAATTTGAATACAATCCGGGGGGGATGGTACCGCAAAATCAGGTGCATTTTCGGATTCTTCAGCTAAAATGCACATGTCATCGCGCTGTTTTTCTGAAGTAACGTTTCCAATTGTATAGACGATGTACCAGTCCAGTGCGTCGGTGCAAAATTCAGGAAAAATTTCTTTAGGAACCGATTTTGATTGTTCAAAGAATGATTTGATACTGATATTGGAGGAGAGGTGAAGGGGTATGGTTTCATAAAACCCTCCTCCAGGGCTTGTTGCAAAGAGTTGGAGCTCAAAGCTTTCCCCTACATAGTTCATTTGTAGGAGTCTGTGCGAGTTAGATGTGATTCTGATTTTGGGTTGGTTTTGGGGTCCTTTTAAAAGTTCCACACTCACGCTTGTGGATATGGGAGGATCCTGGATTCCCTTTTGTTGGGCCCCATCGGCCTTTGAGCATTTTAAAATGTTATTAAATTTCAGCACACCTCCAATGGGAAACCGGTAGTTTATCGATATGGGCTTGGCTGGCTCCGCAAGACTCAGGGCCGTGGGCTTGGGTTTATCTCCAGCACATGATTTCCCGGTGTTTTGATTCGCATTAGATGTTGGTTTGCAAAAGCAAAAAAGGGAAAAAAATAAGCTAGTACCCATGATTTTTAGGAACGGATCTATTGGTTTACGCATCTTTGCATCCTATTCTAATCTCGCCGTATTTACCCAACTTAAGAAAGCCGACGTTTTAACACTAAGAGAAAAAAATGTATTTTGTTTTCCTGCGAAATGGATTCCCACCATTATTTTCCTACCTGCGCTTTCATTAGATAGATATTCAACAGCACTTCCGCTCATGCCTTTTTCGTTGTAGATCTGAGTTGCAAAATGGGTGCCTGTGAGTTCATAAATTCTGCCTGAAACCTTCTTGAATTTGAGATTGTCACCGTCTCCGTAAGATTTTCCAATTCCCACCAAATTTTTGGAACTTCCTATGATATTGGCTGTTTCTGGCTCGAAATTCTCAAGGTGATCTAGCTCAAATTTTCGTTTTGGCAGGAATCCTCTGGTGTCCAGTAGTAGGAGGGCTACATCCACTTTATCGGTAGGGGAATTGCTTTTAGGATGGAGTTGAAAGGCTTTACAGCCAATGTACTTTTTGCTGAGTGGAACGTCACCGTTTATGGTCTCGTTTTTGGAAGTCCATTCGATTAGAATATCTTTTTTACAATTGGTTGGGTCTGTGATCCCTTGGAGGCAATGAGCTGCCGTGAGGATCTTTCGATTTCCAATGTAATTACCTACGCAATATTGGAAAGAATTGTCAGGATTTTTAATAAATAAAAAAGCAGCAGGATCGAGTTCATCCGACTCAATCAAACCTTGTTCCTTGATGAGTGTCTGCCAGGTGTCTGGGTTTAGTTTTGTGGAATCAGCCACCGATGTGGCTGAAGTTGGAGGTTTTTTAGGCGGCGTTTTTTGAGTGTTAGTTTCTTGATTATTACACTTTTGTAATGCAAATGTTATCGCTGGTATTCTCAACAATTTAAACCAGAGATTTTGCATAACACTCCCTACTTAGTAAATCAACCTAGTTCCCTTTGTTTCTTGGTTTGTTCGTGCTGTTTTCACGGTTGCAGGCTGGGCAAGCCGTGTCTCCCAATTCCCAAATGTAGCTTACGGAACCATTTTTGGAAATTTGAAACTGTTCGCATTTTGTGTTTCCTTGATTTCCTCCTGCCTGAGCCTCATTGGGGTGCTTAAGTCTCCAATGATTAAAGATCTCTTTCATTAGCGCTTCATTTGGTCTGGCAAAGGTAGAAATCGATTCCACGGGGACGATGGACTTGGTTTGGAGTTGTAATGAATTTGTAGTCACGGGAGAGGCAGCCAAGAGTTTGGAGGCCAATGGTGCCGGGAGATCCACACAGTTTCCCTGACCTTCCGCTGGAGCGCTGGAATTACCAAGTACTGGATTTACTCCCTGGTATCCTGCGGCTTTTATGGGCTCAGCTTGTTGCTTTTGATAAAGGCACCGATCCCAATAGCTTCTAAATTTAATTTGGCAGCCGGGGAAATGGGTGTTGTCTTCCATTCGGGAGGTGGCGTTATAGCTGTCCCTTGCGGCTTGGCTTTCGCTGTCCGAACTGGGGCCAGGGTTGCAAGCGGAGAGCATCAGAAAAATAATGAGCATTTTATCATGTTTCATATTTTGGCCTTTCGAGTAGTGATTAAGTCATATGAATTTGAGTAACCAATCGTTTTAAGCATCATCGGACATTTCATGGAAAAAATGAGTACTAGAAATAAATCTAAAAAATACAGCAAGTTAAATCTAAACTAAAAAACCTTTTCAAGTTTCCTTTTGATTCGGATCTCAATTTTGTCAGCGTGCAGGATTGGGAGCCCGATTTTTGTTGGTTGGGTTTCCTCTATTAGAGCCTGGGCCAGCTACTGTACCAGGATCCCAAACATACCCTGCCACTATATTTCCCATTTCATTGCATGGCACAAGTGTTTGATCCACAAAATCTTGGGCCTCTGCTCTATGGTTTCTTGTCCAGTGCTCAAATACCTGAATCACCAAGGCTTGATAATCCTTTGCAAAGGCTCCCAAGTCTTGGGCCGACACGTTTTTTTTCCCCTCCAAGGCTTTGGATTTCGGCAGCGCAAACGCTTGAGAGAGATTATTTCGAAGTGCCTCGGGAGTCGGGCAGGATTCTATGCCACTGGGGAGTTCGTTAATGTTTCGGATACATCGGTCCCAATAGACCCTAAATTTACGCCGACAGCCTTCAAAATTTTCTTTCAATTGATTATGGGTGGATGAGGGCCCTGCAGCGTATTGAGCGCTGCTTTGAGAAGTCGTTTGGTTTCCCGGGTTGCAGCCCCATAAAAATAGACCTACCCATATGATCCCATTTTTTCCCATGGAATTTCCTTCGTTCTATCGTTTAATCTCTTTTACCCCTATCGGAAAGATGTAAAAAAACGTTAGATTATTAATTAAAGTATATAAAAACGGATATTTAAATCAGGGATGATCGAGACAAAATAATTGTTACTTTGGTTTAACCTGTCTTAAGATACCGAAATAATAAGGTATTAACAACATCCATAGGGGTAATGAACGGGATAGATTGGACACAGGGGGAGCTCGTGTTATCTTGATAGATAGAAATCCACCTTTTGTGGATTCAATTTTGAAAAGGAAAGCCTCCATGAAAGCTTGGATTATAAGTGAATTTGGCGATATCTCCAAACTTAAAGTTGCAAATTTAGAAGAAAGACCTTTAAATAAAGGGGAAATCAGGGTTAAAATCGCGTACGCTGGTGTCAATCCTGTGGATTGGAAAATCAGAGAGGGATATCTGAGTGGGATGTTTAAACATCATTTTCCACTGATTTTGGGTTGGGATGTGGCGGGAGTGGTGAGTGAGGTTTCCTCTACCTCAGGTCAATTCAAAGTGGGGGATAGAGTTTTTGCCTACATTCGTAAGGACGAGGTGGGAGAGGGAGGCTATGCCGAGAGTGTTGCAATCCCTGAATCTTTTGCAGCATTGGTTCCAGACACTGTGGATCTTTCAAAGGCCGCAGGGGTGCCATTGGTGGGTTTAACGGCCTATCAAGCCATCACGGAAGCGGCAACGGCAAAAGCAGGTGAGTCTATTTTGGTGATCAATTCCACTGGCGGTGTGGGTTCTTTTGCCACCCAAATTTCAAAGGTCTTGAAGCTTAATGTAACAAGCATTTCTTCCGCTAAAAATGAGCAGTACACGCGAAATTTAGGCACAACGCATTTTGTGGCGCGGGAAGATAAGCAGATTTTGAATAAACTGAAAAGCATCGCTCCCGGTGGTTTTGATATCGTTCTGGATCTTTGGGGTGGAGAGCTTCAATCAAGTTACTTTGAAGTGATCAAACCCAAAACCGGTCGTTTTATCAGCATCGTGGACACTCCCAACGCTACGCTTGCGGCACAAAAAGAGGTGAAAGCCGGTTTTCATTTTGTTTACCCCTCTCAAGCACACCTCACCCAATTAGCCAACTGGCTAAAATCCAATGAGGTACAGCTGCCTCCCACCCAGGAGATTCCTGCCTCTCAGGCTCCAAGGGCCATGGAACTTTCCCAATCTGGCGTGGTGCAAGGGAAATTGGTGTTGGATATTTCAAAATTTTAAAGGGCAATTGACCTTTAAAGCCCCTACGCGTATACAGCCTTTTGCCTTCAATGGTTTGTGAGATCTCTATGTCTTAAGGGAGGCTGAGGCAATTTTTATGGTTCCAACCGAACCAAACTACTCTGTTATGGCCAGGCGCCACCGTTCCCAATCCTTTTCGGAACTGGTGGGGCAGGGGACATTTGTCCAATCCATGCGGCTTTTGTTTGCAAAGAAAGACTTTCCCCAGGCCATTCTGTTTACGGGCACAAGGGGAGTGGGAAAAACCTCTAGTGCCCGAATATTGGCTAAGTCGTTGTGCTGTGAGCAGGGTCCCACGTTTGACCCCTGCCAAAAATGCTCCCATTGTTTGGCCATCACTCAATGCAATCATGAAGATGTGATTGAGATGGATGGAGCCTCCCATAATGGGGTGGAAAATGTTAGGGAACTACGGGAAAATTCTCTGTTTTCTCCCATATCAGCCCGATACAAAGTTTTTATCATCGATGAAGTGCACATGCTTAGCATTGGCGCGTTTAATGCCCTACTTAAAACTTTGGAGGAGCCTCCCCAAAGGGTGATATTCGTTCTCGCCACAACAGATCTCCATAAGGTACCCATCACCATCAAATCTAGATGCGTGGTGTACGCGCTTAAGCACGTGGCTGTGGAAGAATTGTTTCAATATTTGAGCCATCTTTGTAAAAAGGAAGGACTTCAAATCGAAGAAAGCGCTCTTAGGCTCATTGCCAAAGAAGGCAAAGGAAGCGTTCGAGATGCTTTGAGTCTATTGGAAATGGTGCGTTCGGAAGGCCTACGTGAGCCCTTAGATTTAGGAAAAGTACAGTCTTTGTTGGGGTTTACAGAAAGCTCTTATTCCCAAGACCTTCTTAAATCCATTCTCAGAGGCGATGTGGCTCAGGCATTAAGTGTCTTGGATCAGTCCCTTCTAGCCAATGGAGATGCTGCCAAATTATTGGAAAAGTGTGCTAAATTCATAAAAGATCTCATGTTGCTTAAATCTTTAGGTTCCAACACAGATCTCAACCTTTTAGAAACCTCCGAACCTTCGTTTTTAGAGTTTTTGCGAGAGCAATCGTCTCTTTTGGAAAATGCGGTTTTGCTGGAACTTTTTAGATGTTTGGCCTCTGGAGTGCGGGAGACGCAGCGCTCCACTCTACCTCGAGACTATGCAGAGATGGTGCTTATGGACTGTTTTTCTAGGCAGACCTGGTTGAGTGCGCCCCAAACGCCTTCTAAAGGTGCTGTACCAGTAGATGCTGTGCCGGTAGAGGCTACATCTGGAGTGGTGAAGGATCCCTCTGCCGCTCCCCGATCCGTTTTGCCGCCATCCTCTTCCCGTCCGGCGGCTCCTTCTCCAAATCAAAACCGCGATTTTATTCTGTTTGGAAATGTGTTGGACCTTTTGGAAAAGGATTCTTTAAGTTTGGCTAGTAAACTAAGGCATGCCATTTTGGAGCAGTGTGATTCCAAAAAGTTGTGTTTTTCCTCTGTTCCAGAGAATCGGCTGTATGCCCAGCTGAATTCGGCTGAAGTCATGAAACTCAAAGGTGCTTTTGCTTCATTGGGGCATCCCCACGTGGAGATCTTGGGTTTGGTCCCCTTTCCCGGGCAGGATGGCAATGAATCCAAACGCAATGCTGCCAAGTCGCCTGCTTCCACCGTCCCCAAGCCAGACCTCCAACTTTTGGATCGATTCCCGGAAAAAAAAAAGATAAATCCTACTGAATCTCAAAGCACGGTCCAATCGCCCTCTAGCGTACACCAACACAAAACGGGGGAGGCCGACAAACTTAAAAATGAAAAGATCCAAAAGATTTTGGAGCGGCCCGAAGTCAAAAAAATGCTTCCCTTGCTCAAAAACTTTGAGTTTATCCCACTAGACGATTGAGGTTTGCATTTTCCTGGGGCAGGCAAAGGATGGCGTCTAATTCCATTTGGGTTAGGCTCTTCAAAAATTTGGCACCATATTTTTGGTGTGGTTCGCCTTCAGTGGAAAACCTTCTTTGAATTTGGATGCGGTAGGAAGACCCTTTTTTTATCTGATCCAATACCAAGCCCCCGATCTCGGAGATGGGTAGGTTGTGGTCTGTGGTGAACAGGCAGCCGGTGGAGGAGATGTTTTCCAATTGCACACTTACAGAAGATGTTCCCAGTTTTAGAACGCCTCCTGTGAGAAAATCATGTCTTTTGGCGCGAATCCAGTACCTTTGGGAGGGATAGGCGTACAAACTGAAAATGGGTTTTGTCCAATAGATCAAAAGACAAAAGCTATGAAAAATTAAAGTAACAAGTAGAGAAATGGTACCTGGGTATTCAAATTCATTGGCCCGAAGCTTTAGGGACAAGGCACTCAGGATAAAACACAAGTGTCCTAATAGACCCAGCACCCAACCCCAGGAATACAAGAGCATTAAGGGCGCTACCGCCATCGCCGCAATGCTTAGACTGAATAAAAAGAAGGCATAATACCTGCCATTTTCCATAAGGTAAGGGATTCCGAGACGGGAAATTTCTGCGCAAAAAAACACCACAATAAGGAGTTCAAAAAGACCTAGCCATTTTCCGTTATTTGGATTTAGTTTTTCAAAATTTTTACTTGGACCTTGAATGATTACTGATTCCACTCCTAACTCCCCAGCATTTCACGGCTCCTAAGTATATTGACATATGTCGTAGCCTAAAGCATCGTGGTCACTCGTGGAGGTTATTATGAGACTGTCAATGATTGAAGAAAAAGCATCACAAAGTATACTTCCCTTTGCTTGGCTAGGTCCTAAAGGGAAAAAGCAAGAAGAAGAGGAAGACGAGGACGAAGATTTAGACGATGAGGATGAGGACTTTGAAGACGATGATCTGGATGAAGATGACGACTTCGAAGACGAAGAAGAGGATTTTGCGGAAGTCGAATATGAAGAAGATGATCTAGATGATGACGATGACTTTGATGATGATGACTTCGATGATGATGACGACGATGAAGATTATGATGATGAAGACGACGAGGAAGAGGAAGACTAAGCCGATTCCATTTTGGTTTGCCTAAGTAAAAAAGGCTCTGATTTTTGGGGTTAAGTGGAGACTCCCGGTTTTTTTTCACTGGATTCCTCGGTGCTGTGGCCTATGGCATGGGGAGGGTTGGAGCCTGGGACGTTGGAGCCATGTGTCTTTGAACCTGGAACTTTAGATCTAGGTGCAATGGAACTCGGTGGCTTGGTGGCTTGGGGTCGCACGGACGTACCAGAATCGGTTACTTTTACCAACACTTTCCGAACTCGTCTTTTACTGACTTCTATGACCTCAATCACGACGGAACCGATGGTTATTTTGTCGGAAAGTTTGGGTATTTCCCCGAAATGGTGAAGAATAAATCCGCCAAGCGTGTCGTACTCCGATGATTCATTGTTTTGAAACACCACCTGTTCCGAGATATCGAAAAATTCTGCGAAATCATCTATGTGTACCTTGCACTCCACGATGTATTGATTTGGCAGGGACGATGGTCGAATGGCGTCTTCTTCATCGTCAAATTCATCCCGGATCTCCCCTACAATTTCTTCAAAGATGTCTTCTAAAGTAACAAGACCGCTCGTTCCACCATATTCATCCAGACAAATGGCCATGTGTTGACGCTGTTTACGCAGTTCCTGAAAGAGCAAATCCACAGGTTTAGATTCGGGCACAAAGAGAGCCGGGCGTTTAAAATCCATGATTTTTTCTTCGGCAAGATCAGGAGATTCGATTTGTTTTTGGAGTCTAAAAAGGAGGTCTTTGGAATGGATCACTCCCACGATGTTGTCGAGGCGTTTTTCATAAATGGGTAGACGGGAAAGACCTGTGGATTTAAAAGTTTGAACGGCCTCCAGGAGCCCAGTATCCGCTGAAAGAGCCATCATGTCCATGCGAGGCACCATGATTTCCCGGGCGATGGTGTCTCCCAGTTCAAAAATGCCGCTGAGCATTTCATGTTTCTGCTCGGCGATAACTCCCTCTTCTTCGCCCACATTAATGAGGAATTCCAGCTCTTCTTCCGTGATTTGGGGGCTAGAACGAGATGATTTTTCAGAAGGTTTAAACAGCGACAAAAAAGCGCTGGCGGCGCCGGAAATGAGCCAGGTAAATGGGGTAAATAACACATAAAAAATTCGAAAGAGCTGCAAGCTGGGAATGGCCAGTTGGGAGCTATAATTTTTGCCCAAAGTCTTGGGAATCACTTCCGTAAACAAAACAATAAGAAGTGTCATGAGGGTGGTCACCAGCTCTACCGAACTAAATCCAAACACCTTTTGCACTAAATTATCCGCATACACGGCAGCAAAAATATTTACTAAATTATTTCCGATTAGAATGGCCGCCAAAACCTTTTGGGGAGAATGGAGCCAAAGTTCCAGCACATGGCCTGCGGCGCCAGAGTTTTCCCGCATGTGTTTTGTTTTTAAGCTGGAAAGGCTTGTGAGTGCCGTTTCGGTCATGGAAAAAAATGCACTGAGCACAAAACAGAGTAAAATCAGCGCAAACTGGGCAATCAGGGAATCACTCATGCAAATTTACCATCTTTTACTCAACCATCCCATCATTAGTGCCTAGACCAAGATTAGACCAAGTTTAAGATAAGTGGACCCAACTTGGCCCACCCAACTCTTGGACAAGATGATTTTTAAGGGCCTTTTCAAACTGAGTTTGAAGGGCATGGGCGGCATCGGATCGTTCGTGGTCTAGTCCCCAAAGATGTGCAATACTATGTAACAATAGTTTTTCCATTTCTACCGCCACACTCACACGAAACCTCATGCTTTGGTGCACACAAACCGGGACGCAAATCAAGATATCTCCCATGGGCACTTTAAAATCTTTCGTGGGTGGTTTCGGCTTTCGGGAGGGGACAGGGGAGGAATCTTGTTGCTGACTCATGAGTGACTGGGCAATCATTCCGGGGCTCGGAAAAAAGCTCAGGACATCGGTTAACTTGTCTTTTCCTCGAAACTCCCGATTGGCATTTTGCATGGTAGCGGCGTCGCAAAAAAAGACTTGTAGCTGGGTCTTGTGGTTACTTATCATGTCTAAAACAAATTGAGTTCTTCTCTTTAAATTAGGCATATCTATACCTAATTTAAAACCCTTGGGATACTTTTTTTGAAGTCCTTCCGGCCAACTAGAATCCGGAACATACCTAGAAGAACTTTGGCTGAACTCCATTGGGTGACGGAAATGCTTCATGAAGCCAGTTTGTCTTTTACTTGCACTAAGGGGAAAGACTTTTTCAGGCTTGAAAGCGAACTCACCACCACCTTTTTAGAGTTAAGCGTTCCACAAGATTTCAAGATAAATTCGCTGTAATTTTGTTCGATTTGTTCTGCAGAAAGAACCCGTTCTGCCTCAGTGGTCAGATTCCCATCCGTTTCTTGGTTTCTCAGTATTTCAGATTCGGGCATTGCAATTTTTTCAGACATCACACCCTCCTAAGTTCTTGGTACCAACATGGTAACTTGTTTCCATCAAAACTGCGACCTAACTTTTTTGGTCACAAAAGGGATATGCAGTGGAGGTTTGCCTGAACCGTAGAATAACAAACCTCTTCTCCTTGTGGTCTAATCGAAAGGGGAGAAATGGGTTGTCCCACGGAATTCTTAGTGGTAAGCACCTTTCCTGAACTGGCATCTAAGCTATAGAGTTTTCCCATCACATCCATCACAACGAGTTGATTGAGTGACTTCCATAGGACCAAACTTTTAATGGGGAGTTCTAGACCCAAATGGGTTTTAAAAAGGGTTTGTCCTGTGCGCCCATTGAGCTTTAATACCTCACCCCTTGTGCTTCCCAAAAACACGGCATCTCCTGCCATCACGGGGTCTGAAATGGATCCTTCAGGCGTTTGCCAGGTGACCTTGGCTTCTGGAAACTTAAAGGCCACCGTGGGACCATCGGGGTAAGAAACCATCCAGTGGTCCGATTCCACCATGCCAACGGCAGAGACGATGTTTTTAAATTGGCCATTTGGGACGGCCATACTGGGAATTCGGTATTGAACCGATCCGGTTGCTTCATCTAATACCCATACTTCACTGTTTTCTGCGCCCACGATGATTTGGTTGTGGGAGGCCACGATGGATTGGTTTTCAAGTCTTAAGTTTGTTTCAGGACTGAGTCTTTGAACCCAATTGATTTTACCGGTTTTGATATCGACGCTATGCAGAAAGTGATCCTGAGTCTGGATCAGAAGTTTGTTACGATGCACCAAAGGTTTTCCCACAAAGGGCTGGGAGCCCACAAAGTACCACCTCCAGCTGGGCGGGACTTCCATGGAATCGCCCAGGGCTTTGGCACTCAAGTTAATGGTGGTGGTTAACTTTTTATGGCGCATGGCTTGCATCCATTGACGGTTCCACCCACCCCAAAGGGCAAAGTTTCCCTCGGCCAATAAGGGAACATACTGGGAGCTAAGGAGCTTGGTAGAGACCAAAAACCCTTCCGTGGTCCCAAAAACCCAAGAGTCGTCATGGAACACGGGGGTGGTGGAGATTCGTCCTGGGATGGGCTGCCTTTGCAGGAGGGAGCCTGTGCGTAAATCCACGCAATCCAGAGTGTTGGGGAGTCTGGAAGGTCCGCAGGCGGGCCAGATGGGCTGAATGGTTTTTGGGGTGCGGGATTGGTCCCAGTTTTGAGTGTTTGCTAAATCCCAATTTTGGCCTTTGGATGCAGGCGCCTGAGCCAAATTGGCGATGCCATAACCGGCCTGTGCCCTTAGAGGAAGCTGTAGCCGTGTTTGAGAATCATAAGTCATGTCGGGTGAATAGGACAAATAACTATAGGAATCTAAAATCGTTCCAGGGGTTGCCAAACTTTCCTTGGAAACCGAAAAAAAAGCAGATAGCACAAGGCCCAGCGCCAACCAATTTCTCACAGCATGCTCTCCGTTTTTCTTTAGAGTTGGTAGTAGTTCAGCCAAATAGCAGCTTCCGTGGCAAGACTTCGCCCCCCCATTTCGCTTAAGGTAGGAGGATCCTCCATGAGTTGTTTGAGTAAAGCGGTAGCATCTTCTTTCCTACCGGCTGCTAATAGGGTGCGTGCTCTTTGAAGTTTGATTTCGCCCACTATGGGATTTTCAGGTATTTTTTCGATAAATTCTAACTCTTTAATAGAATCTTCCCATTTTTTCTGATCAGCCAGAAACCCGGCTTTGATTTTCCTTAGCCGAAGTTGAAGATAGGGGTTTTTGATGGATTTTCGAATCGCGGAATCCAAAGGTGCCTCTAATTCCTGAGTCTGTCCAGACTCCACCATGATAGAGATGGCCTTGATCTGAGCGTGCAGGGCTAGAGGATGATTCTCATGGCTTTTGGCAAACTCAATGTACTTTGGCAAACTTTCCACATGGGGAACCACCATCATAAACGACTGTGGATTTTTTGCATTTTTTTCCTGAAATTGTTTGGATTCTTCAATGTAAATATTTTCTATTTTCAAAAAATTGGCGGCAATTTCTTTATGAATGTGGGACTGGTATTTTTGATACCCCAAAAAAGAAAGACCAATGCACACCAGACCTGTCAGTGCCATGATGGAGTTTCTTTTGCGCCTGTGAGCAGCGCGAATGGCCCGGTCCGAAGTTTCTTCAAACAGCGGATTGTGAGTGCTTTTAGCCCCCAAAACGGGGTGAGTGGTGTTGGTTGTGGAATCAGAAGAATATAAAAATTGCTTTTTTTTGTGCACTGTAAACCCCAAGTGGTTAGATCTGAAATTCCGGGTGGCGGATGAAATCCCAAGCTGGGTCAACCCCTCTGAAGGGCCGCCGGAATAGACGTTAAAACCTACTTCATTATGGTATTTGATTCAATCCAAGTCTCGAAATGGATGGGAAAGATTTTTTCAAAAAGGGAAGCTGAGTTGGTCAACAACGTAAAACTTATGGTATTATCGAATGGTGAAGGGGTGCATCCGATTTCGATGGCGGTACCGGTGAACGGATCCCAGGTCCATCTGTAGGTGAAATGATCTTGTTATTTTACCTCAAAGTCGGCGAATTTTTAGGTGATGCAATTGCAGAAATGAATGGACCAGAGTATGAAATCCAGGGTACTGAGTTGGTCCGTTTTTTTTGCGATTTGGTGTGCCTTTTATTTTAAGCTGACCAGGGAGGGTCAAGACAAGTGCTTGTATTAACTCGAAAAGTAGGTGATGTCATTGCCATTGGAGACAACATCAAAATCGTGGTTATGACCATTAAAGGTAAGCAGGTTCGGCTGGGAATTCAGGCAGACAAAAATACGGTTGTCCATCGAGAAGAAGTTTATCAAAAAATCCAGCAAGAAATTAAGGCAGCCCAGGAAAGCTTGATTGAAAACGTTGCAGTTGCGAAAGACATGCTCAAAGAACACGCGAAAATCCATCCCCAGAAATCGAACCCCATTCTCACCATCTCTCAGAAGCCTAAATCTCCAGATTCTCCCGATGAGGATGAGTGACGGCCCGTGCGGGAGAAAAGGAGTCCATTTCTGTGTTTGATTCCATGGATTCGTTGTCTTCCTGGGAGTCCTCCTGAAGCTGAGTTACTTTGGCCAGTGCCTCTCTGATTTGGTCCTGCTCCTCACTGGTGGGCTGTAAGCTTCTTAAGGAAGGTAGCTCTTTGAGCGATTTTAAATGAAAAACCTCCAGAAATTTGGGGGTGGTTTGGTATTCTAAGGGTAGACCAATCTCCTTTCTGACTCCTGCCACCTGAATCAAACCTCTTTCTTTTAGAGAACTCATGATTGAGGAACTGTCCACCTGCCTCACAGCATTCACCTCCGCTCGGGTGACGGGTTGACGGTAAGCCACAATCGCCAGAGTTTCCAAGGCTGTTTTGGATAAGTGCCTTCCTCGGCCTTGAAAATGTTTATAGAGTAGGCTTGTAAATTTCTCCCGCGTTCGCAAACAGTACTTGTCAGACTGGGAAACCAGCTCAAAACTCCGGGATTGATAATCATGACATAGATCTTTCAAAGCCAATCGGATCTCCGAAACAGAGACATTCAGATCTAAATAAGTCCGCATTTGATTGATATCAAGTGGTTCCCCCGCTGAAAATAATAAGCTTTCAATGCTTAATTTAAGATTTTCAAAGGTGCCCTTGGATGGACCTGCCTCTTGGGCATCTAGGTTGCTTTCCCTATCATTTGTCATTCCACTCTTCCTCTTTCCCATACACGGTTTTTACGTTAGCATTTTTTAGAAGCATTGAAAACAATAGGATGGCTAGGATCCATAAAGGATCCTAAAAAAGTCAATGGAGTAGAACGCATTGGACCAAACCCCCGATACCCATTCCCTGAACTCCCAAATCGTTATGGAATGGAGAGAAAATTTACAGAAATGGGAAGGGTCGGCTTATTACGACAACCTTGAAAATTTGGATTTTTCTAAATCTAACTTAGAATTTTTGTTACCCCTTAATTTTTACACCCACTCACCCCAAGCCAATCGAGAACAAAGGGAATCGTTACTTTATAATTACCTTCCCTTCCAGAATCATTTTATTCCAAGAAAACAGTCTACTATCATTAAAAATGCACGTTGGGAGGCTAAAAATCAGGACCCTAACTGCCGGGGGACCTCCTCCGCTGAAATTCCCATAAAATTTTCTTTCCTGGGAAAATTAGTTACCTTAGATACGATGCGTACCTCTCCACCCAAAATCCAGTGCTTTGGTATTTCCTTTCAATTTGAATCCTATACACCCCTGGGCCATCGGGAGGACTTTGAAAAAGGCTCATGGATTCAGTCCACGCCTGTTTTTCCCATTTCCAAAGATTATGTGGAGTTTTTTCAAATTCATATAACAGGGATTGATGCCCGGTGCGTGAATTGTCAGAGGATGGAAAACAAGCTGATGTTTAGGGGGTTTCCTCCTCCCCTGGAACTTTCACATCATGATTTTGGCTTGAGTTTTAACCAAACCCACAAAATTGGAAACCTAATCCTTCACATTCCTCATTCGTTAAATTCAGAACCATGGATGAATGACCTTTTAAAAATTTATTCAGACTATCCCATCTTTAAGTCTCCCTTAGAGAATGGGCGCCTGGTCAATGTTCGCGTTAGAGAAGACCTCTTAGAAGAAGCATTGGTGATTAGACACTCAGGAGAAATTCACTTAGGAAAAACAGCTTTTAAATCTAACTTTTATCTGAATAAATATCATAAGTATGCTTTTTTAAAAGCAATTTTTTCGGAATGGATTTTTCAGATTTTAGAAAATTCTAAGTATTATGAGCAAAGTTCGTCCAGAAGGGTCCATCAAAAGGCTGCCACACTTGCTAAGATTTTTGGGGCTTTTATTGTGGAAAAAGAGTATTTAGGAGTAGATGAGCTTCGTCGATTTTCAGAAAGTTTGAGTTTCATTCCTTTTTTTAATGAAATTAAAAATGGCAAAGGAATTCAGAATGCAAGTGTTTATTTAGGGCAAGAAGAAAAAGGTAACTCCGTTGATGTGGATCCCTTCCAAACCCTCTTTCCTGTGTTAAGTTATGGCGGCTTTAAAAAACGCATGGATTGGTGCTTTAAAGAGGAAGCTCACTTAAACTGGTTGGAATTAGGTCAAAAATATCTAAAATTGGAACTTTCGATTTCCAAGTGGTTAGGGGAACTTACGATCCTTCAGAGGTCTGAGAAGTGCCCTCTTTTCGAGAATTACTTGATCAATAGTCCCATTCCTTCCCATTATTCTCTTCACCTCATCCAGGAAGACCCGCTAAAAGTTCAGCTACGGAATCTTGCCCCTTCCGAAAACTCATCGCCCTTGTTGGTGGCCTATAAGGATCCCGCCCATTGGGTGTTCAATGACACGAAAAATAGCAACGTAACAAAGCTATCAGATGGAAGTGCGATTCAAGAAAAGCAGGTGGGTGAAGTTTACTCTTACGTGGATTCTCCCGAATTAACGGACCCAAACAGAGCGAAGTTACCTAGACCGAAAGAATGGCTCCTCTCCGATTTTAATTTTCGTTATGATAGTCGGACGAAAAACACAGATTTGGAACAAGGAGTCAGTTGGCGATTTCTGGGGGACCAAAAAGAAAAGTGGCTCACACTGAATTCGGGATACGTGGGAAAAATTCATCAATTAGGAGCGCAGTTTCGTTTTTTAGGGTGGCAACGGGTGGACTCGGAAGCGCAGGACTCAACAACGATTGACGTGAAAACCACAGATTTCTGGAGGTCAGGCAGCTGGGATAGAAAAATCTCACATTTTATTCCAGAAAAAATGATGGTTTCATTTGGGTTTAAGACTAAAATAGCCTCCCATCGAAACACTTCGTTTTTTAACCGTTACACCCTTACTAATGTGCAAAATAGCTCCATCCTTCCCCAAGGGTCTCAAATTGATTTAGATCTCATTTATCAAACCAGTTCCAGAGATTTGGAAAGTGGTCTTGGAGTCACAAAATCCAATTTCATTACGTATTTCCCTCTAGCTCTTTTTACCACTTGGGTGCCTTCCTTCTCTCTGTTGTTTTCCTCCCAACCAGTGTCATTGACGGAATATTTTGGATTAATTGGTTTTGATCCAAAGGTGTTACTTTCCAGGCGCGGAATTTATACCAAAAACGAAGCCAGAGTGCTACTTCTAAAATTAAAAAAAATCAACCTATTGAATACGTTTGTGTTTGACCATGTATTGTTTTTTATAGGTCAATCCTCTGTTTTTATGATGGATAGTAACGTAGATAAAATACCCGAGAACCGTAGTGTTCAGTCCGTAGAATCGGGAATTCGACTGCTGGGCTCTTTTTTGGGGTCAAAAGACCAGGGCCTCACCTTTTATTACATCAACCCATTAACGAGCAGTGGTAGACCCATTTTTGCCTTGAAAATCGGACAGAACTAGTTTGGTGCGTCAATCTTTGTGGTGTCCCAATTTGAGGGTGCTTAGGTTAAAGTAGAAAAGGGGTTTTATGACTTCGCTTCGCGCTTTCACTAGGCCAGAAATCACCGTAACAAAACGGAAAAAGAAATATGGACTCCTTCTGTATAAACAGGAGACGATGGCTAGCCGTGATTTGAGCAATCTTGAACTGACGGTTCAAAAAACGGTTCCCAATTGTACCTTAATCAAACTGGAAGACGCAGATGAAGGTCTCAAAGTGCTCATGCTGAAGCCCATCGAGTTTGTGATCATTGATCCTAGCTTACTTAACGATGTTACTTTATCTGTGGAATATGCATTTGAATGTAAAAAAAGAAGAAAATGTCCAGTTTTGTTTTTTACTTATGAAGAAAATAATCTTATAGAAACCTATCGCGACAAAATGTCTTTGTATGATGAGATGGACGATTATCTTACTTTTCCTTTAGATTATAACGAACTTCAAAGACGGCTTCAGAGAATCATTCACGTGGAGTCTAGGTCATCCAAGAGGTTTTCGATTGGTGAAAAAGTGGGAGTGCTTAAAGCAAATGTTTGGAAGGTCTACGAAGGGACTTTAACCGACCTGAGTTTGGCGGGTTTTGGATTGCGAATTCAGCAGGATTTTCATTTTCACCGTCTGGAACAAGTTCGAATTCAGATCCCTTTGAGTCCTTTTGGGATTTTTCACAAGCTCTACGGAGAATTCTTGAGTTTGGCGGGGCGAGTGCGTCGGCTTTCCATTGATGGTCGTACCTTAGGTTGCTCCTTTGAACATCTCACTTCATTGCAACAGGATTGTTTGGTTTTGATACTAGAAACCTACGCAAGGCTTTCGGAACAAAAAAATGGATCTAAAGCGGCAAATGTGAAAAACACAAAATAAAAAACGATTAAATTGAGTGGGCTATATGGATACTTTATTTATCTCGCGTCTGCAATTTGGTTTGAATATTTCTTTTCATATTTTTTTTCCAACTCTTACGATTGCGTTGGGCTGGTTCCTTTTTTTCTTTAAATTAAAATCAAAAGGTTCAGAATCTTCCATTTGGATGAAACTTTATTATCTTTTCACGAAAGTATTTGCGGTTAGTTTTGCTCTTGGGGTGGTTTCGGGAATCACCATGTCGTTTCAGTTTGGCACCAACTGGCCAGGTTTTATGAATAAAGTGGGGAATATTGCAGGTCCTCTGCTGGCTTATGAAGTGTTGACCGCATTTTTTTTGGAAGCCAGCTTTTTGGGGGTAATGCTATATGGACGTGGTAAGGTTCCGGAGTGGGTGCACACTTTGGCCACGTTTTTGGTTGCTTTAGGCACCACTTTTTCTGCATTTTGGATTCTTGTGCTGAACAGTTGGATGCACACGCCGGTAGGATATGAACTGCGGGAAGGGGTGGCACATGCCACCAACTGGATCGAAATTGTATTTAATCCTTCTATGCCTTTCCGATTGTTACATATGTTGTTGGCCTCCGGACTGACTGCCTCTTTTGTTATTATGGGAATGGGATCTTTTATTGTACTCAAAAATTTTAAATCAGAGGCAGGAAAAGTTGCAGTAAAAATAGGTCTATTTGTTGCTTTAGTCTTGGCTCCTGTGCAGTTGGTTGTTGGAGACCTTCATGGTCTCATCACTAGGCAATATCAACCTGCCAAACTTGCTGCCATGGAAGCTCTCTGGGAGACACAATCGAAAGCGCCCTTGGTCCTTTTTGCTTTCCCTGATGAAGGTAACCAGCGAAACCATGCAGAAATAGCTATACCTGGGCTTTCTAGCTTTATAATCACTCGAGATGTAAATGGAGTTGTTCAGGGACTGAAGGATTTTGAAAAAAGACCTCCGGTGGCTCCCGTCTTTTGGGCTTTTCGGTTGATGGTAGGCTCCGGACTCATTATGATTCTAACGACTGTCTACTTTATGGTTACTTATTTAAGAAGAACATTTGGGCGAATTTGGCATTACCGAGTCTTGGCTGCGCTTCTTCCCATTGGATGGGTTGCCACTCTTGCAGGATGGTATGTCACGGAAATCGGAAGGCAACCTTGGCTGGTGCAAGGTGTTTTGCTCACTCGTGATGCGGTCACATATCAATCGTCATCAGACGTTTCTGTTACGTTCATTGGATTTTTAACACTTTATCTGTTTTTGTTTGGAGCCTATTTTTTTGCAATACGTTACTTTTTGAGCTCCTTTCAGGAGGATTTAGCCCACCCATGAAAGATTTTATTTCACCTGAATCAATTTCGTTGGTTTTTGCTTTGTTTATGGGTATTTCTTTGTTTATTTATGCTGTTTTAGATGGCTATGACCTAGGAGTAGGAGTTCTTTCCTTTTTTTTGGATGAAGAGGAAAAAGATCCTGCCATCGACTCCATAGGACCCTTTTGGGATGCTAACGAAACATGGCTTGTTTTAAGTGTTGGAATTTTGCTGGTGGCGTTTCCTAAAGCCCACGGAGAAATTTTGGGCAACGTCTATCTGCCTGTGAGTTTCATGCTTTTGGGATTGATTTTAAGAGGAGTGGCTTACGATTTTAGAAAAAAGGTTCATGCATCTGGCAAGTCGTTTTGGACGGCACTTTTTGCATGGGGATCTTTAGTGGCAGCGATATCTCAGGGGTATATGTTGGGTTTGTATCTATCAAGCTTTAGAAAAGACCTATCTTCTCAGCTGTTCGCTTCTTTTACAGCCATTGCATTGTTGTTGGTGTATGTAAGTATGGGATCGAACTGGTTGTTGATGAAATCACCTCAGCAGCATTTTGAAAAAATATTAGATCTGGCAAAGAGAAGCTTGTTTCTTTGTGCTTTTAGTATTTTGGTGGTTGCTGTCTCTAAACCGTTTTTTATAACAAGAGCATTGAACCCGTTGGATTCTGTGGAGTCCATATTGGTGCTTGCTCCTTATCCAATGATGACGGCGTTGCTGATAACGATTATTTTTTTGATTTATTATACTAAAACTTTTAGACACAGTGGCCTAGTATGGCTGCCTTTTGTGTTGATGGTTACCGTTATGGCGCTGCTGTCCCATGGAATTGTCATGAGTCTTTTTCCATACGTGATTCCGGGTCAGCTGACGCTACGAGAATCAGTAGCTTCCGTGGAGAGTCTTCTCATCATATTGGCGGGAGCCGGTATTGTGCTCCCGATTCAAATGATTTACACCATCTTTATTTATCGGATATTCCATGGGCGAGTTAAGATTCGGTGATATAAAATATCAAATAGGTGCTAGTCTGCGGGGATCCTAAAATATTTCGGCTAATCAATTTTTTGCCAAATATTACCTACCTGATTGATGCTTACGTACCATATCCCCAAAGGCTTTTCTAAATTCATTATAGCTTGCAAAAATGCCATTTTCACCAGTGCCCAGAGTGGAGAGTTCTTGAGCCATGCGTTTAGCGGCATTGCCGCCATCCCGACCATGACCTAAGGTAGCAGACAGTTCTGGTTCCAAAATATCAACGATGGGCTTATCTTCATCAATTGCGTCATTAACGCTGGCGTATACCAGTGCATTCATGAGCAAACCTTCCAAAGAAACACGGTCTTCTTGTTCAGAGCGAAGTTTGAAAAAGGTGCTGGCCACTTCTTTTTCACCCGTTTTTGTGAGGTTGCTCCAATGACGGGGATTAAACTTGTCTAAAGCAGAAAACAGATCACTTTCCGTTTCAGCTCTGTCTAATGCAGACTCCAAATCCCGATTGGAATTGCGTTGTTCTGTGGTGCTTTGCCCACCTTTACTAGAATTAGAGCAGGCAATTAAACTCATGGAAGAGGCGATGATGGAAGAGAGAATGACAAATTTGGATTTAAACATAGTATGTTCCTTTTATTGGAGTCACAGTCCATTTTGTTTGTAATACTCTGGTTTAAAATTGAAAAGATAAATTTTTCTTTTGATTCTTAAAATTAAATTGATTACCTTCTTTGTTGGAAACAACTGTTATCTTAGAGGGTTGTGTTTTAAGACGAGTTGTGAGAGAAAGGAGCCGTAATGATTGGTTAGAAAGGTTAAAAATCCTTTTTTTACGTTTTGAGCTCTTATAAACTCTTTATTTTAGGGGATTTAAATGGATTTTCTTAGGAAAGGATTCGCTTTGGCAGCATCTGCCTGGGCCTTGAGCGCCTTGGCTGTGGTGGAAGTTAAGAATCTGGAAAACCTCACAGTGGAGATCTGCACGGATGGAGACACTTGTAGGCTCACCACCTCAACGGGCGAAACTCTAAAAATTAGACTGATTGCAATTGATGCTCCTGAAATCACAGGAAAAAAAGGGAAACCTAAACAGCCACTCTCTGTGGAAAGCAAAGAGTTTTTAAACCAAAGTTTAAAAGGTAAAAAGGTAACCGTTCGAAGCTTTGGCACCGACATGTACCAGAGGGTCTTGGGAGAGATTCTGGTAGAAGGAACCAATGTGAATCTTGAGATGGTTAAGCAGGGATTTGCAGAGGTTTATATGGGAAAAGTCTCTCAAAAAGGGCTCGATATGGCTTCCTATGAAGAGGCCCAGACCCAGGCCAAGCAATCCAAAAAGGGCATTTGGAGCTTAGTGAATTATCAAAGTCCCATGCATTTTAGAAAGTCTAACAAATAATTGGATTTGCTTAGGAGGGCTGCATTGTGTTGCCAAAATTTGTATTGCCATCAAAAATCTTGTCAGCGGAACAAGTGAGCCGCCATTGTTTGATGAAATTAGGAGTGGTTTGCCACAAAGTGGAATCGGACATTTCAAGATGGGTGGACGAAGATCAGGGTTCAGGAGATGTGAGCCTCTGGAATTTAGTTCCCCCTGGAGTACAGGACGACCATGCCGCCCATTGCTTTGTAGTGGCAAAGGAGGATTTTTACCTGAGTGGAGTCTGGCTCATGGCAGCGGTATTCCACTGGGTTCTTGATGGAAATGCAGAAGTGCGCACGGACTTTTCGGACGGGGATGGGGTGAAAGCGGGCGATGTGATTATGTCGGTAAAGGGCGCGGGAGCAGGTCTATTGGCTGCGGAACGGGTTGCTTTAAATTTAGCCAGTAGACTCTCCGGAATCACAACCTATACTAGGAAGGTATTTAGAACCTTAGAGTCACTGAAAGGGGAATCTCCCGAAGTCAAAACTGCGGTTTTGTTGGAAACCCGTAAAACCACTCCGGGGTTACGAATGTATGAAAAATACGCAACCCGTGTAGGAGGGGCTCGAAACCATCGTCACGGGCTCGATAGTGGTGTCATGTTTAAGGAAAATCACCTTCGTTTGGGAGGGGAGATGAAATCCATGATTGGCAGGGCCACTCGACAAACTCCAGTTCTTACCAAAGTTGAGGTAGAAGTAACTAATTTAGAAGAGTTTTTGCTTGCTGCTGAATCTGGAGCAGACTTAATTATGCTCGATAACTTTGATTCCTTAGACGTTAAGAAAGCGGTTGCTTTGAGAGATCAAAGATTTAAGGGCCTTTTGCTTGAGGTGAGTGGTAATTTAGATCAAAAAAACCTCGCTGAACTAGCGATTTCAGGTGTTGATTTTGCTAGTATGGGTGCACTTATACACAAAGCCAGTTGGGTGGATATGAGTTTGCAGATGGGGAGTCCTCTTTGAATCCCAGCTAGGTGAGCTTGAGTTCGCCTTGTTCCTTTAATAGGGCATAATAGGCTTCTTGATCCAATCGATAGAGCCGAGGCGGACGATAAGCCACTCCCAGTGGCCGAGTGGGGGATTCTTTGAGTATGTTTAACCCTAAGAGTCTCTTCCTAAAATTTCGAACATCGAGCTTGCGAGCGGTGATAAACTCTACAATTTTTTGGGCCTCCGTGAGGGAAAACTCATCTGGAAGCACATTGGCAAGCAATGGATTGAATCGAAGTTGCCAGCAAAGTTCCTTTAGGAGTTTTGGGTAGATGGGCTGAAATGAGGGAAAAACGTTTGTCCAGTCAGTCAGGGTTAACCAATGGTACGGCATTCTTTCATTGGCTTCATCAGCCGTTGACTGAGATGGCTCCTGCTTGAGAGTTCCCACGCAGGCGTAATGAATGGTGATTTTCGCTCGAAGTTCTTGCGCTGGTTCAAAATACTGAAAAAGTTCAAAAAAATGGAAATTCTGAAAAATATCGAGTTGATTAACATATTGAGTGACTTGCGTTTCCAGGTTTTGGGTGATGTCCAAGGGAAATCCCATCAAGCAAGTGAATTCATCCTCTGAGCCCGCGTTTGGAATGGTCAAAACCTTAGCCTCACCCGATTCAAAATGAATGGCGGACACTTGAATCCAAACTTTAGGGTTGGCTTCATAGGGTAAAGTTGATGGATGAATAGGCAATTGAGTGGAATCAGAGCGGGTACTTATATCCAATGCCATAGAAATCAGAATCCTCAAACAAATAAATTTATGTCGCGCGAATTTTCGCACTCGTTGGACCCTTGAATCAACGCTCTATTCTGATTTTATGGGCAGAATTGCCTGGGGGGTGGGACACATCCCGTTGGGCCTATTGATTTTTGCCACCCCAAACCTAAAATAAGCCAGGGAATTTTCGTTTCTAAAGGAACAAAAGCGACTATGGATGAAATTGCTCAAAAAGTTGCCACGGAACAAATCAAACTGAATCAGCTCCGTTCGGAAATTTCAAAAGTTTTGGTGGGTCAAAAGGACCTATTGGACCGATTGATCCTTGGGTTACTCTGCGGTGGGCATGTCCTTGTAGAAGGATTACCCGGTTTGGCAAAAACGACCGCCATTAAATCGTTAGCATCCTGTTTAAATATTAGCTTTTCTCGAATTCAATTCACACCTGACCTATTACCAGCTGACCTGGTGGGAACCATGATGTACAATCAGTTGACCAGTGAGTTTCAGGTCAAAAAAGGCCCCATTTTTGGAAATTTGATTTTAGCCGATGAAGTGAATCGGTCTCCCGCCAAGGTGCAAAGCGCCCTTCTGGAGGTGATGCAAGAGCGCCAAGTTACCATTGGAACACAAACCTTCAAACTCCCCTCTCCTTTTTTTGTGATGGCCACCCAAAATCCCATAGAGCAGCAAGGTACCTACCCTTTGCCAGAAGCCCAATTAGACCGTTTCCTTTTCAAATTAAAAGTAGGATATCCTAGTCCTAAAGAAGAACTAGAGATCATGAATCGCAGTCTGGAAAAAGAAGATGCCAAATGCTTGCCTGTTTGGGAACCCATCGAGCTCTTTCGCATGCAGGAGCTCATGCACCTAATTTATTTGGATGATAAGGTTAAAAATTACATCGTGCAGTTGGTTCATTGCACTCGCGCTCCTAAGGAGTTTGGCTTACCTCATTTGCAGAAGTTCATAGAAGTGGGGGCCTCTCCTAGAGCTTCTGTGAATTTAGCAAAGGCAGCAAAGGGAACAGCTCTCATGCAGGGAAGAAGTTTTGTAACACCAGCCGATGTAAAACAGGTGGCCATGGATATTCTTAGGCATCGAATTTTGATTAGTTATGAAGGACAAGCGGAAGAGGTGACACCAGAAAAAATGATCACTCAAATCCTAGATCAAACAGATGTGCCTTAAACATGATTTCAAGCCAAGAGATTGAAAAAAAAGTCAGACGCATGGAGCTTTTGGCTCAGAGCAGGCTTCAGGAATCCCTTATGGGTGCCTACACATCTTCGTTCAAAGGGTCTGGAATTGAATTTGAAGAAGTGCGCGCCTATTATCCTGGTGATGACACCCGTTTGATTGATTGGAATGTAACGGCCCGCAAGCAGGAAACACACATTAAAAAATTTAGGGAAGAACGTGAGGTCCCTATTTTTTTGATGATTGATGTGAGTGCCTCTATGGACGTTACCACCTCCTCACATACCAAAAGAGAACAAGCCACTCAAATCGCAGCTTTGTTGGCCCATTTGGCTCTCAAAAACCATGATCAAGTTTCCTTATTGCTTTTTTCAGATCGCGTTAATTTGTATTGGCCCAGTGCAAAAGGTCGCAATCAGATATCAAAAATATTGCATGAAATTTTGGTGTTCCCTTCGCAGCCTGTGCGATCCCAGGTGCAACCAGCCCTTCAGTTTGCTTCAAATGTTTGGAAGAAAAAGGGGCTTGTCTTTATCATTTCTGATTTTTTATTTTCTGTTCCAGATGGGCTTTTGGCTTTGATTTCCAGAAAGCATGAAGTGGTTTCTATTTGGATGAAAGATTCTTTAGATTCCAAGGTACCAGAGGTGGGACTACTGCGCTGCTTTGATCCTGAGTCTAAGAATTCGACCATTTGGGACACTTCAAATCTTACCAAGCAAAAACGGTATGCGCAATTGTCATCGGATCATAAATCACAGGTATTAAGCATATTTAAGAAGCATAAATGTCGTGGATTTTCTGTTTCAACCCTCGAATCTGCCATCGATAAATGCGTCTCTTATTTTACAGGAAAAAATGCGGGCAAATACCACCTTTGGCTTGTTTTCTTTATGTTGATGGGATGGCATTCTTCTTTTTCCAAAGCTTTGGGTCAAAATGTGGAAAATGCTCAGGATATTATAGACATCAAGCCTTTGGCCCACACAGGATATCCCGTTGAGATTTTATTGATTTTCACACTGTTGGGGGGGGGTATAGGAGTGGTGTTTTTTCTACTCTATCGGCGGTATAGAAAAGCCCTTTCCCAGAAAAAGGCATTGGGCCAATTTCATTTAAGGGAATCCCCATTCCAGCGGGCTCAAAATTCACTAAACACACTTCCCGCTGAGGAATCTCAATTCGACCCCCGTCTGGCTTCTGAAATGGTGTTAAAAGTCACCTCCATTTTAAAAGAATTTTTAGAGCAGCTTTGGAAGCTAAATGCCACTGATCAAACCACTCAAGACTTGGTTGTCCTGTTTAAAAATTGGAATCTGGATCAGAAGGTGGTGGACTCCTCCCTGGAACTGGAATTAAAACAACTTTTAGAAACATCGGATGTGATTAAATTTAATGGAAAAATATATAGTTTTTTGGAATTTATGCAAATCAAGACGGGGGCCAGCCGTCTCATTACCGAATTTTTTGAAGCAAATCAGAGAAAACTAGGACGAAGTTGATATGACTTTTTTGAGTTTCTGGAGTTTGATCTTCCTTTTTCCAGCGCTGATTTTGTTCTATTTTAGTCTAAAAAATGAAATCAAGCCAAGGGAAAATGGGAGTCGATTTAAAATTTCTCAATTATTCTTTTGGATGCCCTCTTTAATGGGTGGTTTTTATGCACCACTATCCTTTTTTTTACTTCCGGTCTTGCGAATGCTGGCGTGCTTTTTTTTAATTTTAGCCATTGCCAGACCCGCCAAACCCATTCAAATTAAACAGGTTCCCAGCAGTGGGGTGGATGTTTTTATTGCCTTGGATGTTTCAGGAAGCATGCAGGCACTGGATTTTGAGTGGGAAGGGAAAAGAAGAAATCGTTTGGAAGTCTCAAAAAGGGTTTTAAGCGGCTTTATTCCCCAACGCGGTGGCGATAGGCTAGGGCTGGTGGTTTTTGGCACGGAAGCCTTTATTCAGAGTCCTCTGACTCTGGATCATGAGAGCCTTTTGACTCAACTTCATGAGGTTCAAATTGGGGATGCAGGGGATGCCACTGCCATTGGCTCTGCCATCGGACTGGCTGCTAAGCGATTTTCCAAGATGGATGTAAAAAGTAAGGTTTTGATATTAATCACAGATGGGGATAACACCGCCGGAAAACTCATGCCTTTGGAGGCGGCTCAAGCCGCAAAAGAGTTAGGCGTAAAGATTTACACCATTGCTTTAGGCACCAACAAACCCGTTCCTTTCCCGGTGGAAGATCCTTTTTTTGGGACGAGATTGATAGAACAAGTGTTTCCTGTGGATGAAAAACTACTAACTCAAATCTCGGAATTGACCAATGGTAGATTTTATAGGGCCTCCGATACGGAAGAGCTAAAAAAGATCTACGGTGAAATAGACGCTTTGGAAAAAACCACGGTAAGCTCACTTAAAACAAAAGAATTTACGGAGTATTATCCTTTCTTTCTGATGATGAGCTTGTTTTTGGTTGTCTTAGAATATTTACTCAGACGAAGTCGATGGTTTGCAATACCGATTTAAAGGAATGAGCCATGAGTTTTGCTTTCCAATCCAAAAATTTCCTTTGGGGATTATTGGGCTTGTTACTTTTAATGGCGTTTTATTACAGTTGGAAGAAGCATTTTCAAAATAGAATCGAAAGATTAGGTTCCAGCTGGACCCATTTCCAAACGGATTTCCAGCAACAGGGACGTCGATTTGGGGGTCAAGCCCTTTTACTGTGGCTAGCCATGGGTCTACTCATCGTGTCTATGGCGGGACCCCAAGGTCGAGTGATAGAGCAGGAAACGCAAGGTTCCGGCACGGACATTTTGATAGCCTTAGACGTTTCTAAAAGCATGCTCGCTCAGGATGTGAGCCCAAATCGGCTGGAAAGAGCCAAACGTAAGGTAACAGACCTATTGGGAAAATTATCCAATGACAGAGTGGCTCTTGTGGTGTTTGCGGGAGCTCCCTTCCTGCAAGCACCCCTTACCATGGATCATAGCGCCATTATAGAACATTTAAGTTATATAGACACCGATTGGATACCTGTCCCTGGGAGTAACCTTAGTCTTGTGTTTGACCTTTCCAAAAAAGTCTTTGAAAGGGCTAGAAGCGCCAAAAAGGTGATTCTATTTTTAACCGACGGCGAGGATCTGGAATCAAAAGTGCTCATGCAAGCCCAAGATTTGTCAAAAAATGGCATTGAAGTGCATGTTTTGGGCGTGGGGACAGGCCAAGGCGCGCCCATTCCTAGTGAGACGGGAGATTTTTTGAAAAACGCTGATGGCACAACCGTAATCTCTAAGCTCGATATAGAGACCATGGAGAAGTTGGCGGGCTTTGGAAAGGGGGTTTTTGTGGAATCCACTCCCCATGATGCGGATCTTAATGCCATTCTTTCCCGTTGGACTGGAACCAAAGGCAATCAAACCTCGAAAAGTAAAAGCTTGCGTCGAGAGGAGCTTTTTCAGTGGTTATCCATCCCCTGTTTATTTTTACTTTTGTTTGTTTATTTTTTAAATGGGGAGGTTTCTTTATTTAAGAGGAGGGAAAATGGAGTATTCATTTGGATTCTCATAGGTGTGGGATCTTTAGGAATATGGCCCCGGAGCTTCGCCCAACCGGGTTTAGACCAGTCCGCCGCGAAATGGGAGGGCTACCAGGGTCAAAGGAAATACAACGACGATCGATTTGAGGAGGCTTCCCAACATTTGGAACGGGCGGTGGTGGAAGATCCCAAAAGTGTGGAACTAAAATACAACTTGGGAAATGCCTACTATAAAATGGGAAACTTTGACAAAGCGGCTGAAGTCTGGAATCAGGCTATTTTAGAAGGTTCAAAGGTAGCGAATCAGTCCGAAAAAAACGCAAAGGAAACAAAAGACACATCTACTGTTACCAAAGAGCGACTCTTACCCTATTTGCACTATAACTTAGGAAACGCCCATTTTAGGGCTCAAAAGTTCGATAAGGCCGTGGAAGCCTACAAAAAGGCATTGGAATTGAATCCAAATGATAAGGAAGCCGAGTACAACTTAAAATTAGCGCAAGAGAAACTTAAGGAACAAAACCAGCAGCAAAAAGACAAGCCTAAGGATCAGGATAAAAAGGAGCAAGATAAAAAAGATTCCAGTCCAGATCAAAATCAATCCGACTCTCCATCTCACCCCACACCACAGCCCACACAGGGTTCCACGCCCTCCCCTCAACCTTCCCCCGGAGCGGCACAAACTCCTAACCCTTCTCCACCCTCTCCTGGTCCAGAAACAGGGGATCCCAAGAAAGCACCCACGCCTTTGAGCCGTGAAAAAAAGGATGCCATGAATCTATTAAATCAGGTGGAAAGCTCTCAAAAAGACGCGTTAAAGAAAAAAATCCAAAAGAAATTGAAAGATTTTCAGGGCAATGAGTCGGGGCAAACATGGTAGGGGTGTGGGCGATGTTTTTCAAAGTCTTTGCGTTTGTTACGATATCCGGCCTTTCCAGTTGGGTTGCCCTGGCCAAACCCCACGTGACTTTAAAAGTTCACCCCAAATCCATCGAGCCAGGAGAATTAACTTCGATCCTTTTGGAGATGCAAGATGTGGATCCAGGCGACGTGGACTTTAAATTGCCAAATGAATTTCAAATCAGGGGCAAAAATCAATCCAAAGCGTTTAGCATGAGCTTTGGGTCTGGAACTCAATCCAAAACCACGCACCGCTATCAGGTGCAAGTGGATGAAGCGGGAGATTATGAAATTGGACCCTTTTCCTACCGCTCTGAAGGGAAAGAGTATAAAACAAATTCAGAAAAACTGACGGTGGTGTCGGGAGGAGGGAGAGGTTCCCATGCTCAAGGGCCACAATCGGGGAATGCCCAGTCCCCTTCAAAGAGTTCCTTTTTTCTAGAAGCCCAACTCTCCCAGACAGAACTTTATGTGAATCAAAGAGCCCTTTTAAAATTAAGATTATTTTATAACTCTGCGATTTCGGAGGTCCGTTTTGCGGGAGAAGCCCCGAAATTTGTTAAATTTTGGGATGGCTCACAAATCACTCAAAACCAGACTCAGGAGGAAAGAAATGGGATTTCTTACCGTGTACTGGAAATTTGGAGAGGAGTTTCCCTGACTCGTGACGGTGAAACGCAGCTGCCTCCTATTAAACTCACGTTTGAAACGATTCAGTCCTCCCAAGACGTGGAGGAAGACGAAGATTTTTTTGGTTCTGGGCCTTCTTTGTTTAATACCATGTTTAAACAAAAAGTCACCAAAACGATTTCTTCCAATCCCGTGGATATTCAGGTTAAAGCACTTCCCCAACCCTCACCAGAGGGGTTTACCGGAGTGGTTGGGAAGTTAGACCTGAAGCAAAATCTAAACAACTCAGAACTCCTCACAGGAAGCAACGGGGAATTTACTCTGGAAATCATGGGAGACGGGGATTTATCACTCTCTCCCCCACTCGAATTTGGAAATTCTCCCTCCGTTAAACTTTACGTAACTCAACCCACGTCCTCCTTGGAAATCAACCCTCAGTCCGGGGTAACGGAGAGAAAAAAATGGAATGTGAGCGTGGTTCCACTGACGCCTGGCGAAGTGAATCTTCCTTCCTTCAAGTTTGTTTATTTTGACACCCAGATGCAGCAATACAATGAACTCGTTTTGGGAGGCCAAAAACTGAAGGTAAATGGGTCGGCTCTAACGAGCTCCCAGGAGCTCAAATTAAACTCTAGTGTTGAAAAAAAATCGGGCGTTTCTCTCTATTCCATCCCCGAACTTTTAGTCCCTCCAAAGGGATTTTCTTGGTCTGTGTGGAGATCTCGATTGCTTCCACCCATTTTTATCTTAGGGCTTTTGATGGTCCTTGGTATGGCTAATACCTACGGACCTGGATGGATAGAAAAGTTATCGGCCAAAAAACCTTCCTCCACTCCCGATTCTTTGATTCGAGAGTGTTTAAGGGTGGGTGAGGATCTTTTAATATCAGGAGATGTTCATAAAATATCCAAGTGGGCTCAGCAGCTTCTCATTGCCATTTATCTTAAAAAGCAATTCAAAAATACCGTTGCTTCGGAGGTGGATTTTTTCGATGTGGAAAAATGGGCCACTCAAGTTCATGTTAACGAAGAAAAAACACAGCCTTTTATTGAGAGTTTAAAGCAACTTTTGTTACTTTATCATGCTCCCTATAAAGGCGTGGCCAATTCTGCGGGATTAAATCGAGAATTGATACAAAACCTTAAAAAGAGTTTTTCTTTATGAAATTATTGAAATTCAAGTGTAACGGTGGCGTTTGTATTGTGGCTTGCCTCGTGGGTTTGGCTGTTTTTAGGGAAAGTGGCTTTGCCCAAGATCCCAATCTTAGGCTAGAAAAGCTCGTTAGAGTCCAAGAACTGGTGCGTTCCGATCAAATGGAAGAAGCCTTGCAAGGGATGGAGGAGCTCAAAGAAGATCCTCCTCCCATGGGTTGGAACTCTAAGTTTTATGGGAATTTAGCCACGTTGCATACTAAGTTAAACCAAAGAGAACAGGCACAAGCCGCACTTTTAAGGGCCATTTCCTTAGAGCCCCACCTTTCCCATTGGAGGCTAGAATTGAACCGGGCCGCCACTTCTGAGGACGACCCAAAGGCTTTTGAATTCTTGGACGAGGGGTTTTGGTTGGTTTCTGGATGGATCTCAAAGGATAACGTTACTTTGATTGCTCAAATTTTTTTATGGCTTTCCTGCTTTGGCTGGGGGGTGTTTTTTGGGAGACGGAAAAAAGGGGGAAATGGGGCAGGTTGGGCTTCTCTTTTGGCCGCGCTGGGACTTTTTTTTAGCTTTTGGGCAGGGTTATTAATCATGGGTGCGGAAACGAGGAAGGTTGGGGTGGTATCCAAAGAAACGGGTTTGTTACGTTCTGATGCAAGTCCCACCGCGTTAAGTTTGAACCAGGTCCCCCCAGGGACGATATTGTGGGTAGGTCAGGAGTCGAATGGGTGGCTACTCGTGGAGTCCTTTACCGGTCAAAAGGGATGGATGGCTAAAAATCAGCTTCAGATTTTTTAAAGATAGGTTACAATAGCGGGGTTGTTCAAATTTTGGTACGAATGGGGTGCCTATACGGGAGTGCTCCACCTTGCCAAACCTTGGGTGCCGTAGCATGCTTTTGGGATTGGTGGATCAACGAAAGGAACCCCTCATGATATTAAAGGCTCTGTTTGGAAAAAAGGAAGAATCTAAAATTGGTTCCGTGGATTCGGGTAAGAAAGAAATTGCTTCCGTAGAGGGCGAGACCAAAAATGCCACAGTCAAAGGCGCAACGACCACCACCCCTCCAGGGAATCCCGCCAAAGAGGAACCCCCTGTGGCGGAACTTTTAGAAAAAGCCATGATTGAGAACGCTCGGGCAGACACCCAGGAAACCCGTCTACGAGTTTACCAGGAGCTACTTTTCTCCGATCTTCTGCTCGTGCTTGCCGATCCCCCCAAAGACGAAAATGGAGCCACCAGTGCCTCCAATTCTGAGTTGAGTGTGGCTATCCTCACCAATCCCAATGGGACGCATTTTTCGGGCGCTTTTACCAGCGCTGCGGCCGCACGTCGCTGGCGGCCTGAAGGTGGAAATTATGTTTCCATGCGCGGCCAAGACATCTTTAAAATGCTGGAAGAAAGCCCTGCAGAAGTGATTGTGATCAATCCTGGGAGTGCACCTTTTATTGTATTGCCCAAGATTGAATACCGTCAGCTGGCCTTGGGCGTTATGCCCCAGGGGACCCCAAGCCCCGTGCACGTTTCTGTTGCACCTCCTGGTGCAAGCGAAGAGACCTCCCAAGCTGAGGCCGATGGGCAAATTCAAATTGCCTTTCCTCCCGATGTGTTTAGTGTCGATCAAAAGGAATTGGCTCGTAACATCATGGAAAGTCATGCCAATATTGATGCCGCCGTTTTGGGTGCCATTTTGCCCCCTGGGTCTAATAAAGAATCGGGTTGGGTCCGTACGGTATTTTTGAGGGTTTCCGGTCTAGATGAAGAGGGGCAAGCCATGCAATCCTTTTGTCAGGGGATTCGTGATACCATCGTCAATGGCAATGCGGTCTTTCAAGAGACCAACTTTGAGGTGGGTGTGATGCCCGACCCTAACTTTTGGGTGGCCATGCACCAAAACAGCATCATTTTGTTCGATAAAAATCCTCCAGAGCTTCCCACCCAACCCAAAGCGGGGATGGTAGAGGCCGAACTCAGTTAAAGGGTTCGGTTTGGAAAAAAGCGTCCATTCAATAAAAGGAGTGTAGTTTTGACAAAAAAAAAGGCAGTCCGAGTTGAAGGAACCCAAAGTCCGTCCAAAGCGTTAAAAACAGATCCCTTGAAGAAAAAGGGCTCCAAGGGCCAATCGGTGAAGCCCAAGCCTACCACTGCTCTTTTGGCCATTTCCCAGCTCAAGGGCAAACTAGAGGAATTAACAGACCAAATGGGTGCCATCCACGGGGTTTTGGAAGAGATCTGTGAGAGGCAGGAAGTGCTTGCTAATTGGCAATTTGAGTTTTCCAAAAAACTTCTCACTTTAGAAGATATGCAGTGGCAGTCCCTGAGTGAAATTTTAAAGTCAGACCTGGGAGAGCCTGTTTCCACAGTTTTTTCTGGTGATGAATTGGTGGCCAATTTGCAAGGTGAATCCGCCGAAGTGCAGGAGATGAGAGAGGTGGCTCAGGTCACTCAGATGAGCTTAAATGATATGAACTCCCGTCGAAACAAAAGACAACTTCACCACGCCAAAAAGATGTCCAAATACTTTCCTTCCGAGGGAATGGATGAAGATGACAAACCAGTCATGTTTGTGACTGAAAAATCAGAATTACAATAAGTCAAGCGGGGAGACTGATGTCTGCGAATCTAGACCCTGCGGCGCTGATTCAAAGCGCCATTCACCGGACCGCCCATTTTAAATCTTCGTTGGATTTTTTAGAAAGACAGCTCACTTCAGATCCTTCTTACCAGCAAAACTTTTTAACCTGTGTGCAACGCCTCCATCAAGCCTGTTTGTTTTCGGCTCGCGCCTCCCAAAAGTCTCCCACCAAAATTCATTTTGTGGCGGTGGGGAAATCCGCCGGAGTGTGTAAAGTGGTGCAATCTATGTTTAAAAGCATAGGCATTAATGCAGGATTTCTATATCCCACAGAAGCTTTTCATGGTGATTTGGGAATCGTCCAGGAAGAAGACACCGTGTTTTTGGTGTCTAACGGCGGTCAGACAAAAGAGTTGTTGGATTTGATTCCCTTTTTTAAAAAACGAAATTGTTACTTAATCGGCATCACGTCCAAGGCCCAATCCGCCTTGGCAGAAAGTGTAGATACCTGTTTACTCATTTCCGATTTGGGAGAATCGTGCCCACTGGGGCAAGCTCCCATCACGAGCACGGTAACCACTTTGGCTTTATGTCAGCTATTGGTGGCGGCCTCCATGGAGTCTAGAATGTTGAATCTGGAGGATTACGCCAAGAATCACCCGGGGGGAAGCATTGGCAGACGCATCTTTTTAAAAGTAGAAGATGTAATGATCAAAGGGAATCGCTTGCCTTTCATCGGGCCTGATACGGATTTTAAAGGGTGCGTTGTGGAAATGACCCGCCACGCTTTGGGGGTACTTATTGTGAATTCCCCATGCACTCCTGGTGGATTCGGGATCATCTCAGAGAAAGATTTACGGGTGGGAATGGAAAAGTTTGGCCCGCTCGTGTTTGAAGTGACTGCAAAAGATTTGATGAACCCTAACCCCATTGTGGTGGAATCCCATATCCTGGCCTTAGAGGCCCTGGAATTTATGCGTTCTCGTGGGAAGCCACTTCTCTTTTTACCTGTGGTGCACCCAAAAGAAACTTCGGCAAATTCTGCCCAGGAGTGCATTGGCCTACTGCGCGTGCACGAATTGGTTAGCCAAGGCATTGCCATGACATAGCGCCGTCGGAGAGCTTTTGGATTGCATGGATTGTTTGTAAACTCAGATTACAAACACGAGATCTAAAAGAGGTTGCCATGTGGTTTTCGAAAGGTCGGGTAATTGCCTTGGGGCTGTTGTCGGTGGTTGAGGCTGGGTGTGGGAATCAGTGGGCCAATACGAAGTCCCGAGATGAGACGCCCGCCGCCCTAAAAGCGAAAGGTGTTTATTTTTATGACAAGGGTAGGTACGAAGAAGCTTCTGCCATCTTTGAAAAACTCCTGAATCAAGATCCCGAAAATGAAGACGCACGTGTGTTTTATGCCTACACTCTTAATTCTTTGGCTGGATTGTCTGTTTTGGACTTAATTGGAAAACTTTCTGGAGTGGGCAAAACCACATCAGCCAAATTGGCTCCCTTGGCTCCAACACCAACCCCCACCGCCAGCTCCACTTCCAATTTGTTACGTTATATTTCTGTGTTGGGCTTAAATGACAACGATCGAACGAGCCTCACCACTAAATTGGATGCGGATGCAAAGGTAACAGACAAAAGCAATCCAGACTACGCCAAACTTGTAGAACATTCTCCGAAAATCGCACTGTTTAAAAAATCTTGGGAAGTGGCTTGTCGATTGATCCCTGCTACCACCTTGGATGAAATGTGGGGCAAGGCCCTCTCCAGTGAGGCCCTTAAAACAGCTGTGTCTGCGGAGGCTTGCAAAGGTGGGCTTCCTGCGGGCAATGAAACCAAAAGTGCCGCTCTGTTTGCATTGTCTATGACCGCCTTAGCTCAGGCAGCCACTTTGTATCAGTTGATCGTGGATGCCAATGGTGATGGTACGGTGGATTTGGTGGCGTCCGCGTCCACTCTTTCCACCAACATTACAAGTGTAAATTCCCAAGCCGCCACTTCCACCAATCCTTCTGCCGCCTTGGAAACATTGAATGGCTACATCAAAGAAATGCAAAATGTGGCTGCCAAAATTCAATCTACTTCCATGGACGTTACTTTGTTTCAATTCAACCTACTTTCGAATTTGGCCGTGCTTTTGGGGGCCTCTAACCAGATAAAAGAAACCATCAATAAAGCCATTACAGCCTTTGATTCCGCCAGAGACAAAATCAAGGAATACACCTCCGCGGCAGGCTCAAACAACAAATTCAAAGACAGTGTCAACAAAGCGGCCGATACCGTAAATAAACTTTACGAAGCGGCCAAAACGCCCGAAGAAAAAGCCAAGCTTGACGCACAAAAATCCACCGTTTGTGGCAATTTTGATAGCCTAAAAACGACCTACAATCTCCCCGCTGACACGCAAAAGCCGTCGAGTTGTAGCTAAAAGAGTAAGCCGTGCAATGGGAGTAAATAGGACTTGATTTTTTTTAGATTATGACGATAATTATATTAGCCAGGGGACCTAGCCTGAACGTCCATTGCCCAGGGGACTGCGCCACCAAAAGTGTAAGTCGCTTTTCTTGTTAGCTCTTTGGATGTGTTTCACTCAGTCTGAGTGATGGAGGGTTGCGACTGCAGAGCGGTCAGGGGAAGCTGGCTATTTTTCATGGAATTTTTATTTTTTGATTTAGAATGTAGTCAACGATTCCAATAAAAATGGCTGTGTTGCTCTCGCTTTTAACCCATTTTGGGACGCTTTGCCTGTTAAAACGGTCGGCTGGAATACTTTCCAAAAATTTTTTGGCTCCATCCAGTTAGAATCGATTTTTCAATCAATGGGTTATCAATTATGAGCATGCCCAAAACAAAAGGTTGCACCCCTGACTGAGAGGTTTCATCTATATATACTTTGCACATCTCAGGCTGGTCCTGTACCGATTGCTTTGAGATAGTTTACCCTAAAGCTACTCTGGTAACAACGCGATCCATTCTTTGATCCCACCCTTATTGTTCTTTAGTATCGGGATCTTTGACCCCTTCTTTCCACTTTTTGTTTAGATTCTCCCCCGTTTTCCGAATCTCCAAAAGGAAACTTTTAGAGAAAGTGGAGAATGAGCAATGTCAAAGAAAACTTGGGGGGGGGGGGCATTCGCCTGCCGTCTCCTCATGGGGACCTTGGCCCTAGGCACCGTTCTGGCGTGCGGCAAAAAGGGGGGAGATAGCCCATCCTCGGAGGGCACAAACCCTCCTACCACAGATGGCGGTGGTGGCCAGGTGGCCCTTCCAGAGCCCCCAGCGGCTGCGGGCCAATTGATTCTCACCCTGGATACGGGTGTGGATCCATCCACGGTTTCGGGGTACGTGGTGGGAAAGCAAGATCTGCTTAAAATCGAGCGGGCTAAATCGGGAGAGTATTTTATCCACAATGTGCCTGCAGGCACCCACGATGTGGTGGTGGTGGCTTCCACTTCAGGAGCTTCTTTGTGGGAATCTTTGTTACTTAAATCTGACAAAAGTCCAAATGTGGGCGTGCGATTAAACAAAGTAGAGGTGCTCAATGGCATTCGCACCAAAAAAGAAAAGGTTACGTTACCTTCCTTAATATCTGTTTCGGGAATTGTTACCTTAGCTAGCCAAACAGACCACGCCGGGATTGATGTTTACATCCCCGGCACGGAGTATGTGGCCAAAACGGACTCCAAAGGAGCCTTTTCCTTTGCCGGCGTGCCCACTGGCACCCACAATTTTTTCTTTGAAAGGGATGGGTATGTGCGCGGGCAAATGGAGG
>JBIIVH010000041.1:0-40742 GCA_044339525.1 Silvanigrellaceae bacterium | reverse complement strand
AATAGGCGAGTGTTGAATCAGGTTGGCAAAAGCTACGGGAGTTACGTCCACTGCCCCCCCGGTGTAAGGAGCCAGGGACTCTTTGCAATGGCCGCACTTTGCGGTTTTTCCCTCAGGTACGGGATCAGGGATGGAATTGAGGCTGAGGCATTTTTTGCAGATAAGTGATTGTTTATTCATGGTTTAACCTCAAATCATTTCCAAACCGTTCAAAAAGGGCTGGAGCGCCTTTGGAATTCTAATTCTTCCTTCTTTTGTTTGATGCACTTCAAAAAGTGAAATGAGAACTCTGGGAGTTGCGATGGCTGTGTTGTTAAGTGTGAAGGCAAACTGCGGTTTTCCAGAAGCGTCCTTGCATTTGATCTTAAGCCTTCGTGCTTGAAAATCATTGAAACTTGAGCAGCTATGGGTTTCACCCCAGTCGCCCCCCGTGCCCCGTGAAGGCATCCAAGCCTCAATGTCATGTTTTTTGACCTGGCCTTGCCCCAGATCACCCGTGCAAACTTTAACCACCCGGTAGGGTAGCTCCAGAGCCTGAAGAATATCTTCCGCATTTTTTAGGATTTCCATGTGAATGGCATCGGAGGCTGCTTCGTTGGGTTCGCAAATCACCACCTGTTCAATTTTTTGAAATTGATGGACGCGGTAAAGTCCCTTGGTGTCTTTGCCATGGGCACCGGCCTCCCTTCGGAAACAGCTGGAGTGGCTCGCCACGCGGATGGGACCTTTGCTCAGATCTACGACTTCATTGGAAAAGTAACTGGCCAGGGACACCTCTGATGTGCCCACGAGCCAAAGGTCGTCCTTCTCAAAATGGTAAGCCTGATCCTTACCACCAGGTAAATATCCCGTTCCCTGCATGGCGTCGGTTCGCACCAAAACCGGAATGCTCATGTACTGAAACCCTCGAGAGGCGAGCAATTGAATGCAAAGGCTGTGGATGGCTCTTTCGATTAAAGCGCCCCATCCAGTGAGGAAGTAACTTCTGGATCCTGCTACTTTAATTCCTCTCTCAAAATCAATCAAACCCAGCTCTTGGCCTAGCGTAATATGGTCTTTGGAAGCGAAGTCAAACTGAGGTGGCTGACCCCAGGACCGCCAAAATACGTTGTCGGCATCGGAGTTTCCGATGGGAGTGTCCTGGCTAGGAATGCTTGGCACGGTTAAAAGAAATTGCTCCAGGCCAGATTCAGCCTCTCTTAAAGCGTTTTCTGCAATGGAAAGTTTCTCTCCCAAGGATTTCATTTGGGCAATAAGCTCGGTTCTTTTAGCATTGTCCTTGCAGTTTTTGACTTCATCGCTACCAGCGTTGCGATCGCGCCGCAGCTGTTCTGCGGCTTCAATGGCGGTTAGCCTAGCTTCATAAAGACGCAAAAACAATTTATCATCAAATCCCATTTTTTTGTTTTTTGCCGCTTCAGCAACAGCTGCTAGATTATCTTTAATGAATTTTGGGTCTAACATAAAAAACCTTTTTAGATAGGAGTGTGGTTCCATTGGGACCAAGAACGGACCCATTCTCAACTTTTTGAACCTAAAATCAACTGCACAAAAGCCCCTCCTAGGACTTGACCATTGTGCTTTTGCTCTTACATTGAAGGACCGTGAAGCACTTGAAAAAAGGGATTTCCATATGACTACCACCTCAAACGCCGGTTCTGAGCCCACACACCACTCCAATGCCGATTTATCCCCTGAATCAGCAGCAGATTTTTCCGAAAATGGAGGAGGGCTCCCCTCTTCCAGTCCGGAGCAAGCCCGCATCCATGAGCTTGAAAAACAGCTCGACGCCATGACTCTTAAAAGTAATGAAAATTATGAAAGAATGTTGAGGTACGCCGCCGACTATGAAAATTCTAGAAAGCGTTGGGAAAAAGAAAAGCTGGAAACGCGACTGTTTTCCATTTCAGAATTTGCCCGAGATCTTTTGCCCGTTGTGGATGCATTTGACAAAGCCATTGCGGCCATCGAAGGCTCACGGGCGGAATTGAGTAAGGAAGAAAATAAAAAGTTCGAAAGCATCCTGGATGGCGTCCAAATCATCAGTCATTCCTTTTATGATGCCTTTAAAAAACACGGTGTTGAACGAATTCCAGGCAAAGGTGAACCCTTTAATCCCCAGCTGCACAATGCCATTGCAAAAGTTGTGGATCCCCAGTTTTCCACCGAAGTGGTGGCCGAAGAATTTGTGACAGGTTACAAAATTGGAGAGAGGGTGTTACGAGCCTCTATGGTAAAAGTGGGGTCACCCGACTGAGTTAGGCAATTGACATCTCCCTACCCACCTTTCCTAATGCCTCATTTTATATCTTGCCATACTTCTAGAACAACCCTTTTTGGTTGATATTTTTTTAGGAAATCTTTGTGGATAAAATGTGGAAAACTCTTAAACGATCTGAAATGTTTAAGGTTTTTTGGGTGTTTTTATGTGGATATTTTGTTTTTTGGGCTCCAGGAATAGCTTTAGGGAGCTCAGTCATAGAACAAGGTGAGCAGGATTTCAATACGGGAAGATATGATTCGGCTCGTATCAAATTTTTGACACTACTTGAAAATTCCCTTTTGGACCCCACCTCTCGAGGTCAAGCCCTTTGTAAGCTGGGAATCATTGATAGTATTTATGGCAAACAGGACAGTGCCCAGGAGTATTTGGAAAAGGCATTTTCCACTCAATCCTTGCGTCCTCAGAATGGAAGCCTCTGTTATTATGCGCTTCTTCAGATTTATGTCATGGGAGGACATAATCAAAAAGCCAAACACCTGTTGGAATCCTTTGGGCCACCTTCTTTTAATAACACCTATCTAACAAGGGTTTATGCCTTAGGGGCAGAGGTTGGAAACAAACTGGGAGATGCCACTTTTGAGGCCATCTACCTTCAAAAGCTATTAAGTCAGTTTGAAAAATCAGGCTTAAAAGAAGTGGAACTTAAGATTTTGAATCAAAGAATCATTACCTTGAGCGAAGTGAAACGGAGGTTGGGTCTAGATATTCCCATGAAGGGTTCTGTACCTGAGAACAGATCCACTCCCGGCCATCCGCAAAATGGTTCAAACACTTCCAACCATGCCACAAACACGCAAAAATCCACACCCGCTGCGGCAACTCGGTTGGAAAGACCGCTTCCCCAAAGTCCAGATTCCCTCGTAAATCAGAAAAACTTTTGGACTGAAGTAAAACAAAATCAGTATCAAGATTTAGGCGCCTATTTTGCACCCTCGGAAGACCCTTCTTCCTCTGGAAAAGCTGCTTTCCTAGACCAGATCTTTGCCCAACCCGAATTGGCCCTCACAAAGGAACAGCTCACTTCTCGGGTTAGGGCATTGCTGCAAGACAAGCCAAGGGTGTTAAGAGTTGGAATATTGCTACCCAGACAAGGTCAATTTGCTAAATTTAAACATAAAATATTAAAATCCATTGCAGCCTTTGCCAATTCTTCGGCTCAAGCGGAAATGCAATACAGGTACTTTTTGAAATCCTTTGATCCCGATATGGGAGGTGTGGAAAATGCTGTTTACGAGCTCATCATGGAAGACAAAATCCACGCTGTTGTAGGTTTAGTTCCCACGGCATTAATAGCGGGGGTTCAAAGAACGTCTGCCTTTTTTGGAATTCCCTATGTGGCCCTGGGTCCGGTTCCCGCGCTGGGTAGTCGATACGGCAAAGGGACAGTGCGACTTGGCACCTTAGCAAATAGTCAAGTAAACATTTTACTCCAAAACTTGAAACAATTTGGGGGTGCTACGGTAGGGATGATTGGCCCAAATGATTCCATGGGGAGAGAATTTAAAGATGCATTGGACTTGGTAAGTCCGCTTCATCAGATTAAACTGTCAAATGTGGCTCTCTATGAGCCAAAAACAGAGATCTTTAACCCCGTTGTAGAAGAATTTATGGAGGCAACGGAAGTCACAGAGCTTTCTCCTGCCCGCATGGATGAAGTGAAACAAGCTAAGCAAAAAGCAGCCTTAGAAAAAAGAAAATTTGACATTAAAGAACTCGATTGGAATCGTAATTTAAAGGTAGATGCTATTTTGATTCCTGATTCTTTGAAAAAAGCCCAGACCATTGCCATGACTTTGGCATTTTTGAAAGTAGAGGGAATTCGCTATTTGGGAGAAAGATCTTGGAAGTGGGGCTTAAATTCCTCTTTTTCCATTGCTGATAGGCATATGGAGGGAGCTAGAGTGACAGAACCGGTTAAAGGCCAGTTTTTTGATTTTTTACACACCGAGTTGAATTTAAAGGATTCGGATTGGGACCTGGAACGACAGGCTTTTGATGCCATGTTGTTACTAAGACAAGCGCATTTTATTGCAAAAACCAATAACCCATCCAGTCTAATTGATTCTATTTACAAAGAAGGATTTAGCGCCAGTGCGGTTGGAAACTATGTGGGGATGTGGCCCAATGGGGAACCAAAAGCCCAATTTGCGCTGAAATCTTACTCTAAGTCCAAGTTTAGCAATGACCTAAGCTCATTTCCCAAATCGGAACTCCCTAAATCTAAAAAACCATGAACTTGAAAAAAACACCCAAAACTAGGATTCATTTTTGGGTGAATTGGCCTGGTGGATTGGAAATTTCTTGAGCCTCAGACAGGTTTCGGTAGTCGGTAGCGGTCATTTGGTAGCCTAATTTGAGCAGAAACCGAGTGTACATATGAAAGTCTTTCCAAGATTGTTTGGAGGCTTCCGTGTCACAAATGGAATCATCGAAATCCTCTGGGTCAAATTGGAAGAGGTTTTCAATGGGAGTGCTAAAAACAATTCCCATTAAGACGGGAAGATGACCAATGACACTAAACCCAAAGTGTTCCCGCTCCATCACCCTTAGAGACTCTGTGGAATTTAATCCTTGTTGTATGACAGGCGTATAACATTTGTGATTGCTTTTAGTGGCGCAAAGATTTGGCGATTCCAAAGAATGAAATGATTTACAGATCATGGGAGCATTGGTGTAAGATTTACAATGTCCAGAAAATTTTCCTGGCGTCTCTTTTTCAAAGACGGGGCACGGTAAAGCCTGGGCCAAAAACGTTTTCTCCTGCTCATCCAAAATGGGGAGTCCGCCGTTTTGGGAAGCGAATGAAACATACGTTTCAAGATATGTCTTTAAGTGTCCTAAAAAACGGGTTAAATCAAAACTTTCATCTGCTATCAATCTTTGGCTAAATACATAGGCCTCACCTAAAGTAACGGGAATCATTGCAAAGTGACAACAAGCCCCGCATCCTTTTTTACACGTTTTCTTTAATCCAAATTCTAATTTTGCCAATTCAGAATCAAATTCTTTTTCAATTTCAGTGAAATCACTAAAGAAATTTTGCAGGTTTGAAATGGCCAAATTCTGGGCATCGGAAGGAATCATGGGCGACCAATGCAGTGGTATTCAAATCCCAATTTTTTAAGCTTAACGGGAGAAAATTGGTTGCGCCCATCAAAAATCAGAGGTTCTTTTAGCATTCTTTTTAAAATTTCAAAGTCTGGATTTCGAAACACCGTCCATTCGGTGATTAAAATGGCCGCATCTGAACCTTCTGCGGCATCGTACATATCGCTGGCAAAAAACGCCGATTTAAACGCTGGGAGTTCCTTTGCGGCTGAAGCCGCTACGGGATCATACACCCGCAGTTTTGCCCCTCTCTTTTGTAATTCAGTGGCTAAAAATTGGCTGGGAGCTTCCCTCATGTCGTCTGTTTTGGGTTTGAAGGAAAGCCCCCAAAATGCAAATGTTTTTCCTTGAACAGAACCGTTATAGCGCTTTAAGATCTTTTCAAGAAAACGCTCTTTTTGTTTAAGATTAACCGTTTCAATGGAGGTCAAAAGATGGCAGCTAAGCTCATGCTCTTTCATGGTGGCAGCGAGGGCTCTCACATCTTTTGGAAAGCAGGAACCTCCAAATCCCAAACCCGCATAGAGAAACGACATGCCAATGCGGTTGTCGGTGCCAATGCCTTCCCTCACCCGTTGAATATCTGCTCCCACGGTTTCACAAAGGGTGGAAATTTCATTCATAAAGGAAATGCGCGATGCTAGCATGGCATTGGCGGCGTATTTGGTGATCTCAGCGGAAAGCAAATCCATAAACAGGATGGGGTGTCCATTTCGAGTAAAGGGAGCATAGAGCTCAAGCATTTCTTCTTTACAGGAATCACAGTTAGTGCCAATCACAATTCGATCGGGTTTCATGCAGTCATTAACGGCTTCCCCTTCCTTTAAGAACTCAGGATTGGAAACCACTTCGATGTTGATATGAGAGAGTCCTCTTTCTTGTAATACTTTAACCATCGCCTCTTTTACTTTGTTGCCTGTGCCCACAGGAACCGTGGATTTGTTGACGATGATTTTTTTAGATTGAAGATGAGCCGCAATTTGAGAGGCCGCAGACAACACATAGGTAAGATCGGCGGTACCATCCTCGCCAGGGGGTGTTCCCACGGCAATAAAAATGATTTGTGCCTTTTCCACTGTGGTGGCCATGGAAGTGGTAAAGTGCAGTCTGTTTTCAGCGCTATTTCGCACTACGAGCTCTTTTAATCCTGGTTCGTAAATGGGGATGGATCCTTTATTGAGTTCGGAAATCTTATGAGCGTCAATGTCCATACACCACACTTCATGTCCTACTTCTGCAAAACAAGTTCCTGTCACTAGACCCACATATCCAGTTCCGATGATGCCGATGCGCATGTTTCCATCCTTGATTTTAGGTAGAAAGAAAAAGGGAGAAAAACTCTCCCCTCACTTTTTTTAGTAACGGTAGTGTTCGGGCTTATAGGGACCTTGAACATCTAGGCCAAGATATTCGGATTGTTTGCCAGTCAGCTTGGTCATTTTGACACCTAACTTATCTAAGTGCAACCGGGCCACTTCTTCGTCCAATTTTTTGGGAAGCACGGTGACACCCACTTTATAACGTCCCGGATTTTGCCAAAGTTCTAACTGAGCCATTACTTGGTTGGTAAAGCTGGTGCTCATGACAAAGGAAGGGTGGCCATTGGCACAGCCCAGGTTAACAAGTCTGCCTTCGGCAAGCAAAATGATTTCGTGTCCATCTGTAAACTTATATTTGTCTACTTGTGGTTTGACTTCAATTTTCTCAATGCCGGGAGTGGCTTTTAATCCCGCCACGTCGATTTCAACATCAAAGTGACCTATGTTGCACACGATGGCTTGATCTTTCATTTTGGCCATGTGGCTAGCCGTGATCACGTCACAGCACCCTGTGGCAGTAACGAAGATATGGCCCTCTTTTAGAGCTTCCTCCATGGTGGTGACTTCAAATCCTTCCATGGCTGCTTGAAGCGCGTTGATGGGGTCGATTTCCGTAACGAGTACGCGAGCTCCCATTCCACGCATGCTTCGAGCGCTGCCTTTGCCCACATCGCCATAGCCAGCCACGACCACGGTTTTGCCGGCGATCATCACATCGGTGGCCCGTTTGATGCCATCAGCCAAGGATTCACGACATCCGTAAAGGTTGTCAAACTTGCTTTTTGTAACCGAATCATTCACGTTAATGGCGGGAAGTTTAAGTTCGCCTTTTTCCATCATTTTATAAAGATGATGAACGCCCGTCGTGGTTTCTTCGGAAACGCCTTTGATGTCTTTCAACAAATGCGGGTATTTTTTATGGACATGCACGGTGAGGTCCCCACCATCGTCCAAAAGCATATTTGGACCTTGGCCATTTCCAAAATCTAGGGTTTGCTCCAGGCACCACCAATACTCTTCTTCGGTTTCCCCCTTCCAAGCGAAAACGGGAATTCCAGCGGCAGCAATGGCGGCAGCGGCGGTGTCTTGGGTGGAAAAAATATTGCAGCTGGACCATCTCACTTCAGCACCAAGAGTGGTTAAAGTTTCAATCAATACAGCGGTTTGTACCGTCATATGTAAACAGCCTGCAATGCGAGCCCCTTTTAAAGGCTTGCTTTGTCCATATCGATCTCTCAGTGCCATCAGTCCAGGCATGTCTTTTTCGGCGATTTTGATTTCGTTTAGACCGGTGTTGGCAAGGTCAATATTTTTCACTTTGTAATTCATGGGGGTTCCTTTATTATGATAATGCACCTGTTTTGCCAGTTCGCATGTTAATCCGAGTTAAGCCCTTTGACAACATCTTTGATTTCAATCTAATTGGTAAACTCATAGTAACCGCGCACACCCAGACCCAGGCAATCCACGCTGGCTGCTAAAACTCTTATCTTTACTCCTTGTTTTTGCGCCAATTGAAAGGCTTTGAAATAGGCAGGATCATGCTTGGCGCTGATGTGAAACGTTTGGGCTAACTGTTTTGCTGGAACTTTAGATCCTCGCATCACCACAAAAATTAAATGACTGGACTTACCTTGAGCGCAGCTTTCCATGAGCATTTTGAGATGCTTTTGCCCTCTTTGGGTTATGGCATCTGGGAAAGCATAGCGGCCATCTGGAGTTTGTAGACTTACGCTTTTTACCTCAACCCAGGTCACACTGGGGGAAGGCCCGTTCGGGTTTAGGCAGAAATCAAATCGAGTGCCTTGGCCAAAAGGAGCCTCCGGTTTAAATTCCTGAAGGGTTTCAAAATCTTTGTGTAAAAGCGCTAGGCTCTCTGCATCCAGGAAAGGGTTTTTATCCAATGGACCAAAAGATGCCTTTTGAGCTAATAGCAAGTGACAAAAAAGAGCCTCCATGAGTTGGTTGGCTCTGGAGGTATTGATGCAGGCAAATCCATCCGCTAGCTCCATGAGTTCTGCTGAAAATTGCAGCTTTCTTAGTGGGTTTTGGCTGTCCCAAAAATAGACTGGGGTGTTGGGCTGTAAAAGGCTTTCCATGCTTCCACTATTGGCGCAGTGCAGTGTAATCGGGGCCTCACCGTCCAATGGAGTCACATCCATTAAAAACCGTTTGTACCGATTAAGGTAAATCCCCTTCAAAAGCTTAGGAAAGGGAACAAAATAGGGTGGCCACGAAGGGGCGGGCTTTAGATTCATAAAGGATTTTCTGTGGCCTTGGCTTTTAACATTTCCATCATGGTTGGGACACTCACCTGGTAAATGGAGCTGCAATAATGGCAGGTGATTTCTGCGGGTTTGCTTTCCAAAACCAGGGCGTCAATATCATCCCTGGAGAGCTTTAGTATCATGGCTTCAATAGAAGCCTGACTGCATCCGCATTCCCAGACGGGTTTGAGGCTCTTGATGGGCCGAATAGGGTGGGGAACCAATTTTTGAACCAGAACATCTGGGTCCGGGTTTTGTTCAAATAGATCGGCCAGTGACTCCACCCCTTCCACATGGTTCCAAAGCTCTTCCCTGGTTTTTTCGTCTAAATGGGGCAATTCGAAATAAATGATCCCCAAGCCCCTTAAACTTTGGCTTGCTTCATCGATCCAGCTAGCGATGCGTAGAGTGGAATGGTTTTGGAAGCTTTGATGCAAATGTTGGTTGAGCGCCCCTTCCGTGGATTCAAAATCGGACTTGGTGATGCCCTGATACAACTGTTTGTTGGAATCATTCCATCTCATGGTTCGGACCGTCATTTCGCCTTTAACGGAGCTTCCCTCGTCAATGCCTTCTGCTAAAAAGCTCTCTGGATGAAATTCGATGTACCCTTTGCTGGAACCATAGCGGGAGGTTTCGCAGGCCATGGTGTAATCGTTACCCACTTGAACCCTTAAATTTAAACTCTCTTCTTCGTCCAAAATGGTGGAAATGAGGTTGCTTCCTAGTAAAGCTTCTCCTAGTACCCTGGCTCGCTGGAGGGGGAGTCCATGAATTTGACAAGCTGTTTTGAGTAGTTCACTGAGGTGGACCAATCGAAAGGCATAGCGCATCTGAGCATCGCAACCGTAAAAAATATAATCTTGAAACATGGAAACCCTTTTTTATAGATTTAAAAGGCGCAGCTGTTTGATTATCACGATTTTTTAGGTTTCTCTAGTTTTTTTAGGGGCCCAAAGGAATCTCCGGCGTGATGGTGTGGGAATTTTTGAGAGTATGCTAAGTTGGGGGCTTAGTCTGAGTTGGAAAGGGTTTGAAAATGGCTAAGGTTTTGGTGACCGGGGGTGCGGGGTATATTGGATCTACCGTGGTGAACGCATTAAGGGATTCGGGTCATGAACCCGTTGTTTTAGATAGTTTGGTGCGTGGAAGGCCTGAATTTGTAAGAAATGTTCCTTTTTTTAAAGCGGATATTTCAGATGAGAAGGCGTTGGAAGATTTATTCAACAAGCACCCAGACATTTCCTGCACCATTCATTGTGCCGCTTGGATTGTCATACCCGAAAGTGTGGCAAATCCTTATGATTACTATGAAGAAAATCTAGCAAAATCAAATCGTTTTTTTAAGATTTTGAATCGTTTGAATCAAAAAAATGTGGTTTTTAGCTCAAGTGCGTCCATTTACAAGGTGCCAAAGGATTATGTGGTGGATGAACAGAGCCCATTGGAACCTATTTCACCCTACGCTCGTACGAAAAGCATGATGGAAAATGTTCTTCAGGACTTTTGTGTGGCCTACAAAATGAGGGGAATCGCTTTAAGGTATTTCAACCCCATCGGGGCCGATCCCAAAATGCGCTCGGGCATTCATGTTCAATTCCCAAGCCACGTATTGGGAAAGTTGGTGGACACCGCCAGGGGTGTACAGCCTTGTTTTGAACTCACGGGCACCCAGTGGGCCACTCGGGATGGCACGGGATTAAGAGACTTTTTTCACGTTTGGGATTTGGCCATGGCCCATGTTTTGGCGGTAGAAAGGATCGACAAAATCGTGGGAGAAAATCACCCCACGGGATTTGAAGCCATTAATCTGGGAACAGGCACTGGTGTGACGGTGAGGGAGCTTATCCAAAGTTTTGTAAGAGTTTATGGCAAACCGATTGAGGTAAAGGAAGTGGCGCCCAGACCTGGCGATAATGCAGGTTGCTACGCCAGCACTTTAAAAGCCAAACGTCTTCTAAACTGGGAACCCCAATTCACTTTAGACCAAGGCATACAACATGCATTAGAATGGGGCGAAAAGCGCCAGAGCTTGTTGACCTGGGCGACCTAAAGGACGGCAAAGGAATTTATTTTTTGCCCTTAACGGCAGCAGGGGCGGCAGCTTTGGAAGCTAGGATTTTTTTTCGCACGCGTAGATTCTTTTTCTTTTGTGCTTTTTTTCTGAGCATTTTACGAGAGCGTCGGTTGTCTTTTTTTCCCATTTCAAGGTTCTCCAATCAAGAAGGTGATATTTTGATAAGTTGCAGACGATGATCGTGCGATGGCATCGAGGGCGTGCGTTTATATTATGAAAACGGAGATCCCACAAGCAGTGCTATTCTTCTAAATAGAAACCTAGATGGTTCCGTTAAAATGACAAGCGGACCTATGGGTGGGAGACGTGGAAAGGGGATTCAATGCAGGGGCTTGTGTGCGGCAGATGTCTTTAGCGGAAGGACACCGCGTGTGGAAATGGCAACCCTTGGGAGGGGTTATAGGACTGGGTACATCTCCTTCCAATAAACTCTTCTTTCGTTTTTCTCCCGGTTTTGGCTTTGGAATGGAGGCGATGAGGGCTCGGGTGTAGGGATGAGTGGGATTGGCGTAAAGCTCCTTGGCAGGAGCATGTTCCACGATTCTACCTAGATACATCACCGCCACTTCATCGGAAATATGCTCTATCACCGCCAAATCATGAGCCACAAAAATGTAGCTTAATTGATAGGCGTCTCGCAGATCCATCATCAAATTTAAAATCTGACTTTGAATGGAAACATCCAGGGCGCTCACCGGTTCATCGGCCACAATTAATTTTGGCTTTAAACTCAACGCACGAGCGATTCCAATGCGCTGTCTTTGGCCCCCACTAAACTCGTGGGGATATCGGTCTGCCAGTTCAGGTCTTAGGCCCACTTCTTTCATGAGTCTTTCGATCTGTTCCGTTCGCTCTGATTCCCTTTTGAATAACCCATGTATGTCAAAAGGCTCCTCCAAAATTTTTCGCACTGTAAGTCTTGGGTTTAAACTTGAGAAAGGGTCTTGAAAAACGATCTGAAGCTCACGGCGGAGGTCACGCATGCGCTGCTGGGACACATGGGTGATGTCTTCCCCTTGGTAATGGATGCTGCCAGAGGTGGGCTCTATTAGGCGCAATATGGACCTTCCTAACGTGGATTTCCCGCAGCCCGATTCACCCACTAATCCCAAAGTCTTACCGGCCTCCAGAGTGAAAGACACTCCGTCCACGGCGTAAACTTGGGCCACTTGTTTGCCAAAAAAGCCTCCTGTGATGGGAAAATGCTTTTTCAAGTTTTTGACTTCTAACAAAGGGGCAGATGCTTTCAAATTCATGTTGCTACTCTGGAGTTAAAGATTGATGCACGCGGCTTTATGGGATGCTGAGTCGTATTGGTATTCAGGCTCCTTGATCTTGCAAGCCTCAGTGACCTGTTGACACCGACCTTGAAATCGACATCCAGGAGGAAACGTACCAATGCTTGGAACCATCCCTGGAATCGTATCCAGACGAGTCTTGTGTTCGCCCAATTTTGGAATGCTGGCCAATAAACCTTTGGTGTAAGGGTGTTTTGGGGAGTTAAATATTTCTTCCACCCGGCCGGCCTCCACAATTTTTCCACCATACATTACCACCACATCATCGCAGGACTCTGCCACAACTCCCAAATCATGTGTGATGAGCATGCAAGACATTCCTTGAGATTCCTGAAGTTCATTGATTAAGGCTAATATTTGAGCCTGAATGGTAACATCAAGTGCCGTTGTGGGTTCATCCGCAATCAAAAGACTGGGTTCGCAGGCAAGCGCCATGGCAATCATCACCCGCTGTCTCATGCCGCCTGAGAGCTGGTGGGGGTATTCGTGAACCCTTTGTTCGGGGCTTGGAATGCGCACTTTTTTGAGCATTTCTATGGATTGGGCCAAAGCCTCACTGCGACTACTCCCTTTGTGCAATCTAAACACCTCGCCAATTTGATCCCCTATGGTGAAAACAGGATTCAGACTGGTCATGGGCTCTTGAAAGATCATGGAGATGCGATTTCCTCGAATGGATCTCATCTGAGACTCAGGCATTTCTAATAAGTCTCGCCCTTCAAAAGTGATTTTTCCACGTGTTACTTTACCGCCCGGAGAAGAAATGAGCCTCATAATGGCTAAACTGGTTACCGATTTTCCGCACCCCGATTCGCCCACAATTCCGAGTGTTTTACCTTTTCGTACTTGAAAGGAACACCCATCCACGGCTGCGATCCATTTTTTCTGGATATTAAAGCTCACTTGTAAGTCTTCAACAGTCAAAATAGGAGTATCCATATTTGAGGCGGCAATCATTATGCTTTATTTCCTTTAATTCCGTTTTCACGCAGTCGTTGCTGGAGATATTCGTGGGCCTTGATAGGATGATGCAGGGTACCCGTCTGTTGGTTTTTGCATTGCCTAAACGATCTTAAAACCAAATGGGAATCCGGATGCACGAAAAAAGGCAGAGAATATCGGGACTGGACTCCCGACTCTTCCGAATTCACCACTTGGTGAGTGGTGGCGGGAAAGTATCCATTTGTAAGAATGGTCATCATATCACCCGTATCGCAGATGATGTCTGACTTTTGTGTTACAACAGGGATCCACTCTTTTGACCCTCGGGGTAGGATTTGGAGTCCCGACTCGGAGGTATGGGGAAGGAGTGTGATTAAGTTGATGTCCTCATGGGCAGCGGCCCGAACGTGTCCACTTTTGGAGTCGTTTTCTGGGACGGGAGGGTAGTGTAACAACCTCAAAACACTGTTGCCATAAAGAGTGTGTCTCGTGAGGTCTCCCTGATTTAGACCTAGATGTGTCTCAAATCGACTTAAAACAAGTTGAGCGGTGTGATGGATGGCTGTGAAGTAACTAAAGGCAACATCCTTAAAATCCGTACCTTCCAAGTCTGGCCATAAGTTATTAGGGATATCAGCGTCAAAGAGACTTGAGCTTTTTTCGGGGCCTATGTGAAAATACTCTTTGAGGTCGGGAAGTGTGTGATTTTTGGCAGTTTCGGTGCCCATGCCAAAGTAACCCCGTTGCAAACTGGGATGAATCCACTGAGATTTGAGGGAAGCTGGCTGATTAAATAGTATCTTTGTGGCCTCATAGAGACGGGCTAGGGGATTTTCCAAAAAATCACAGTCGGAGAGAATCACAAATCCAAATTCGTGTATGCCAATGCCTAAGGCGTAGGCTGTTTTTGAAATCAATTCAGGATCCCTAGAAATCAGATCCCGATAGGAAATTCGAGGAATTTGGTGCATTCTAGGCTCCCAGGTTTTTGAGTCTCGACCCCAGCTTTTCCAATTGTTCTCTGCTTTTTTTAGCCTTTGGTCCTATCAATGAGATATTTTTGATAGGATTTGCCAAAAGCGTTTTTGCCAGATTTTGGACCTCTCGTTTTGTCAGATTTCTCACAATATCACGTTCCTGCTCTAGGCTCAATTCTTGACCGGCAAAGTACTGATTGAGTTTTCTGGAAACGGTGTGGGAAGCGGACTCATCTATAAGATCCAAGTCATGCAAATATCTAAATCGAATGTGTACCATCTCTTGGGCCGTGGGACCATCCTGAACAAAGCGACAAAGCTCTGTCCCAAGTGTCTCCACCAGTTTGGTAAAATGAATGGGGCTTGTAACCGCGTCGATGCCAAAGGTTCCAATGTCGGTGTAGGAATTGGAATCTGCGTTAATTTCATAGACCAATCCCAGCTTTTCCCGAATCGTTGAGGGCAAACGGGTGTACATTCCATCGTCTAATAGTCTTTGGATGAAAGTTTGGGTTACGACCTCGTTTGCATATCCCCCAAAGGCCGGCCATAGGAGTTTGAGAGTGTATTGATTGTCCGCGTTATTCACAAAACTCGTGACACGGGGCTTGATTTGTTTTTCAAGTTGATGGTAGCTAAGGTAACTTCTGTGGGGTGCAGGTGGAAGACTTTGTTCCCAGGACTGACCTAAAAATCTTTCCACATCACGCAAAATTTGATCTGCCGGAGAGGAGCAAATGACTCCAATCACACAACGGGAGGGAATGTAATATTGATTTTTCTTTGAGATGAGATCTTCAAGTGTAAAATTTTCAATGGAATTTCGAGTGCCAATAATGGGCAAACCCAGTCCGTGGTCCACGAAGAGGTTTTGGTGGCTGAGAGTTTCGATATCGATGATATCATTATTTTCGTTGTAATCATTGGCTAATTCATTAAGAACAACCGTTCGCTCAAGCTCTAAATCTGCAAAATTAGGGTACAGCAGAAAATCGGTAAAGACTTCAAGAGCCTCATTCCATTTTGATAAGGCTCCCTTTAACCAGTAGGTTGTGGTGTCTTGGCTGGTCATGGCATTGGTTTCGCCACCCATTTTCTCTAAGGATTGAGCCAGTAAAATACTATTGGGATAAGTCTTGGATCCCCTAAACATCATATGCTCTAGAAAATGGGAGATCCCATTATTAGTGACGTTTTCATCCCGACTTCCCGTGTTAAAATGGGCAGAGATCTCAAACCCTGCGCTTTTGGGAATGGTGGCAACGACACAGCTAAGGCCATTTCCGAAGACATGGGAGGTGATGGTGAAGGGAGATTGCATGGGTATCCTTTTGACGTCTCAGTTTTTTTAAAATTTAATGGGTTCTTTCAAGAGAGCTAATGGCCAATTTTCTAAGATAGGTTTCACATTCAGTATGGGGATAGATGCGTACAAGAGTTTCTAAGTTTTCTAGAGCTTTATCTATGTGTTGTTTGGCATACAAAAGGCTCTTATCCAATCCTCCAAGGGATATGACTTGTTCCTTAAGTTGGGACTGTAGATCCGGCCCAGCCTCGCCGGTGGTAAACAACTCTTGAATGAGAGGGAGCAACTTGGAATGGGATTGCTGATGCTCCATAGCCATCAAAACCGGTAACGTGATTTTGCCTTGTATGATATCGGAGGCAACGGGCTTGCCAACGGTGGCCTCGGTTTGAGAGTAGTCTAATGCATCGTCAACTGCCTGGAAAGCCACACCTAAATGATGGCCAAAGGCTTCAGCGGCTTGGATGGCTTCAGGGTGTTGTGAAAACAAAAATAAGGCCGTTTTACAGCTGGCGGCAAAGAGAGCAGAGGTTTTTCCTTGAACAAGACGTGAATACTGCGCTAAAGTAACATCGCTTTTCCATAAAAGATCCAGCTGAAAAAGCTCTGATTCACTCATAAAACGGATGCACTCGGCAAAGGTATCGATGAGTTCAAGATGCTTTGTTTTTACCATCAGCCTGCAAGCCGCAGAATAGATCAAGTCTCCGGCTAGCACTGCGGTTTGATCGCCCCAGATGGAATTTGAAGTGGGTTTCCCGCGCCGAAGTGAGGAGTTGTCTATCACATCATCATGCATCAAACTGGCCGTGTGGATGTATTCGCACACGCAGGCAATGGAAAACTTATGCTCTCCCCTATAATCTCCCAAAGCGCACATTTGCAGAAACAATGAGGGTCTGAGCCGCTTTCCACCTGCGGAAAAGACGTGTTCAATCACTTGGTTTGTTGCTGCATTGGGTGTACGCAGCAACTCCACAAGCAGAGGCTCCAGGGTTTTGAGATCATGGGTGAGAAATAGGGGTTGAGTCATGTTAATTCCGTCTAAAATTCGTTAAAACAAATTGACATTAATTTTTAACTTAGTTCCTTTAATTTTGAAATGGCAAGGGAAAAGTCTGTTTGACCCATCACCGCTCCTCCCGCCACAAAGTGGGAGGCTCCTGCATCCCAGTAAGTTTTGAGATTTTTTGAATTGATTCCACCATCCATTTGAATGTCAAAAGGCAGGTTATTTTGTTCCCTAAATTCATTTAAGGCTTTCACCTTTTGAACCATGGAAGGAATGTTTTGTTGGAAACTAAAGCCAGGATTCACAGACATCACCGTGACTTGGTCTACATAAGGCAGCAGATATTCTATGGCATTCCAGTGTGTTCCTGGATTTAGAGCGATACCGGCTTTTTTGCCTGTTTTTTGGATGGCCTCAACTAGCCTATGGGGGTGTTGGGAGGTTTCCACGGGGATGGTAAGCAGATCCGCTCCGGCATCTAGATAGTGTTGAAACGTGGATTCAGGATTGGAGACCATGATGTGCACATCCAAGAAAAGCGTTGTGGCCTTTCGAATGGCCTCTAGTATGGGAACACCTAAAGTGAGTAAGGGAACGAAGTGACCGTCCATCACATCAAAGTGAATGGCATCGGCCTTGGCTTTTTCCAGTTTTTCCAATTCTAATCCTAGCTGAAGCAAATTGCCTGCGGCTAAGCTAGGAGCGATGATTGGGGTCTTGTGGCGCATCTAAAACCTCCTTTAAAAGTAGTCTTCTTTTTCCAGAAAAGACTCTAAGATTTTTTTTGACCCAACCTGACTAAATTGAACGTCGAGTTTGTAACCTTGATTTGATTTCTCAATTCCTTTGATAGTGCCTGTGCCAAAGGTTTTGTGCTTTACTCTTTGCCCTTTCTGCCAAGGAATGTCTTCAGAAAGGGATTCGTAAGTGATTTGGGAGTGAGTAGTATGTGATGCAGCTGTGTCACTTTTTTTGGCAAAAGGCGCAGGATTATCATCCCATTCGGAATCCAAGTAGCTTCTGTTTATTTTGGGTCTGGCTGATTTACCCAAGGAATCCCGTTCAAGGAGTGCAGGGTTAATTTCTTCTAAAAACCGGCTGGGTTCCACCCAAAGATCGGGTTTAAAACGATGGGTGTTGGAATGAGACAAAAACAGGTATTCCTTGGCGCGTGTCATTCCCACATACATTAAACGCCTTTCTTCTTCAATGGTTTGGCTGGATTCCAGGCTGTTGTAATGGGGTAAGGTTCCCTCCTCCAGACCCGCCAAATAAACGGTTTCGTATTCGAGACCCTTGGAGGAATGGATGGACATGAGTGTCACGGCATCTGAGGTGCCTTGTTCTAAACCAACCGTGGTTGGCTCACTGGCGAGAGCAGCGTGGTTTAAAAACTGTATGAGCAAGCGCTTTCCAAGAGGTTCTTGGGATTGTGATTCCGCTTCTAAGGAATTTACATCTTGAGCCTCTAAAGACTCTTCGTTCATGGCGAGTCCAAGCTCATGTAAGTTGAGTTTTCGTTCTTCCGCATCTTCTGGGTATTGTGTTACCAGGAAATCTTCTAGAGCCACTTCGCGCATGAGTTGGGTAAAAACTTCATAAATATTACTGCAATGATTTAGAGTATGCTGAATTTTTACAAAGCTTTCTGTAAATGATTTTAATCCTGAATTGCCTCTGGAAATTTTAAAGGAAGTTTCTCCGTTGGCCACGCGATGCAAATGGGAAATCAGTGATGCATTTTGACCATTGGCTTGCCAATCCTGAATGAGGGACAAAAAGGTTTTATCTCCAATTCCTCTTCTAGGAGCAGACAAGGCCTTTTCTAGAGAAACGATGTCATTCGGATTGAGGAGGAGTTTAAGGTAACTCAAGGCCAACTTAATCTCAGCTCTGTCATAAAATCTAACTGAACCATATATCACATAAGGTATGAGCTGTTTGCGCAGTTCATCTTCTAAAGACCGGGATTGGGCATTGGTTCGGTACAAAATGGCCTGGGATGAAAAGGAGTGATTGTTGTCTTTTTGTCTCTTAATGTTTCTAGTGATGTGTCGAGCTTCATCCGAAGCGTCTAAACAGGACTTTAGGGAGATCTTGGACTGTGTGACTTTACTAGACCAGATCTGTTTATCCACTCGATTGCGATTGTGTTTAATGACATCGGAGGCAGCTTGTACAATCAAATGGGTGCTTCTGTAGTTTTGTTCCAGTTTATAAACCGCTGCGTTTGGGTAGAATTTGGTGAAATTGAGAATGTAATCAGGCTCGGCTCCCCGCCAAGAATAGATGCTCTGATCGTCATCACCCACAATGCACAAATTTTGATGCTTTTCGCTGAGCAGTTGAACGAATTTGAATTGGGCCGGATTCGTGTCCTGAAATTCGTCTACAAGCAAATATTGAAACCGATTTTGCAGACGCTCTAAAATCTGGGGTTTGGATTCCAACAAAAAAATGGTGTTAAGTATGAGATCGTTAAAATCCATGGCGTTTTGCTGTTTGAGACGATCCTGGTATTTACCGTAGATTTTATGGATCAGCTCTTCATCCTCATGGGCCCGATAGGCACTCAGTGATTTCGCTTTTTGGCCGGCGGCTTGGACTTTTCTTAGTTGAACCAGTTCGGGAGTTTCTCCCGCGTTTTTCCACTTATCTATAGTGGATTTCACTGTATTAACGGGAAGGGTTTTTTCTGGGATATTGAATTCCGCCAAAATATTTTTAAGAAGGGATTTTTGATCGGAATCATCGTAGATAGAGAACGATTGAGTGAAACCAATTTCGGTGGCGTAATGCCTCAGAATTCGGGCGCAGGCCGAGTGAAAGGTGGAAACAAGCATGGATTCCACAGCGCGCTTTCCCAGTAGATCTTCTACGCGGTGTTTCATTTCTCTGGCTGCTTTGTTGGTAAAGGTAACAGAAAGGATTCGGTAGGGATAAACGCCAGAAGAAATGAGATGAGCTATTCTATAGCAAATTGTTTTCGTTTTGCCACTGCCAGCACCTGCATAGATGACCAATGGACCATCGGTATGCAGAGCTGCGCTTTTCTGGTTGGCGTTAAGGGTTTCAAACCCTGGGATGGGATTTACCATTTAAAACCTCCAGCTAGAGTGGCAAAATCATTTGAACATCACACAATTTTCAGATGACGTCAAAAGCCTAAGCGAATCCTAAGTCTAGAGTTAATCTAGGCTGCTACCCATTTTAAGAGCGCTAAAAAAGTCCCAGTGTAGGCGCGCCCCTCAGCCAGGAAAAAGGGACTTTGAGCTGCCGAAATAGACGTTCCCAGCTTTCGGATGGATTTCCAAGCAAAACAATTTGTTCGCAATTTGTTTTGGCAATGATTTCTTGGTAGTCAACCGGACTGCAACCCCAAGAAAATCCAGACAAAATTTTCCAGGGGCAGGATCTTGTTGTGGCTAAATGATTCCAAGCCAAAAAGTCGGTGCCAAACCAAAGGAATGTTTGGTGAGGCTGTGGGCTAGGTGCGCAATTTAATAGCAGTTGTTTGGGAAAAAGATGGATTTGGGCAGGCTGGGAAACCTCCAGGAGTGAATGGACCAACTTCTTGAGTTTTTCGGCTAGTGGTGTAGGAACGGAAGGCTGCTGGGCTAGAAATTTAAGAGTGCTTAGTGTCTCTTTTTCGCAGCTCACGGAAAAATGGGGAAGTAAAACGGAGCATATAGCCAAAAGTTCTCCAAAACCTTCTGTGGCCATGACAATACAAGGGCTGGATTCACGGGAAGTCGGCTGGGACAAATAGGTTTTTAGCCGTTTAGGCAATAGGGAAAGACTCGTATAGGAATCCAAATTCGGTTCGTAACCATCAGGGATACGTAAATAGAGCCCTCTTACATTTGTGGTGGAAAGTTCAGCAGCAAATGAGCTACTAACACCGCTTATTTTTGAAGCAAATAAAAAGACATCGGATTTAGTTTCCAGCTGGAGCATGGAAGAGCCTGGAGCAAAACCGCTGTCCTGCAGTTTAGCATCAATGCTTCCAAAAGCGATGGATCTGTCGGTTTTCATGGGAAGGAAGGAAAGCAAAGGAAATAACTTTTGGGTGAGTGCCATGGCGATGGGGCTTAAGGCTATCTGCTGCCCATCAAGTCTTTGAGAATAAAGAGGAAGACTGTAACAAGATAGAAAATTAATAAGGGAACCACCCCCTGCTTCCAGAGAAATCATGGACCCATTTACCTGATAGTTACCTTTTTTAGAGAAGGCGACCTGGGCGGAGCTTGTGTCCAAAAAATCGTTCAAGAAGTGCTCCCTTCTAAATCCATCATGAGAAAATGAAAGCATGGGAAAAAAACCACCGACCGGTGACTGCCGGTTATTGTATAAGTTACTACAGGTTCTAAAAAAGGCAAATCTACGGTAGTGAGCGCACTCGGTCGATTGTGTTTCTATAGGGAGAACAGAAAGTAAACACTGGACCTACCTCTATTTTGAGCTGACTAGACTCGCTTTCAATTAGCTCTCCATCCAAAGAATACCAGGGAATTTCCTGAAATTTAAATGTTACTTTTTCATGCATCTCAAATTTTTTAATGTCGGAGCTGGTAAAACTTCCACTCATAAATGCCTGAAAGAGTCCTTTTGCATAGTCCATTGATTGGGTCATTTCAAAAGTCAGTATCTCGGCCTTGCATTCCTGATTGACGATTTTTGTAAAAATCTGAGGCCCAAAAGGCATTTTGGGTAACGTGGAAACTAAAATCATCGAATTGTTGGTTTGAGAAACGGAAGGGGTGGAATCAACCTCCAAAGCGAGGCTCCTAGGCTTCATCATTTTAGGGAAGAAATCGCTAAAGATACCATTGGTTACGGCACTTGTGAGTGCTTTGCCTAAAAGCAAAGCAGCTTTAACTCCGTGACCTTTTTCTTTGTAGAACTCACCTAAAAACTGTGCTGCAAGCCCGTCTGCGTATAGAAAACCCAAACGATTTTCAACGCATAAGCTAGGAAAAGAGACACGGTCAATCAGTTCGGGATGGGACCTTGCTGCCAGGTAATCTTTGAGAATTTCCTCAGGCGAGCCAAAGATGCCCAGATTTTGAGCCAAAACATTCACCGTACCTCCCCGCAAAATTAAAATTTCGGGGAGTGCTAAATCCTGTTTGTGATAACAGGCGGCAATTTGAGTTAGGCAGAGTCCAATGGAACCATCACCTCCCACGATTGCGATTTGATTAAGTCTCTGGCTCGCAAAAGATTCACAGGCATCAGACAACTCGGATAGAGACTTGGTTTCCTTAAAAACTCCCTGGTTTCCCAAAAGATACCATAGACGGGCGTTTAAGCGGCTATCTTTTTTACTTCCACGGGCAAACGGGTTTGTAATTAGACCTATTCCTGACATCTAGGATTCCTCTAAAACTAGCTGAAAAGCCGATCAAGATATGGTACCATCAAATGCCCTTGGGTTGTATTTTGATCAAGGGTTTAGAGGTGGTTATTTTGAGTGATCAAAAAAAGCAAGTCGAACCGGGAGACTTGGGACTAAAATCCAAAACCAAAGAAGTCGAGGTTCATATTCCAGAAGTGGTGCCTGCAGAAGGCATCAAAAAACGAATCTTGGTGCCAAAGCCCAGTAAAAACAAAACGACGAAAGTGATGGAACTGAGTTCCGACTCCAAAAAATCGGATTCCACCGAAGTGATTTGGGGCGAAGAGATCTCGCCTCCTACCGATGTCTTATCCAGCACGGATACAGACTTGCTCGTGTTAGATCCTCTGGAGGTGCCAGACCATTCGGAAGATGAATTGGAATCGTATGAAATTCCAGCTAATGAACCCGGGTTAGTGACCAGTTCTCCTCTTCAGAGATATCTATCAGAAATTAGACGTTACCCCCTTTTGACCAGGGAAGAAGAACGTAGTATCGCCACGGAAGCCTTTGAGAAGCAAGATCCAAAAGCCAAGAGCAGGTTGGTTACCGCAAATTTGCGTTTGGTGGTGAAAATTGCCATGGAATATAGGCGCGCTTATTCCCAAATTCTAGATTTAATACAGGAAGGTAATGCGGGTCTCATTCAGGCTGTGAATAAGTTTAATCCCTACAGAGGGGTAAAGCTTTCCACCTACAGCGCGTGGTGGATTAGAGCCTATATTTTGAAGTTTTTAATGGACAATAAGAGTCTGGTTAGAATGGGTACAACGGATGCCCAAAGAAAACTCTTTTTTAGGTTGCGTGGCGAAGCAGAGCGTCTTTATGCTCAAACTCAGAAATTCGATACGCTTCTCCTGGCCGAACGATTGGGTGTTAAGGAAACAGACGTCATTGAAATGCACCAGAGATTATCAAAAAGCGATATGTCTTTGGATCAGACGGTGGGGGATGATTCGGACACGCGCCATGTGGATGTCTTAGCGTCGGATCAAGAGTCCTCCTACGATAGCTTGGAACGGCAACAATTATTGAAGATTTTGAACTCTAAAATCAACGAAGTTGAACGTGAATTAAATGAGAGAGATCTTTATATTTTTAGAAATCGAATTTTAGCGGATGATCCTGTTACTCTTCAGGAAGTCGGAGAAAAATACGGAGTAACCAGGGAGCGCGCTCGGCAATTGGAGGTCAGACTCCTTAAGAAGGTGAAGGAAAAATTTATTGAAGAGATCTAGACCTAAATGGATTCTATCGTTTTTTGTTTTATTTTCAACTTTAGCTTTTGCTTCAGAGATCAAAGACAATTCCACTAAAAATTCGGAATCCAAAACACGAATCGTAAGTTTAGCTCCCTCCCTCACGGAATTTCTTTTTTTGCTTGGATTAGGCCCTCATATCATAGGAAATACCATCTATTGTGATTATCCCCCTCAAGCCAAATCCATTATGAAAGTCGGAGATTTTGTTTCCTTTGATGTGGAAAAAATCTTAAAGCTCAATCCTAGCCACGTGGTGGCCACCAATGGAAATAATCTCTTTCAAATTCAGATGATTAAGAATGCAGGAATTCCTGTAGTGGAATACCCAGTTTCCAGGCTTTTTGAGATTGTGCCCGCTTTGCAAAAAATGGGCAAAGAGTTTCAAAAAATAGAAGAGTCCCAAAAGTGGGTAAAAGATTTCGAGCATAAAAAAGGGTTTCTACTAAAAAAAGCGGAGGGTAAGAGGAGATTAAATGTGTTGATTGTACTGCAGCTACACCCACTTTTGGTAGTGGGTAAATCCACCTTTATTTCCGATCTGTTTGAACTCGCTAATTTGAAAAACATCATAAATTTGGATGGTTATCCTAGTTTAGAGTGGGGTTATTTAAAATCTAATGCCGTGGATGTGGTGGTATTCCCCGTGGAGACGACTTTGGTTGGAGATCCGCTAAAGGCACAGGAAATCAAGTCTCTTTTTCATAAAAAGGGTGTTTCAAACTCAAAGATCAGGGTTGTGCTGTGGGATCAAGCCGAACTCTCAAGACCTGGTCCTAGAGTGGTCCAAGTTTTGGATAGACTGATCAGAGACTTTTAAGATGGCTAGGAATCTTCATTTAAGCATGAGTAGGGGAATGTGGACGGGGCTGACATTGATGATGTTGGCTTTGTGGGTCATTCTTTCGCTTTTTTTTGATTATGAAGAACGAACTTTGGTTTTTAATTCGCCTATTTTGGAGTTTCGTGGAGTGCACACTCTGGGAATATTGTGCTTGGGAGGAACGTGTGGATTGCTGGGAGCCATATTTCAGAGGCTACTGAATAATCCCCTCGTGGACGGACACATTTTGGGCGTGGCTTCAGGTGGACAGGTTTTGCTGTTGGTTGCTACCGTTTATGGGTGGCAATTGGGAATTCAGTTGCCTATCTTGCTTAACACCTATCTCTGGATTTTGGCGGGTTGTTTGGTAACGTCGGTCTTTTTCTTAGGACTATTGCGCTGGGTAGACACTGATAAAATGTACTTGTTACCTTTGTTTGGGTTTATGTTAAATGGGTTTTGGAGCGGAGTGAGCTCTCTCCTATTTGTGGATTATAGCTCGCCATTTGTGCAGGCAATCTTGGCAAAACTTTCTGGACATGTGACCATTCCTCAGCAAAATGAGATTTTTTGGATTCTGGGCTTATGGGTGATCTTTATTTTATTGTTGTTCGCCAAAAGACGAAATATGATGATTCTGAGTTTGGGTCAGAATGAAGGAATTTTGAATGGATTGAAGGTGCAAAAGGAACTTTTTGGGGTGATTTTGTTGCTATGCCTTTTTGCCACTTTAGTTGTGAGTGTATTTGGATTTGTGGGATATCTAGGGATTTTTGTGCCTCATCAAGTTCGCAAAATTGCCCGAACGGAACAAGGCGTTTGGGTGGGATCCCTTATTCTGGGAGGAATCGTGTTACTTGGTCTGGATTTTATCGTAAAATTCTTCTTTTATCCCCGGAACATTCCCTTGGGCTCAGTGGTTGGGTTGGTGGGCATTCCCTTATTGGTGCTTCAGTTTTTAAAACATAAAAATCCTCAGATGAGAGCTTAAATTTGTCTATCAATCGTATAAATATCTCCGGCTTAAAAAACAGATTAGGACTTCCTATTTTGTCTGAGTTTGAACTCAGACGAGGGAATGTTTTGTGTGTGATGGGGCCTAATGGTTGCGGCAAGTCCACCCTTTTGAAATCCATTTTGGGACTCCTTGGGTTGCAGTGGGATAGATATCAGATGGGTAAAAAGGATTGTTCTCTCAATGATGTTCACCGAAAATTAACAATATATTTTGGTTATTTAGCTCAAAATACGACGATTCCATTTGGAATGAGGGTGGATGAATATCTGAGTTTGTTTGAAAACGAAAATGTCCTGCAAGCCAATTTAACAAACTTTAGTGTCCTGGAGCTAGAATCAAAGCTGGCTTCGAATCTGAGTGGCGGAGAATGGCAACGAATATTGCTCTATAAAACATTTAGATCTATGAAATATTTTTATATCTTGGACGAGCCTTTTTCATTTTTAGATGGGTATTATCAAAATGAACTAGTCCAAATCGTTCGGTCCAGACGGGAGCAATGTGGTTTTTTAATTGTCGTTCATGATTTGGATTGGGTGTTTAAATTAAATGCAGATCTGTTGCTTTTAGATGGTCTAAATCAAGGTGATTATTTTTCATTCCAGGATTTAAATTCAGGAATTGAGGAAAGGGCTTCTAAACCATGGACGGCCTTTGTCAATCGGTTTGAAGACGTTTTTAAACACAAAGTTTCCATGTATGTTAATTTGAAAGATGGTTCTAAAAGGGTTGTGTTTAGTTAACAACTAGATTCTGTTTTTATTGAATTGGTGATGCAAAGTTCTGTTATCAATAAAAAATAATCTTGTTTTTGAGTGAATGTTAAATTTTTTTCCGCTTTGCACCGATAAGTCATTTATTTCAGGTGAAAGAACGGGCCTTACCATTATGGTGTTTTTCGGAAAATCGTTACTCATCCTGCCCTTGGTTATATTAGGATGCTCTAATGAAAAGCTTCAGGGTTCAAAAGGCACATTAGTGGAAGAGGAAGCTGTGGATTCTGCCCAATCCTCGGAAGACGCTAAAGTAGGTGCTGAAGAAACGAGTCCCAAAGCGCCCCAAGCGGGTCAGTCTCTTGTGGAGATGACCAAAGCCACTTGCAGTTGTCATTACGCAGGCACAAGCCCGATCTTTACCACGGAAGCGTCTATTGTGGGGCTTAAAGAGAAAATCATTCAACAGGTAGAGTCCAAAGCGATGCCTCCCAATAACACTGGTTTTTTGGATAAAGAGGGAAAAAGCTTGCTGGAAAAGATCAAATCAGCGCCTTAGATTTAGCTTTGATTTTCAGCTATTTAAGTCTCCCAAAAAGGATGGTATTCTGGCGGACTAGGCAGAATGTGGGCAGAGTCGTTTCTGTTTCCCCTACGATAATCCAGGAAATTCATTGGAGGGACTTATGAAATCATTAGTTGGTGGTTTTTTGGTGTTGGGTGGGTTATTGGCTGTGGCTTGTGGTGAAGACGACAAAAAAAAGGAGACTCCTGCCGCAAGTCCAACTGCTGGAACGGAGACAAAAACCTTTTCTTCTGTTTCTTCCATCATTTCTGCGAACTGTGGTTGTCATTCCGGTGACATAATGGCTAGTGCCGCTGCAGTGAAAACGAAAGGAGCCGCTACCATCAGCGCCACCATTGGAACGACCATGCCCAAGGGCAATCCGGGTAAAATTTCCGCCGCCGATTCAGCTGCGCTTAAGGATTGGTTGGCAAATGGCACGGATTTGAAGTGAAATGATAGGGAGATTCTCTTTACTCTACAAAGCGCTTGACTTCTGGAGTCAACCCGGCTAGAGGAAAGACTCTATTGCGCGGTTAGCTCAGCTGGATAGAGCACCAGACTACGAATCTGGCGGTCAGGCGTTCGAATCGCTTACCGCGCGCCATTTTCCCCTATTTAAAGTTTGTTTATGATGCTGATGCGCCGTCATGTGGATGAATATTACATGCAAAAGGCGTTGGATTTGGCTCAGCTGGCCGCAGAATGCGGTGAAGTTCCGGTTGGGTGCATCGCCGTACAAAACGGTGTCATTTTAGCCACCGGCTATAATCTCAAAGAAACTCAAAACAATCCCCTGCTTCACGCGGAAATCATCACCATTCAAGAGTCTTCTAAATCCCTGGGCAGGTGGCGTATGGACGATGTCACCTTTTATATGACCCTGGAGCCGTGTAGTATGTGCGCCGGCGCATTGGTGCAAGCCCGGGCAAAGCGGGTGGTGTTTGGAGCCTTCGACCCTAAAGGCGGAGCTGCGGGTTCCGTTCTTCAAATTTTAGACCATCCCAGACTCAATCATCGGTGTGAATGGCTAGGCGGGGTTGCAGAACCGCAATGTTCCCTGATTCTTAGGGATTTCTTTAAGCAACGTCGAAGAAGAGCTAACCTGTAAAGCCTGGGAATTGGGTTTTTCAAATTTTTCGTGTATTTCAAAGCGATACCGTGTTTTGGGAAAAACTGGGGCATTCATCAGAGAGGCTATTCGAAATGCAGGATATTTTAGCTATTGTGCTGGCCGCAGGGCAGGGCACCCGAATGAAATCGTCGCGACCTAAAGTTTGCCATGAGATCCTGGGTAAAAGCATGCTGGAGCGGGCGGTGGGTAGCTACGTGGAGGCGGGGATCTCGGAATTGGTGGTGGTGGCTTCCCCTCATCAACCCCAAACCTTAGAATTATGCCGAACCTTACAGGCAAAGTTTGAAAGCAAATTAAAATTAGACATTGCCCTTCAGGAAGAGCCAAGGGGTACGGGCCATGCCGTGCAGAAGGCGGTGCACCGGATCCAACAAGAATCTTTAGATAAAAAAAAGGCTTACACGGTTTTGGTGAGTTTCGCAGATACCCCAGCTATTTTGCCAAAATCCATTGCAGAAATGGTTCAGCATCATAAGAGCAAAAATTATAATGTGAGTGTAGCTGCCTTTAAACCTTCGGATCCCACGGGGTATGGACGAATTTTTACAGACTCTAAGACGGATGAATTTTTGGAAATCAAGGAGCATAAAGATTGTAGTTCTATTGAAAAACAAAACGATCTTTGTAACGCTGGGGTACTCTCGGTAAATTACCCCGACCTCTTAGACTCTATTTTTGAAATCCAAAATAACAACGCTGGGTCTGAATATTATCTTACAGATCTTCCTGGTATTGTTAAAAGTAAAGGCAGAAAAGTAGGAATCTATTTGGGAATTGACCATTTGGAACTCATGGGTGTGAATAGTCAAGAACAACTCGCTATGCTCACCAAAATTTACCAAAAACGAATTATCCTTAATTGGCAGGCAAAAGGGGTTCATTTTTTGAACCCGGATTGCGTCTATGTCACCGACGAAGTAAAATTTGGCGATGATTGTGTGGTGGAGCCATTCGTTTTTTTGAGCGGAAATCGAACCATAAAAAGTGGAACTCGGATCAGGGCCGGAACCGTATTGATTTGAAAGGAATAAACGATGTGTGGTGTGATTGGATATGTGGGTGTGCCGGTGACCGTATCACTGCTATTTCAAGGGTTAAAAAAGCTCGAGTATCGTGGATATGATTCTGCAGGCATTGCCGTTTTAGACAAAACAGGCGAGTTTGTGATCGAAAGGGCAGAAGGTAAGTTGGTGGCCCTGGAACAAAAATTGAAGCAGTTTCCTGCCTCTATCCAACTAGGCATGGGACACACTCGATGGGCCACCCATGGTAAACCCTCCGAAAATAACGCTCACCCGCATCGTAGTGGAAACATCGTGCTTTTGCATAATGGTATCATAGAAAACTATAAGGAACTTAAAAAGCGGGTGTTGGAAGCAGGTTACGTTTTTTCAAGTGAAACAGACACAGAAGTGGCGGCGCACCTACTGGATTTTTATTTTAAGCAAGCTCCTAAAAAGTCAGTCCCTGAATTTTTAGTTTCTTTATCTAAGTTAACACAAGATCTCAGAGGAGCCTTTGCTTTTGGGATTTTGTGTCAGGAATTTCCCGAACATTTGTTTGTGGTGAAGCATGGGTCGCCGATTGTGTTGGGCAGATCTGAAAATGCTCAGTATATGGCTTCTGGATTAACAGCGTTGGTGGAACACACTCGAACCGTTCATTTTATGGAAGATAAGGAAATCGCCGTATTGAATCGAAATGAGATTCAACTTTATGACTTTGATTTGAGTCCCAAAAAGTCTAAGTTTCAGGAAGTGAACTGGACATACGCTCAAACGGAAAAAGGTGAGCATCGACATTACATGATGAAGGAAATGCATGAAGAGCCTTCGGCTGTGATGCAAACTCTTGAAGGTCGGGTGAGTCGATCTACTAATTTGGTAGATAAAATGGCTTTAGGATTAGAAAAGGTTGATTTAAATCAGGTAGAAAGAGTACAGGTTATAGCCTGTGGTACCAGTTATTACGCTGGCTGCTTGAGCGCGTTTGCCTTTGAAGAACTCACTGGATTACCTTGTGATGTTTATTTAGCGAGTGAATATCGTTACAGAAGATGCACGGCCAACGCAAAAACACTTGCCATTGCCGTTAGCCAGAGTGGTGAATCCATGGACACGCTGCAAGCCATTCGCTACGCCAAGGCACATGGCGCGCAAACCATTGGTGTGCTGAATGTACCTGGAAGTTCTATTGGTCAAGAATGTTTGGGCTTAGCATTAACACACGCAGGCCCAGAGGTGTGCGTGGCAAGCACAAAAGCGTTTTTTGCCCAGGTGACGTGTTTAGATTTAATTGCCATTGCATTGGCTCAAACTCTAAAATCCATCGATGAAGGCACATCAGAACGAGTGATGGAAGAGCTTTATCGGCTTCCTCTGTTAATAGAAAAATCGCTTGGTTCTAACTCTCTGATTGAAAAACTGGGACATAAATATCATAAAAACTCCAGTGTATTGTTCATTGGTAGGGGACCAAATTGGCCTGTTAGTTTGGAAGGCGCTTTGAAGTTGAAAGAACTTTCTTACATCCATGCGGAGAGTTATGCGGCTGGAGAATTAAAACACGGTCCCATTGCTTTAATTGATGAAAATATGCTTGTGGTTTGCGTTGCTCCTAAAGATAAATATTATGAAAAAACACTATCCAATATTGAAGAAATCAAAGCCCGTGGTGGGAAAATTCTCTCCATTGGTACCGCTGGAGATCTTCAGCTGGCAGGATTGTCGGACGATTTTATTCCGGTGCCCACCGGGGGAGGATTTTTAGGTGAGCCTCTTTTATGTACGGTTCCCCTTCATCTGCTTTCCTATTGGATAGCGGTGAAGAAAGGAACAGATGTGGATCAGCCTAGAAATTTAGCAAAGAGTGTCACGGTGGAATAGAATGAGAAGGAGTTGAATTTTTAGAGACCTCTGTTACTCTGGTGTCAAATTAATGGAGGTCCAAGATGAAACAAAGTCGTTTTTGTTTAGTTGTTTTAGGTTTGTCTGTGTGTTTTCCAGCGTACTCTACCGAATCACAAGTCACTCAACTAGAGGAAAAGGTGACAGAATCATTCGGTTTTTTAAACGTAACTGAACGTGAGTTTAACTTGCCTACCTCAAGCGGAAACGTTTCTGCTTCTGTTTATAGCGATACTCAAAACAAAGGTGGATGGGTTTTTTTGCAGCATGGTTTTTTTAGAAACAAAAAAAACATGAAAGATTTGGCTACTAAACTGGCTCAAATGGGTTATCCCGTTGTTACGGTTTCATTAAACACCAGCCAGATTCACGATGGTACTTTGGCTGAAAACCTTTTAAATTCCATTTTAACCAATCCTCCCGCTGAAATTGGAGAAAATAATAAGAGTAACTACATTCTGATGGGACACTCTGCTGGAGCAAAATTTGTAACTCAAATGACGTCTATTGCTGTAAAAAAGGGAATGACCACTCCTCAGGCTTTGATTTGGTTGGATGGTGTGGATAGGGATAAAGTGATGGAAACTGCTTTGGTCACCATAAGAGAGCAGTCTCAAATTGATGTGATGGGAATTTCTGGAAAGGCAGGTGCCTGTAATGCAAACACAGCGGCAAATGACCTGTTAAAACAACTCAAGCCTGCGGTAAGCTTTGTGGGAGTGAAAGTGAATTCAGGTTCTCATTGTGATGCAGAAGGCTCCAGTTCTGATTTTGGATGTTCTTTGGCTTGTGGAGGGTCTAAACCTGCAAATGTGGAGGCGCTACAGATTCTTGCCAAAGGATGGGTAGGTACGTTTTTATCAAAGGAATCAGGTACCACTTATTTCCCAGGTGGGGAGTCCTTTGAGACCTTAAAAAAAGCGGGAACGATTGAATCTCTTTGAGTTTTTTAGGCACAAAACGATGATTTCTCTCCTTGGTTAATCCGCTCATTTCCGCCACTAGGTAAACAGTTCCTGCGACTTTGCACTTTATCGTTTTAAAACTATGAAATGTGGAACAAGCAGGATAAATCCTTGGTTAACTTAATTGTTCAAAAAATTGTAGCTTTTTTTACAGTGATATTACTCTGTTTTTTGTTTCTTTCAAGGGAGATTCGAGAGCCGACTTTTGGCAATCCGACGACACCCTCCCATTCTAAAAAAAGCTTAGGATTTGGATCCGCTGGGGCGTATTTTGAAAATATAGGACAGTTTTTTAGGCTGTTGGAATCACAGTATGTGGATCCAGGTCGGCTAGATCCTGTCCATGTTCTCTGGGCGGGTTTATTGAGCTTGGAAGGGCGGTTTTCGGATTTTGAGGTCTATAAAAACCCCTTGAGTCGGTTTGAAAAAATACGAAATGTGGCATTGCCAAGTCTTTGTATGGAAAAAGACAAAACTCTGTTTTGTGAAGCACCTTCACTAGACACTTTAGATTTTAGCAGAACTAAGATTTTGGATAAAATGATTTTCCGGATCCGCAATCGAATTTTTGAAGTGGAACTAAGTTCTAATTGGAGAGGACTAAAGTCCGCAGAGGAGATCACTAAGTCACTCTTTTCAGAAATGGCGGGTGATACCAGCTTGAATCATCAGGAATTCATAAAGGAATACTTGAATGGAATTTTAAGCCAATTAGATCCTCATAGTCGATATCTTTCCCAGACAGAATACAGGGATCTTAAAAGTGGTACCCGGGGAAATTTTGGCGGGGTGGGAGTGGTCTTGGATGAAATCGCTCTGTTACCCACCATTCGGGAGGTGGTACCAAACAGCCCGGCGCAATTAGCGGGTATTAAGGCAGAGGATATTTTAGTAAAAATTCAGGATAAAATAGTGGTTTTTGAGCCGGTAAATGACGTTTTGACAAAGATAAGGGAAGTGGACACGAGGCAAGTCACGGTGGCATGGGTGTTTCGACCATCAACTCAGCGTTTATTTAGTGCACAGCTGTTTCGTGATGAGATTCCCACCAGAAGTGTGGAGAGACGTTTGATACCAGATAGACCCGATATTTTATTTTTAAAAATATCTGGTTTTAACAGTAAAACATCGGAAGAATTATTGGATATCTATGATTCCGCTCAAGCACACGCACGGACCCCCTTTCAATACCTCATCATCGATTTACGCGGAAACCCCGGGGGCTTATTGGATCAAGCCATTCAGACGGCAGATTTATTTATAGAAAAAGGAATGCTTTTACAGACACGAGGTAAGCTCGAAGAAACCATGGAAGCAAGCATTGCCGGTAGGAAAATTTCGGAACCCTTAATGGTCATTCAAAATTCCAGTAGTGCCAGTGCCAGCGAAATTCTAGCGGGTGCATTAAAAGACCACAACCGAGCTATCGTGGTAGGGGAACGGAGCTTTGGTAAAGGTAATGTTCAAAGCGTATATGAGCTTTCCGGAGGGTCCGCTTTGAAACTTACTGTGGCCCATTATTACACCCCTTCAGGGACTAGTTTGCAGGGCAGAGGGATAGACCCCCACTTTTTAGTTCGATTGGTACAGAAGAGGGGAGATCATCTGTGGATGTTTGGATCGAGTGAGTTGGAAAGAGAGGAAGACCTCTTTTACGCCTTGCAAAATCCTAATGCGATTGAAGGGGCTAACCAATCGAAGGGAGATCCTACAACTCATGAAGTCTGGAGTCTCCTTGAATCAAAAAACCCGCTGATGGGACAAATGGAAGAGTATAACTTCTCTTATCCAAACTATGAAGCGAAAGATGCTCAAATTGAGTTGGATTCGGATCGATTTTCAAAAATTGCTGTGGTTATAGGAGACCAGTGGAAAAAGACGGGATTTGAAAGTTTGCCGTCATTTCTGCAAAACAAAGAAATCGTAAATCTGATTCAATCTACTGAAATGATAAATATTAATAATGTATTTAAGAAGGTGTCTGAAAACCATTATTCTTCAAGCTTGGTATCGAAAATAGGTCATTCTGGATTTTTAAGTAGGTGGCTCAGTGGACCCTTTGGCTTAAAGTTTTCGGCAAAAAATCAAGACTCCATAGGGCCAATAAATGAGGAAGAGTCAAAATGGCGAGTTCTGAATCAACTGGCACTCATAAACAAAGGAAAGTCAGAGAATGTTTTGATTTGTTGTGAAGATAAATCTTATAAGTTTAGACTCACTAAAAAACGGGGAGGTGTACCGTCTGGATTGGTCTCTATTTCTATGAATAAAACTAACAACTTATCCACATTTTGGACTGGAGTGGTGTGGAAAAAATTGGATGGAGTGGGAACGCAATGGGAGGGCACCATACAAATACCCCCATCTTTTTGGACTTACATGTCGCTGGCAACGGAAAGCTTAGAAAGATCGAATTCGGGTGGTCAGCCTGTTTTTGTAAGGTTCCAGTTTGTGGAGGGTTTTGGTAAGCCTGAATTGGAGTTGGGGCGGTTACTTTATCCCTCTTTACAAAGTCGATACCAGGAGGACTCCATGGGTTCAAAGGGGTTGTTAAAAGTGCAGTTGAAAGCAGATCCTGGAAAAGAAATGGAAACTTACGAAATGACTCTCCAGTACTATAGTAAAAATAATACCAGTCTTTCTGAATCAAAGAATTTAACTAGCCACTCCGATATTTTTTATCAGCTGATTCCAGTGATGGAAAAATCGGTGGAGGTTAAAATTAGGGACTCCAAGTTAAAATTTAAAGAAAAAAGACCGGGATACTATGAGGCAAAAGAGCGGGTAGAAATGACCAATGGTCAAAAAGAACTTGGAAACTTTTCCGGTGTGCTTGGAATTGTAGTTACCACAAAAGCCAATCAGCTACTGCTCACCAAAGCGATCGCTCAAGTGGCAGACGGAAAAATAGAACTTTTGGAACAGAGTGTTAGTCCGCTTGCTTCCCCTTGATTCAATTCCAGTAGATTCGACTGAAAATAAGAGATTGCCAAGCTGTTTTTTTGGTGTATCCATACATGGAGTTTAAATTGGAATAGGTTCGTTCTGCTTGATCTAGGAGTTCGTTAGATTTTGCACTGTAATCTTCGCTTCCTAAAGTGAGCATGTGATTTTGCACTCGATCAATGAGGTCTTTTTTGGATTCATAAATTCGCCTGGAGATATTATTTAATTCTTGGGAAAAAACATCTGAAATGATGACTGTTTTTGATTTGTTCTCTAATTTCCAGTTGGCCACTTTGTTTAGAATTCTTTCACGAATATCCCTTGTATTTCCGGAAAATCCCATCAAATTTTCAATTTCTTGCATCACAGTTTCACTTGGATCTTCCGTTTTTCCCGTAATTTCATTGAAGATTCGTTCTTTATTGAGGAATGCTACAATCTGTTTAAGGTAGGAATCGAAAGCTTGAAGATACTGATTTTCATCAAATAAATTAAGTGACTTTAAAAATTCCTTATGAAATCTTTGGGCGTAGTTTTGTTTGATGTGCTTAAGAAAATCTATAAAATCATGGTATTTGTTTCGAGGTTCAAATTGTAGATAGTCATAGACGGAGCGGTCGCGGGTGAGATTCTCTAATTCTTCAAAAATAGCGGGAGCGCAGACTGAATCGTATTTGCTATTTTGAGATGCGAAATATAAAAGCATTTTCGCTTCCCTTGGACTTGCTCCAAATCGACCTTCGTAGGCCACGGACGCTTGAGATTCCTTCCTGATTTCAACCAGATTTTTTCTGAGAAGACTACTTTCCGTTTCGTTGAATTGATTGCTTAGATCAAGTCCATCGTAAAGAGAGAGTTTGTCATAAGGATCCAATCGGGATATGAGTGGTTTTAAATTAGACTCAAAAAACTCAGGATCGGGTTGTCTGAGTCGTGTCAAAACCACCCACTTGGAAAGTAAATCTAAGGTATGAGGAGCAACAGGCTTAGAGTTTTGAATGATTTTGAGATCTTCCCCGTATATTTTTTGCTCCAACGAGGAAGACAACAAATAGGGGACTCGGATGAGCTCAAATCGGCCTTTGAAGGATTGCCAATCGGCAGCGGCTTTAAAAGCGTCCAAGTGTTTTTCGTTGGTGCTGGCTAGCATCAGCAAATCTAGGTCAATTGTACCGGAGGGAATGGTGATGCTCATTTTTTCGGTGGTGGTAAGAAGGTATTTATAGGCCTCTATGGGTCTTTTTAGAAGATCCGAATACTCAATAAAACCGCGATTGGCATCTATAAGCTCTCCAAAGGACTCATAAAAACGGATGTTTTGAAGCGCAGGAGGAAGGTTTTGATAGTTTCGCTCCATGGTAATTTGTTTTTCATGAGCGTCCATGGCCACTTGGGGTTCCACTGTGGAAATTCCTGTTTTGTACCTTGAGCTGAAGTAAAATCGTTCCACTTGGACGTGTTTAAGAACCTTTTCAAAATCACCCTGATACGCCACCAAAAGGGCGTCTAGGATGCGCTTATTTTTGGAACTCAGCGCGCCATTAAAAAGACTATGTTTCATGGAGTCGTCTAAGCTTTCTTCTTTGGTGTCGGATTGGGTGGCGTTTTGGAAGAGGGTAACTCTTTCTTGGGGCGGGAGCAGGTAGATGGGATTTTCTCTAATTTCACTCGTTAATTTGCATAGAATTTCAGCTTCATTCAGGTGAGCAAAGGATCTTGACCGATCTTTTCCGGGTTGAAAGTCTCCGAATCCAATTTTTTTGCTTTTAAGGTCGGGCTCAAGCCCATCTGCTGCGATTTTGTCATTGGGAAAAATCCAATGAAACATGTACACAGCGCCTTCAGAAGTCCTGGAGTAATCTTCCATGGCAAGACCCAAAGCCTCGGCAGTTGAGGACTTTGATGAGCCGTTGGGACCATGTAAAAGTATGAGTTTATCGGCTCTGCCTTGGCGGACGAATTGTGAAATCACTTTATAGAGTTGGGAGTGTGCCTCGTCCTGCCCCACGATAGCCGACTTCCCTTTTCCTCTGGGTCTTTCAAACAGTTTTAGCCTTTTTGTTTCGGTGCCATCGGCAAGAGAGATGGTTTCTACGCCGTAATGATGTATGAGATCTAGAATATATTGGGGAGCCGTTCTAGACAGTTTCCTTGGTCTTTTGTAAAATTCACCTACAAAATCTTCGAAGGAAAGGATGTTATTTTTTTGCTCAAAGTCTAATTTTAGATTTTGAGTTATTCTGTCAAGATGTGACTTGGCAGCGGAATTTTCCATGTTCATTGAAACCTCTCTCAGGTGTTTTGGGATTTGTTTCCATAATAGTTTATTCTGTGAGAGCTTGAAAGTGATTGTTGTCAACTAGTAGCCCTTCGAAAGGACATAAATTGAAAAAGAATTTTGTGTTGGACACCAATGTTATTTTGTCTAATCCAATGGCAATCTATTCCTTTGACGATAACGATGTTTTTATTCCCATTTCTGTCATTGAAGAAATTGACACCTTTAAAAAAGGACTCTCAGAAACAGGCAGACATGCTAGGCAGTTTTCCCGAATTCTGGATGATTTGCGGACGCGAGGGAGTTTGAGCTCAGGGATCACGCTATTTCCGGATCGAAGTGATTCTGGAAAGGTATTTGTTTCCTTGCAAGGGGATATGAATCTGCTTCCGAGCTACTTTGAAAGAAAGCCAGACAACCTTATATTAAGTGTTGGTCTTCAGCTTAAAAAATCCAGTTCAATGCCTGTGATTCTCATCACGAAAGACTCAAATCTTAGAATTAAAGGGGATGCTCTAGGATTAAGTGTTGAGGATTATGAAGCGGATAAAGTAAATATAGAAGAATTGTATACAGGAATTGCTGAGTTTGAGGTGGCACCAAACCTGGTTAAGCAGTTCATGCAATTTGGTAGTTTACCAATGGATGATTATGAACTTTCCCCAAATCAGTATGTTATTCTGAGGGATGAAACCGATTCCTTGCAGTTTATTTATGGAAAATACGATCATGTTTCAGGAAAGCTAAAAAACCTTAGCCTGGGTGGAAAAGACCATGTTTGGGGAATCTTTCCAAGAAATTTGGAACAAAATTTTGCACTGGATTTGCTGCTGGATGATGATGTTAAATTGGTCACTTTGGTGGGCACTGCCGGAACGGGTAAAACCCTGCTAGCGATTGCAGCAGGCTTAGAGAAGACCACAGACGAATCCAAGTATCAAAAGCTATTGGTGAGTAGACCTATCTTTCCTTTGGGACGGGATTTGGGTTTTCTTCCGGGCACACTCGAAGAAAAACTTAATCCGTGGATGCAGCCCATTTTTGATAACTTGGAGCTGCTCCTAGGCGGAGCCACACAGGGCCGGCAGAAGAGACTTTCCCAGAGTTATCACGAGTTGATCAATCAAGGGATATTGGAAGTGGAGCCACTAACTTACATTCGCGGTCGAAGCATTCCTAATCAATATTTTATTGTAGATGAGGCCCAAAACCTGACCCCCCACGAACTTAAAACCATTTTAACCAGAGCCGGGGAGAATACAAAAATCGTGTTAACCGGAGACCCTTATCAGATAGATAACCCTTATGTGGATGCAGCATCCAATGGGCTTACTTATGTGGTTGAGAAGTTTAAAAAGGAAGCAATTGGAGGCCATATTTCATTGGTTCGAGGAGAAAGATCCGCTTTGGCGACGATATCTGCTTCGTTACTTTAATTGATTTGTTTAGTTGTAAGTTAAAAAGGAAAATTTGTTTGTGAACTTATCTCAATCTTTAATTCTTGGGTTGGTTGAAGGAGTAACCGAGTTTTTGCCTGTGAGCTCTACAGGTCACATGATCCTGGTTAAGGAGTGGATGGGATTGGAGCACTCTGCTCAGTTGGAGGCGTTTTTGATTGTCATCCAAGTGGGTGCTATTTTGGCCGTTGTTACCGTTTTTTGGCGCCGATTTTTAGGATGGATTAACGGGTGGCTAAACATCATTAGACGTGATGAAACCCAGGAAAGCAACGTTCATTTCCAGAACCGAAGAGAGTCTTTGTTTTTTGTGGCTAGCGTGGTTCCATTTGCAATTGTAGGATATTTAATAAAAGATTTTGTAAAGTTACTTTTTTCGGTAAATGTGGTGGCATGGGCCCTGATAACTGGTGCATTTCTCATATTTTTGGTGGAGTGGCTGGAGCAGAGGAAAACGACCCACAAAATGCTCACGTTCTCTGAGTTAACCTTTAAAAAGGCAGTACTCATTGGATGTTGCCAGTGCCTAGCTCTTTGGCCGGGGTTTAGCCGATCAGCGGCAACTATTTTAGGATCTCGTATGCTAGGATTTGAGAGAAAAGATGCTGCAGAAATCAGTTTTTTGATGGGCTTTCCAGCTCTTTTTGGCACGGCACTATATGAAACCCTTAAAAATCATCAAAATATGTCGAGTGAATGGGTCTTTTCGATTGTCATAGGTTCAATTGTGGCATGGATAACAGCAGTTGTATGTGTTAAAGCCCTTGTGCGTTTTTTACAACGGTACTCTCTTGTTTGGTTTGCATGGTATCGACTACTCTTAGGTTCAGCTCTTTTGATTTTCCTTTAGATTCTTTTTGGTGAGAAATGGTGGCGATTTTTGCATCTAGAACGCATCCTTCGAATGAAATAAATCTTTCGGTGAAGAGTTGACCCGATACTTTGCTGGTGCCAAGTAGCTCAATTCTTTCTTTTGCGGTGACTTCTCCCTCAATGGTACCCGCTGCAATAAGAGAGCCAACATTGATTTTCCCAGAAAAATGTGATGACTCTCCTAAGATGAGCGTGTCCTTACTTTCTATCTCGCCCACAAAGCTCCCATTAAGCCTTACCACACCGGTAAACTGAAGTTTGCCTTCAAAAAAACATCCTTCCTCTAAAAAAGCTCGAATCTCTTTATCATTAACTGGATTATCTTTCATGAGAAATCTCCTGTTCCTTTGTGACTAATTCATAGATTCTTTGGAAATCTTCGAGGGTGTAGTAGGATATTTCGATCCGGCCTTTTTGGGCATTTCCCGTTATTTTTACCTTTGTACCAAGGTAACTTTTCATCTGTTCACAAACATAGAGAATGTCCTCTGAGACTCTGTTTTTCAATATGGGTGTGGGCTCAGCGGGTTTTTGAAGTTGCTTTACTAACAACTCTGTCTGCCTCACAGATAGCTTTTTTTCAATGATGATGCTTAAAGCCTTGAGTTGGCTTTCTGCGGTGTTTAGAGAACACAATGCCCTTGCGTGTCCAGCTGAAATGTCTTTAGAGACCACCGAGTCTCTCACTTGTTTGGGTAATAATAAAAGACGAAGCGAATTCGTGATGTGAGCTCGACTTTTGCCCACTCGCATGGCCAGAGCATCGTGGGTTAATGCGTGCTGGTCTATTAGAGTGAAAAAGCACTCTGCCTCTTCGAAGCAGTTTAGGTCTTCCCGTTGAATGTTTTCGATTAGGGCAATTTCAAGGTGGTCGTGCTCCGAGGAAGTTCGGACAATGCATGGGATTTTTTTTAGACCGGCTTTTTGGCTCGCTCGAAATCGACGTTCTCCGGCAACGATTTCATAGAATCCCCCCCCCAGACTGGCCACAATAATGGGTTGGAGCACCCCGTAGTTTTCAATGCTGGTCGCCAGCTCCGCTAGCCTCTCTGAATCAAAAGAGGACCTAGGTTGGGTGGAGGGAGGACGTAGCTTATCCAGCGGAATTTCCAAGAATTGGGACTCGGAAAGGTCCCCTTTGCTCGCAGTAAAGGAGCTTTCTTCTGGGGAGATTCGATTGAGAAACCTCTCCAGCTCATCGTTTTTAGGCGTGTCTAGAAAGGGAGGCTTGGAAGTCGACTGGGGTGGTCGATGGTTCGAAAGATCTGAATTCACCAAAATGGCCTTTCATTTTTTGGAATTTATTATGGAAAATTAGGTTTTACACCCGAGGTCAGTGATACCTAAATTGCCTCTCTCATTCTAAACCAATCCATTCGATTTGTATTCCCCTAGGTTGGGGAGCCCGTGGTATCAAAAAATTTAAAAAAACACAAAAAAATCAAAATAAAACAAATTAAATCATATTATTAAAAATTATGATTCCCTAAGTGGGCGTCAATGTTTCACGTGAAACATTTTGGAGGTGAGCGGAGGGCTGGCCCCGGACGCCCATGTGTTTTTTTGGATAGTGGCCCCCCGGCAAAAGGACAATTTGGAACTTCACGGGGGTATTTTAGGGTTCCACAGGGGTGTTTTAGGGTTCCACAGGGGTGTTTTAGGGTTCCACAGGGGTGTTTTAGGGTTCCACAGGGGTGTTTTAGGGTTCCACAGGGGTGTTTTAGGGTTCCACAGGGGTATTTTAGGGTTCCACAGGGGTGTTTTAGGGTTCCACAGGGGTGTTTTAGGGTTCCACAGGGGTATTTTAGGGTTCCAC
>JBIIVH010000040.1:0-41152 GCA_044339525.1 Silvanigrellaceae bacterium | reverse complement strand
CCGCACGATCCCTCCCAATTTAGGCACATGCCGTGAAATTTATCAACATCCTCTTTCTGCGAGACATTTTTGGAAAAAAGGGTTTGGGCCACGGGGTGGGATGAAATCGGGTGCATGTTATTTATCAGGGAGTGGAGCACACTTACATGACATAGTGCAAGCCTGGGGTTTTCATTGTTCAAGTAAACCATATCAGAGTGGCTGGAGGGTGTGGATTCAAGGTTAAAAACTTTATTATAGAAATTTATTGCTTTAGGCAGATCTTTAATAAAAAAAGTAACGGTGTTAAAGAACATGGATTAAAAAACCTCTCCAATCCGCTAAGAGATTTTTTGTAGTTTTGTTGGGGAACTACTTTCAGCAATGTAACTTATTTTACCATTGATTTTGGCGCCGTCTTCCACCACCAATCGCTTTGTAATGATGTTGCCGTTTACCACAGCAGTGGAACTCAATCGAATGATCTCTGATGCTGTAATGTCGCCTTGAACTTGACCGTTTAAAACGATATTGGAACCATGAACCTCTCCAGAAATTTGGGAGGTTACCTCGAGAAGTAGAAAACTGTCTGATGTGATGGCCCCCTGAATGGCACCACCAATTCGAGATTCGCCCTTCATGATAACCTTACCTTCAAAGAAACAGCCTTGGGAGAGCATGGAGATTCCCTTGGAACCAGCTGGGAGTTTGGGTGGTGTCTGTGCCAACTTATTGGACGGGATATTGGGCTTTTTGGAAAACACAGTTACACTCCTCCGATCAGACTTTACATTCAGACTAACAAACGAAACTTCCTGAGCTAAGGAAACAACTGCATATGAGTGGAAACCTGACGCTGGAGTCTTTACCTCACCTGGAGCCCTTTCTAAACGCCCGATCTCTTTTGTTTGTGAATGATTTCACTAAAATAAATTTGATTAAACAGGGTGTTATCTTAAACAAAAAACGGGGTGGTTGCCAATGTAGGGAAGAAGATTTGGGGGATCCTTTGAAGTTGCCCCCCCCTTTATGGTATAAGTCGTCTCAGACCTACCCTTTGGGAGCCCTTTTCATCCCCTTTACAATGACGAAGGTTCCTTGGAATTCCTGTGAAGTGGTCTGGTTTGAAAATGTTCCTGAGAGCTGGATGAAAGATTCTTTATTTACAACGGATGCTTGGGAATCAATTCATTTGAGCCCTGACTTGTCACCCACTCAAGGAACACTGCATGCCATCAATCACTTACGTTTTAATTTAAAGGAAGAGTGGAATATAAGTCTATGGTTGCCTGAAAGGAATAATCCTTTCTCGGAAGTTGAGTTGCTTCCGCCTGGACTGGTTCCCATCCAAATACGGCGACGTTGGGTTCCCGGATTTTCGTCTGGGGATTCGGAGTCCACTTTTCGTTTGTATCTGTGTTATGATTTAAGCCGAAGTCTGAGGTGGTAGTGAAAAAAAATTCCAATTGCTGGTTTAAAAAATTGAAGTTTGCAGTCCATATGTCTGGTTATTTGGTTGTATGGGTTGGATTGCATTGGAACCCTTTGTACCTAGCTTTTGGCCAACAACCTGCTACGAGTGATCCGGTGCCTTCCGATGATGAAGAAAAGCTTCAGATTTTGGATGATGCACAGTTCCCCATGACACCATTGTTGGGAGCTTTTCCAGATCCACGACAAAATAAAACAAATGAAAATGACATGATAAAGGCGCCATTTAAACAAATAAAATGGGCAGATATTGTTAAATTAATGTATGAAAAGGATGGATTCTATTACGTTCAGCAAAACGATTTACAGCTCCGATTAACCTTGGATCCGTATCTTCAGAAAGAGGCCTCAAAGATTTTATCTAGCCAAAATCATATTTCTGGCGCGGTTTCTTTAATAGAAAGTCGAACGGGTCGAATATTGGCGATGGTGGAGCGTAGAGGAGAAAAAAGCCCTCTTTTGGTAAATGAAGACCTAATCACCACTGCCACCGCACCAGCGGCTTCTTTAATGAAAATAGTCACGGCATCAGGCTCCATTGAAAAGGAAGGGCTCAATCCATCAGATCAGATCTTTTTTAGTGGGGGATGCGGAAAACTCAGAAACCAAAACTGGCTTAGAAATGAAAAAACAGATACTCAAAAATTGACGTTGGCCAGAGCCTTTGGAGTAAGTTGTAATACAGCCTTTTCCCGATTGGCCATTTACGCTCTTGGACTCTCTGCATTGCGGCATTATACCGATCTTTTTTATTTTAATAAACCTCTTAAAAGTGACCTTCATTTAGAAACCAGTTTGGCTTTGCATCCCAGTTTGGAAACGGCTACTTCTTTAGAAGTGGCCGAATCTGGAGCTGGCTTTGGTTCCTCCAAAATTTCTTCTATTCATGCTGCATTGTTAAGTGCTCCGGCTGGAAATAAAGGGGCAATGCCTGTTCCAAAAATTGTGGAAGAGGTCATCAATGGTAAGGGAGTCTCTATTTATAAGTTGGTTCCGGAGACCTTAAGTCAGGTTTATTCAGAAACCACTTCACAGAAGATGCTATATTTGATGCAGGAAACTACACTTACCGGCACAAGTCGTAAATTTTTTAGAAGGCGGCAGAATTCTAAGTTGAGATTTGAAATGGGAGGCAAAACAGGTACCCTAAGTGATGCAGAGGAAAGAGGAACTTTGTACACATGGTTCAGCGGAATTGCGCCCTTAGAGTCAGAGCAAAACATTTCCATTGGTGCATTAGTGAGCAGTCCAAAAACACATGTCGTTAGGGCGAGTATGATTGGGCAGCAGATTTTAGCTGCTTATTTGAATAAAACTCAGACCATTTCGCAAAAATCAAAATAATTTGGGAAACTAATGAATTCTCCTTCTTTTATTGAATATATGTTCCAGCAATTTGTGCCTTTAACGTGGTCAAATGGACTGTCACTTTATCGAAGCAACGCAGTGTCCCTCTTTAAATTTTATAATGACGTAGTGAGCGCAAGAGTTAAAACGGGAATAGGGGAGCATTTCGAAGTTCGCCTTAAGTTGCATAGTCAAGGTAAGTTCGTTCAATGGATGGAGTGTAGTTGTCTTCCTAATCGAAAACGAGGAGAAAAGTGTTCTCATTTGGCTGCATTTTCATTTGCTCTTTGTAGTGAGTTTCGTCAAAAATTGGAGACTCAGTTTCACATCAATGTGGGTGATGCCCCTAGTTTTAGCTTCCCAGATTCTAAGTTTAATCCCGTTTCCAGTGTTCCTGAAAAAAAAGAGACCAAAACCTCCTTGGCGGCAGATTTGCGTCCTGACTTGAGTGAACTATCGAAAGTAGTGCAGCTTAGTCCTCAAAAAGTCATGTTTGACAGGGTTAATATTCTTATTTTTATTACCTTTTCCAGAGAAAACTCTAAAAGTTTAGTTTATACGTTTAATATTGACGATATTTCAAGAATCGTGGAGCAGTTTCCTGTTTTAGCTCAGGGATCAGATCTTCCTCAGGTCACTACGGAATTTTACGCAAAAAGACATTTTTATGTGTATGTGAACCACACTGGTGAATTTGTAGTCACCAAAAGAATCAATATTTTAAATACAGACGGAGAAAAGGTAGATAGTATTTGTTATCAGGATGTCAATGCTAGATCTATTGGGCGTGGAGTTTTTTATTGGGACGAGAAGTTCATTACTGTGCCTTTTAAAGATTTTATGTCTTCGAATCAGGTGACTCGATTTGATGAATATCCTCAAATAGTAGCTTTAAATGATGACATATTCGCTGAAATTGTCCAGTCAAAATTCGAACGCCTGAAACAAACCGCTGCCGTCGAACTTGATGTATCTGTGGCAAAACTTTCCGTTGAGTCAACTCTTTCTCTTGAAATGGTATCATTAAGGCAGCTAGACGATGGTTCTGTTTTAATGTACCAGTCCGAATATCCTGACAGAGACTCTAATGATGCAAATTTACTTGTACGCATTCTGCAAGCTAGGCAGCAAGGTAAAAGATTTGTCAGAACCAAGGCGGGATGGTTTAAAATTGAAAGTGAGTTTGAGTGGTTATTTGAAAAGTTCAAATCAGACGGAAAGCTCAAGCTATCACCCCTGGAGTTTCTAAAATTTCAGGGTTTGGTTTCTGAACAGACGGACTGGGAATGTTTGGACCAATTTACGGCCCAGCTCAAGTCTGGATTCAAAAGTATAAAAGATTTAGAGTTTCCGCCGGTTGATTCTGGGAAGCTGAAGTTACGCTCCTACCAATATGAGGGGTTTAAATGGCTTTGGTGGCTGTACAAAAATTATTTTGGAGGTCTGCTTGCCGATGAAATGGGCTTGGGAAAAACCCATCAATCTATGGCACTGCTTTTGGGAATCTGTGAAGAAGATCCGGGGTCTTTAAGCCTTGTTGTATGTCCTACAAGTGTAATCGATCACTGGGTAGATAAATTAAATGAATTCGTTCCAAATATAGAATCAGTTACGTTTCATGGTGCTGGTCGTCGATTTGATTCCATTTCTGGGCCCCTTGCGGGCAACTACATAGGGCGAGTTGTTGTTACCAGTTATGGAATACTTCTCAGAGACTGTGATTATCTGGCAAAAATTAAGTGGAAGACGGTTATTTTGGATGAGGCGCATCTAGTAAAAAACCAAAGCACCAGAACTTACCGGGCGGCCTATCGCATTCCAAGCCGAATGAGACTATGTCTTACAGGAACACCCTTAGAAAACGATTTGCTTGAACTGAAAAATCTTTTTGATTATATTGCACCTAATTACCTTGGTCCCACTGCCGCTTTTAAAAAGAGATATTTAACAGATTCTGGTCACATGACCAAAGAATTGGAGCTTCAACGACTGATTCATCCTTTTAAAATGCGGCGCCGGAAAAAAGAGGTATTAAGTGAGCTTCCGGAGAAAATTGAGGACACAAAACACTGTCGGCTCAATGCGCTTCAGCATAGATTATATACGGAAACCTTAAATCTTCGTGCCAGTTCTATGATTGAAATTTTGGAAGCAGGTAGTCAACCCATTCCGTTTATTCATATTTTTTCCGTTATTTCGCTTCTAAAGCAGATTTGCAATGATCCTGGTCTCATCGACCCTGCCTATGATTCTTATGGTAGTGGGAAATTAGATTTGTTTGATTCCATTTTGGAAGAGGCGTTAAGCGAAAATCAAAAAGTGGTTGTTTTTTCCCAGTACGCCAAAATGATAGAAAGACTTAGCCACAGGTTAAAGTTAAAAAATATCTCACACGTCACTTTAACGGGAAGCACTTTAGATAGGGGTAGGGTGGTAAAAAGTTTTCAGGAAAACGACAATATCAAGGTTTTCCTGGGGTCCTTGCTTGCGGGAGGAACGGGTATTGATCTAACGAGTGCCAATGTGGTGATCCACTTTGATCGCTGGTGGAACGCCGCTAAAGAAAATCAAGCTACCGATAGAATTCACAGAATTGGGCAAGTCAAAAATGTACAGGTTTTTAAATTGGTAACAAAAGGAACGCTGGAAGAGCGGATTGACACAATTATCCAGAAAAAAAATGTTGTGTTTGAAAAATTTATCGAACAAGATAATGAAGTTTTTAAACACCTTTCGCGCGAAGATTTGTTATCTTTATTAGAAGTTCCAGAAACGAAATACGAAGAAGAGATGATGGGTGGCTTGTCTACGGAATTGGATGGGGGCCCCCCAAGTTCCCTGGTGCCTGTTTCTTAACCCACTCCCGTTCACACGACAAAATTTTCCCGGTGTGATATAGAGCCTCCCTAGAGGGGTGCTTATGCGGCTAACAATTCCATTGGAAACTAAAGTTCGACAAAACCGAGAAGTGATGTTGTATGCAGTGGGTGTTGTATCGCCTAACTCAGAAAATCTTGAAACTTTTTTAAAAAATATAAGAAATCAATCCAATACACTCACACCCCTTTCAGAGTTTCATTCTGGGTTTATGGTGGGAAAACCATCCTTAAATTTTGAAGCACACCGTGACTGGATTTGCCAAAGACATCCCCCCTCTCGGTTTTCTCAACTTTCCGAAAAGGGAGGTTTCAATGTTAAAGCCACGGTTTCCGCATGCATCAATGCTCTGGAAGCTCAGCCGAATCTTGAAAAGGCGATTAAAAAACTAGACACAAGGGTTTGGATTGGAGTGGCTAGCTGTTTTGGTGATGTGGACTCCTATTTTACAGGTCTCAGATCCCTACAAAGGGCCGAAAAAAAATGGAATCATTTTTGGGCTAGTGTTGAAAAAAATCGTTTGCTTCGCGAATATTTGGATGGAAAAAAAGAGATGCAAGGTGTTCCCATTTCACCTAATCGTTTTGCACTAGATACATTTGACCGGGAAGAAGCAAATGAGGAATGGAATAAATTTTGGACAAATCATTCCATTGAATTAAAAGAATTTGTAAATCAATTTTCTGACATAGAAAGTCAGGGTATCACGGGCGATGTAAATGTTGAAAAGTTGCAACTAATTAGGCAGAGAGCAAAGCAAAAAAAACAGCTGTTGGAGCTTTATCAGTGCCCCACACCACCCTGGGAAAGTGTGGAAGCCAACAGTCTTTGGAACATTCCAAATGTACCTGCGTCCCAATTGTCGATGCTTTTGGGCACGCACGGTCCTGCTTTGGGGTATAGTGCGGCTTGTGCGTCTTTTGGTGTGGCGTTGGAAGGAGCCATGAACGCCATTCAGGGTGGGGAGGCGGATTTGGCCATTGTGGGTTCCGCGGATATTCCTCCCAATCCGACGCTTACCAGTGCTTTTTATAATGCGAAGGTGTTAAGTGCCGGTGAGAGTGTTTCCATGCCATTAACCAAAATGAGAGGCACTCATATGTCTGGTGGGGCGGTGGTGTGGATTTTGGGTCATAAAGAAACAATGACCGGGCTAGGTGTAAGTCATCTTGGAGTAAAGGTCCTATCGGTTGGGCTAAGTAGTGATGCGGAGCATATCATTACCCCCTCCCAGACAGGGCCTCATCACTGTATTTTTCAAGCCCTTCAGAGGGCAGGTATTGATTCCAAGCACATCCATAGCTGGGACATGCATGCCACAGGAACTCCAGGTGATTGGAATGAACTTCAGATGACGAGCCCGTTTCTTTCCGAGGAATGCCTCATTTCTGCTCGAAAAGGGCTTTTTGGGCACGCCATGGGAACGGCTGGGGGTTTGGAGCTTACGGCTCAATTGTTGGGGCCAAAGGTGGAATCGTCAGACACGTTTTGGATCCCGGGATGTGGAATTCCTAGTGCTGATGTTCATCCCTCTTTTCTGAGTTTGGGTCATCAGCTGATTTTAGACAAACCTCGAAATATTTCTACTAATGGTAAGCCCCTATTGTGTGGAAAACTGAGTATGGGTATTGGTGGAATTTCTTCGTGTGTTTTGGCTCAAAGGGAATTTAGAGTTAATGGATGTGAATGAAACCGAATTAAGCGTCTCAAATTCTATGGAAAAAATGAAGTTATTTTATGAGGTGTTTCCTTATCCAGATCAGTCTCAATTTCGTTATCCAAAGCCTCAGGATCACCCTTTAAATCGCCTTGAGATCTTATTTGGTCCCATATCCAAATTTCACGAAGCCGCAAAAATCGAAGTCAATCGTAAAATGGGAAATGGCACAAGTAAAGTGTTAAAAGAATTTTACAGGTCTAATCCCCCATGTCTGGAGTCGGAGATAAACAAAATTTTAATTGTGGGGTGTGGTACAGATGAGCCGCTGATGTACCGGATTATAAACCCCAGCGCCCAATTGCTGTGTGTAGATTTGAGTCTAAAAAGCATAGAAATTGCTAAATCAAAGCTCATTGCCCATGCTTCAAGATTAAGTGTGTTTCGATTTCTTCTTTTACATTTTCCAATATCCCTTAGAAACTGGGCTTATCAAGAGGCATTAAAAAATGTTACCTTTTTGGAAGGCGATGCCGCCCAAATTCTTCGAGAATCAAAAACGGACTTTCATGATTTGATAGTATGTACTGGGGTGTTGCATCATCAGCCAGTGCCAAGCCTGCTGTTTGGGGGCATGTGTCAGGCTCTGAAGCCAAACGGCATTCTCAAGCTTATGGTTTACACTCACACCGGACGCAGACTGGAAAGAGGAATCCAACGTAAGTTTGGTTTTATTTGGGGCTCTCTTAAGAGTAGCAAGGGATTTAAATCTAGAATTAAACTAACATTTTCTTTTTATGCTGTGTTGTTTTGGTTGAGCTATCGAAAATACCTTTTGGGGGGACGAAAAATCGCCGATCGATTTAAGTATACGACATATAGTAAACATGGCGTGGCGGATGCATTCCTGCATCCAAGTGATCCGGGGATGTGCCTCGAAAATCTCATTAAATGGAGTAAAGAGAATGATCTTGTGTTGATCCATTGTCAGGCAAGAGGGCCTGAAGGATGGACTTTTGGTTGCGACGATAAGGCTTCAACAGTCTTTTCTCAGTTTCTAGATTGGGAAAAGTGTTGCCAACTTCAATCCAATGTTTGGTTGCATTTCAAAAAGAAGGAACGGTGATTGGAAATAGTAGAGTTGGTTGTAAATTCTAATCGGTTCAAGTCTGCGGTGAGTCAGTATGCAGTGTCACTGGTGTGTTACTTAAAAGAACAGAATTTGTCAGTGCAATTTAGTGCACCGCAGGAAAGCCCAAGTTTGCCAACCGTGCCATTGACTCAGGGAGAAATATGGCCTTGTCCTTGGGTGGTGAAACGGCCAATCGATGTAGTTAAGATTTTTATGTTTATTTATCAGTGGCTATTTCTCCATCGGTCACGTCAAAAGATCATCTATGTTTTTGAAGGGCGGGAGCATTTTTATTTCGCCTTTTCCAAAATTTTGTTTCCCTGGCTTTGGCGTAAAGGATGCTTGGTGCGGGTAAAAGGTCAGTCCAGAGTGGTTAAAAATCATTTTTTGAACCGATTAATTTGGATAAAATTGACTGAAAAGATTGTATTTGCGAGCCAAAAAAACGTCCAGCAGTGTAAAGTTGAAATCCCGGAACACAAAAAATGCGTGAGTTATTACACCCACACTCCGGCTCCAGCCACGGCGGAAGTTACAGCCAAACTTGCTGAATTGATCTCAGAGAAATCGTTGTTGGATGCTTGTCTGAGGTTATTGGGGGTTGAAAATTTTTTTTTAGTGGTGGCTCGGTTTGACCCGGTCAAAGGATTTGACGTCCTCATCCCTGCTTATTTGAGATATCTAAAATTAATAGCCGAACGAAATCTTTTGCCATTGTCATTGATGGTCGTGGGCAGAAAAGAGCAGTTTGGGCTAGGTGAATTTCAAAAGTGGTTTTCCGCTGAAAAATCATTTTCCCTTAGTCGATTTGATCAGGGTTGGGTGATCTTTGACCGGAGTGTAGTGTCGGTGCCCTTGGTGGTGATACTGGATTGTAAGGATTTTTTGGTTGGCCCTTTTCTTAAAGGAGCCAGGGCCACGCTCATTCCAAGTCTAGATAGCGAAACCATTTGTAGGGTTTTTTTGGAGAGCCTTCAGCTGGGCACACCTTGTGTGGTGAGTTCGGTAGGGGCATTGCCTGAGATTGCATCTATGGTTGGCAGTCCGGTGGTAGATGCGGCTGGTGGGGTTGATTCCTGGGCCAAGGCTTTGGTTGATTTTCAGGAATGGCCCCCTTCCCGGTATCAACACCTAAAAGAGGAGTCGAGAGAGTTGGGTCGTAAATGGTCTATAGAACGGTATGACTCAATGAGAAACCACGTGGTCAGCTGGTTTTCGGATCTCAAATGTCATTGACGCAGATCAAGTAAAAAACCATCTAGGATTTTGGGTTGGAATCTGGTTGACTTTTTGGGTAATTACATTATAGAGACCGAGGTTTCCAATCCTTTTTTGTTTTTAAAGGCAATCACATGATTCACTCAAATGGCACAAAAAACAACGCTACCTGGGTGCTAGGGTCCATTTTTTTTGTTGCAACGATATTAGGCGTAGTCACTTTCTTTAACTATACCCGAACCGAAAAGAGCGTTCAAAAAGGCATTGCGCACCTCCTAGAGGAAGGAAAGTCCCTTTCCATGCAGGGCTGTGTGAAAGAGCTACTCACCTGGACTTCTCAGTGCGAAGGCATCAAGACAGTTTGTGATGCATCTGCCCCCATCTTAATGGAGTCCTGTCTTAGGGCCCAAGATCGGAGTGCGGAATGTGGAGAGAACGCTCAGGTGAGGAAGGATTCAAAGTTTGGGTTTAAAGAGTGTTCTGTGCTCACCCTTACGAAAGACAGACGTAAGGTTTGTGGAAACGCCTTCAGGGCCTTTGATTCTTATTGCAGAACCAGAGTGGTAGCGGGAAAACTTTGATGAAAAATACAAATGTTTTAGATGGTTTGTGGAGACGCCCCAAATTCTTCTTTGAGCTCACAAAACCTAGGATTTCTGTTCTTTGTGTTTTGATGTCTTTAGGTGGAGTGGCATTGGCACCTCAGCCTTTAAATTGGGTTAAATTATTTCTATTGTCTCTAAGCGTGTTTTTTTCCGTTGGTAGTGCAAATGCATTGAATATGGCCATGGAATACAAAACAGACGCTTTAATGTCTCGTACCAAAAATAGACCTATCGCGTCAGGCAGGATTTCTCCAAGAGAAGCTGGCGTTTTTGGGGTGTTTTTGGGTCTGATTTCCACTTTACTTCTTGCTGCGTTTGTGAATCCACTTACGGCGAGCTTAAGTTTGTGGGCCATTATCGTATATGTTTTGGTTTATACTCCCTTAAAATACTTGAGTCCCACGGCTTTGATCATTGGAGCCTTTCCTGGTGCGATGCCCCCACTTTTAGGTTGGACCGCTGCGCAAAATGCCATTAATTTGCCTGGACTTGTTTTGTTTGGGATTCTTTTTTTCTGGCAGATTCCGCACTTTGTTGCCATTTCCTTTCTAAATAGTTCAGATTATAAAAGCGCAGGCATTAAAACGATCACTTTAGAACAAGGACCTCTTTACGCCAAAATAGAGGCGGCCTTATTCAGTGCCACTCTATTGATTGTTTCTGTGGTTCTTTTTCAGATTGGTTCCGCTGGAGTCATTTATCTAGGATTTGCTTGCATTTTGGGATTGATTTTTCTGCTTACCGTGATCAAAGGATTTTTTAATATCAATCAAAGTATTTGGTGCAAACAGGTGTTTTTTGGTTCTCTTGCTTATTTACCGTTATTAACGCTTGGGTTGGCGGTGGATAGATGGTTGCAATAGGTACGATGCAAATGCAGGATCAAGCGCCTTTTTTTAAAGCCCACGAGATCAGTTATGCCATATTGGGGCGTACCATCTTAAAAGATCTTTCCTTTGAAATAGGAGCGGGGCAGTTCTTTGGATTGTTAGGATTAAACGGTGCCGGAAAAAGTTTGCTGATCCAGTTGTTGGCTGGAACCCGGAACTGGCAATCTGGAACGGTGACATTTTTGGGGAAGCAAAGTCAGGGAGTGGATCCTCGCTGCCGTCGGGATTTGGGTTGTGTTTTCCAAACTTTAAGTTTGGATCAAAAACTCACGGCTAAACAAAACTTGTATCTAGCAGGAAGGCTTTATGGGATCCCCACAAAAGTTCTTCAAGAAAATTATAACGAAGTGGTAGAGGCTTTGCAAATCACTACCTATTTATCAGATCAGGTATCTAAACTTTCTGGCGGACAAAAACGAAAAATTGATCTCGCAAGAGTTCTGATTACCAAACCAAAATTGGTGCTTTTGGACGAACCGACGGCGCACTTGGATGTTCCTTCAAGTGTTGATTTTTGGGAGTCACTTAAACAAGCTAGAGCTAAGTTTGGAACCAGTGTGCTTTTAGCCACTCACAAACCTGAAGAGGCGCAGATATGTGATGTTTTAGGAGTGCTTTCTGAAGGAAAATGGAAAGCCTATGGAACGGTCCAGGGTTTGCTTCAATCTTTGAATCGGGATTTGGTAGTACTAAGTGAGGTGCAAAATCTTTCCCTGGTTCGGGAAACTCTTAAAAGCACCCCAGGTATCGTTAGCATTCAAGAAAAAGAAGGAAATTTGTATTGCAAAAGTGATACAGGACCTCAGGTTTTGCGGTCTTTAATGGACACTCTCCCCCGTGATGTGGTGGGTCAGTTGAGTGTTCGTCGTTCCAACTTGGGAGATTTTATGGAACGGCACCTATAGTATGAGTAGTTACACTGTGGATACATTATTTCGTCGAGAGGTGATGCGTTTTTGGGCTGAAAAAAGCCGTTGGCTGGGACTAGTGGCTCAGCCTTTAATGTTTTGGCTGCTCATTGGGACGGGCTTCAGCCCCTCGGTGAAGCTCGATGGGATCTCGTTTACTCAGTATTTTTTTCCAGGAACGTGGATAATGTGTTTATTGTTTACTTGTATTTTTGGGAGTATGAGCATCATTGAAGATCGAAGGGAAGGATTCTTGCAGGGAGTTTTGTCGTCCCCGTGCAAAAAGGTGGAGATTCTGCTTGGAAAATCATTGGGTGTGATAGCAATTGGACTCATTCAATCGGTGTTGTTTTTGATGATCGCTCCCATGGCGGGTTTTCCATTAAAGTCTGTGCATTTTCCTAATCTTATAGTTAGTCTTTTCTTTGGATTAGCCATGCTTACCTTTATTAATATTTATTTTGCTTGGTGGCTTAACTCCACCTCATCTTATCACGCCGTGATGAGTTTGATCATGATCCCTTTGTGGGTTATTTCTGGAGCCTTATTTCCGCTAAAGAATGAACTTTTTAGTTATTTGAGCTGGATCAACCCCATTGGTGTTTTTCATGGCTCATTGTATTCCTCTCTTCAAGTTAATATTATTACCAGGGAGTCGGCAGAGCATTTTGTTAAGCTACTGGTATCTTTGGCGTCTTGGACGTTTCTATCCCTGGCTGTGACAGCAAGAAAGATGGAAAATACAGAGGAGAAGTTATAGTTGGAATTGAGTAATCGTATTAGAAATTGGTTAAGAAATCCATGGGTGATGAGCTTTTTGTTTGGCGTCGTTTTTTTAACGGCCATCAGACCATTAACTCGTAAAATTCCCGATCCCCCGCAGGTTTTGGGTGAGGTGGGAAATTGGGAATTGATGGACACAAACCAAAATAGGTTTGGCAGTGCTCAATTAATAGGTAAAGTGCATATTGTGGGGTTTTTCTTTTCAAGCTGCAAAACGGTTTGTCCGCTCATCATCAATCACTTAAAAAAGCTTGAATCCAGGTTAGCCCGGGGTCGGTATGAGGTTCCCTTCGTTTTGATTTCAGTGGATCCTCAAACAGATACTCCACAGCATCTTTCTCAATTTGCCAAAGACCAAAATTTGATATCCCCTCAATGGAATCTCCTTTCGGGGTCCATAGATGAGGTAACCAGAATTGCTGAAAAGAATTTATTGATTGGGCTGGGGTTAAGTGCCGAGAAGGCTGGTTCTAGTTCCGTGGAACTGGTGCACAATCAGAAATTGATATTGGTTGATTCAAAAGGCAATCATCGTGGAGCATATGATTCCAGTCTTGAAGGGGTCGAGGAGTTGTTTCACAGGGCAGAGCGTCTAACAGTGGATCACCTGGTGTCCGTGCAAAGGAATTGACAGCGTTACACTTGTGGTTTTGGGTGGGATTGGGTAAACACCCTCACAAGTTAATGCTAACGAGCTTCGGCAAAACTCTACCTTGGAGAGTTGGGTTTTGTTGTGCATTATAGCATACTTGATAAGGTGTCCCATTTTGACAATGGGTTTGCCTGAGGGCGTGCTCGTGGATAAATTATTGGAGTTAGTCGTTTTTACTAGTCAAATTTTTCATAAAGGGTGGTGGAGTGAAACCAATTTTTCCTAAATGGACTAATCGCATACCTCTTGTGATTGGTGTAATCGTTCCTGTAAAGTTGTTGGTCATTGTTGGGTTGATCTGGTATTATTTTTCACCGGAATTTACCGATGTTGGCTACTCACCAACTCAACCTGTTCCTTTTTCCCACGAACTTCATAACGGACAGCTGGGTCTGGACTGTCGTTATTGTCACAATACAGTGGAACGAAGTGCGTTTGCCGCCATTCCTCCCACAGAAACCTGCATGGGTTGCCATAAACTCGTGTTACCAAAGAGTGCAAAGCTTCAGCCTGTTCGAGACAGCGCAGCAGGAGGAAAGCCTGTTGAATGGGTAAATGTGCATCAATTGCCCGACTACGTGAGATTTGACCATAGTGCCCATTTGTCTGCCGGAGTGGGGTGTGTTAACTGCCACGGTCGCGTGGACAAAATGAAAGTGGTGCAGCAGGATAAAAGCTTGAGTATGAGCTTTTGTCTGGATTGTCATAAAAACCCGGAACCAAAACTTGGTCCAAAATCTGAAATCACCAATCTTAGATTTGACCCCAAAGTGGCCGGCTACGATCCCCATTCGGATCCTCATCGATCTAGAACGGTTGATCCACCAACGCATTGTTCAGGTTGCCATTACTAATTCAAAAGTACTTTAACTTAATAGTTTCTGAGGAATTCATGGACAATATTAAAATATCACGAAGTGATGAATTCAAGCCTGGAAGCCACGAATGGGTTATGGACTCAGGGGTGGATCGACGTAATTTTTTGGGTATCATGGGAGCTTCCTTGGCCATGGCTGGAATGGCGGGTGGGTGCATCCGAAAGCCCGTTGAAAAGATTTTGCCGTATAGCAGACGCCCAGAGGAAATCGTTGAAGGGAAGCCGTTATATTACGCCAGTGCCATTTTATCTGGAAAAACGGTTCAGGGTATTCTTGTGGAAACACACGAGGGTAGACCCACCAAAATCGAAGGTAATCCGGATCATCCCGGAAGCTTGGGGGCAGCAAATACGTGGACCCAGGCTAGAATCCTGGAGATGTACGACCCCGATAGGGGCCAGGGATTTAAAAATAATAAAGACATAAAAGCCATTTTAAGAGAAGATTTTGAAGGGTTTTTGAAGTCTCAGAAAGATTTTTACGGCACAAATAAGGGTAAAGGCCTGGCCTTTCTATTTCAAGAGACCAACTCCTTAACTTTGCATTGGCTACTTGCACAAATCCAACAATCCTTTCCTGAGGCTAAGTTATACAAGCACAACGCCCTGGATAATACCAGCAAACATTTAGCTCTCAAAAAGCTCGGCGTGGACGCTGATTTTGTGACACATGATTTGTCGAAAGCCAGGGTCATTGTGAGTGTTGGTTCTGATTTTATGGGTACGGAGTTGGACAATGTGGCCAATGCCCGAGGTTTTGCCAAGACGCGCCGATTGCCAAATGATTCCAACGCGAACCCAGACATGAGCCGCTTTTACGCGTTTGAGAGTCATTATTCCATTTCGGGTTCTCTTGCAGACAACCGAAAATTATTGAGTCCTTCACAGTTGCCGGAAGCACTCACTCATCTGGCTAATGCATTGTTAGAAGCGGGTCTCAGCTTGCCTCCACAGGTGGTTGCGAAACTGAGGGAGACGGGATTCTCACCTGCTACCGATAAAAATTGGTATTCCGCCCTGGCGAAAGATCTGATGGCGAATCGAGGACGGTCCATCATACTTGTGGGTGAGTTTCTACCGGGCTGGGTGCATGTTTTGGCTATGGCCATAAATGAGTCCTTAAATGGTGATGAACCCAACATCGTGGAATATAGGACCTTGGAGTCCGGACTTTCCTTTGGTACCATTGCAGATCTTGCCAACGATGCCTCCCGGTCCGCCATTTCCAGTCTGTTTATTTTTGACGGAAATCCTGTCTATAGCTCACCTGTTGACTTAGGTCTTGAATCCGTCATTTCACAAATTCAATATTCCGTTTACAATGGTCTGATGCCTAATGAGACTTCGGCCCTCGTGGGGACTTATGTGGCTCAACCGCACTCCTTAGAGTCCTGGGGCGACTTGGTATCCACCACAGGAGTGGCAGCCATTGTGCAACCCATGATTGCCCCTCTTTTCGAGTCTATGACTAGAGAAGAGATTTTGGCAGGGTTTACATCTCATGCCGGAAAATCTAGTTATGATTTGGTTCGGTCGGCCTTTTTTGAGAAGAGTCCAACAGATTTTGAGCGAAATTGGAAGCGTTGGCTTCATGACGGACTTACCTCTATTGTATCCACGAAATCTTTAGATTCCATAAACTTTTCTGAGTTTGTTTCAATCGCCCAGGGAGCGGGAAGTGCTGCCATGGCGGATCTTTCTAGTCTAGATCTTTATATCGTGCCCTCCAACACCGTTATGGATGGCAGATTTTCTAATATTTCCTGGTTGCAAGAGCTTCCTGATGTTTTCAGTAAGGTAACTTGGGAAAATGTGGCAATGGTTTCCCCGTCCACTGGAAAGGAACTAAAACTAAGTAATGGGGATATGATTGAGATTTCCCTGGAAGGCAAATCGGTTGAGGTTCCTGTAAAGATTGTTTTGGGCACCGCGCCAAATGCGGTTGTATTGCCTATGGGCTATGGCCTTAAATGGGGAAGTGTGGCCAAAGGCCTGGGCACTAATGCATTTGAGCTTCTTTTTTCCAAGATTGGCCACATCGCCCAGGGAGCTAAGATCACTCGAACCGGTCGAACCACCAAACTGGCGATCATGCAAGGCCATGACTCCATGGAAGGTAGACCGATTGTTCGGGAAGCCACTTTGTTGGGATACACGCAGGATCCCAATTTTGCAGAAAAAGGCGAGATGATTAAAAAAGATCATCAAAAGACTCTGCTTTGGACAGACCCACATCCCCGATCTGGGAATCAATGGGGAATGACCATTGATTTAAATACATGCACAGGATGTAACGCTTGTACCATTGCTTGTCAGGCAGAAAATAGCATTCCAGTAGTGGGTAAAAAAGAAGTCTTAAATGGTCGTGAGTTGGCTTGGATCCGAATCGACAGATACTTCAATGGAAGCATAGATGATCCGGAAGTTGTCACTCAACCCATGAATTGTCAGCATTGTGAAAATGCCCCTTGCGAGTCCGTATGTCCTGTTGGAGCCACTATCCATAGCCCAGAAGGGTTAAATGATATGGCTTATAATAGATGTATTGGAACCAGATATTGCGCTAATAACTGCCCGTATAAAGTTCGTCGTTTTAATTACTTTAATTATTCTAAGATTAATGACGAGTCCAATCCGCTTTACGCAATGCAGAAAAATCCAAATATCACTGTCCGTTTTCGGGGTGTAATTGAGAAGTGTTCATTATGTGTTCAGAGAATCAATCGCGCAAAAATAGATGCAAAGATAGCGGGAAGTGATTTCATAAAAGATGGCACCATTCTAACAGCTTGTCAGCAAACTTGCCCCACTGGTGCCATTGAATTTGGAAACATAAATGATGCGGGATCGGCGGTATCTAAAAACAAGAAATCTCCTCGAAATTATGGGATTCTTGGTGAACTTAATACGGCTCCTCGTGTTACTTACCTTGCCAAAGTGAGAAACCCTAATCCTGAAATGGTGAAATAATGAGTCAAATGAATCCTTCCATAGAAATGAAAGATCCCGTTCGATACCGGGCTCCATTGGTTTTGGGGTCGGAGACATTTGCGTCTGTGACCGACCGCGTTGTGGCCCCTACCCGCGCAAAGCCCACCAAAGGCTGGTTTGTTTGTTTAGCCATTTCGCTTACTATGTTATCCATTCTTGGTGTTTCTATTGCCTATCTCTTCTGGGAGGGCATTGGAATCTGGGGATTGAACAACCCTGTGGGATGGGCCTGGGACATTACCAACTTTGTTTTTTGGGTCGGTATTGGGCACGCAGGAACACTAATTTCTGCTATTCTATTTCTATTCAGACAAAAATGGCGTACCTCCATTAATCGATTTGCAGAGGCAATGACGATTTTTGCGGTGATGTGTGCCCTGATTTTTCCGGGAATCCACGTGGGACGAGTTTGGGCGGCTTACTGGCTACTGCCCCTACCCAATCAAATGGGAGCTTGGCCTAACTTTCGGAGTCCCCTGCTATGGGACGTATTTGCGGTGTCAACCTATGCCACGGTCTCAACTCTATTTTGGTATGTGGGTCTGATTCCTGACCTTGCCACCTATCGAGATAAGGCTCAGAATCAAATATCTCGCTTTGTTTATGGCTTATTGGCTTTGGGATGGCGTGGGAGCATGCGCCATTGGGTGAATTATGAAAAGGCTTATATGCTTTTGGCGGGGCTTTCTACTCCCTTGGTGCTCTCCGTTCACACCATCGTATCCTTCGACTTTGCCACATCGCAGCTACCCGGATGGCATGCAACCATTTTCCCTCCCTATTTTGTGGCCGGCGCCATTTTCTCAGGTTTTGCTATGGTGATCAATTTGATGATCATCGCTCGAAAATTGTTTGGCTTTGAAAATCTGGTAACCATTCGACACTTTGAAAATATGGCAAAAATCATTTTGCTAACGGGTTCTTTAGTAGGATATGCTTATGGAATGGAATTTTTTGTAGGGTGGTACTCTGGGAACCCCTACGAAACATTCACTTTCGTTAATCGAGCCACTGGTCCCTACGCTTGGGCTTACTGGACCATGGTGAGCTGTAATGTGATTTCACCTCAGTTGTTCTGGTTTAAGAAAATTCGGACAAATTTAGCCTGGCTATTTGTGATTTCCATATTCGTTAATATCGGAATGTGGTTTGAGCGGTTTGTGATTATAGCCACTTCTTTACACCGAGATTTTTTACCCTCAAGCTGGTTTTATTTTAAACCAACCATTTGGGATATTTCTACGTTTATTGGGTCCTGGGGATTGTTTTTTACCATGTTCTGTCTATTTGCTAAATTTTTGCCAATGGTTGCCATTTCAGAAGTAAAAACAGTGATGCCTGAGGCCGATCCTCATCGACACGTTGGAGGGCACTAATATGAAATCTAAACAGATTTATGGTGTATTGGCAGAGTTTCAGTCTACTTCAGAAATCTACCATGCGTGTGAGAAAATTCGTGATACGGGCTTCAAAAAGTGGGATGCTCACACCCCGTTTCCCATTCATGGCTTGGATAAGGCGATGGGGTTGGGACAGAGCAAATTACCTTGGATCGTGGGCACGATGGCATTTCTTGGTTTTTCGGGAGCGGTTGCTCTTCAAGTTTGGATCAATGTTTTCGAGTATCCTTATATTTATTCCGGAAAACCTCTGTTTGCCTGGCCTGCGTTTGTTCCAGTGACTTTTGAGTTGTCTGTGCTTTTAGGTGCGTTTGGTGCTGTTTTTGGAATGTTGGCTCTAAATCGCCTTCCGCAGCATTATCATTCTGTTTTTAACAGTGACCGGTTTATCAGAGCCTCTGATGACACGTTTTTTATTGCAATCGAAAGCACTGACCCTAAGTTTGATTCAAACAAGACCCCCTTGTTGCTCAAGGAACTTGGGGCCAAATCCGTTGAATTTGTGGAGTTATGACATGAAATCTACTTACTTTGGGAGTGGCTTTTTAAGCCTTGCGCCGCTGATCCTTCTGTTGGGTTGCAGGGGTGAAACATCTTCCCAACCACCGGTGCATCTTAATCAAAATATGGATTTTACTACGATGTTTAAACCTCAAGAGGAAAATCCATTCTTTGCAGATGGTAGGTCCATGCGTATGCCCGTCCCGGGTACGGTGGCGAGGGGACATCTGAAGGAAAATTCCACTTTGCACAAGGGAAAACAGGAAGGAAAATATGTCGAAAAAGTTCCTTTCCCCATTACTCGGTCTTTTTTAGAGCGAGGTCGTGAACGCTATCAGATTTATTGCGCTCCTTGTCACGATTTAGCGGGGACTGCGGACGGAATTGTCGTTCGGAAGGGCATGTTAAAACCCCCCAGTTTCCACGATCCAAGGATTGTAAAAATGCCCGTGGGCGAAATTTATAATGCCATCGTGGAAGGGGTGAGAGGGAACATGCCTTCTTATGCCTATGCTATTCCGGTGGATGATAGATGGGCGATTGTGGGATACGTGCGAGCGCTTCAGTTTAGCCAAAGAGCTTCTTTGGATAATGTTCCGTCAGACGTAGCTAATTCAAATGGATGGAGGTGATAGAATGGGAAATCATAAGGCCTCGGCTCTTCCAACCAACGGTTCCGTGTTTTTGTCTAAAGATTCGGTTTTGCAAAAAATCCCTGTTCCTTTGATGGGATTAGGGGTGGTGTGTTTGGTGATTGCCTTTTTGGCTTCTAAGTCACATGTTGCTGATTTTTTCTTTAGTTACCATGTTGGATTTATTTATTTTCTGTCTTTGGCACTGGGCTGTTTGTTTTTTGTGTTGATTCAGTTCGCAGCCAAGGTGGGATGGAGTGTTATTGTTAGGCGATATGCGGAATTGGTTGCGGGAAGTATTCCTGTTTTTTTAGTTTTGTTTATCCCAGTGATTTTGGGAATGCATACTCTGTTTCACCATTGGACGGACGCTGAAGCCGTTGCCAAAGATGTTATTTTACAGAGAAAAGCGCCTTATTTGAATGAACCATTCTTCTATATTCGAGCCGTTATTTATTTTGGAGCTTGGGTGTTTATGTCTTGGTTTTTTAAGAAAAATTCCCTAGCCCAAGATGCTTCAGGAAATGAAAATTTTACCTATAAAATGCAAAACTTCAGCTACCCGGCCATAGCTATATTTGCCGTAACCACCACTTTTGCTTCTATTGATTGGATAAAATCCATTAATCCACACTGGCCTTCAACCATGTTTGGTGTCTATTTCTTTGCGGGATGTATTATGAGCGCATACGCACTGCTCACACTTCTTGGCAATGGAATTTCGGAAAATAAGTATTTCAACAAAGAGCATAATCATGACTTAGGAAAGTTGCTGTTTGCGCAAACCGTTTTTTGGGCGTATATCGCATTTTCACAATACTTTTTGATTTGGTATGGAAATATACCCGAGGAAACTCTGTGGTTTGAAGCGAGAATGCATGGTGGATGGATGCCTGTCAGTGCTTTTTTAGCGGTTGGCCATTTTGTATTGCCTTTTTTGTTTATGATACCAAGGGAGTCTAAGCGTAATCAAACTCGAGTGGTTATAGCCGCCTCATGGATGTTGTTTATGCATTTAGTAGATATATATTGGCTGATCATGCCTAATCATCAGCCAGAAGGACCTGTTATCGATTTGACTTTGATTTTAAGTTTAATGGGAGTTGGTTCCATCTTCTTTGGTGCTGTTTTTAAGTCCATGGGAAGATGTTCGATAGTTCCAGTTGGGGATCCTAGGCTCTCCGAGTCTGTAGCGTTTGAAAATTTCTAAGGAGGGTAAGGTGAGCTGGAATCAATCAATACATTATAGCAATCAGGAACCAAACCACGTAGAGCCCGATACTCCCCCATCCGGAAAGTTAGGGATTTTTTTGGTGGCCATCATTGCACTTATGGTGGTGTCCGCATTTGGAGTTAAGTCACTGGTTTATTGGGCAGTAAAACGAGAAAGGTCCACTTCCGAGCCTGGACCATCTGCGCTTCTAAAGGACGTTAATCAGAGGGCGTTGGAAAGAATTTCGGGTTATGACGTGGTAAATCGTTCCATGAATCAATATCGAATACCCGTAGATCAGGCTATAAACGAAATGGTAAGACTTCAGAATGTAACTCCATTTAATCAGGAATAATTGCAGGGACACAAAGTGAACTCTATGTTTTTTCCATTACATTTGTTACGTTTCGTTGCGCTGATGCTGATCCTTGTGGTCTGTGGCATTCAAAGCCTTGTGGCAGCGGCAGAAGATCGAAACCCAAATGCATTAGAAAAGGTGGATGTTCAGCAAAAATTGGGTTCCAAACTTGCGAGTGACTTAAGTTTTACGGATCATCAGGGAAATCGGTTTAGTTTAAATGACTTATTTCTTTCTTCCAAACCAGTGCTACTCACGTTGAATTATGTGCGATGTGCAAACATGTGTTCACTGCAGCTTCAGGAGCTAGCCAATTCCTTAAAAAAGTTGCCTGTGGTGCCGGGTCAGGAGTTTGAGCTAGTTACGGTAAGCATTGATCCATCGGATACGGCGCACATGGCGTCTCAGAAGCGCGATGGTTTGCTTAAACAAGTTGGTCATCCTAAAGCAGACTGGAAGTTTTTAACAGGGGATGAAACTAGCATAAATGCACTTGCAAGGTCTGTTGGCTTTTCCTACTCCTATGACAAAACCACCAATCAATTCGGGCACGCCGCAGTACTTTTCTTTCTGACTCCCAAAGCGGTAATTTCCAAATATCTGTTTGGGGTTGTTTATAATCCTAGGGACATTCACTTTGCACTGATGGAAAGTTCCTTGGGCAAAATGGGATCCTTCTCGGAAAAGTTGTTGTTGCGGTGTTTTCATTTTGATATTGCCTCTGGGAGGTATACGCCATTTGCTATAGATTTCATGCGAGTCGGTGGAGTGATTTGCTTGATCTGTCTTTCGGTCTGGCTGGCGGCTTTATGGAAAAGAGAAAAATTGAAATCTAATCAAAAGGAGTTATTTGCGTGAAAGTCTGGAATCTTAACCTAAAAACAGATTCTTCTTGGCTCACTGATTTTTGGCTGCCAGAAAGTGCTTCCACAGTATCGGGTCATACAGATGGATTGTTTGGCTTTATTTTGTTTCTTTGTATTTTGTTTTTTATTGTACTAATGGGTGCAATGATTTACTTTGTTATCAAATATAAATATAGAAATGATTCCGATCGAACTTCTGATGTCACAGGAAATCATACCCTTGAAGTTCTATGGAGCGTTGGCCCGGGGATATTGTTGATGGTGATTTTTGGCTGGGGCTTCATGGATTACATGAAGATGAGCGCAATGCCAGCGGAGTCTATTAAAATCCGAGCTTATGCTCAAAAATGGTCTTGGACTTTTACCTATCCTGAGTCCGGAGTAACCTCCTCACGATTGGTGGTTCCCATGGGTAAAGCTGTTGAGCTCACTATGTCGTCTAAGGACGTGATACACAGTTTTTATGTTCCTGGATTCAGAATCAAAAAGGACGTGTTACCAAATCGATATACTTTACTTTGGTTTGAGCCAACTGTGGAAGGTGAATTTGACGTATTTTGTGCTGAATACTGTGGAACTTCTCATTCGGAAATGATCACCAAGGTGAAAGTGGTTCCTGAGGCAGAGTACGAGAAGTGGATACTCGATGGTGGCGACCTTGGTGGAGCAAATATGCCTCCCGCCGAGCTTGGGGCAAAGGTTTTTGAGCAGAAGGGTTGCGGGGCTTGTCACACTACCGACGGAACTGCAAAGATTGGTCCTTCCTTAAAAGGTCTTTATGGCTCCAGCAAAACCTTTGAAAGCGGCGAATCTGTGCCTGCTGATGACAACTATATTCGAGAATCAATAAACGTTCCAGCTGCAAAGGTTGTAAAAGGTTTCCCCCCTGTAATGCCCAGTTTTCAGGGTCAAATCAACGATAAACAGATGGACGCTTTAATTGAATACATTAAGACCCTTAAGTAATTGAGTGAGGAACATATGTTAAATTCTAGGACGCAAATGATGCAAGGGGCGCACTCTGCCGCAGGTGATGGGGTGAACTTCTTGAATGCCAAGAAAGGTTTAGGATCTTGGCTTTTTACGGTTGATCATAAACGCATTGGGTTGATGTATTTGGCAGCCGTGTTACTGTTTTTTTTAGTAGGCGGACTTTTCGCATTAACATTGAGACTTGAGTTACTTAATCCAGGCAAGGACTTGGTGGATCCCGATACGTTCAATAAATTGTTTACTCTTCATGGCGCTGTCATGGTATTTCTGGTGATTATTCCCTCCATTCCAGCATCCATAGGAAACTTTTTTCTCCCCATTATGGTTGGTGCCAAGGATGTGGCGTTTCCTAAACTTAACTTGGCCAGCTTTCATATTTATGTATTGGGTGCCTCCTTTCTATTGTACAATCTTGCAACGGGGGGCCTTGATACGGGTTGGACGTTTTATACTCCCTACTCCACCACTTCTTCAACAGGAGTGATTTCTGCTACTTTAGGTGCCTTTATTCTGGGGTTTTCTAGTATTTTAACCGGTGTAAACTTTATCGTTACCATCCATAAAATGCGGGCTCCAGGCATGACTTGGAACCGTTTGCCTTTGTTTCTTTGGGCCATGTATTCTACGTCTGTAATACAGGTGTTAGCTACCCCTGTTTTAGCCATTACGCTCCTGCTTCTCACCATTGAACGGTGGTTGGGCATTGGGATCTTTGATCCGGCACTGGGCGGAGATCCTGTATTGTTTCAGCACTTTTTTTGGTTCTATTCCCACCCTGCTGTATACATTATGATTTTGCCCGGCTTTGGTGTGATTAGTGAAATCATTACGATTAATTCAAGAAAAGGCATTTTTGGATACAAAGCGATAGCCATTTCCTCTATTGCAATCGCGGTAATTGGGTTTTTAGTCTGGGGACACCACATGTTTGTGAGTGGTCAGAGCGAATACGCCTCTGTTTTGTTTTCTCTTCTTACCTATTTGGTTGCCATTCCTACGGCTATAAAGGTGTGTAGTTGGATTGCTACCCTCTACAAAGGTTCCATTCGACTCAACACACCCATGTTATATGCTCTTTCCTTTCTCTTTTTATTCACAATTGGTGGCCTAACTGGGTTGTTTCTAGGAACACTATCGGTGGATGTGCATCTCCATGATACCTATTTCGTGGTTGCCCATTTCCATTATGTAATGATGGGAGGCACCATTATTGCTTTTGTGGGTGGAATCCATCATTGGTGGCCAAAAATGACCGGCAAAATGTATAATGAAGCCTGGGGAAAAGTGGCTTGTTTACTAGTCTTTATTGGATTCAATTTGACGTTTTTCTCGCAGTTTGTGATGGGTTCAAGAGGCATGCCAAGAAGGTATTACACCTATGTACCTGAGTTTGAGTTACTTCATAGGCTTTCGACTTACGGAAGCTGGATTTTAGGGTTGGGTTTTGTAATATGTGCCGTTTATCTTGTGCACTCCCTATTTTTTGGAGCAAAAGCATCTCCAAACCCCTGGGGCGGTAAGTCTTTGGAGTGGTTGCTCACCAAGTCTCCTCCAGTCGAGCACAACTTTGAAGCTGATGTGGTTTGCTTAAATGGTCCCTATGAATTTGATGAAATTGTGCATACAAAAGGAAGGAAACACTAATGAGCGCCTCTCACGCACATACGGGTGAAAATCGTTATTTAGCACATCACTTTGTTAGCATGGCCCAGCAGATATCTTGTGCAAAACTGGGTATGTGGCTTTTTTTGGCTCAGGAGTTACTGTTTTTTAGTGGTTTGTTTGTGGCCTATGCCTGTACCCGGTTTTTGTACCCCGAGACGTTTTTAGCTGCCCATGAGTTTTTGGATTGGAAAATGGGTACGTTTAATACGGTTGTTTTGTTGTCTAGCTCTCTTTCTATGGCCTTGGCCGTTAGGGCTGCTCAGTTGAATCAGCGAAAGGCATTGTCTATTAATCTTGTGATTACAATAGCCTGCGCCATTGTTTTTATGATCGTGAAGTACTTTGAATACACTCACAAGTTTCATTTAGGATTGTTTCCAGGAAAGTACTACGCTGGCCAAGGAATTCTGGGCCGACCTGAGGTCTTTTTTGGAATTTATTATGCTCTTACGGGCATGCATGGTTTGCATGTCATCATTGGAATTGGAGTTTTGGCCTGGGTGTGGGTTAAGGCTCAAAAAGGAGAAGTTAATTCTCAAAATTTTGTTTTGGTTGAAAATGTTGGATTGTATTGGCATTTGGTGGATCTGATTTGGATCTTTTTGTTTCCTTTACTTTATCTGGTGAAATGAGGAGAAGACATGTTGCCTAAGTTTATTTCTTCCCCTGTGCAGTCGGCCCATGGAAATGCCAGTCATGAACCTCATGTCTTGCCATTAAAAGTGTATTTTGGGATTTTTGGTTCATTGTTGGTGCTTACGGTGGTTACCGTTCTGGTGAGTCATCTTGGACTTCCACCCACTCTCTCGATCATTGTAGCGTTGAGTGTTGCCTTGGTAAAAGCCTCCTTGGTTGCTGGGTATTTTATGCACCTTAAGTATGAAGACCGTTTTTATTCCTTTATCTTAATTGCTTCCCTATTTTTTATAGGGCTTTTCTTTTTCTTCTTGTTGACGGATCTATCGTTTCGAGGAGCTGTGATTCCGGAACAATCCGATTTTTTACTTGAAAAATACGAGCCTAGTAAATAGAACAGACTTTATAAAAGGCTCGAACGAGCGGGAAATGGCTATATTCTATCGGTAGCCCATGGAACCGTGAACCTTCTGTTCTTGGTACTTAATTATAAAAATTTTGTATTCATAGAACTTGGAGAAAGAGACCGCTCCATGAGTTGAGCCGTTATTGAAGAGTTTGTAAGTCTTTAAATATTTTTTATAGGTTTCTTTGACCTGTGTGAAATGTGTTGGGTGTCCGGAGCTACCAAACATGATCCCTCCCTTTATGAGCATGGTCTGAAGCTACAATCGGCCGTTTTGTTAATTGGCATGAGCTTGAGCATTGCGTTGGCAGAAGTCCTCGATGAGTTGGCTACCCATTTCCAGAAATCGGCGTGGGGATTCCCTTTTAATCGTAATACTGTCCATTTTGTAAAGAGGACTAAATAAGGTGTAGATTTTTTCCATACCTAAACTTCGTTCTAGGAATTTGGCGTCCTCAGGTATCGTTCCAAAAACTCCGTAGATAGGAATCCGTTTTTCATAGGCTAAACTGGATGCGATGGACACTACCTTTCCGTAAAGGCTGTGGGCATGTAGGGTCCCTGCTGCGATTACCACTAAGTCTGTGCCAGAGAGCGAGGATAAGAAAGAGGTTGCCTGGGCAACCGTTTCGGCTCCCAGAGTGGCCTGAACCTTTTTAAAGAGTGCCTGTAGTCCAAACAGAATCGCACCGCTGGAGCCGGAAAAAGGGTCAGTTAGGTTTGTTTTGACCCCCAATTGGCTCTGAAGAAGTTTCAAAAAGCGCTCGAAGTTGTTTTTGTATTGGATTTGGAGATCTTTTGGTATGCCAATTTTTTCTAGATAAGAATAGTAGTTTAGGTTTGCACCAAGGACGGGAAAATTTAGGTCTGAAAGAATTTTAATTTCAACTTTTGAGTGTAGGTCGGTGGTGGCACCGTACTGAATAGAGATGATTTTTGAGAAATTTTCAAAGCTGGGTTCCAGTTCTTGCTGGTCAGCGTCTAGAGCCCGTAATCCCAGAGCGTGACTGAGGCCCCATCCGCCATCTAAGAATGGTGGTTCTCCTGCGGCAATCCAGATCTCTTTGGGACGTAATTCTAGGGCTTTTTGAATGCAAATCCCTAATCCGACAGAATTAGTCTTGAGTAGCAGGGTGGAAATGTTTTCTCTGGGTAAGGTTCGTCCCAAGGAGGCGGTTTCAATGAGAACGATTCGGCGGCTGCGCTGCCAAAAAAGTGTGGTTTCCATGGGCGTTTCAAACTGATCTACCGTGGTGACTTTAAATCGCTCAAATTCCATAGCTCTACACAGAACGGCTGCAGTCCCTTCACTTCCATCGGCAAGGGGTTTAATTTGAATTTGGACTTTGGGGTGTGCATGCCTCATGCCTTTGCTAATAAATTCAGCAATTTCCGCAGAGCTAAAAACGCCTTTGAATTTATCTGTAGCCAATACAACACGCATGATTTTTCCCCGTTGAAGATACGCCACCTAGAGTAAATTTTATTCTAAATCACAAACAAGATCTTGCTTTGCCATTGATTTTATTTTGACCCTTTGCTATTCACATTGGGCTTGAATTGCTTTTGACGTCAATGCGTCGTTGCGGCTTTCTAACAGGAGATTTAAATGGATACGAAACAGGTAGAGTCTAAAGTGATTAAAATTGTAGCTGAGAAATTGAATATAGAGGAAAAAAACATCTCTGCTGCCTCCCGTTTTCAGGAAGACCTTGGCGCCGATTCATTGGATATCGTTGAGCTTCTGATGGAAATTGAAGAAGAATTTGGAGTCAATATCTCTGACGAAGAGTCAGAAAAGCTAAAAACAATTGGAGATGCGATGAAATTTATTGGTTCTAAAATCTAATTAGAACTTGTTGTATTTTCTGGTCTTTAACGCCTCTCCTTTTTTGTTGCCCTCCCACTGGATAATGCTTTTTCACACCAAAAAAAGAGTCCCTGTTTAAAAATAGGGCAATTATCAGCAGTTTGTTAACTGGATTTTTGGAATTTGGACGATCTCTCAAAGGTCTTTTTGAACTTTGAGTGACGGGATTTGCTTGTTTATAAAGGGTTGTGGTACGAGCCAGAGTGGGAATGAAGGTCTTTTTTGGTGAATTATAGTCTTTTAATAATGAATTCTTGAGCAGAACTGCTTATCCCCCTGACAGGAGAGAGTCCATGAAGATTGCGATTGCTTCCGACCATGCGGCAAAGGAACTTAAAGCTTATGTTTTGGATTTTTTGTCGTTAACTAATCATACCATTTTGGATTATGGAGTTCAGTCAGATCACCAAGGCTCAGTTGATTATCCGGATTATGCCGATATTGTGGCTGGTGAAGTTTCCAGTGGACGGGTGGATCGTGGCATTTTAATCTGCGGAACTGGAATTGGAATGAGCATTACGGCCAATAAATTCCCGGGGGTGCGAGCCGCCCTGGTGTGGGATGAGTTTAGTGTTCGCATGAGCCGAACTCACAACGATTCCAATATTTTGTGCATGGGAGCTAGGACCTTAAATCATTATAGAGCCGTGGATTTTGTGAAGCTCTGGCTATCGACTGAGTTTGAAGAAGGTAGACACAGAGTTAGGATAAACAAGATCGCTGGAATCGAAAACAGAATCAGAGAAGCCTTTTCTAAGTAAAGAAATCTTCATATATTTGGATTGTTAAAGATGGGAGAGTGCATGAATTCATATCTTGATCCTAAAGTGAGTTTTTTGATGGAGACTGATTACGAAGTGGCTCAGCATTTCGCTAAAGAAACTCAAAGACTTGCCCATGACATCGAGCTGATTGCTTCGGAAAATGTGGCTAGCCCTGCGGTTCTGGCTGCTCTGTCCTCTGTTTTTTCCAACAAATATGCTGAAGGTTATCCTGGAAGGCGATACTATGGTGGATGCGAAAATGTAGACGCCGTTGAAACCTTGGCCATAGATAGACTCAAAAAGCTATTTGGTTCAGATCATGCAAATGTGCAGCCACATTCAGGGGCACAAGCTAACCAAGCGGTTTTTTTGGCAGCACTTCAGCCCGGAGATTCGTTTTTAGGAATGGATCTGTCCCATGGGGGGCACCTGACTCACGGGTCGCCAGTGAACCTTTCGGGATTGTACTATAAAGCTCATTCTTATGGAGTAAATGAAACGACAGGGTACATAGATTATGACCTCCTTCGTGAAAAGGCTTTGCAATGTAAGCCTAAACTGGTTTTAGCGGGTGCTAGCGCCTATCCCAGAAAAATCGACTTTAAAATGATGTCACAAATTGCTAAAGAAGTTGGCGCGTTATTTATGGTTGATATGGCGCATATTGCCGGACTTGTGTGTGGGGGAATGCACGATAACCCCGTTCCTGTGGCGGACTTTGTGACGTCCACTACCCACAAGACTCTTCGAGGACCCCGGGGGGGGGTCATTTTGTGCAAAGAGGAGTTTGCAAAATCGATTGATAAGTCGGTCTTTCCAGGGTTGCAGGGAGGTCCACTGATGCATGTGATTGCCGCTAAAGCGGTTTCATTTAAGGAAGCTTTGGATCCTGCATTTAAATTGTATGCAAAAAATGTGGTTGAAAATGCTAAATGTCTTGCGGAAACCTTGATGGATAAAGGATTGAAACTGGTTTCTGGTGGAACTGATAACCACCTTCTGTTGATCGATCTTAGAACTTCTGATCTCTCCGGGAAAGACGCTGAAATCATCTTGAAACAGGCTGGGATTACTGTAAATAAAAACACAGTTCCTGGGGAGACTAGAAAGCCAATGGTTACGAGTGGAATTAGAATTGGAACACCGGCGGTGACGTCCCGTGGTTTCGGGTTAACAGAAATGACTAAGTTGGGGAATGCCATTGCTCTCGCACTCGAAAATAATACTTCAAGCATTGAAAAAGCTAGAAAAATTACTTTTGAATTGTGTCAGGAGTTTCCACTTTACAAAGGTTCTTTAGGAGAGTTTGGATTTTTGTATGGTTGAGGAACATATTACTCTGCTGAATCAGCATTTATATGGATATTTGCTATGAAATGTAGGTTGTGTCAGTTTGCTGATACGAAAGTTCTGGAAAGCAGAGAAGGCAAAGATGGCAACTCCATTAGACGCAGACGCGAGTGTCAGCGTTGTCATCATCGATTTACCACTTTTGAAAAAACTGAAGAACAGCCTGTCATTGTTGTAAAAAGGAGTAAGGAGCGAGAGCTTTTTGATCGCCAAAAGCTTTTGCGTAGCATGGTGTTGGCCTGCCGAAAACGCTCTGTCAATTTGGACGAGCTTAAGTCAATTGCAGATTGGGTTGAGCGAACGGCCAGTGTCTCAGACGACAAAGAAGTTACCACGACACGGATTGGGGAACTCGTATTAGATGTTCTTAGGCACCTAGATGAGGTTGCTTATGTTAGATTTGCTTCCGTTTATAGAGCGTACGAAAGTGTAGAGGATTTTGCCACAGAGATCCAAAAATTGTCGGTAAAACCACCCAAAAAGCAGGAAGCAGAGGCGTAGGAGAAGCATATGTTTACTGGTATCGTTCAAGAAATGGGGTGCATTGTAAGATCGGAACAGCGGGGCGATTGCCTCGAGCTTTCTATTGGGTGTAGCCTAAGTGCCAAAGCGACCGCTTTTGGAAACAGCATTGCCGTAAATGGTGTTTGTTTGACTAGTGTTCCAGCTTCTGAGTCCTGGCAAAATTTAGATATCAGTCTTGCGGTGTTTCACGTCATCGTAGGTCCTTTAACCCTACAGATCACAAATTTAGGTCGGCTAAAGACTGGGAATTGGGTAAACCTAGAGCCAGCACTTTCTGTGGGCGATTCTTTGGGCGGCCATCATGTGCAGGGGCATGTGGACTTTCTTGGGGTTGTTAAGGCCTTGGAGCCATGGAATGCTGAGTCGCCAAATTGGCCAGAGAACAGTGCTTCCCGCCTTCAGGTTGAGCTTCCTTCTTTGTCTCATGAATTCGTCATTCCTAAAGGCTCTTTGGCCATCATGGGAATCAGTCTAACGGTGGCTGAAATGCAATCGTTAACAAATGGGGGCTTAATGGTGAGTTTCATGATTATCCCCCACACTTGGTGCCATACTATGGTTCAGCACTTAGAAGTGGGAGACTTTGTAGAAGTGGAACTAGACTCGCAAGTGAAGACGATTGTTCACACCACAAAAGCGTACCTAGCAACTCGGTTCGGTGCGTAAAAAGGCAAAACATGTTCCATTGTCAGATCTCTGAATCTTCCAAAGTCCCTCCAAAGAGTGAACTGCTTTCTTTTTTGAATCAACCTAGTCAGGTTGGTTTGCGGAAAAGACTTGTTTTACCAAGGTGGCTTATTTTGGCCGTGTTGGGTAGTGCGAAAAGCACTCCTGCTTATCTGCGCCGAGATTCCAAGTCTGGTTCCCTTGAAATTATGATGCAAGTTACATCCTTGTTGACTTCTAATCTGGGTGCTTACCTGAGACTTTGGTCACTGATATGCTCCAAATTTTTGAATTTGCAATGCGGTGATGTTTATAGCCTAGAGGTGGATGTAACGCATTTACTTAAAGGTACCCGCGAGGAAGTTTTGAAAATGATTGATGATCTCTCACAATTGATCATGGGATCTTTCCGGATTAGTGCTCCTAGCGCAAGAGAACACAAGAACAACCTTTCTAGCGGTATGATCGGAATGCAGCTAGTAAAGAGTTGTCAGATCGCTGATGAGCCAGTTCCTACATTTAAATTAGTGTTTAATTATCCTTTAGCAAAAATTGTGAGTGGTGAGGTGTTTTATGATTCCTTGGATTCGTCAATGCATTTCAGAGCTTCTACAGATGCTGGCCGACTTCTAACATTAAATCCTGACGTTGTGATGCAATTGAAAAAAAATGCACAAAAAAAACTTCTCATATATCTGGGTCTAGAGTTGAAAAAATCCACTCCAAAATTACCTGATATGCAATTAAAATCAAATTCGGAAACTAATGGTTACTGGATGACAGAAGAAATGACGTTAGATAATGCGTTAGAATGCATAAAGGAAACTAAAACTTTGGCGGCATCTCTTTATGATAATGGTGTGTTGTCATGGGATCATGAAATTCAAACACTTCCTCTTGATTCCCGAGGAACCGGATGGGCGATTTCTTGGAATCAGTCCATGCAATTAGCTCTGGCTCAGAAAATGGAGTCCATGTTTGAGCAAGCCAAATTTCCTTCCGCTCAAATTATTTCTATAAGCAACGCCAATAAACAGTCTGAATTTAAAAAAGAGGCTTTGGACTTTGCAGAGCGGATTCCAAAAAAACTTTCCCCTAACAAATCAGAGTTGAGTTCTCAAGCCAGAGATGCAGAAAAGTCCTCCGGCACGGAAGAAATTTTTTTATACTATCTGAAAAAATTTGAGAATTCTCTTAATTCAGAACAGCTGAGTGTTTTTTTGCGTGAAAAAAACCATAAGTCGAAAGAAGAATTTAGAGCCTATTTCGAACCGGTTTTAAAACGTTTGATGAAACTCGATTATTAAATTTCTTTTGAATGCCCTTAGGAGGGTTTTTGTGGCTGTATTAATTAGCAATGGCTTCTGCTTGTTCGATGTCACTTGTTAAACTTTCGAACGGGGTTTCGCTTTTGGCAAGTTGTGACTCTAATTCCTTAATTTTTTTATGATATATTGCGTTAGGTGTTCCATTAATCGTGAGGGCAGTGACGGCTCTGCCTGCATAGGCTTTGGTGTCCAGGCTTAGATCATGGACCAATGCCATGAGCTTTTGGGAGGTCATGGTTTCGGGGGTAATCTGTTCAGCCTGCTGATTGTTTTCAGCCCTTGCCATTTCGGATGATAGTTTGGTCAAAGCGGAGGCCAGTTCCTGACCCAATTGACCAGATTCGTAATAGGCCGCGGAGCACCAATTAACGCTGGGTACTTCGCAAACATTTAAATATAACTCTACTGCTTTTTTGTAATCAGAGTAGATCGAATTAACCATTGGCTGAAGATTGGGCTCACCAAGTTTTTTTCTTAAAGCCTGAGCGTCCATTTTGGCAACCAGGAATTTTCCTTTAGATATGTATTGTTGACCTTTTGGGGTGGTAAACTCTAAGGCGATAAATTTTCTAGCTTTTTGTTCTGCTTCCCCTTGGTTTTGAGAAGCAATCTTAATTTCAATTTCCTTCAGTTTAGCCCAGAGAGCGATGTCGTCTGTTTTTTCGGCGCCAATCCCCACACCAATCTGCTGAACTTGGTCCAAAGTGGTAAGGGATTCGGTCCACAGGGATCGCTGTTTTTGAAGATGGAATGCCTCCTGGAGCGATTCAATTTTTTGCAAAGCGTCTCCGCTTTGGGAACTAGCTGCCAAAAAGGCTTGAATGGCTTTTTGATCCTGGGAGGCTTTTTGGTAGAGCTTTCCCGCTAGAAAAAGTGCCTTCTTTGCGTTGGCTGGACCCGGAAAATCCTTTTGAAACTCCATGAGGTGGTCTCCACCCCTCTCATACTGACCGATTTCTTCGCTTAGCTTGGCGCATTGCCAGCGAGACTCTTTTGCATACTCAGACTTAGGGTAGTTTGTGATTAAATGCTCCAACACCTGTAACGCTTTGTCCTTTGCCGGAATTTGGAGGGCGGCTAAAGATGCAAGATGAAGTGCTGTTGACGATTTGGAACTCCCTGGAAATTCATCCTGAAACTCCGTAAATTTTCGGAATGCAGATTCGTGTTTTTTATTGTTTAGGAAAAGCATGGCAGCTGTGTATAAAGTAGACTCCAAAAGATTTTTAAGTGACCGGTGTTCAGAAAGGGAAGGTGTGATGTTAGCCTCGAGTGTGGCTCTGAGGGCCGCTTCACGGAAATCAATCAAATTATCAGACTTGAATTTGTTTAGTAGAAATGAAGCTGGTTGTGACATCTCTGGTTGTAAAGCCTGAGTTGAGCTCAATTCTTTGTACAGGGAAATGGCTTCATCATATTTATTTGCTAATCCCAGGAAATAAAGTCGTTCTAATTTAGCTTTTTGCTTGGCGGGCTCTAAAGGGAGTAACTTAGCCTGTTGATCTAACAAATTGGCCGCATTTTGAGCGATGGTTGTCTCTTTGTGAGAAAGTTGTAAGTCATCGAATTTTAAAGGTCCAGGAGGTATATTAAGTAAATTGATTTGGCTTTCAATTGCAAATGAAATAACTTGGATTTTTTTCTCATCAGTAACCTCCATCTGAAGTCTTTTTTGGCTACGATCGGACAAGACCTGAAACTCTTTTTGTTCCATAAGTCTTTGATAAGTTTTTAATTCCCACTCAAGATGATTTTGGTAATCGGAATATGTATTCGTAAAATGATCATGAAGTGCAAGTGCATTTGGAGCGAATGTTTTTCCTTGCCGACTCCAGCTTGCCAGCATCAGATTCATGCTTGCCGTTCTTCTGATCTCAATTGAAACGGGAACAAGATCATTTTTTAGCTGGCTAAAGTTAGACCACTGTTCGAGAAGAAAACCAGTTTTTCCTGCCGCCAAGGCAATGTCAAGTTTCCTTGCTTCAAGCTTTAGGCTTTCTGTCTGATTTATAAGGTTCATTTTTTTAAGAATATCGTAAGTTTTTATGGATTTTTCTGGATTTGATTTTCGGAGGTTTAAGGCAATGTTTTCCAGGTAAATTCGGTGGTGGTCAGATAATTTAAAGAAAACAAGCATTTCAGAAAGTTTGTTGTCAATGTCGTCTGGTCTTTGCGTTAACGTGGATTGAATAAATAACTGCATTGCACTAATGAAAATTGGGTTTTTTTCAGGGGAAATAGCTACCAAATTTCTAGATAGTCTAGCCGAGTCAACTAGTAGAGAGCTGGTTTTTTCGTAGGGTTCTTTTCCGTTAGTCCTGGCAAGTAACAATAATCTGATAGACTTATTTAAATTGTCCATGGGAACTTGATTGACATCAGATAGTGTCAAACTTATACCCAATTTTGACTCGGCTTGTTTATTTCTAATCTCGTCAACCAGCAAAGCAACTGTTTTAAGTCGTTCGACTCCTGGACCTTTTTCATTTTTTATGAATTCTCGCGTTTCTTTCCAATGGAAGAGGTCAAAGGATTTAAGCTTTGATACATAAAGATCTGTTTTCCAGTCTCTTGTTGTGGTGGCGCTAGGAAACTGTTTAATCAGTCTTTCCGCATGGAGGGCAACCATGCTCTGTGTTACTTTTATAAAGTGTAGTAAGTTCGGATATTTAGGATCCTTTTTTCCACTGGCTCCCAAAACATCCAGATAGGCTGCCTGCATTTTGTATAGTTGAAGTAACTGAGTACCTAGCTGCATCTGCTGGGGGCTATCCAACGGAAGTTCCTTGATTTCTTTCTCCAGTCGTAGAATATCGGCCTCTCGCTTACTAGCCTCTAATTCGGAAAACTGCATTTCTTGAAGCAGTATCTCTTCATGACCTGAGAGAAAAAATACCCTGGTAGGATCGAGGGGCTGGAATTTTCCAAATAATGGATCGAAATTGTCCATGGCAGTCAAATTTAGCTGTCTTTTTGGTTCCGTTTTTGGGCTAGAAACAAGGGAGGTTGATTGAGAAGACGGTTTTCGTTCTAAAGTTTCGCTTGATTCTGGAGAGTTTTGGCTACTAATACAAGCTGTTAGATTCAACACTCCCAGTATAAACGGTAGTTTTTTGATTACGATCACACTTAACGGCTGTGATTTTTTGGTTCTGGATAGCGAGCATGAGTTTGGCATGGGGCCTCCCTAGGTACACCGATTGAGGTTACCATGGTGTGCTTGGCCGTCGGGCGGATGAGTTATGCTACCTTGTGTCAAAAATGGGGCGCGCTGGGGAATTGTTGCAGATGTGGTATCTTGGACAAAATGATTTGGGACAGCGAGGATCTGATATGATAAAAAATTGGTTGTTTATCAGGGGCATGGTCCGAGAACAGCGCCACTGGGAGGAGTTTCCTTCCATTTTCGAAGAAAAGTTTCCAGCGGCTAGAGTCTATTTTTTGGATTTACCCGGAATTGGAACGATGGGGCATATGAAAAGCCCACTTGATATTCCCTCGATCATAGAAATCTGTCAGCGTCGATTCGACCAGATAAAAGAAGGTGTCTCTGGTGACTGGGGGATTTTGGGTGTTTCTTTGGGCGGGATGGTATCACTTTCCTGGATGGATGTAGTGCCAAAACAGTTTAAGTTAGGGGTGGTGATTAATTCAAGCGCTGCCTCCTTAAGTCATCCTTTAGAGAGGATGCAGCCGCAGACGCTCATGCGTTTTTTAAAAACTGTCTTTTTGAAAGACCGTAAAAAAATAGAGAGAGTTATATTAGAACGGACGGTTTCAGCACATACGGAAACGTCGGAAATTTTGAAACGATGGGCACAGATCGCCCCAGACCCCAAAATGGTGCGTAATCTGGCTTTTCGGCAGATGTTAGCGGCGGGTCGATTCGTTCCACCGGGGAATCTGAGTGTTCCGTTGTTATTTATTGGAGCAAAAGGCGATCGCTTGGCCCATTGGAAGTGCTCCCTAAAACTCAGTCAGAGATATGGTGGCAGTTTTGCGTTACATCCTTGGGGTGGACACGATTTAACTCTTGAAGACCCAAAATGGTGTATTAACAAAATTTCGGAGTGGACTAAAAAGCTTGGAATCTCGGGTGACTCATCGATGAGTGAAATAAAGATTCAGAGTGAAACCTCTCAATTTGGAAAGTCTGCTTAACTCTGATTGATTTTGAAAAAATTTTCTGGCAAAGATTTATTTGGGAAAAACGACCATGGTTTTCACGGTTCCGGTTAGCCCTGATTTTAATTGAGTTTCGTATGGAGATGAGGAACTTATTGTTCCAAATTTATATTGGTTGTTCGAGAAATCTAAACCATCGAACATCAACTTTCCACTTTGTGGGCTTTCGTTTAAATTGTAGGTCTCAAAATTATCTAACACGGTTTCCGTTAGGTTTCCTTGCTTTAGGTATTTTCTCAGCTGATACCTACCTAAAGTAACATTGTAGGCACTGTAAAAGGCTTCAGAGCCAACTATCCAAAGTCTTAACGCCTTCTCTTCTGGGGATGAAAGAAGTTTGAGGGTTTTGGTTGTTGAGTCCACCGATGCTAATCCTTGGTATTCACTCGTCCATTCGGAACCTGGTCCTCCGTTGGTTGACCCACCCGTTGCAACTTGGCACTGATTTTGGTTGGCCTGAAATGCGGTTTGAGGGGTGCTTCCGTACTGTACGTCCACATAGGGAGCTTGGTGAAAAGCATTTCCAAACTTTCGAACATTTCCTTCATAAGTGCATAAATCACTCACGGCGGAAAAGTAGGAAACACTTTCATATTGCCACCTCGATGTTGCACCTAGGTTCAGGCAGGACGTAGAGTTAGACTCATTTTTAGACTCGCCGCCGAACCAACAACTGCCTTTATCAACCCAAGTCCCACCGTGATCGGTGCACGAGGTGGAAGTGGTAGCGTCATCCCCGTCGGTAGCAACGAGTGCTGGGATGTTATTGAAAGTACAGTGTGGTCCTTTAAACTCTAGGTTACAAGAAACCAAACCTTTGTTTTTTCTTCTAACATTTCCAATCACATAAACTTTTCCTTCATTGTCTTGTTTAACGGATTTAATTTGTGAACCACCTCCAGCAAATACCTGCCCTTCGGACAGACAGCGTGATTTGTATTCGGTAAGCCATCCGGCGGGAGGGGTGACTCCCCACTGATCTTCGGTGTAATTGTTGAACAAAAGCTTGTCTTCAGTTCGTCGAAGGGACATCCATTCCCAAATGTTGCTGCCGCAAGTAATGGCCTTTGAATACTGTTCCGTTGGTGAGCTTTTGGACGGATCAAAATAAAACAAGCAGGCCGAATCCCAAGAGGCTGTTTGTGGATTGGTGGGATCAGGACCAAAAAAAACAGCCTTGTCCAGAGACGAGTCTGTGGCTTTTAGTGGTTCAAAAATAAAGTTCCACCAGTCTCGGGCAATTTCCTTAACGCCCTGGTTTCCTGCGGCTACGTATCTAAAAAACCCAGAATCCCCTCCCGACCCTGCTTGGCAGCTGGAGTTGCCTGTGTAAAATACACCGCCATTTGGGGTCACTAGGAAATCTAAAACACAGATGTTTGCGTTGATTACTTCGCTTAATTGGCCAGAATTTCTGTCTTTTTTGTAAATTACCTGTTTGTTAGAGTGTGGCAATGCGCCTGGGTAGTAGACATTTCCCTGATTGTCAAACTGAAACACGCTTGTACGATTTTGTTGCCAGTTGTTTATTGTGTGCTTGCTGTCTAAGCATTCCAAATTATTTGGTTCGGGAGCTTTTGCCACCAAGTTGTCTAAGGAACCTCCTTTCACGCGGAATATCTGGCACTGGAAGCCATTCTCGAAATTCCAGGGGTCAACTCCTGGTTGGATCGGCTTGAAAATAAATGGCTGTTCGAAATGGAGATAGACCTCCTTTTGTGGTGAAATGGCGATGGTCAAAACTTTTGGAAGATGTGGAGTTGGACCGCCATTCTTCCCATTGTTATCAACTTGATTGACACCGCTCTGTAAGGCGGGTTGCACCTCCCCCGATTGAGTCACTTTTTTTAAGCTTTCCTGGCCGTTTTGGTCTGGTCCACCTTGACCCGATCCGGGTGGACTGTCTTTGTTGGAGCCAGGCAATGCCTCTTGCAGAAAAAGTCCAAAATGACTTTCAGGGATGTATAGCGATTCAGGAAGACCAAACTCCTGCACAGTCTGGTTGTGAAGTTGAAAAATCGAACCACTGGTGAGGTTTCCCCCTGTTTTGGTTTGGTTGTCCACCACCACCAGCCCACTTCCTCCTTGAAGGTCCAAGGTGGGCTGGAGCTGAAGCTGTCCATTTCCGGGACCTCCCTGGTCGCGACTTTGATTTCCGCAATTATTACAGTCATTTGACTTTTTTTTCGAACAGTAACTGCCTGAAAGTAAAAGAAGAAAAAGAGGAGCTATTTTAATTGCTTTAAATAGTGGTTTCTGGTTTTTCATAGGTGCCTCATTCCTTGGGATTAGCTTGGGCTGCTCATGCTAATTGGGATATCGTTGCCAGTTTTGCAAAACTAAAGTAAAAATCTCAAAATTGCTGGGTTAGTTGCAAAAAACATAGGTTCTGCGATGGGTTAAAACATAAATAGAAAAAGAAGGAGCTGAATCAAATGCGTTTTTTTAGTATTGAGGGAAATGGTCAGATGCTAGATGGGGGCGCTATGTTTGGAAATGCTCCCAAAGCCATGTGGGAAAAATGGATAAATCCTGACGAAAACAATAGAATTCCACTTGCCTGTCGAAGTCTTCTAGTAAAAACTGAGGAAGGAAAAAACATTCTATTTGAAGCGGGAACAGGAACTTTTTTTGAGCCAAAATTAAGACAAAGGTATGGAATTCAGGGGGAAGAGCATTTGCTTCTGGAGGGATTAGGTAGGCTAGGTCTGGATCCGGAAAGTATCGACTGGGTGGTTTTGAGCCATCTTCACTTTGACCATGCTGGCGGAATCCTGACTCCTTTTGAACTCGGTGAAACTAGACTTCTTTTTCCAAATGCAAAATTTTTAGTCTCTCATACACAATGGAATCGCGCTGTAGACCCGCATGCCAGAGATAGGGCCTCTTACATTCCAGTAATGCAACAACTCTTAAAAGATTCTGGACGTCTAGTGCTTACAAGTGACAGCGAGTTTAAAATTGGAAATCTTAATGTTACTTTAAGGTATTCTTCTGGGCACTCCCCTGGAATGATGCTTGCCCAATTAGACACTTCTGTAGGCCCATTGGTTTTTGGTGCGGACCTGGTTCCGGGGATTCCTTGGATTCACTTACCGATTACCATGGGTTACGACAGATATGCCGAGCTTGTAATTGAAGAAAAGAAGGAATTGTTGAATTACTTGAGCGAAGTGGGAGGAATGATATTTCTAACCCACGATAATTCCTGTTCTACCGCAAAAATTGTGCGGACTGAAGAAGGAAAGTTCATAGGTCTTCCGGTAGGCTTGGAGAGCCTTAACTAAGGCCCAAGGCCACGGTGGAGCGCCAAATTCCCGTTTCGGAAAGGAGTGTATTTCCTTTAAAAGGGCCTTCGAGTGTAACATAAGAGTAATGCACTTACTGTTTCTACAAGAAAACTAGGCAAAGGAGAAGATTTTAATGAGAGCAAAAAGGAGAAGCCTTTCTGCATATTTAGTTGAACCCTTTAAGCAAATTCGTTTCGGCTTACATGTGGTTTCCCTATGTATGGTGTTTGTTACACTTCTTGCCTACCTCTATACAATGGCTTTTAGGGAGCAGTACGAGCAAGTGGTTGACTTTTTTAAGGTAGCAGAATCAGAAGATCTTGTTAATAATGATGTTTTTATGAAAAACGGATACATAATAGGTGCCACTCTCATTCTGTTTGTTCTGAGTATGATGTTTTTGGTGGTCCGTAGAACGCACAAGATGTATGGACCGATGATCAGCATCATGCGGTTTGTAAGTGAATTATCTAGAGGCAATTACGGGGTTAGGATTCACATCAGACAGAAAGACGATTTTCAGAATCTGGTGACGAAATTAAACGAACTGGCATCCATATTACACAGTAAATATGGTAATAAACCTGGAGAAAAAATGCCAGAACTGGACAGCTTGGACCAGAGAGCAAAAGACTCGGAGGAGGGTGTTGTGCAGGTGACTTCCCCAGAGACGAAATTTGAAGACGCAGGCTAAACCTCAATTTGTAAGGTTATTTCACCAAAATCTTTTATTAAACAAAATGTTAGGTAAAATCTCATTTCGCTAAAAACCGCCCGTTAAGCTAGCGTATCTTAAACGCCACAGTTTGGAGCCATCAAAAACCCATATGGTTGGTTTTGAGGCGATATTTTTGAGTTCGATTTGAAATAAATTCTAAACTAAACCCTCATTTGCATGACTATTTTATGGATATATTGCAAATTAGGGAATGAGAAAAAAAACAAGAAGAAAATCCATTCTTGACAAAGTGAAAGAGTTCCCCTAGAAGACGTCTTCACCACAGTGCAACGGAAGTTGCGGTGGTGAGATGATTGAAAACCAAATAAGAAGTAAAGACAGAGTGCGGGTCCTTGGTAATCTGGATGCAAATCTGGAG